>NZ_JARGEO010000004.1:0-587561 GCF_029210525.1 Mycoplana sp. MJR14
AAACAAAGCCGTCTCAACCAAAGCCCGAAAGCACAACGCCACATCCAGCTCAACACCGGATCAAGCACTCCGCATCCTTCGGAAACCTCAGAGCGAGTTCGTCGGTCGCCAGCAGCGCCGCCGCCCTCGTTGGTGAAGCGGTTTCTACGGCCACCAACGAACCAAGTCAACAGGCGATCTTCGAAAAGGGCGATTTTTTTACAAGCCTATGATTTTGCGTCTCTATTTCAAATCATACCCGGCCTAGGGCCTCCCTTTCACCACCGCAGGTTGGCGAAGGGCCCTATGTCGCAAAAACTTCATCTTGGGCGTGTGGCGGACAAGAAAGCCCATGCCGTACCTCGCCCCTGCGGACCGAAGATGCTTTCGCAGCCCCCTTGCGCGCGCTATGGACATTCCACCGATCAGAGGAAACCACCATGCTCGTCCTTTCAGAACAACAGACCCGCGACGCCCTGCCCTTTGCCGACCTCATCGAGGCGCTTGCCGCGATGTTTTCCGGCGACTGCGTCATGCCGGTCCGTCATCATCACGACGTCGCGGTGCCGGGCGAGGAGGGCGCGACGCTGCTCCTGATGCCCGCCTGGCAACCCGGCGCCTATATCGGCGTCAAGCTCGTCTCGGTGTTTCCGGGCAATACGCGCCGCGGCCTTCCCGCCATCTACGGCAGCTACCTATTGTCCTCCGGCAAGACCGGCGAGGCGCTCGCGATCATCGACGGCGGCGAGCTCACGGCGCGGCGCACGGCCGCCGCATCGGCGCTCGCCGCCCGCCACCTCGCGCGGCCGGATGCGAAACGTCTTCTGGTCGTGGGTGCCGGCCGGCTGTCGCAGAACCTCGTCGCCGCCCATTCCACCGTCCGGCCGATCGAGGAGATCGCGATCTGGGGACGGGACGCGGCGAAATCGGAGGCTGCCGCCCATGAGGCGCGCGCGGCAGGGTTCAATGCCCGCGCCGTCACCGACCTCGAGCAGGCGGCCCGCACAGCCGACATCATCTCCTGCTGCACCCTGTCCGAGGCGCCGCTCGTGCGGGGGGCATGGCTCACGCCGGGGACGCACCTGGATCTCATCGGCGCCTTCAAGCCTTCGATGCGGGAGACCGACGACGAGGCGGTGACGCGCGCCAGCCTGTTCGTCGACACCCGCGAGGGTGCGCTCAGCGAGGGCGGCGATCTCGTCCAGCCGATCCGGGCCGGGCTGATCGACGCGGGCGCGATCAGGGCCGATCTCGCCGAACTGGTGAGCGATCGGCACGCGGGCCGACGCTTCCCCGACGAGATCACGCTGTTCAAGTCGGTGGGTGCCGCGCTCGAGGACCTGGCAGGCGCCATCCTCGCCTACCGCAACCACAGGGACTGACCGTCCGTGCCGAACGAAATCCAGCCGGAGCATCAGGAGGCGCACAGCGCCGCCACCCTGCCGCGCCTGCCTGTCTCCGACGTGCTGCCGGCGCTGTCGCAGGCGCTGGACGCCGGCACCCGGGCGGTGCTCGCGGCCCCGCCCGGCGCCGGCAAGACGACGCT
Source organism: Mycoplana sp. MJR14 (assembly GCF_029210525.1). Lineage (NCBI taxonomy): Bacteria > Pseudomonadati > Pseudomonadota > Alphaproteobacteria > Hyphomicrobiales > Rhizobiaceae > Mycoplana > Mycoplana sp. MJR14. The sequence goes on from NZ_JARGEO010000004.1 coordinate 1,526, forward strand.
GGTGCCGCTGTACCTGCTCGAAGCCCCCTGGCGCGGCGACGGGCGCATCATCCTGCTCGAGCCGCGCCGGCTGGCGGCACGGGCTGCCGCGGGGCGGATGGCGGCGCTTCTCGGCGAGCGAGTCGGCGACACCGTCGGCTACCGGATGCGACTCGAGAGCCGCATCTCCCGACGCACCCGCATCGAGGTGGTGACCGAGGGCGTCTTCGCCCGGATGATCATCGACGACCCGGAGCTTTCCGGTGTTGCCGCCGTTCTCTTCGACGAATTCCACGAGCGCTCGCTCGACGCCGATCTCGGCCTGGCGCTCGCACTCGACGCGCAATCGGCGCTGCGGGAGGACCTGCGCATCCTTGTCATGTCGGCGACGCTCGACACCGACCGGGTGGCGCGGCTGATGGACGATGCGACGGTGATCGAGAGCGCCGGCCGCAGCTTTCCGATCGAGATCCGGCACAGCGACCGTCCGGCGGGCGAGCGGATCGAGGACACGATGGCGCGCGCCATCCGGGACGCGCACGCGACCGAGGCCGGTTCGATCCTGGCATTCCTGCCGGGACAGGCGGAAATCCGCCGGACGATGGAGCGGCTGGAGGGCCGATTTGACGACCGGACGATGCTGGTGCCGCTCTATGGCAACCTGACGCAAGGTGAGCAGGACGCCGCCATCCGGCCGCCGGCGAACGGGATGCGGAAGATCGTGCTTGCGACCTCGATCGCCGAGACATCGATCACCATCGACGGGGTGCGGGTGGTCATCGACAGCGGCCTGCAGCGCCTGCCGGTCTTCGAGGCCTCCACCGGGATCACGCGGCTGGAGACGGTGCGCGTCTCGCGCGCTTCGGCCGACCAGCGGGCGGGCCGCGCCGGCCGTACAGAGCCCGGGATCGCCATCCGCCTGTGGCATGCCGGACAGACGGCAGCCCTTGCCGCCTTCACGCCGCCGCAGATCCTTGCGAGCGACCTCTCCGGTTTCGTGCTGGAGCTCGCGCAATGGGGGGTGACCGATCCTGCGAGCCTCAGGCTGATCGACCAGCCGCCGCCGGCAAGCCTCGCCGAGGCGCGCAATCTGCTACGACTCCTGGGGGCCATCGATGCCGGCGGCGGCCTGACGGCGGTCGGCCGGAAGATGCGGAGCCTCGCCCTGCCGCCGCGGCTGGCCGCCATGGTCATCCACGCGGCCGGCGAGGGGATGGCGGCGGAAGCGGCGCTCCTGGCGGTGCTGCTGACCGAACAGGGCCTCGGCGGGCCTTCGCTCGATCTCGAGGAGCGCCTGCGTCGGTTCAAGACCGAACGTGGCGACCGCGCCGAAGCCTCGCGGCGGCTCGCGGCCCGCATCGCCGAGGCGACCGGCGCGAAGGGCGCCGCGGTTCCCACCCACCCGGGCGCCCTGCTGATGCGGGCCTTTCCGGACCGGATCGCGCTGCAGCGCGGGGCGCGGGGACGCTACGTCATGGCCAACGGCCGCGGCGCGGAGCTTGCCGAAACCGAAGCGCTCTCGGCAAGCGCGATGCTGGTGATCGCCGACCTGACGGGTCAGGCCGGGCGGCAAAGGATCCTCGCCGCAGCCCCGGTCAGCCGCGCGGAGGTCGAGGCCGAGATGACCGACAGCTTCGTTCGCGAGGAGCAGTGCGTGTTCGACCTCGCAAGCCGCGCGGTTCGGGCGCGAAAGGTGACGCGGCTCGGTGCCATCGTGTTCGAGGAGACGCCGCTGCCAAGGCCCACGGGGCCGGCAGCCGCCGGCGCGCTCGCCGACGGGGTTCGCCAGCTCGGGCTTCAGGCGCTTGCCTTCTCCAAGGCCGGCGGACAGTTGCGCGAGCGGATCGGTTTCCTGCACCGGAGCCTCGGCGAACCCTGGCCCGACACCAGCGACGAGGCGCTGCTTGCGCGGCTCGACGAATGGTTCACGCCCTTCCAGGAGCAGACGCGCGGCCTCGACGACGTCACGCCGGCGAGCCTTTCGGACGGGCTCATGGCGCTCGTGCCGCATGCGGTCCAGCGCGATCTCGAACGGCTCGCGCCCACCCATTTCGAGGCGCCGACGGGGCAGCGGCATCCGATCCGCTACGACGGCAGCGAGCCGACGCTGCCGATCCGCGTGCAGGAGCTGTTCGGCCTCAGCCAGCATCCCGCCGTCGCGGGCGGGCGCCTGCCGCTGCTGCTGGAACTGCTGTCGCCGGCGCATCGGCCGATCCAGACGACGCGCGACCTTCCCGGTTTCTGGGCCGGCTCGTGGAAGGACGTGCGGGCGGAGATGCGCGGACGCTACCCGCGCCACCCCTGGCCGGAAGATCCCGCCGCCGCAATGCCGACGACACGGGCCAAGCCGCGTGGTACATGATGCCGCGATCCGTTCGGGCCCGCCGGAAGGATCGGAAGGAAAGCAGGGATGACGATGTCGATCTACAACGACAGCTTCGACGACAACCAGCGCCAGCGCATGAGGCTCGAAACTCTTATCCGGCTAAGGTGGCTGGCTGTCGCTGGTCAGTCCGTCACCGTGATCGTCGTCGCGTTCTGGCTGGGCTTCCCGCTGCCGCTGCTCGAGTGCTCGGTGCTGATCGCCCTGCTGGCCGCGGTCAACTTCTACCTGACCGCACGCTATTCACCGGCGCACCGGCTGGTGCCGGGCTCGGCGCTGGCGCTGCTCGCCTTCGACCTGTCGCAGCTGACGGCACTGCTCTTCATGACCGGGGGACTGGCGAACCCCTTCGCGCCGCTCGTCTGCGTTCCCGTCATCATCTCGTCCTCGGCCCAGCCAATCCGGCACAGCCTAGCGCTCGGCGTCCTGGCCGCCGCCGGGATCACGGCGCTCGCCTTCACGCCGTTTCCCCTGCCGTGGTTTCCGGGAACCGTCCTGCTCGTGCCGCCGATCCTGACGGCCGGGTTCTGGGTCGCCATCACCTCCACGACCGCGTTTGCCGCCTTCTACTCCTACCGCGTTTCGCTGGAAGCGGCCGAGCTTTCCGACGCGCTGGCAGCCACCGAGCTGGTGCTCCAGCGCGAGAAGCACCTGTCGCAGCTGGACGGGCTGGCCGCGGCCGCCGCCCACGAGCTCGGCACGCCGCTGGCGACGATCAGCGTGGTGGCGAAGGAGATGGAGCGCGAGCTCGGCGACGACGCGCGCTTCGGCGAGGATGTGCACCTGCTGCGCAGCCAGAGCGAGCGGTGCCGCGACATTTTGCGGCGGCTGACCACGCTGTCGGCGGACGACGAGGAACACATGCGCCACCTGCCGCTGTCGTCGCTGCTGGAGGAGGTGATGGCGCCGCACCGGGAATTCGGCATCCGGCTGAAGCTCGTCGAGGAAGGCGGCCGCGCCGGGGAGCCCGTCGGCCACCGCAATGCGGGCATTCTCTACGGGCTCGGCAATCTTCTGGAGAATGCGGTCGACCATGCGCGCGCGGAAGTGGTCGTGACCGCACGCCACACGCCGGACCGGGTCACGCTGGTGATCGAGGACGACGGCGAGGGCTATGCCCCGGACATCCTGCTTCGGATCGGCGAACCCTATGTCACCAAGCGACAGCGCGACGAGCGGGCCGGCGGTTTGGGGCTCGGCCTCTTCATCGCCAAGACGCTGCTCGAGCGCTCCGGCGCCAGGCTCAGCTTCGGCAACCGGCAGGACGGCATCCCCGGCGCCCGGGTCGAAGTCGATTGGCCGCGCAACCGCATGGACGTCAAGCTGGCGAAATGACTTTACCCTTCGGACCGAACCCGTCATAAGAAACGACGGAAAACCAACAAAATCAGCGCGGAACTGCGAAGATGGCAGACAAGATCGATACTTTCACGCCGGCGCCGGTCTCAGAGGACTCCGACTATATCGGCGCCGACCCCTCGCTCCTCATCGTCGATGACGACGGCCCCTTCCTGCGGCGCCTGGCGCGCGCCATGGAAACGCGCGGCTTCAGCGTCGAGACGGCCGAGTCCGTCGCCGAGGGCATCGCCAAGGCCAAGGGCACGCCGCCGAAATACGCGGTGGTCGATCTCAGGCTCGGCGACGGCAGCGGTCTCGACGTCATCGCCGCCATCCGCCAGCGCCGCGACGACACGCGGATCATCATGCTGACCGGCTACGGCAACATCGCAACGGCGGTGAATGCGGTCAAGCTCGGCGCGGTCGACTATCTGGCCAAGCCGGCCGATGCGGACGAGATCTTCGCGGCGCTGACGCAGAAGCCGGGCGAGAAGGCGGAACTGCCGGAAAATCCGATGTCGGCCGACCGGGTGCGCTGGGAACACATCCAGCGGGTCTACGAGATGTGCGACCGCAACGTGTCGGAGACGGCGCGCCGGTTGAACATGCACCGCCGCACGCTCCAGCGCATCCTCGCCAAGCGGGCCCCGAAGTAGGCGGGAGCGGTCAGTCGCGGTCGCCACCGACGATCGCGGCCATCTCCGTGTCCTCGCCAGCCTTGTCGGTCAGAAGCTCGGCCTGCAGCAGCCGGTTCGCCGCGATGCGGGCGAAGGCGAAGGTGACCGATTTCCGCGTGGGCGGGGCAAGCCTGTGTTCCGGTGCCTCGCGCAGGATGTGCGCGCCGTAGCCATCGGAAACGATCAGCCCGCAGTCCTCGGGGAAGATGTCGAGCGGCACGCCGCGATGGGTGGCGAAGAAGAGCCGGTCGCAATGCGCCCGGTAGTCGGGCCATTTCTTGTCGACGCGAAAATCCTCGATCGAGGTCTTGATCTCGACGATCCAGATTTCGCCCTTGGGGGCGAGGCTGATGAGGTCGGCCCGCCGGCCGCTGGCAAGCGTCATCTCCGCCAGGACCGCGTGGCTCAGATCGGCGAAGAGGCGCTGAACGCCGCGGCGCACCATCATGGCGCGCTCGGACTGGCGTCCGTCGATGAGCGGGTTGTCCTTGTGAAGCGATACAAGCGTCATCTCTCGAAGCCTTCGGCGAATAGGGTCGCGGCATACTAGCAGAACGCGGCGGAGAATGCCGCAACCGCCTGACGTCACGGGAATGTTGCAAAAAAGCCATCCGCTCGCTTTTGTGCTTCTGCACAACCGCCGAGACCGGGCCGCGCACTTGCAATAATTCCTGAATCACAAATAAACCTTGATTGTCAGACGTGCGGGAACTCCGCAACGCCACACCCCCGAATTGAAGAGACTTAGATGCGCTTCCGCACTGCCCTGCTCCTTTGTGGCCTTGCAGCGTCCGTGACGCTTGCCGGGTGCTCGTCCGTATCCTCATCCGCGCCGATCATCGGCGAGAAGGTTGCGACCAACGAAATCTTCACCTCCGGATACGGCCCGGTCGAAGACCATGGCTATGCGCTGCCGGCCATCCCGATCCAGCGCGTGGACCAGAAGTATCACCGACAGATCGTCGATTATAAGACCAGCGAGAAGCCGGGCACGATCGTGGTCAACACGCCGACCCGCTTCCTCTACTTCGTGCTGCCCGGCGGCAAGGCGGTGCGCTACGGCATCGGCGTCGGCAAGCAGGGATTCGCATGGGAAGGCGAAGCCTATATCGCCTGGAAGCAGGAATGGCCGATGTGGCATCCGCCGGAGGAAATGGCTGTCCGCCGCCCGGAGATCGCCAAGTACGTCAAGGAGGGCATGCAGCCCGGCCTGACGAACCCGCTCGGCGCGCGCGCGCTCTATCTCTTCAACAACAAGGGCCAGGACACGCTGTTCCGCCTGCACGGCACGCCGGAATGGAACTCCATCGGCACCGCGGCCTCCTCGGGCTGCATCCGCCTGATGAACCAGGACATCATCGACCTCTACGCGCGTGTCCGCCCGGGCAAGGGCGCACGTGTCGTCGTCCAGCAGTAAAGACTGGAAACATCACGGGAATGCAAAAAGCCGCCGGTCATCCCGGCGGCTTTTTCGTATCCGTTTCCGTTCCTCAGAGACCGCGGGCCGCCTTGAGCTCGCGGCGACGGCGATGCAGCACCGGCTCGGTATAGCCGTTCGGCTGCTCGCGGCCCTTCAGCACCAGCTCGCAGGCGGCCTGGAAGGCGATCGAGCCGTCGAAATCCTGTGCCATCGGCGTGTAGGCCGGATCGCCCGCGTTCTGCCCGTCGACGACCACCGCCATGCGCCGCATCGTCTCCATGACCTGCGCCTCGGTGACGACGCCGTGATGCAGCCAGTTGGCCATGTGCTGGGCGGAAATGCGCAAGGTGGCACGGTCTTCCATCAGGCCGATATCGTTGATGTCCGGCACCTTCGAGCAGCCGACGCCTTGGTCGATCCAGCGCACGACATAGCCGAGGATTCCCTGCGCATTGTTGTCGAGTTCGCGCTGGATCTCCTCCGGCGTCCAGTTCGGACGGGCGGCGACCGGCACGGACAGGATATCGGAGAGCTTGGCGCGGGGGCGCGCTTCCAAAGCGGCCTGAACCGAGGCGACGTTGACCTTGTGATAGTGGGTGGCATGCAGCGTCGCCGCCGTCGGCGACGGCACCCAGGCGGTGTTGGCGCCCGCCTTGGGCTGGCCGATCTTCTGTTCCAGCATCGCCGCCATCATGTCAGGCATCGCCCACATGCCCTTGCCGATCTGAGCGTGCCCCGGCAGGCCGCATTCCAGGCCGATGTCGACATTGGCGTTCTCGTAGGCGCCGATCCAGGTGGACTGCTTCATGTCGCCCTTGCGGATCATCGGGCCCGCTTCCATCGAGGTGTGGATCTCGTCGCCGGTGCGGTCGAGGAAGCCGGTATTGATGAAGAAGACCCGGTCCTTCGCGGCGCGGATCGCCTCCTTGAGGTTGACGGTGGTCCGCCGCTCCTCGTCCATGATCCCCATCTTGATGGTGTTCGGTGCCAGGTCGAGCGCCTCCTCGACGCGGCCGAAGAGCTTCACGGCGAAGGCGACCTCTTCCGGCCCGTGCATCTTCGGCTTGACGATATAGATCGAGCCGGCGCGCGAGTTCTTGCGGCGGCCATTGCGACCGACGTCATGCAGCGCGATCAGGGCCGTCACCATGGCATCCATGATGCCTTCCGGAACCTCGCGACCTTCACCGTCGAGGATCGCCGGATTGGTCATCAGGTGGCCGACGTTGCGAACCAGCATCAGCGAGCGGGCGACCAGCGCGAACGTCGAACCGTCCGGCCGCTTGTAGTCGAGATCCGGATTGAGCGTGCGGGTGATCGTCCTGCCGGCCTTTGCGACCTCTTCCGAAAGGTCGCCTTTCATCAGGCCGAGCCAGTTGCGATAGACGACCACCTTGTCGGCGGCATCGACGGCTGCGACGGAGTCCTCGCAGTCCATGATCGTCGTCAGCGCCGCCTCCAGCCGGACATCGGAGATCTGGGCCGGATCGGCCCGGCCGATCGGCGTCGAGGCGTCGACGACGATCTCGATGTGGAGGCCGTTGTTGCGCAGCAGGATCTTGCCCGGCGCTGCGGCGTCGCCGAGATAGCCTGCGAATTTCTCCGGCGACGCCAGCCCGACGACCTCGCCGTCGGAGACGGAAACGCGCAGCACGCCATCCCTGACGGCGAAGGCGCGGGCGTCGCTCCAGCGTGCGCCGGCGAGCGGCACGCTGTCGTCGAGGAAGGCGCGCGCCCAGGCGATGACTTTTTCGCCGCGCTTCGGATTGTAGTCGCCGCCGCGGCCCGCACCGTCGTCTTCCGCAATCGCATCGGTGCCGTAGAGCGCGTCGTAGAGCGAACCCCAGCGGGCATTTGCCGCGTTCAGCGCATAACGGGCGTTCATGACCGGCACGACGAGCTGCGGCCCGGCCACCGTCGAGACCTCCGGGTCGACATCGGCGGTGGTTACGGTGAAGTCGGTGCCTTCCGGAACGATGTAGCCGATCTGGCGGAGGAAGGCCTCGTAGGCTGCGATATTTAACGGCGCGCCATTGGCCTTGTGCCAGGCGTCGATCCGTTCCTGCATCGCATCGCGCTTTTCGAGCAGGGTGCGGTTTTCAGGGGCCAGATCGGCGACCAGGGCCGAGAAGGCGGCGAAGTAGCCGGCCGGATCGATGCCCGTGCCCGGCAGTGCTTCCTTCTCCAGGAATTCCAAAAGTTCGCTGTCGAAGGAAAGGCCGTGTTTCTCGCTGTAGCTCATCTGACGCTCCGGATATGCAGGGCGGATCTCGGGATCCGCGGATGCTGCCACTTTCGCCAGCTTTCATTCATAGTCAATTCAGCAATAGTTCAAAGAATTTATTCCTGAATGGATAAAATCGGAGATCCCTGATCACCCGCAATCCTCGGCCGACCGGTTGCGGTTGCGATGAAGCGGGCCTCCACGAGCTTGCGCCTGCCCTCGATCTCCGGCGCGTCGACAACCTCCGAGAGGGTGACGGCCGGCTCGTCGGCACCGCTCAGATGGGCCGTGTGAAGGGCCGCCCCGATCGCCCGTTCGCGGGCGAGCGAGAACGCCGCTTCCTCGTCGACCAGCCGCACGCTCTCGCCGGCGCCGGCGACGATGAAGACGCCCTCCTCCGGGGTGGTCACGAAGACGGTGACGCTGGCGCGCACCTGTCCGACGACGGCCCCGATCGCGTTTGCCACATCGGCGTGCTCGGGGATGGCGGAACGGGTGTCCAGCATCCCGGCGATCGCCGGATAATAGACCGGCGCCGAAGCGCCGAGGCCGACCAGCGGCCGGTCGAGGCTGACGCGGAACTGCACGATGCCCTCCGTCCGGCGCAGCGCGCGATCGACGGGAAGCGATTCGGCCGGATCGATGACGCCGGCGCCGTCTTCGGCCAGGCAGGCGGCCATGATGACGTCGCAGGACTGCCGCGTCAGCCGCGCGAGGATCATCTGCGCCAGCTCTTCGGCCGACGAGGCGATCGGCCGGCCGGCGCCGTCCCGGGCGCGCGCGGCGAGCGCCAGTCCGAGCCGTGCTGCCTCGCGGTCCCACTGTCCCTGCCGGCCGAGCACATGCATCGCGTCGGAGGGCGTGATCGCGCTGATATGCACAAGCCCGCGGCCGACGAGGCGATCGAGCGTCGCCTTCTGCAGCGTGCTCGCCAGAAGCTGGTCGAGCGGGACCGGCACGTCACCGATCCGCTCGTAGAGTGCGGCCTCCTGGGGTTGAAGCCCGCTTGCCAGATAGCCGGGCACGCCGGTGCGGACGGCGAAACGGCCGTCATGGCGCCCGCCGTGCTGCGCCCGCAACTGGCGCTCCAGCGCCACAGGGATCACATCCCCATGGAGCGTCGCCGCCAGGCTCAGCGGCAGCAGGCGCCGGGGGCCGAGGTCCAGCCGCGCCACAAGGCCGCGATCGTTGATGCGCACCTCCGAATCGCCGCCGAGCCCGTAGGTCCGCATGGCGACCGCCTCGACCATCGTCCGGTAACCGCCGACGACCGCGCCCTCAGCGTCCAGGCGGGGCCGGCCCTGATCCAGGACCGCAACGTCGGTGGTGGTGCCGCCGATGTCGGAGACGACGGCATCGTCCAGCCCGGTCAGGTGACGCGCGCCGACGAGGCTGGCGGCCGGCCCCGACAGGATCGTCTCGATCGGCCGGAGCCGCGCCTCGGCGGCGGAAATCAGCGCTCCGTCGCCGCGCACGACCATCATCGGCACGTCGATTCCCCGCTCCCTGAGATAGCCCTCGCAGGCGCCGATCAGCCGGTCGATCATCGAGACCAGCCTGGCGTTCAACAAGGTCGTCAACGCCCGGCGTGGTCCGCCGAGCTTGGAGGAGAGCTCGTGGCTGCAGGTGACCGGCAGGTGGGAGATCTCGCGGATGCGATCGCGGACCCGCTGTTCGTGCGCCGGATTGCGGACGGCGAAATAGCCGGCGACGGCGAAAGAGGAAACGTTCCTGGCCAGCTCCGGCAGCGCGGCATCCAGCGCCGCCATGTCGAGCGGCGTCTCGTGACCATGGACGTTGTGCCCGCCGGGCAGGAAAATGACGGGATCGTTGCCGAGCGCCTCGACGAGGCCGTCGCGCTTCAGGTCGTCGGGCCCGAAGCCGATCATGACGAGACCGGCGCGGCCGCCCTGCCCCTCCACAAGGGCGTTGGTTGCGAGCGTCGTCGAGAGCGACACGAGACTGATGGCCGAGACCGGCGCCTTCGCCTGCTCCAGCACGGCCTCGACCGCGCCGGAAATGCCGACGGCGAGATCATGGCGCGTCGTCAGCGCCTTGGCCTTGGCCAGGACGCCGTTCTCCTCGCTGAAGAGAACGGCATCCGTATAGGTCCCGCCGGTGTCTATACCGAGTAACAGATGGTCCGCCACGTGATCCTTCCGGCTAGCAGCACTTCGCGGGACAGGCCCGGCAGATGGTCGATCGTTCCCAGCATCTAGCGCAAAAGAGTGCGCACCGGTATCGATTTTGCGACCGGGCCTGACGAGCCATCGGAAAACGGACGGCGGGACAGACGGGTTGCCCCGGTCGGCCAGCAACGGGCGGCCGCAACTGTCAGCCGGGACGCGCACCGCCCGAACGCGGCGTCACCCGCATCGGCAAGCCGTTGGCCGGCTGCGTGGTCAAGCGCTGCACCGGCCAGGGCCGTGTCTCGGCGGTCATCTCGAAACGGAAACGGTGCATCAGCACCGCCAGCGCGATCACCGCCTCCTGCAGGGCGAAGGTGGCGCCGATGCAGACGCGCGGGCCGGCACCGAACGGCAGGAACTGGAAACGATCGATCCGGTCGCGGTTCTCCGGCAGGAAGCGCTCGGGAATGAAGGCGCGGGGGCGGTCCCAATAGAGCGCGTGGCGGTGCAGCGTCCAGGGCATGATCAGCACGGTGATCCCCTGCGGGATCTCGACGATCTCGCCGGACGGGCTGGTCCAGCGATCCGCGGCGATCGCCGCCCGGTTGATCGAAGGGGCCGGAGGATAGAGCCGGAGCCCCTCCTCGAACGCCGCGCGGGTCCAGGGCATCCGATCCAGCCACTCGACCGGATCGGCACCGGTGGCGAGAACGCCGTCGATCTCCGCCTCCATCGCCGCGCGGGCATGGGGGGTGTTGGCAACGCAATAGAGCGTCCAGGCGAGCGCGCGGGCGGTCGTCTCATGGCCGGCGCCGATGAAGGTGAGGATGTTGTCCTCGATCTCCTCATTCGTCAGGCCGTCCGGCCCGGCCTGCTCGAGAAGCAGCGTCAGGAAATCCCGCGGAACAGCGTCCGGCTCGGCCCGCATCCGCGCCAGCCGCTGGTCCATGGTGTTGCGGACGATGGCGCGGAACTTGTCCAGGACCTTCTGGCCGCCGATGCGGGTCAGCCGCGGCACCCAGCCGGGCGCCTTCAGGAGGTCGAACGGGTCGACGCGCCCCATGCGATGGAGCAGGGCATTGACGTCGTCGGCGAAATTGCCGGACGACGAGACGATCTCGCCGGAAAAGAGGGTTTCGGCGAGGATCGCGAATGTCAGCTCCGTCATGTCGTTGGCGATGTCGAAGACGGCGCCGCCATCGGTGCCGGTCTCGTATTTGCCCGCATAGAGCTCGGATTGACCGAGCATCTGGCCGGCGAACCCCTTGGCATGGCGCGGGGTGAAGATCGGGGCCACGGCCTTGCGGGAGCGTTTCCAGACCGCTCCCTCGGCCGTCAGCAACCCGTCGCGCAGGATCGGCCGCAGGACGAGCTGGCGCACGTCGGCCATCCGGTAGTTCTGAGCATTGTCGACGAGCACGTGGCGGATCAGCCCCGGGTCGTTGACGATCAGCGTGTGCTCGCGCAAGAAGCGCGTTTCGATCCAGGGCAGCGTGTAGGAAGGCTCGCCCCACAATTCGAGGGGATTGCGCAGGATCGTGCGGATGATCTGAAGCCGCGACGGCGGCACCGTCCGCGGTTGCGGCGCCGGCGGCTCGAACGGCTCGGGACGCATGTCCATGGAAAATCCTCGCGCATCTTGCGGCGCGCGGGCCTGCGCGCACCGACCACCGGGGCGGCGAGGAAGAAAGTTTAAAGCAGCGCCTGAAGTTCCGCCAGCTTGTCGTTGACCAGCCAGCCATAATAGTTCTCTTCCGGCCATTGCGCCGTGCCGTCCGCCCGGCGGCGGGCAAAGTCGGCGGCGCGCGCGTCGGGATTTCCGACGTTGTAGAGCGTCGCCGTAATACCCGGGTTGCCGGAGATATCGACGCCTGCGATCTTCTTGTAGGCATCGATGGAATGACGCAGCGACGCGGCCATGTAGGCCAGCGAAATGTCCGGGTCCATGATCGCCTTGTAGACCCCGGCCGCATCGTTCTCGTCCAGCCGCTCGTAGCCGGAGACGCGCGCGACCGTGTCGGTCAGCATCAGGGCCGTCAGCGGATTGATCTGCCCGAGGCCGAAGGTCTGGCCGGCGTAGAAGGGCTGGAAGAAGACCGCGCTGAAGCGATTGTTCGGATAGGAGACGCCACCGACGGACCGCCCCCTGAACGTCTGGTCCCACACGGCCTCCCGGCAGGACCAGAGGGCATAGGAGCCCTTCTTGCCGTTGCAGGCGGAGAATTCCGGCCGGTCGACGAATTCGTCGACGCGTTCGCCCTCATAGGCGAAGCGAAAGCTGTCGCCGGCATAGGACGCAGCCTTGATGTAGTAGCTCTGCAGCCGGTCGTAGGCGTCGACATTGTAGGTGTGCTCGCCGACGATGGCGCCGACCATGTGGATCGGCGCGATGCCATACTGCGCGGCAATGGACTTGAGCTTCCCGGTCAGATCGCGGTCGGTCGCGAGCAGGTCGCGCACCTTCTCGTACTTCGCGTCGAAACTCGTCTTTCCGGCCTTCGTGCGGCGGACGGAGGCGCCCGGCACCGACGGCTGTTCCACATGGCGATTGCCCGGCGGCACGACGTCCATGGCGCGCGTGGCCGCGGTGCCGCCCGCAAGCAGGGTGGCGGCAATGGCAAGCATTGTCAGCAGATGTCGCACGATGCGGTATCTCCGAAGGTCGGAATTGATGTGTGCCCCGAGGGTCGCCCAGCGCGAAGCGATTTCCGCGGCACCCCATGCAGCCCAATCGTGTCGGAATGATGCCGTGCCGGAATGCGAAAACGCGCCGCGGTTCTAGATCGAAGCGCGGCACGTGTCGAGAAGAGGGCGATCAAAATCGCGACACCTGCGGCGCGGGGCCGAAGGCGCGCCCCGTCAGAGGATGTAGCGCGACAGGTCGGTGTTGGACGCCAGCGCCCCGACATGCTCGCGCACGTAGGCGGCATCGATCGTCACCTGGTTTCCGGCCTTGTCGGGCGCCTCGAAGGAGATCTCGTCGAGCACCCGCTCCATCACCGTCTGCAGGCGACGGGCGCCGATGTTCTCGACATTGGAGTTCAGCTGGACGGCGACGTCGGCCAGCGCGTCGATCGCGTCTTCGGTGAACTCGAGCGACACCTGCTCCGTCTCCATCAGCGCCTTGTACTGGCGGATGAGGCTCGCTTCCGTCTCGGTGAGGATGCGACGGAAATCCTCCTTCGTCAGCGCCCGCAGCTCGACGCGGATCGGCAGGCGGCCCTGAAGCTCGGGCAGCAGGTCCGACGGCTTGGAGACGTGGAAGGCGCCCGAAGCGATGAAGAGGATGTGGTCGGTCTTGACCGGCCCGTACTTGGTCGCAACCGTCGTGCCCTCGACCAGCGGCAGGAGGTCGCGCTGCACGCCCTCGCGCGAGACGCCGGCGCCGATGCCGCCCTCGCGGGTGGCGATCTTGTCGATCTCGTCGAGGAAGACGATGCCGTCGTTCTCGGCGGACCGGATCGCCTCGCGCTGGATCTGTTCGTTGTCGATCAGCTTGTCGGACTCGTCGTCGATCAGCAGCTTGTAGGAGTCCTTGACCGTGGTCTTGACCTTCTTCGTGCGGCTGCCCAACGCCTTGCCGAACATCTCGGACAGGTTCAGCACGCCGACATTGGCGCCCGGCATGCCGGGGATCTCGAAGCCGGGCATGCCCGAGCCGGTATCGGCGACGTCGATCTCGATCTCCTTGTCGTCCAGCTCGTTGTTGCGCAGTTTCTTGCGGAACGAGTCCCGCGTGGCCGGCGACGCTGTGGCGCCGACCAGCGCGTCGAGCACGCGTTCCTCGGCGTTCATGTGCGCCTTGGCGACGACCTCGGCACGCTTCTTCTCGCGCACCAGCGCAATGCCGACCTCGACCAGGTCGCGCACGATCTGCTCAACGTCGCGGCCGACATAGCCGACCTCGGTGAACTTGGTCGCCTCGACCTTGACGAAGGGCGCGCCGGCAAGCTTGGCGAGGCGGCGGGATATCTCCGTCTTGCCGACGCCGGTCGGGCCGATCATCAGGATGTTCTTCGGCATGACCTCGTCGCGCAGGTCGTCGCCGAGCTGCTGGCGGCGCCAGCGGTTGCGCAGGGCGATCGCCACCGCGCGCTTGGCGTCCTTCTGGCCGATGATGTAGCGGTCGAGTTCGGAGACGATTTCTCGGGGGGAAAAGTTGCTCATGGCTATTCCGTTTTCCTAAAGTGGGTCCATCGCCATGAAGTGGGCGGGACCATAGATGGAAGTGCGTGTGTCCAGGTGGCGGAAGCCCGCCTTCTCGTAGGCGCGGATGGCCGGCGCATTGTCCGGCGACGGGTCGATGACGATACGGACGGCACCGCGGGCGAAGAGTTCGCCTGCGAATTGCCGCAGGATGGCACTGCCATGGCCCTTCCCGACCAGTTCGGGAATGCCGATCGAGATGTCGATCCCGACCGTGCCGACGGGCTGGTCGCGGTAGGGATGATCCGCCTCCAGATGCGGGTCGTAGGACTGGAGGTAGCCGATCGGCCGTCCGTCCATCTCGACGATCATCGGGGAGGTATCCCTGCTTGCCATCGCCTGTTCGATCTCCGCCAGCGCCTCGGCCGGATCGCCCCACCAGCGCCGCACATGCGGCTCCTCCAGCCAGCCTGCCAGCAGCGGAAGATCCGCCGCCGTCGCCGGCCGGAATCGGTAGCGGCTACCGCTCGGCATCCAGCGTCTCCACAACGACGTTGTGGTTGGTATAGACGCAGATGTCGCCCGCGATCTGCATGGCGCGGCGGGCGATCTCCTCGGCCGACCGGTCCGTGTCCATCAGCGCGCGCGCGGCCGCAAAGGCGTAGTTGCCGCCGGAGCCGATCGCCAGCGTGCCGTGTTCCGGCTCGAGCACGTCGCCGTTGCCGGTGATCGCCAGCGTGATGTTCTTGTCGGCCACCAGCATCATCGCTTCGAGGTTGCGCAGGTACTTGTTGGTGCGCCAGTCCTTGGCGAGTTCGACGGCCGCGCGCATCAGCTGGTCGGGATACTGCTCGAGCTTTTCCTCGAGCCGTTCGAGCAGGGTGAAGGCGTCCGCCGTAGCACCCGCGAAACCGGCGATCACATCGCCCTTGCCGAGCCGGCGCACCTTGCGCGCATTGCCCTTCATCACCGTCTGGCCCAGGCTCACCTGGCCATCGCCGGCCATGACCACCTTGCCGTCCTTGCGGACCGTGATGATCGTGGTGGCGTGCATCGTTCCATAGGGATCGTGTTCACTCATAGATACACCTGAAGATCTCGCACCCGCCGAAGCCGGATGCGCGCCGCCCGAAATGGGCCAGCTTTCTCGACACCTATGTAGGCGGTGAAACGGCGATTGCAAATCGACGGCCGGGGTGATTTCGGGGCGATCTCGGAATGCTGGCCTTTTGCCCTTCCGCCTGATATGGGACGGCCAGGAAAGTCGTCGTCGATCCAGGATACGCAAAGTCCATGAGCCGCAAAGCCAGCATCTCCCGCAAGACCAACGAGACGGCCGTTTCGGTGACGGTCGACATCGACGGCACGGGCACGTCGAAGATCTCGACCGGCATCGGCTTCTTCGACCACATGCTGGACCAGCTGTCGCGCCATTCCCTGATCGACATGGAGATCGAGACCAAGGGCGACCTGCATGTCGACGATCATCATGCGGTCGAGGACACGGGGATCGCGATCGGCCAGGCGATCGCCAAGGCGCTCGGCGACCGGCGCGGCATCACCCGCTACGCCTCGCTCGACCTCGCCATGGACGAGACGATGACGCGGGCTGCGGTCGACCTTTCCGGCCGGCCGTTCCTCGTCTGGAACGTCGCCTTCTCAGCGCCGAAGATCGGCACCTTCGATACCGAGCTCGTGCGGGAGTTCTTCCAGGCGCTGGCGCAGAACGCCGGCATCACCCTGCACATCCAGAACATCTACGGCGCCAACAACCATCATATCGCCGAGACCTGCTTCAAATCCGTCGCCCGGGTGCTGCGCACGGCAACCGAAATCGATCCCCGCCAGCAAGGCCGCATCCCCTCGACGAAGGGGTCGCTGGCCTGACCGGCAGACCGGCAGGACAATCCCGTTGACCACCGCGAGCTACCTGATCCTGACACCGCCCGGCGAACCGGCCGCGGCCGAGAAGGCGGCCTTCATCCGCGACGGCTTCCGCTGGACTGCCTTCTTCTTTCCGGCGATCTGGCTCCTGGTCCACCGGCTGTGGTTCTGGGGCGTCCTCGCCCTTGTCGCGCAGTTCGCCGCCTCGGCGCTGTCGGCCTCGCCGCAGCTCGGCGTTGCCGGCTGGGTGCTGTCGCTCGCGATCTCCATCCTGACGGCGCTCGAGGGACCGCAGGCGCTCGTGCGTGCCCGCGAGGCGGGCGACTGGACGCTGCGCTCCGTCGTGACCGCGCCGGACCTGGAGACAGCGGAGATGATCTACTACGGCGCGCAGGAAACACCGGACAAGACGACGGCGGCGGCCCTGCCCGCGTCCGACACCTCGACCAAGGCCACCCGCCCGCCGGCGCTCGGCCTTCTCGGCTATGACGGAGACTGACACATGCGCGTGGCCATCATCGACTACGGCTCGGGCAACCTGCGCTCCGCCACCAAGGCCTTCGAGCGCGCGGCCCGCGAGGCCGGCATCGCAGCCGAGATCGACCTCACTGACCGTCCGGAGCGCGTCGCCTCGGCCGATCGCATCGTCCTGCCCGGGGTCGGCGCCTATGCCGACTGCCGCCGCGGACTGGACGCCGTCGACGGCATGGCCGATGCGCTGCGGGAGGCCGTCGGGCTCGCCGCCCGGCCCTTCCTCGGCATCTGCGTCGGCATGCAGCTAATGTCCTCGCGCGGGCTGGAAAAGACCGTTACCGAGGGGCTCGGCTGGATTTCCGGCGACGTCGCGCTGATGGAGCCCGACGATCCGGCACTGAAGATCCCGCAGATCGGCTGGAACACGCTCACGCTGCGCTCCGAACACCCGCTGTTTTCCGGGATTGCCACCGGCGACGGCGGCCTGCACGCCTATTTCGTCCACTCCTACCACCTGAAGGCGGAGAACCCGGACGACGTGATCGCGACCGTCGACTATGGCGGGCCGATGACCGCCTTCGTCGCCCGCGACAACAAGGCGGGCGCGCAGTTCCACCCGGAAAAGAGCCAGGCGCTCGGCCTCGCCCTGATCACCAACTTCCTGCGCTGGAAGCCCTGAAGAGCCACGGACGACTGACAGATGATCCTCTTTCCCGCCATCGACCTCAAGGACGGCCAGTGCGTGCGCCTCAAGCTCGGCGACATGGACCAGGCGACGGTCTACAACCCCGATCCCGCCGCTCAGGCGGCCGCCTTCGAGGCGCAGGGCTTCGAATGGCTGCATGTGGTCGACCTCAACGGCGCCTTTGCCGGCGAGACGGTCAACGGGGCCGCGGTCGACGCCATCCTGAAGGCGACCAAAAACCCGGTGCAGCTCGGCGGCGGCATCCGCACGCTGGAGCATATCGAGAACTGGCTGTCGCGCGGCCTGGCCCGCGTCATCCTCGGCACGGTCGCCGTGCGCGACCCGGCGCTGGTGATCGAGGCCTGCCGGCGCTTCCCCGGCCGGGTCGCCGTCGGCATCGACGCCAAGGGCGGCAAGGTCGCGGTGGAGGGCTGGGCCGAGGCGTCCCAGCTCGGCGTGATCGAGCTTGCGAAGAAATTCGAGGGCGCCGGGGTGGCGGCGATCATCTACACCGACATCGACCGCGACGGCATCCTGGCCGGCATCAACTGGGCTTCCACGCTCGAGCTCGCGGGCGCGGTGTCGATCCCCGTCATCGCCTCGGGCGGCCTCGCCTCGATGGACGATATCCGCCGGATGCTCGAACCCGACGCCGCCAAACTCGAGGGTGCGATCTCCGGCCGCGCGCTCTATGATGGCCGGATCGATCCGCAGGAGGCGCTAGCGCTGATCCGCGCGGCGAAAGGAGGCAAGGCATGAGCCTGAAAGCCCGCGTGATCCCCTGCCTGGACGTCAAGGACGGCCGCGTCGTGAAGGGCGTCAGCTTCGTCAACCTAATCGATGCCGGCGATCCGGTGGAATCGGCCAAGGCCTATGACGCAGCCGGTGCCGACGAGCTGTGCTTTCTCGACATCACCGCCTCCTCCGACAACCGCGACACGATCTTCGACGTCGTCGCGCGCACGGCCGAGCACTGCTTCATGCCGCTGACGGTCGGCGGCGGCGTGCGCAGCCTCGCCGACATCCGCAAGCTGCTGCTGGCCGGCGCCGACAAGGTCTCGATCAACTCGGCGGCGGTGAAGGATCCCGACTTCGTCGCTGCGGCCGCCGACAAGTTCGGCAACCAGTGCATCGTCGTCTCCATCGATTCCAAGAAGGTCTCCAAGGACGGCGAGGTGGACCGCTGGGAGATCTTCACCCATGGCGGGCGGCAGGCGACCGGCATCGATGCGGTGGCCTTTGCCGAGAAGATGGTGGAGCGCGGGGCGGGCGAACTGCTTTTGACCTCCATGGACCGCGACGGCCAGAAGGGCGGCTACGACATCGCGCTGACGCGCACGATCGCCGACCGGGTGCCGGTGCCGGTGATCGCTTCGGGCGGCGTCGGCACCCTCGACCACCTCGTGGAGGGAATCCGCGACGGCCATGCGACCGCGGTGCTCGCCGCCTCGATCTTCCACTTCGGCACCTATACGGTGGGCGAGGCCAAGCGCTACATGGCCGACCACGGCATCGCCATGCGGCTCGACTGAGGAGGGGGACATCGGATGAGCGCATTCACTCTTGCCGATCTGGAGCGGATCGTCGCGATACGGGCGGCAGCCTCGCCGGAGGAATCCTGGACGGCGAAACTCGTCGCCGCCGGCCAGCCGAAGGCTGCCAAGAAGCTCGGCGAGGAAGCCGTCGAGACGGTGATCGCCGCGATCGAAAACGATCGCGCTTCGCTGGTCAGCGAAAGCGCCGACCTGCTCTACCATCTGATGGTGGTGCTGAGGATCGGCGGCGTCGGTCTTGCCGACGTCATGCAGGAACTGGAACGGCGGACCGGCCAGTCCGGGATCGCCGAGAAGGCGGGTCGGCCGACATGATCTCGCAGCCTCCCCATGGCAAGAACCGGGCCGACATCCCCGACGACTACGGCAACCACCACTATTCGCCCTACCGGTTCTTCTCGGCGGACGAGTGGTCGCAGTTTCGCGCCGACACGCCGCTGACGCTGTCGGCCGACGAGGTGCAACGGCTGCGTTCGCTGAACGACCCGATCGATCTCGACGAGGTGCGCCGCATCTACCTTTCCTTGTCCAGGCTGCTTTCGGCGCATGTGGAATCCTCGCAATTGCTGTTCCAGCAGCGCAAGCGGTTCCTGAGCCTTTCGGACGAATCGAAGACGCCCTTCGTGATCGGCATTGCCGGCTCGGTGGCGGTCGGCAAGTCGACCACCGCCCGCATCCTCGCCGAGCTCTTGTCGCGCTGGCCGTCGAGCCCGAAGGTCGATCTCGTGACCACCGACGGCTTCCTGCATCCGAACGCGGTGCTGAAGCGCGAGAACATGATGGACCGCAAGGGCTTCCCCGAAAGCTACGACATGGGCGCGTTGCTGCGCTTCCTGTCGGCGATCAAGGCGGGCCAGCCCAATGTCAAGGCGCCGACCTATTCGCACCTGACCTACGACGTCCTGCCCGACCAGTTCCAGGTGATCCACCGGCCGGACATCCTGATTTTCGAGGGCATCAACGTGCTGCAGTCGCGCAGCCTGCCGGCGGACGGCAAGGTGGTGCCGATGGTCTCCGACTTCTTCGACTTCTCCATCTATATCGACGCTGACGAGGCGCTGATCCACAGCTGGTATGTCGAGCGCTTCATGCGGCTGCGCGAGACCGCGTTCCGCAACCCGGATTCCTACTTCAACCGCTATTCGCAGGTGAGCGAGGACGAAGCAAAGTCGATCGCCGAAGGGCTCTGGCAGAACACCAACCTGAAAAACCTGCGCCAGAACATCCTGCCGACCCGGCCGCGTGCCGACCTGATCCTGCAGAAGGGCGAGAACCACCTGGTCGAGACGGTCGGCCTGCGCAAGATCTGACTGGCCACGGAACCGTCAGGGATCGACGCGCCTGAGGGTCAGGTTGATCCGGCCGCCGCCCCTCAGGAGCGTCGACGTGCCGGGATAGATGCGGTCGACGCCGTGGAAGCTGAGCCGGCTTTCCCCGCCCAGGACCACCACGTCGCCGCTCGAAAGCCGTAGCGAGCGGGTCGGATCCTTGCGCGCGGTGCCGCCGATGCGGAACAGGCACTGGTCGCCGAGCGAAACCGAGACGACCGGTGCTTCGAGGTCGCTTTCGTCCCGGTCCTGGTGCAGGCCCATCTTCGCCGTTGGGTCATAGAAATTGACGAGGCAGGCCTGCGGCGGCTTCGGATAGCCGGATACCTCCGCCCAGAGGCGCATCAGGCTCGCCGGGATCGGCGGCCAAAGTTTTCCCGTGACGGGGTGACGGTCCTGATAGCGGTATCCGCCGTCCCTGTCCGTGACCCAGCCGAGCGCGCCGCAATTGGTCATGCGGACCGACATCGGCTGGCCGCTCCTCGGCATCACCGGCACGTAAAGCGGGGCCGCAACGGCAACCGCGCGGATCTCGCCGACGAGAGCCTCCTGTGCGGCGCGGTCGAAATGGCCGGGCAGGTAGCGGAAGCCGGGGATCAGCTCGTGTCCGGTCATCGACGCTTCGGTCCCGCCGCCTGCCGCCGGATCACGCGCCATCGATATCGGGAATGCGCAGCACCTGGCCGGGGTAGATCTTGTCAGGGTCGCTCAGCATCGGCCGGTTGGCCTCGAAGATCACCGTATGCTTGGGGCCCTTGCCCTTGCCATAGGCGGCCTCGGCAATCTTCCAGAGGTTGTCGCCCTTCTTCACCGTGTGGAACACCGGCTCTTTAGCCGGAGTCGCCGCCTTCACCAGCGCCGACATGTCGGCGTCGGCGAGCTTCAGGCCGGATTCCGGCGCGACGATCTTGAGATCCGCTGCCTCGACCTTGGATATGCCGAGCGTATTGCCGACGGCGACCACCGCCTTCTCGAAGATGCTCTGGTCGGCCACCACGCCCTTCAGCACGCACTTGTCGCCGTCCACCGAGACCTCGACCTTGTCCGTGCCGAGCCCGAAGGAATCCAGCTCCTTCTTGACGGCTTCGGCCTGCGGCGGCTCGTCGTCGCCCCCGATGCCGAGCTTCTTTCCTGCATTCTTGATAAAGCTGAAGAGACCCATGACGTCCTCCAATCCTGGACCCGCACCCGGTCGACCCGCTGTCGTGCAGAAGAAAGCTAGGTCATCGGCGGGCATCTTCAACCCGGTTCGAAGGACGGGTGCTCAATCGTTCGACGGCTTGGCCCGCATGCGCTTGACGTCGGAGCGGCCGGCCTTCTCCTTCAGCCTGCGCTCGACCGCGCCCTTGGAGGGCCGGGTCTTCTTGCGCGGCGGCGGTGGCGGCTCGGCCGCCTCCAGGATCAGGGCCTTCAAGCGCTCGCGCGCGTCCTCGCGGTTGCGCTCCTGGCTCCGGAACCGGTTTGCCTCGATCATCAGCACGCCGTCCTTGGACAGCCGGCGGCCAGCCAGCCTGGCCGCATTGGCCTTGACCCGCTCGCTCAAAGACGGCGAGCTCCTGAGATCAAAGAACAGCTGGACGGCGGTCGAGACCTTGTTGACGTTCTGGCCGCCGGGACCGCCCGCCAGCACGAACTGCTCGACCAGCTCCCAGCCGGCGATGATGATGGAACCCCTGATGGGAAGCGGATCGCTGGCCATGGCCCTTTCCTTGCGTGGATGGCCCTGCATAGCGCATGTGCCGCCAAAAGCGAAATCCGCCCCGAGCGCACCGCCGGACATGAAAAACCCGGCCGGAGCCGGGTTTCACGTGAATCATGGCTTTCAGGGAGCCTATTCGGCTGCGATGCGCAGGCCGGGCGCTGCGTCGCGGACGCTGCCGTCCACATGCTCCTCGAACTTCGAGAAGTTGGCGACGAACATGTCGACCAGCTTGCGGGCCTGGCGATCGTAGGCCAGCCCGTCCGCCCAGGTCGAGCGGGGATCGAGGATCTTGGTGTCGACGCCCGGCACCGAGATCGGAACCTCGAAGCCGAAATTGTCGTCCCGGCGGAACAGCGCATCGTTCAACGAACCGTCGAGGGCAGCCGAGAGCAGCGCGCGGGTCGCCTTGATCGGCATGCGGCGTCCTTCGCCGTATGCGCCGCCGGTCCAGCCGGTATTGACCAGCCAGCAGGCAACGCCGTGCTCGGCGATCAGCCGCTTCAAGAGGTTGCCGTACTCGGCCGGATGGCGCGGCATGAAGGGGGCGCCGAAGCAGGTGGAGAAGGTCGCTTCCGGCTCGGTGACGCCACGCTCGGTGCCGGCCACCTTTGCCGTGTAGCCGGACAGGAAGTGGTACATCGCCTGGTCCGGCGTCAGTCGCGCGATCGGCGGCATGACGCCGAAGGCATCGGCCGTCAGCATGATGATCGTCTTCGGATGGCCGGCCCTGCCCGTCTCGCTGGCATTCGGGATGAAATGCAGCGGATAGGCGCAGCGGGTGTTCTCCGTCAGCGAAGCGTCATCGAAATCCGGAACGCCGTTGGCGTCGAGCACCACGTTCTCCAGGACCGTGCCGAAGCGCTGGGTCGTGGCATAGATCTCCGGCTCGGCCTCGGCGGACAGGCGGATGGTCTTGGCGTAGCAGCCGCCCTCGAAGTTGAAGATGCCGTTCTCGCCCCAGCCGTGCTCGTCGTCGCCGATCAGCGTGCGGTTCGGGTCGGCCGACAGCGTCGTCTTGCCGGTGCCCGAGAGGCCGAAGAAGACCGCGGTATCGCCGTCCGGGCCGACGTTGGCCGAGCAGTGCATCGGCATCACGCTCTTCGCCGGCAGGATGTAGTTCAGCGCGGTGAACACCGACTTCTTCATCTCGCCGGCATAATAGGTACCGGCGATCAGGATCAGCCCGTTGGTCAGGTCGCAGGCGATCATCGTCTCGGTGCGGGCGCCGTGGCGCTCGGGGTCGGCCTTGAAGGTCGGCATGTCGATGATCGTGAGCTTCGGCAGGAAGCCCTCGAGCGCGTCCTGGGCGGGACGGATCAGGAGGTTGCGGATGAACAGCGAGTGCCATGCGAGCTCGGTGACCACGCGCGTCGGCAGGGCGTACTCGCTGTCGGCGCCGCCGATCAGATCCTGCACGAACAGGTCCTTGCCGGCCGCATGCGCCAGCATGTCCTTCTTCAGCGCCTCGAAATGGGCGGGCGACAGTTCCTTGTTGTTGTCCCACCAGATCTGGCCGGTGGTGTTGTCGTCGCGGACGACGAACTTGTCCTTCGGCGAGCGACCGGTGTGCTGGCCGGTCAGGGCACGCAGGGCACCGTGGGCCGTCTTGACAGCCTCGCCACGCCCCAGCGCTTCTTCATAGAGATCTGCTTCCGTGAAGTTGTAGCGGACCGTTCCCGTGTCCGTGAAGCCGATCGATTCGAGACCGCAAGAGGGGTTGCGAATGCCCAGTTCCTTCATGGCCCAGTTTTCCTTCGCGTTGAGTGGAATGGATGGATTTTTTCGGAAACTAACTTCTGGCGCGGCGCTTGACAAGCGAACTTTCAAAAAAGGCTAATAATATCAGTATATTAATCGATTTAAGAAATAGTCTGACTTTTTAAATCGTTTAGAAAATCGATTTAAATGCCGCTTCGACAACCGCGCTGACCGCCGCCGGATGGCCCGCCAAGACGCTTGCCACAATTTGTTCCACCTTTACCCCCAAAGGAGGCGCACCATATCGATGGCCGGGAAATCGTGTCCCCGGCAGATCAGTGAGGCGAACATGACCATGGAGACGAGCAGGATGCAGACAATCGCGCTGGTGGACGACGACAGGAATATCCTGACGTCCGTTTCGATTGCGCTGGAAGCCGAGGGATACCGTGTGGAGACCTACACGGACGGCGCATCCGCTCTCGACGGGCTTCTCGCCCGCCCGCCGCAGCTGGCGATCTTCGATATCAAGATGCCGCGCATGGACGGCATGGAGCTTCTGCGGCGCCTGCGGCAGAAGTCGGACATCCCGGTGATCTTCCTGACGTCGAAGGACGAAGAGATCGACGAGCTGTTCGGCCTGAAGATGGGCGCGGACGACTTCATCACCAAGCCCTTCTCGCAGCGCCTGCTGGTCGAGCGCGTCAAGGCGGTGCTTCGGCGCGCCTCCAGCCGCGAGGCGGCGGCCGCGGGTGTCGCGGTGCCGGCCAAACCCGGCGACGCGCAGGCACGTTCGCTCGAGCGCGGACAGCTCGCCATGGACCAGGAGCGCCATACCTGCACCTGGAAGAACGAGCCGGTCACGCTGACGGTCACCGAATTCCTGATCCTGCACGCGCTGGCGCAGCGCCCGGGCGTCGTCAAGAGCCGCGATTCGCTCATGGACGCCGCCTATGACGAGCAGGTCTATGTCGACGACCGCACCATCGACAGCCACATCAAGCGGCTGCGCAAGAAGTTCAAGATGGTCGATGCCGACTTCGACATGATCGAGACGCTCTACGGCGTCGGCTACCGTTTCCGCGAGAGCGCCTAACCGCCGACAGACAGGCCGAGGGGCCGAAAGCCGCCGCCCGGATGCGATTTTGCTTGCATACGGGTGGGCGGCGGTGGCATCCCAGCCGGGACGGAGGCGGCCAGAAGCCGTTCAGGACCATTGACTGCTGTACCGGAAAACGCGCTGGACAAGGAATTGGACGACCTCGAGGGCCGCCCGGCCCCCCGGCATGTGCGCTCTTACTGGACCTATCCCTTCAAGCTGATCCGCCGGATCTTCGGCAACGCCGTCTTCTCCAGCCTGACGCGCCGGATCCTGTTCTTCAACCTCGTCGCGCTCGTCGTCCTCGTCGCGGGCATCCTCTACCTGAACCAGTTTCGCGAGGGCCTGATCGATGCCCGCGTGGAGAGCCTCCTGACGCAGGGCGAAATCATCGCCGGTGCGATCTCGGCCTCGGCTTCGGTCGACACCAACTCGATCACGATCGATCCCGAGAAGCTGCTCGAGCTGCAGGCCGGCCAGAGCATCACGCCGCTGCCGAACGACGAAGACCTCGATTTTCCCATCAATCCGGAGCGGGTCGCCCCCGTTCTCAGGCGCCTCATCTCGCCCACCCGGACGCGTGCCCGCATCTACGACACCGATGCGAACCTCCTGCTCGATTCCCGGCACCTCTATACGCAAGGGCAGGTGCTGCGCTTCGACCTGCCGCCGGTGGAGCCGGAGGAGACGTCGTTCTTCGACACGTTCAACGCCTGGTTCAACCGGATCCTCCAGCCGGGCAACCTGCCGGAATACAAGGAAGCCCCCGGCGGCGACGGCTCCATCTATCCGGAAGTGATGAACGCGCTGACCGGGGTCCGCGGCGCGGTCGTCCGCGTCACCGACAAGGGCGAGCTGATCGTCTCGGTGGCCGTCCCCGTCCAGCGATTCCGCGCCGTGCTGGGCGTGCTGCTGCTTTCGACCCAGGCCGGGGACATCGACAAGATCGTGCATGCCGAACGGCTGGCGATCATGCGCGTCTTCGGTGTGGCGGCCCTCGGCAACGTGTTCCTGTCGCTGCTATTGTCCAGCACGATCGCCAACCCGCTGCGTCGGCTTGCGGCCGCCGCCATCCGGGTCCGCCGCGGCGGCGCCAAGGAACGCGAGGAAATTCCCGACTTCTCCTCGCGCCAGGACGAGATCGGCAACCTGTCGGTGGCGATCCGCGAGATGACGACGGCGCTCTACGACCGCATCGATGCGATCGAGAGCTTCGCCGCCGATGTCAGCCACGAGCTCAAGAACCCGCTGACGTCGCTGCGAAGTGCGGTGGAGACCCTGCCGCTCGCCCGCACCGACGAATCCAAGAAGCGGCTGATGGACATCATCCAGCACGACGTCCGGCGGCTGGACCGGCTGATCAGCGATATTTCCGACGCCTCGCGCCTCGACGCCGAGCTTGCCCGCAGCGATGCGAAGACCGTCGATCTCGAAAAGATCCTCGGCGACCTCGTCGACATCTCGCGCCAGATCCGCAGCAACAAGAAGCCGGTCATCCTCGACTTCGTCGTGGACCGCAACGACAATCCGAAGGCGCGCTTCGACATCAGCGGCCACGAACTGCGCATCGGCCAGATCATCACCAACCTGATCGAAAATGCCCGCTCCTTCGTTCCCGAGCAGGGCGGGCGCATCGTCGTGCGGCTGTCGAACGGGCGCAACGGTCGGCGGATCGTCAAGATCGAGGACAACGGTCCCGGCATCCAGGCGGAAGACATCGACCGCATTTTCGAGCGCTTCTACACCGACCGGCCCGACAGCGAAGGGTTCGGCCAGAATTCCGGGCTCGGGCTGTCGATCTCGCGGCAGATCGCCGAGGCGCATGGCGGCACGCTGAAGGCCGAGAACATCATCGACCGCGGCACCGGCGAGATCAAGGGTGCGCGCTTCCTCCTGTCGCTTCCGGCGGCCGGACGCAGGCAATGAGCCGGGCCACGAACATCCACGGCACGGCGATCGTCGTCGGCACCACCGGCCTGCTCTTCATCGGCCCGTCCGGTTCCGGCAAGACTGCCGCAGCGCTCCATTGCATCGGCCGGGCACGCGAGCGCGGCCTGTTCGCAGCGCTCGTCTCCGACGACCAGGTGCTGCTCGAGGTCGCAGGCGGACGCATTCTCGCGCGCCCGCCTGCGACGATCGCGGGAATGGCCGAGATCCGCGGCTCCGGCGTCGTCCAGGTGGAGACGATCGGCTGCGCAATCCTTGGGCAGGCCATCCGACCCGTCCGTGTTCCGTTCGACGAACGCATCGCGCCCGAAGACGAGCAAAGCGAAATTCTCCCCGGACATCGCCTGCCGGTGGTGCGCCTGCCGGTCGCCGACGGGTTCGACTGCTTCGAAAGGCTGGTGCGCCTGCTGCCCCTTCTGGTCCGGAATTGATGCGCAAGCACTCCGAAATGGCCTTGATGAGGTATTTTTAACTTGCACTCGGCCTTTTCATCGACAAGATGACCTCCCCAACGGTGGACGACTTTTTCGCAGTGCGGTATTGGCGTCGCCTAAATGTTGGGCAATTGGAGCGGTGCTTATGATCGGACTGGTGCTTGTCACCCACGGCAAGCTGGCGGAGGAGTTCCGTCTCGCGCTGGAGCACGTCGTGGGGCCGCAAGAGGCGATCGAAACCGTCTGCATTGGCCCGGAAGACGACATGGACCAACGCCGGCAGGACGTTCTGGAGGCCGCACAGCGCGCCGATCGCGGCCAGGGCGTCATCATCCTGACCGACATGTTCGGCGGCACGCCTTCCAACCTCGCCATCTCCGTCATGAACAGCGGCTCGGTCGAAGTGATCGCCGGGGTGAACCTGCCGATGCTGATCAAGCTCGCGGGCGTTCGCAACGACGGCGACATGGAGCGCTCGCTCGTCGAGGCCTCGGAAGCGGGGCGCAAGTACATCAATGTTGCCAGCCGCGTCCTCAGCGGCAAATGACGATGGATGCGCCAAACCCCATGCACGGTTCGATTATGTCCCTGTCCAAGGATCTTCTGATCATCAACAAGCGAGGCCTGCACGCCCGTGCATCGGCCAAGTTCGTGCAGACCGTCGACGGTTTCGACGCCGAGGTGACGGTGTCCAAGGACGGCATGACGGTGGGCGGCACGTCGATCATGGGCCTGATGATGCTGGCCGCGAGCCCGGGCTGCTCGGTGCACGTCACGGCCGCCGGGGCGCAGGCCCACGAGGTGCTTGCCGCGCTCGAGGCCCTCGTCGCCAATCGCTTCGGCGAGGAAATGTGATCCTCCTCGTCGATATAAAGATATAAAGACTTCTTTATATCCTGGTTGCCACCCCTGACGTTTCCTGCTAAGCGTGCGCCAGACCGCGGACGGGCGGATCCGCTCGCGCCGGCGTTCGCGCCGCAACTGTCCGGCCCGCGCCAGCGCGCAGCGCCGGAACACGACCCAATTCAGTCTGGAGACACGCATGAGCAACACCAAGGATTATCACGTTGCGGACATCGGCCTTGCCGACTTCGGCCGCAAGGAAATTGCGATCGCGGAAACGGAAATGCCGGGGCTGATGGCCTGCCGCGACGAGTTCGGGGCGGCCAAGCCGCTGAAGGGCGCCCGGATCACCGGCTCCCTGCACATGACCATCCAGACCGCCGTTCTCATCGAGACTCTCGTCGCACTCGGCGCCGAGGTTCGCTGGGCCTCCTGCAACATCTTCTCCACCCAGGACCATGCCGCAGCCGCCATCGCAGCCGCCGGCATCCCGGTCTTCGCGGTCAAGGGTGAGACGCTCGAGGAATACTGGACCTATACCGACCAGATCTTCCAGTGGGCCGACGGCGGCCTTTCGAACATGATCCTCGACGACGGCGGCGACGCCACCATGTACATCCTCCTCGGCGCGCGCGCCGAGGCCGGCGAGGACGTGCTCTCCCATCCGGGTTCAGAAGAGGAAGAGATCCTGTTCGCGCAGATCAAGAAGCGCCTGAAGGCTTCGCCCGGCTGGTTCACCAAGCAGCGCGACGCCGTCAAGGGCGTCACCGAGGAGACGACCACCGGCGTCAACCGTCTCTACCAGCTGCAGCAGAAGGGCCTCCTGCCCTTCCCCGCGATCAACGTCAACGACAGCGTCACCAAGTCGAAGTTCGACAACAAGTACGGCTGCAAGGAATCGCTCGTCGACGGCATCCGCCGCGGCACCGACGTGATGATGGCCGGCAAGGTCGCCGTCGTCTGCGGCTACGGCGATGTCGGCAAGGGCTCGGCAGCCTCGCTGCGCGGTGCCGGCGCCCGCGTCAAGGTCACGGAAATCGACCCGATCTGCGCGCTGCAGGCCGCCATGGACGGCTTCGAGGTCGTCCAGCTCGAGGACGTCGTCAGCTCCGCCGACATCTTCATCACCACGACCGGCAACAAGGACGTCATCCGCATCGAGCACATGCGCGAGATGAAGGACATGGCGATCGTCGGCAACATCGGCCACTTCGACAACGAGATCCAGGTCGCCAGCCTGCGCAACCTCAAGTGGACGAACATCAAGCCGCAGGTGGACATGATTGAGTTCCCGAAGGGCAACCGGATGATCCTTCTTTCCGAGGGTCGCCTGCTGAACCTCGGCAACGCCACCGGCCATCCGTCCTTCGTCATGTCGGCGTCGTTCTCGAACCAGGTGCTCGCGCAGATCGAGCTCTACAAGAACAACGGCAAGTACGAAAACGAGGTCTACGTCCTGCCGAAGCACCTCGACGAGAAGGTGGCTCGCCTCCATCTCGCCAAGCTCGGCGCCAAGCTGACCGAGCTTTCCGAGGAGCAGGCCGCCTATATCGGCGTGACGACCCAGGGTCCGTTCAAGGCCGAACACTACCGGTACTGATCCTTACCCGACTTATCCACAATATGTGGTTGGCCGCAGCCTTGACAGGGCTGCGGCTTCTTTTTTGCCCGCGCGCCTTCCCGCAGATTCGGGATGGAAGTATGGTTATGTCGTTGATTCGACGCCATGATGGGGATCTCGGATACTGCTCGTCGCGAGCGACGTGCAGGCGATCGTGCGCCTCCATCGGCTGCCGGCCTGCCCCGTTTCGGACGGGCCGCGGTGGCGCCGGATCTGGGATGTCTTGTCGACCAGGCGGCAAACAGACGGAGACATACCGGGGATGATGTCGGAATTGAAGAAGGGCCGCTCGGGCCCGGGTGCT
This sequence comes from Mycoplana sp. MJR14, assembly GCF_029210525.1. Lineage (NCBI taxonomy): Bacteria > Pseudomonadati > Pseudomonadota > Alphaproteobacteria > Hyphomicrobiales > Rhizobiaceae > Mycoplana > Mycoplana sp. MJR14. The sequence goes on from NZ_JARGEO010000004.1 coordinate 31,394, forward strand.
GGCGCACCCATAACGATCGCCACGCGGATCAAGACGATCTGCGAAACCAGCCTGAAGGCATTCGATCATCACAGAGGGTGGCTGCGGTTTCTGGCGGGCGGCTCGGCGCTGTCCGTGCTCGCGCCACCGGCGCTGGCTCAGGACGCCGTCGGCGCGACGCGGCTGCTCGGCTCGTCCGAGGTCATGACCTTTTCCGTCCTTCTCGGCGTGGTTTCGGCCGCGCTGTTCTCGGCCATCTGGATGATCCGGCAACGCGGGCGACTGGAGGACGAGATCGGCACGCTCCGCGCCACCGTCGCCGATGCCAAGCACCGCAACGCCCGTCTCCAGGCGCTGATCAGCGACAAGAACCGGCGCATCATCGTCTGGGACGGCCTGTCGCAACGTCCGGAAGTGCTCGGCCAATTGCCGCCGGAGACCGGTGCGCCTGCGGCCGATGCCGATTTCCTGGCATTGGGACGATGGCTGAAGCCGGCCTCCGCGGCCGAGGCCGAACGGGCAATCGAGACGCTGCGGTCGCAGGCCCAGAGCTTCGACCTGATCGTGGAGACGACCCGCAGCGAGATCGTCGAGGTGCAGGGACGGGTGTCCGGCGGGCAGGCCTTCGTGCGCTTCGTCGCCCTGAACAATCTGCGCCGCGAGGCGGCCGAGCTGCAGATCGAGCGCGACCGCCTCCTGCAGTCGCTGACCGTGTTCCAGCACCTGCTCGATTCGCTCGACCTGCCGGTCTGGCAGCGGTCGCGGGAGGGAGCGCTGGTCTGGGCGAATGCCGCCTACGGGCAGGCGGTCGAGGCCCGTGACGCGCAGGAAGCCGTGCGCGAGGGGCGCGAGCTTCTGCCCGCGGTCGCCCGCGAGCGGATCCGGGCCACCGGCACCTTCGACACGCCGTTCCGCGACCGGGTCTCCACCGTGGTCCAGGGCAAGCGGAACTTCTTCGAGGTCGTCGATGCCCGCTGCGCGGCGGGCTCCGCCGGCATCGGACTGGACGTCTCCGAGGCGGAGGCGATCCGCGAGGAGCTCCAGCGCACGCTGAAGAGCCATGCCGAGACGCTCGACCATCTGGCGACGCCCGTCGCCATCTTCGACGGCAGCCAGCGCCTGCAGTTCTACAACCAGGCCTTCCAGAGCCTCTGGGACCTCGACACCGCCTTCCTCGAACGGCGGCCGGACCATGGCGAGATGCTGGACCGCCTGCGCGCGGAGTCGCGGCTGCCGGAGCAGCTGAACTGGCGCCAATGGAAGGACAAGGTTCTGTCCGTCTACCGGGCAATCGACACGCAGACGGAGCTCTGGCACCTGCCCAACGGGCAGACGCTGCGCGTCTTCGCCACCGCCCGGCCGCAGGGCGGCGCCACCTGGGTGTTCGAGAACCTGACCGAGAAGGTCGACCTGGAGACGCGCTACAACACGCTCGTGCAGGTCCAGGACGAGACGATCGACCATCTGTCCGAGGGCGTGGCCGTATTCGGCCCCGACGGCCGCATCCGCCTTTCGAACCCCGCCTTCCGCGCGCTCTGGGGCATCACCGAGGCGCAGGCGCAACCGGGAACGCACATCCGGGCGATCGAGCAGGCGTGCGGCCCATCCTATGACGGTGCCGACGGGTGGAAGCGGTTCGGCCGCATCATCACCAGTTTCGACGATGAACGCCCGTCCGACCGGGGGATCCTGGAGCTGCATACCGGACTGGTGCTCGATTTCGCGGTCATCCCGCTTTCGAACGCCCAGACCATGCTGACCTTCGTCAACATCACCGACAGCGTGCGGGTCGAGCGGGCGCTGACGGAGAAGAACGACGCGCTGCGCAAGGCGGACGCGCTGAAGAATGACTTCGTCCAGCATGTTTCCTATGAACTGCGATCGCCGCTGACGAACATCATCGGATTTGCCGACCTCCTGAAGACGCCGTCCATGGGGACGCTGACCGAGCGCCAGGCCGAGTATGTCGATCACATCGCCACCTCGTCGGCCATCCTGTTGACGATCGTCAACGACATCCTCGACCTCGCAACCGTCGATGCCGGCATCATGGAGCTCGAGCTTTCCGACATCGAGCTGTCGGACCTGCTCGAGGATGTGGCGATGGACTTCTCCGACCGGCTGCAGGAAAACCACGTCTCACTCGACATCGTCGCCTCGGAAAAGCTCGGCAGCATCGTCGCCGACCACCAGCGGCTGAAGCAGATCCTGATCAAGCTGCTCGCCAACGCCGCGAATTTTGCCGCCGAGGGCACGACCATCGAGCTGAAATGCTGGCGCGAGAACGAGGATTTCGTCTTCAGCGTCTCCGACAACGGCCCCGGCATCCCGCAGGACGTGCTTCGCACGGTGTTCAACCGCTTCGAGAGCCACGGCCGCCGCGGCGGTGCCGGCCTGGGGCTTTCCATCGTCGAAAGCTTCGTCAGCCTGCATCACGGCAGCGTCACCATCGACAGCCGCGAGGGCGAGGGCACCTGCGTGACCTGCCGCATCCCGCCCGGATCGCTGCCGTCGGTCGTGGCGGCGGAATAGGCCATGTTCACCCGGACGGTCCATCTTGCCGACGAAGCCGAGACGATACGCTTCGGCGAGGATCTGGCGCGCGCCGTCCGGCCCGGCGACCTGATCGCCCTGTCCGGCGATCTCGGCGCCGGCAAGTCGACCTTCGCCCGGGCGTTGATCCGTGCGGTGGCCGACGATGAATTCCTTGAGGTGCCGAGCCCGACGTTCACGCTCGTGCAGAGCTACGCGCTGCGCATCCCGATCGCCCATTTCGACCTCTACCGCATTGCCGAGGCCGCCGAGCTCGACGAACTCGGCCTCGACGAGGCGCTGGAAGACGGCATCTGCCTGGTGGAATGGCCGGAACGGGCCGCCGAGTCCCTGCCGCCGTCCCGCCTGACGCTGCGCTTCCTGCACGAGGGAGCCGGACGGCGCGTCGAGATCGAAGGGCCGGAAGAACTTGGCGCGCGCGTCGGCCGCACGCTCGACATCCGCGCCTTTCTTGCGAGATCCGGACTGGCTACGGCCCGCCGCCGCCACCTGACCGGCGACGCCTCGATCCGGGCCTACGAACACATCTATGCCGACGGGCAGCGCCTCGTGCTGATGGACTCCCCCCGTCACACGCCGGGGCCGATCCTTGCGGACGGCAAGTACTACCAGCAGATCGCCCATATCGCCGAGGACGTCCGTCCCTTCGTGGCGATCGCCGCCCATCTCGGTGCCCGCGGCTTCGCAGCGCCTTCGGTCTATCACCGCGACCTCGACCGCGGCATCCTGCTGATCGAGGACCTCGGCCAGGACGGCGTGCTCGACGACGAGGGCCGGCCGATACCGGAGCGTTACCTCGAAGCCGCAAGCGTCCTCGCCGCCCTGCACGACCAGCCGGTGCAGGAGGCGATCCCGGTCGGGGACGGCAGCGACTACCGGATCCCCGATTTCGACCATGACGCGATGCAGATCGAGGTCAGCCTGCTGACGGACTGGTACCTGCCCTGGCGCACCGGGGCCCCGGCATCGGCTGGGCTGCGCGCGGATTACCGGTCGATCTGGAGCGACCTCGTGGCCACGCTGGCGGGTGCGGAGAAGAACCTGCTGCTGCGCGACTTCCATTCGCCGAACATCATCTGGCGGCCACAGGCAGAGGGTATCGGCCGCGTGGGCATCATCGACTTCCAGGACGCGATGATCGGGCCGACGGCCTATGACGTCGCCTCGCTGGTGCAGGACGCGCGCGTCGACATGCCGAAGGACCTCGCCGGCCGGATGCTCGACCACTACCTGGCGCTCCGGCAAGCCTCCGGCAGCTTCGATCGCGACGCCTTTCTTGCGGCCTGGCACATCATGGCGGCGCAGCGGAACTGCAAGCTCGTCGGCATCTGGGTGCGGCTGATGCAGCGCGACGGCAAGCCCGCCTACATGAAGCATATGCCGCGAACCCTGGATAACCTGCGCACCGCCCTTGAACATCCCCGCCTCGCCCCCTTGCGCGACTGGTGCGGAAAGGCTGGAATCCTGTCCGACGAATCATAGGACGGATACCGCGATGAAAATCGAAAATGCCATGGTGCTGGCCGCCGGGCTCGGAACGCGACTGCGGCCCGTCACCGACACCATGCCGAAGCCGCTGGTGCCGATCGCGGGCAAGGCGATGATCGACTACGGCCTCGACGCGCTGGAGACGGCCGGCGTGATGCGGGCCGTCGTCAACGTCCACCATTTCGCGGGGCAGATGATCGACCATCTGTCGCGTCGCAACCGCCCGAAGATCCTGATCTCCGACGAGACCGAGGCGCTGATGAACTCCGGCGGCGGGCTGGCCAAGGGGCTGAAGCTGCTGGGCCCCGAGCCGGTCTTCGTCCTGAACGCCGATCTGTTCTGGGTCGGGGAGCAGCGCGGCGAGATGAGCAACCTGCGGCGGCTTTCCTCCTTCTTCGACCCGGCGCGCATGGACATGGCCATGCTGTGCGTGCAGCTGGAAAACACGACGGGGCACAACGGCCGCAACGACTTTTCGATGGATGCCGATGGCCGGCTGACCCGCTTCGCAAACGGTCCGGGCGAGCCCGTGGTCTATGCCGGGGCGATCGCCATGATGCCGGCGCTGCTCGCCGACGCGCCCGACGAGGCCTTCAATCTCAACATCTATTTCGACCGCGCGATCGCGGCCGGCCGCCTGTACGGTCTCATCCTCGAAGGCCACTGGATAACCGTCGGCACCCCCGAGGCGATCGCCGAAGCGGAGGCTGTCGTCGGCAGGCAGGCAGGCGCGGCATGAACGCGCGGCGGGCCGGCGCCCCCAACGTGTTCTCGATACACCCGGGCCTGCCGTTCCTGAAGACGCTGGCGCAGAAGATCTGCGACGGCACGGTCATCCCCGGTTTCCGCCACGAGGCGGACGACCCGCTGTCGCTGGCGGACATGACGATCTACGTGCCGACCCGGCGTTCGGCGCGAACGCTGCGATCGGAATTTGTCGATCTTCTCGGCGGCCGTTCCGCCATCCTGCCGGTCATCCGCCCGCTCGGCGAAACCGATGACGACAGCGGCTTCTTCGACGAGACGGCACCGGCCGCCCTCGACATGGCGGAGCCGCTTTCCGGCCCGGCACGCCTTCTGGAACTCGCGCGGCTCGTGCTCGCCTGGCGCAACAGCCTGCCGGCCGCCATCACCGCCGTCCACGCCGAGAGCCCGCTGGTCGCGCCTGCAAGCCCGGCCGACGCGATCTGGCTTGCCCGCGCGCTCGCCGAACTGATCGACGCGATGGAAACGGAGGAGTGCGACTGGGCCGCACTCGATACCATCGAAGCGGCCGATCACGCGCAATGGTGGCAGCTGACGCTGGCATTCCTGAAGATCGCCAGCGACTACTGGCCGGCGCGGCTCGAAGAGCTCAACCGCTCCTCTCCGGCGATCCGCCGCAATGCGACGCTGCAGGCGGAGGCGGACCGCTACCGCGATTCGCCGCCGTCCGGACCGGTGGTGATTGCCGGGTCGACCGGTTCCATTCCTGCCACCGCCCGGCTGATCGAGGCGGTTGCCGCGATGCCGGACGGCGCCATCGTGCTGCCCGGGCTCGACTTTTCGATGTCGGCGGAAGACTGGCGACTGGTCACGCACGATCCGCTCTCCGGCGAGCCCTCGCGCGAGGCGTCGAACCGCAGCCATCCGCAATACGGTCTCAGCCGATTGCTGCAGCGGCTCGGACTCGAACGGTCGATGGTCGTTCCGCTTGGGACACCGGAGACCGCGTTGGCGGCGCGGGCGGACCTTTTGTCCCGGGCGCTGTTGCCGGTTCATGCCACGGCAGGCTGGGAGCAGCAGCGGCACACGCAGGATGAAGCGCCGGACGGAGCGTTCGACGGCGTCCGCTTGGTCGAGGCGGCAAACGAGCGCGAGGAAGCGACAGCGATCGCGATCGCCCTCAGGCTGGCGCTGGAGGAAAGCGATGAGGCGCAGGCAGCGCTGATCACGCCGGACCGGAAGCTTGCCCGCCGTGTCGTGACGGAACTGGCCCGCTTCGGCATCGAGGCCGACGACACCGCCGGCACGCCGCTGCTTTCCACCGCCCAGGGAACGCTCACCCGGCTGCTGCTGGAGGCGACATTGCGGCCGGGCGATCCGGTCGCGCTCGTCGCCCTCCTGAAGCATCCGCTGCCCCGCTTCGGCCTTCCGGCCGACAGAATGCGCGACGCGGCAACGGCGCTGGAGCTCCTGGCGTTGCGCGGCGGCACGGCCGAGGTCGATATCGCCGCTCTCGAACCCCTCCTGGATGCCGCGATCCAGCGCCATGCGGCCGACCGCAAGCCGCCCGAATGGCGCAGCGCCGTCACTGACGACGCCGTGGCCGGCGCACGCGACCTGGCCCGGCGGATCGCTGCCGCGGTGGAGCCTCTTGCCGGTGCTCTGGTCCGCCACGCCCGCACCGGACGGCGCCTCACCACGGCGCTGCCGATCTCGGAATGGGCCGAACGGACCGGCCGGGCGCTGGAAGCCGTCGCGATCGACGAGAACGGCAGTCTCAGCGGCCTCTGGTCCGGCGAGGCGGGCGATGGGCTGGCCTCGCTTCTCAAGGGCGTCATCGAGGCCGAGGGCCAGCTCGAGGCGGACGGCCCGCAGTGGTGCGATGCGCTGGAGGCGATCAGCGCCAGCGAATCAGTGAAGCCGCGCTCCATGCGCCATCCCCGCGTCTTCGTCTTCGGCGCCCTCGAATCGCGCCTGCAGAGCGTCGATACCATCGTCATCGGCGGACTGAACGAAGGCACTTGGCCGGGGCAGACGACCAATGACGCGTTTCTGTCGCGCGCCATGAAGGCCAGCATCGGGCTCGAGCCGCCCGAGCGCCGCATCGGCCAGCTGGCGCACGACTTCCAGATGGCCTGCATGGCGCGCAACCTGGTCCTCACGCGGGCGATGCGCAGCGGCACCTCGCCGACGGTTGCATCGCGTTGGCTGCAGCGCCTTCTGGCGGTCGGCGGTCCTTCGCTGGCCCGGAACCTGAGGAAAAGAGGCGCGGACCTCCTGCACTGGACGGCGGCGCTGGACCGGCGCCAGAGGCAACAGGTGGCCAGGCGGCCCGAGCCGAGGCCGCCAGCCGACTTGCAGCCGAAGAGCTATTCCTTCAGCGAGGTCGGGCGGCTGCGCCGGGATCCCTATGCCATCTATGCACGCCGAATCCTGCGTCTCCATCCGATCGCGCCGTTCAACGTCGATCCGGGTGCGGCCGAGCGCGGCACGCTCTATCACCGCATCGTCGACCGTTACGTGCGCGAACGATCCGCCGACGGCGACGATGCCGCGCTGATGCGCAAGATCACGGCGGAGGAGTTCGACCGGATGGCGCTGCCTCTGCATATCGATGCGGTCTGGCGCCCGCGGTTCCAGGCGGTCGCCAGCGCCTTCCTCGCCTGGGACGGCAAGCGTCGGCAGGAGATCGATAAATCGGTAACGGAAGTGTCCGCCTCGCTCGAGCTCGGGATTGCCGGCATGCGGCTCACCGGCGTGGCGGATCGGATCGACCTGCGCAGCGACGGCCGCGCCGACCTGATCGACTACAAGACCGGCAGCTCGCCCTCGCTGCGGATCGCCCGCGCGCTCCTCGACCCGCAACTGTCGCTGGAGGCGGCGGCCCTCAAGCGCGGGGCCTTCAAGGGCCTGCCATCCACGCCGCCCGGCGACCTGACCTATGTCCGCCTCAAGCCCGGCGACCGCTTCGACCACGAGATCGTCAACAACGAACACGCGAGGCTGACGAAGGATCGGCAGCCGAAATCCGCGGACGACCTTGCCGACGAGGCTCTCGGCCAGTTGGAGAAGCTCCTGACACAATTGCTCTCCGGCCACTACGGCTTCGCCTCGCGCGTCATTCCGGAGGCGGAACGGGAGTTCGGCGGCGAATACGACCATCTGGCGCGCGTGGCCGAGTGGTCGACGGCCGAAGGTTCCGAGGGAGAAGAGGATGCTTGAGGCAGAGCGGCCGCCCGCCGACTATCCCGGTGCCTGGCTCGGCTGGACCAGCCGCATGCAGGCGGCGGCGTCCGATCCCGCCGGTTCGGCATGGGTCTCCGCCAATGCCGGCTCTGGCAAGACGCACGTGCTGACCCAGCGGGTGATCCGGCTCCTGCTCGCCGGGTGCCGGCCATCGGCCATCCTGTGCCTGACCTACACCAAGGCTGCCGCGTCCGAGATGTCGAACCGCGTGTTCGAGCGGCTGGCCGAGTGGGCGGTGCTGCCGGACGACGAGCTGTCCCGCCGCGTCGAGCAGATCGAAGGCACCGCGCCCGACCGCTTGAAGCTTGAGGAGGCACGCCGCCTATTCGCACGCGCCCTGGAGACGCCGGGCGGGCTCAAGATCCAGACGATCCATGCCTTCTGCGAGGCGCTGCTGCACCAGTTTCCGCTGGAAGCGAACGTCGCCGGCCATTTCGCCGTGCTCGACGACCGTGCCGCCGCCGTGCTGCTTGCCGACGCCCGCCGCTCGCTCCTGACCGCGACCGCGGCGGAGGACGACGTCGCACTCGCGGAGGCGTTTGCGACCGTGCTCGAGATCGCCGACGACACCGGCCTCGACCGGCTGGTCGAGGACATCGTCGCCAATCGCAGCATCCTTCGCGCCTTCATCGAGGAGGCGGCTGCCGATGGCGGCAGCGCCGTCCTGCTGCGCGAACGGCTGGGTTTCGAGCCGGCGGATGATGCCGACAGTCTCATCGAAGCCTTCTGGCCGCCGCCCGGCTTCGACCAGGGCATCTTCCGTCGCTACCTCGACACCGCGCTCGAGCTCGGCAGCGACACGGTCAAGGCGAGTGCGGCCGGCCTGGCCGCCCTGCCGGAACTTCCGACGGCGGGCGCTCGCAGGCAGGCGCTCTGCGATCTGTTCTTCAATGGCGGCGGAAAGCCGGCCAGCCTCGACCGCGCCTTCCTGTCCAAGAAAGTGAAGGACCAGGACCCGGAATTCGAACCGTTCTTCGTCGGCCTGCAGGCGCACGTCGTCGCCTGCACGGACCGTCTCTGCCGCTTCCGCATGTTCGAGGCGACCCGTGCGGCCCTCGTGATCGCGGAACGGCTGATCGGCGACTACGAGGACCTCAAGCGCGGACGCAGCCTGCTCGATTTTGAAGACCTGATCGAGCGTGCCGCCACCCTTCTGACCCGCAGCGACGTCGGTGCCTGGATCCACTACAAGCTGGACCAGGGGATCGACCACGTGCTCGTCGACGAGGCCCAGGACACGAGCCCCAGGCAATGGGAAATCGTTGGCGCGCTGACCGGCGAGTTCTTCGCCGGCGCCTCGGCGCGCGGGGCGAACCGCACCGTCTTCGCCGTCGGCGACGAGAAGCAGTCGATCTATTCCTTCCAGGGAGCGCGGCCGGAGCGTTTCGCGCAGGAGGGGCGCAGGGCCGCGCGCCGGGCGGGCGACGCCGATGCGCTGTTCCGGTCGATCCGGCTGCTGCTGTCCTTCCGTTCCACCCGCGACGTGCTTTCTGCCGTCGACCGCGTGTTCTCGATTGCCGATCACGCACGCGGGCTTTCGCCCGATGGCGACGCCGTCATCCATGCCTCCAACCGCGGCCAGGAACCGGGCGCGGTCGACCTATGGGAAGTGATCGCGCCTGCGGACACCGTCGACGAGGAGGACTGGACCGCACCGTTCGACGCGGTGCCGGAGAAGGCACCGGTGAACGTCCTGGCACGACGCATCGCCGATACCCTGGCGGCGTGGATCGGGCGCGAGACCGTGACCGAAAAGGGCGTATCGCGGCCCATGCGCCCCGGCGACGTCATCGTGCTGGTGCGCAAGCGCGACGCCTTCGTCAATGCGCTGACCCGCGCGCTGAAACAGCCGCACAACATTCCCGTCGGCGGCGCGGACCGGCTGGTGCTGACCGGCCATATCGCCGTGCAGGATCTCATGGCGCTCGGCCGCTTTGCGCTTCTGCCGGAGGATGACCTGTCGCTCGCGGCTCTGCTGAAGAGCCCCCTTCTCGGCCTCTCGGAAGAGGCTCTGATGGCGCTTGCGGCGCGGCGACCGGAGCCGACGAGCCTGTGGCGATACCTGCGGGCGCAGGCGCCGGACGACCTCTTCCTCGGCACCGTGGTGCGTCAGCTGGAGACCTTCGTCGCCAGCGCCCGAGAACTGCCGGTCCACGACTTCTACGCGCGGATTCTCGGCGCTCTCGGCGGGCGAGCCGCATTTCTGGCGCGGCTCGGGCAGGAGGCGGGCGAGATCATCGACGAGTTCCTCTCCTTCGCCCTGGAGCAGGAGGAAAACGGCCTGCCCGGCTTGCAGGCCTTCATCTCGACGCTGGAGCTCGAGGCGCCGACCGTCAAGCGCGAGCAGGACAAGGGTAGAGACGAAGTGCGGATCATGACCGTGCATGCCGCCAAGGGCTTGGAGGCCCCGGTCGTCTTCCTCGTCGACAGTGGCGGCGCACCCTTCACCCACACGCATATGCCGAAGCTGCGGTTGATCGCCGGGGTGGGCGAGGAGGCCGCCGGGCTTCCGGCATGGCTTCCGGTGAAGGACCTGGCGAACGCGCTGACCGATCGCGATGCGCAGCGTCTCCGCGCCCAGGCCGAGGAAGAGTATCGGCGGCTTCTCTACGTGGCGATGACGCGGGCCGCCGACCGGCTCGTCGTCTGCGGCTACCGCGGCAAACGGCCGAGCAGCGGCACATGGCACGAGATGGTCACGGCGGGTCTCTCCGGGGACACCACCCGCTACAGCGAGACGCAATTCTCCGCAGGCACGGACACCTGGCCCGGTGCGACCTGGCGCGAGGCGTCGGCAGAGCCGGGCGCGGCATCCCAGGGGGCCGCGGAGGTAGTCGAGGACGCGGCCCCGCTGCCGCCGGCGCTCAGCCGGGCGCTGCCGCCGCAGCGCCGGCTGCCGCGGCCGCTCAGCCCATCGGGAGCCGCCGCGGTGATCGACACCGGCGAGGCCGACCTGATGGTCGGATCGGCGCTCTTTGCGACGCGTGCGCCGTCCGGCGCCGGCCGGGCGCTGGAGCGTGGCCGGGTCCTGCACCGCCTCCTGCAGGTCCTGCCCGGCCTGCCGGCATCGGATCGACCGGCCGCGGCGGAGCGCTATCTCGCACGCGCGGTGCGCCACTGGCCGGACCGCGAGCGGGACCGCCTGAGCGGCGACGTGATCGCGATCATGCAGGACCGCTCGCTTGCGGAGATCTTCTCGCCGTCCAGCCGCGCCGAGGTCGAGGTCATGGGAACGCTGGTCCTCGGACGCGCCGACTATGCGGTCTCCGGCCGGATCGACCGGATGGTCGTGACGCAGGACAGCGTCGAGATCGTCGATTTCAAGACCAACAGGCAGCCGCCGGCACGTGCGGCAGACATTTCCTTCGAGCATGTCGCGCAGCTTGCAATCTACCGCGCCCTGCTCGGCCCGCTCTACCCCGGCCGGATCATCCGTTGCGGGCTCGTCTATACGGAAGCGCCCGTGGTCTACTGGCTGGAGGACGAGGCGATGACACGAAGCCTTGCCGAGCTTGCGACAAAGTGAGATACCAGCCATTGAAATGCCCGCCGCCGCGCATCACATGACATCCAACTTCAATTCGCCAAGGAGCAGCCCCTCATGGCTACCGTGAAAGTCGATAATTCCAATTTTCAGGCCGAAGTCCTCAATTCCGCCGAGCCGGTGGTCGTTGATTTCTGGGCCGAATGGTGCGGCCCGTGCAAGATGATTGCGCCTGCGCTGGAGGAAATCTCCGCAGAACTCGCCGGCAAGGTGAAGGTTGCCAAGCTCAACATCGACGAGAACCCCGAGCTCGCAGCCCAGTTCGGCGTCCGCTCGATCCCGACGCTCGCCGTCTTCAAGGGCGGTGAAGTGGCGGACATCAAGGTCGGCGCGGCCCCGAAGACGGCGCTGTCGTCCTGGATTTCGACCGCGGCGGCCTGAGGCCAGCGGCAAGCATCCATTTTCAAGGCCCGGCTCGTCCGGGCCTTTTTCGTTTCCGCAGGAAATATGCGCCAGGTGGCCGGTTCAGGCGGCCGGTTCAGGTCGGTGGCGTGCCGTTGTCGGCGAGGACGTCGCCGACCAGATAGAGCGATCCGCCGATCAGGATGCGCGGCGCCACGGCATCCTCCTCGACGATGCGGCCGATCGCATGCAGCGCCTCGGCAACCGACGAGACCGGCTCGGCCTCTATCCCGGCATCGGTGGCGTCGCTCGCCAGCGCGACCGGGTCAATGCCGGCATCCGACCCGCGGATCGGCACCGTGAAGACGCGCTCGGCAATGCCGCGGAAGGCGTCGAAATAGCCGACGGGGTCCTTGGTGTTGATCATGCCGGTGACCAGGAACAGCGGTCGCGGGTCCCGTTCCTCGAAGGTCGCCATGGTTTCGGCGATCACCACGCCCGCACCGGGATTGTGCCCGCCGTCGATCCAGATCTCCGAGGATTCCGGGGCAGCCTTCGCAAGCGCGCCGGCGTGGAGCCTTTGCAGGCGTCCCGGCCACTCGACAGAGACGAGGCCGCGTTCGAACGCATGCTCGGTGACGGGAAGGCCCGTCGCCTTGACCGCCCGGATCGCCGCTGCGGCATTGGCATACTGGTGCCGGCCCGGCAGCTTCGGCGGCGGCAGGTCCATCAGGCCGAATTCGTCCTGGTAGACCATCCGGCCGAACTCGCCATAGGCCAGGAAATCCTGTCCGTAGACGGTGTGGGGGCAGGAGAGCCGTTCGGCGGTCGCCACCAGAACGTTGCGGGCCGCCTCCTCTTCCTGGTGGCCGATGACCACCGGCGCGCCCTTCTTCATGATCCCGGCCTTCTCGGCCGCGATCAGTTCCACCCGGTCGCCGAGATAGGACTGGTGATCGAGCGAGATCGGCATGATCACGGAGACCGCCGGCCTGTCGATGACGTTAGTCGCGTCGTAGCGGCCGCCGAGGCCGACCTCGATGATCGCGACATCGGCCGGATGCTCGGCAAACAGCAGGAAGGTGACGGCCGTCAGGATCTCGAAGACCGTGATCTTCTGGCCGCCATTGGCCTCGGCCACCCGGCGGACCGCGTCGGCGAGCACCGCATCGGAAACGAGCGCGCCGTGGCCGCCCTTGCGGCCCAGCCGGTAGCGCTCATGCCAGTTGACGAGATGCGGCGAGGTATGGACGTGCACGGACAGCCCGGCCGCCTCCAGGATCGCGCGGCTGAAGGCGGTGACCGATCCCTTGCCGTTGGTACCGGCGACATGGATGACGGGCGGAAGGCGCTTGTGGGGATCGCCGAGCGCCGAAAGCAGGCGCGTGATGCGGTCCAGCGAAAGATCGAAGCCTTTCGGATGCAGAGCGAGGAGCTTTTCGATCTCCCGCCCCGCCTCGGTGGTCTCGGCCGCCTCCATAGCGCCCGCCCCAGCGCGGATCAGGCGCTGGCGGCAATGGCGACGACGCCAGCCGCCTTGGTGGTTTCGGTGACCGGCTTCTTGGTCAGGATGCGAAGAAGCCGCGCGAGCGTATCGGGAATGTCGTGACGCTTGACCACCATGTCGACCATGCCGTGCTCGAGCAGGTATTCGGAGGTCTGGAAGCCTTCGGGGAGCTTCTCGCGGATCGTCTGCTCGATCACGCGCTTGCCGGCGAAGCAGATTTCCGCACCCGGTTCGGCCAGGTGGATGTCGCCGAGCATGGCGTAGGACGCCGTCACGCCGCCGGTGGTCGGATTGGTCAGCACCACGATGTAGGGCTGGCCTGCTTCCTTCAGCATCTCGACGGCCACGGTGGTGCGCGGAAGCTGCATCAGCGAGAGGATGCCTTCCTGCATGCGGGCGCCGCCGGAGGCCGGGAACATGACGAGGGGGCACTTCTCGGAAATGGCGCGCTCGAAGGCCTTGACGATGGCCTCGCCGGCGGCCATGCCGAGCGAGCCGCCCATGAAGCCGAACTCGTGCACGACCGCGACCAGCTTGACGCCACGCACCTTGCCGACGCCGGCGAGGATCGTATCCTCCTGCTCGGTCTTGACGCGGCTGTCCTTCAGGCGGTCGATGTATTTCTTGGAATCGCGGAACTTCAACGGATCCTGCGCCACCTTCGGCTGCGCCAGCGCCTCGTAGGCGCCATCGTCGAACAGGTCCTTCAGCCGCGCCTTCGCCGGCATCTTCATATGATAGCCGGACGCGGGAATGACCCACTTGTTCTCTTCCAGGTCGCGATGGAAGACCATCTCGCCCGTCTCAGGGCACTTGATCCAGAGGTTCTCGGGAACCTCCCTGCGGCCCAGCATCGAATTGATCTTCGGCCGAACGTAGTTGGTGATCCAGTTCACTGAAGCTACTCCTGAATTTTTGCCCCTATGTGGGGATTTATTCCGCCGCCGCAACCCGGGCGCCGCGCACGCCGGATGCAAGGCTGCGCACCAGCGCCTCGACGCCGGCAACGGTGGCCTCCGTGGCGGCGCCGTCTGCCGTCAGGCTGGACGCGATCTGGTTGACGATGGCGCTGCCGACGACCACGCCGTCTGAGGAGGCGCCGATGGCCCGCGCATGTTCCGCCGTCTTGACGCCGAAGCCGACGCAGACCGGGAGCGCCGTGTGCTGCTTGATGCGCCGGACGGCGCCGCCGATCACGGACGGATCGGGAAGCGCAGAGCCGGTGATCCCGTTCATGGACACGTAGTAGACGAAGCCGGAGGTGTTCTCCAGCACCGCCGGCAGGCGCTTGGCATCCGTCGTCGGCGTCGCCAGGCGGATGAAGTTGATGCCGCGCCGGAGGGCCGGGATGCAGAGTTCGTCGTCCATCTCCGGCGGCAGGTCGACGACGATCAGGCCGTCGATGCCCGCTTCCAGCGCGTCTTCGAGAAAGCGGTCGACGCCATAGATGTAGATCGGGTTGTAGTAACCCATCAGCACGATCGGCGTGTCCGCGTCCTCCAGACGGAAATCGCGCGCCATCTGGATCGTCTTGGCCAACGTCTGGCCGCCCTTGAGCGACCGCTGGCCGGCCAGCTGGATCGCCGGTCCGTCGGCCATCGGATCGGAGAACGGCATGCCGAGTTCGATGACGTCGGCCCCGGCCTTCGGCAGCGCCTTCATGATGGCGAGCGAGGAGGCATAGTCCGGATCGCCGCCCATGAAATAGGTTACGAGGGCCGGACGGCCTTCGGATGCGAGTGCGGCGAACCGCCTGTCCATGCGCGCGGTCATTCTCAGAGCTCCATGCCGAGGATCTTGCCGACGGTGAAGATATCCTTGTCCCCGCGGCCGGAGAGGTTCATCAGGATGATCTCGTCCTTGCCCATTTTGGGTGCGCGCTTGATCACTTCGGCAAGCGCATGGCT
The DNA here is from genome assembly GCF_029210525.1 of Mycoplana sp. MJR14. Classification (NCBI taxonomy): domain Bacteria; kingdom Pseudomonadati; phylum Pseudomonadota; class Alphaproteobacteria; order Hyphomicrobiales; family Rhizobiaceae; genus Mycoplana; species Mycoplana sp. MJR14. Next base: position 46,665 of record NZ_JARGEO010000004.1, read on the forward strand.
CGGCTCCAGCGCCGGGATGATCCCCTCAAGGCGTGTGAGCAGCTGGAAGGCCTCCAGCGCCTCGTGATCCATGATCGGCACGTATTCGGCGCGGCCGACGTCGTTCAACCAGGAATGCTCGGGACCGATGCCGGGATAATCCAGTCCGGCCGAGATCGAATGGCCTTCCTTGATCTGGCCGTCGCCGTCCTGCAGCAGATAGGTGCGGTTGCCGTGCAGCACGCCCGGCGAACCGGCGGTGATCGAGGCGCAGTGCTCGTCGCCGTCCAGCCCCTTGCCGCCGGCCTCGACGCCGACGATCCGGACATCCTTATCGTCCAGGAAGGGATGAAAGATGCCGATCGCGTTCGATCCGCCGCCGACCGCGGCAATGACGACGTCGGGCAGCCGGCCTTCGGCCGCCAGGATCTGCTCGCGGGCCTCGCGGCCGATGACGGCCTGGAAGTCGCGGACCATCTCCGGATAGGGATGCGGGCCGGCGGCCGTGCCGATCAGGTAATAGGTGTCCTCGACATTGGTCACCCAGTCGCGCAGCGCCTCGTTCATCGCGTCCTTCAGGGTGCCGCTGCCGGCGGTCACCGGCTTCACCTCGGCACCGAGGAGCTTCATCCGGAAGACGTTCGGCGCCTGGCGCTCGACGTCGGTGGCACCCATGTAGACGACGCAGGGCAGGCCGAAGCGTGCGGCCACCGTGGCCGAAGCCACCCCGTGCTGGCCGGCGCCCGTCTCGGCGATGATGCGCGTCTTGCCCATGCGCTTCGCAAGCAGGATCTGGCCGATGCAGTTGTTGATCTTGTGCGAACCGGTGTGGTTCAGCTCCTCGCGCTTGAAATAGATCTTCGCGCCGCCCAGATGCTCCGTCAGGCGTTCGGCGAAGTAAAGCGGCGAAGGCCGACCGATATAGTGGGCGCCCAGATGCGCCAGTTCCTTCTGGAACTCCGGATCCGTCTTCGCCTCGTTCCACTGGTCCTGCAGTTCCAGGATCAGCGGCATCAGCGTTTCGGCGACGAAACGGCCGCCGTAGATGCCGAAGCGGCCGTCCTCGTCGGGACCGCCGCGAAACGAATTCAGATTGGGTGACTGGTTCACATCCTGCTCCCTGCGGCAACGGCCGGACCGGTCGCCCGCCGCAACGCCTCGAAAAACTCTTCCATCCTGCCGATGTCCTTGACGCCCGGCGCGCTTTCCACGCCGGACGAGACGTCGACGCCGGGCGCGCGCGTCGCTGCGACCGCCTCTTCGACATTGTCCTTGTTCAAACCACCGGAAAGCATGTAATCGACGCCGCCGTCAAGCGCATCCATCAGCGTCCAGTCGAAGGAAACGCCGTTGCCGCCGGGCAATTGCGAGCCTGCGGGCGGCTTGGCGTCGAACAGGAACCGGTCGGCGATGCCGACATAGGCATCGACCTTCTCCAGATCCGCCGCCTCGCGAACGGACAGTGCCTTCATCACCGGCAGTCCGTAGACCGCCTTGACCGTCAGGACACGCTCGGGACTCTCGTTTCCGTGGAGCTGCAGGACGTCGGGGCGCAGGAGCGAGACGATCTCGTCGAGCTCGTCGTTGTCGGCATCGACGGTGACGGCGACGATCTTCGCGCGGCCCCTGACCAGATCGGCCAGCGCGCCGGCATCGGACGGTTCGATGTTGCGGGGGCTTTTCCCGAAGAAGATGAAGCCCACATGGGTCGCGCCGAGATCGACCGCGCGCAGCACCGCTTCCGGGGTCTTCAGGCCGCAGATCTTGATGTCGATGTTCTTGTCGCCGTTGCTTTTCATCGGCCATGGACCTCGCACGAAACGGCCGCGGAGTCGAGGAGATTTGCGTTCCCGCAACAGCGCGTCAGTCGAAGTCGAGGGCGTGCAGCATCGTGCCGTTCCGTTTCAACCAGCGCTTGGCCTCTTCCATCCGGGGGCACAAGTCCCGGCAGAGGCTCCAGAAGTCCGGGCCGTGGTTCATCTCGCGCAAATGAGCAACCTCGTGCGCCACCAGATAGTCTATCACGAAGGGCGGCGCCATGACGATGCGCCAGGAAAAGCTCAGCGCGCCCTCGGCCGAGCACGACCCCCAGCGGCTGCGGGTATCACGCAGCGTGATCGACCTTACCTTGCGGCCGACCCGCGGCGCATGGAAGGCTACGCGCTCCTGCAGATCCCTGCGCGCTTCCTTCTTGAGATAGTCGGAGATGCGCCGGGGAACATGCTCGCTCCGGCCGTTCACGCGCAGGACAGCCTCGCCGTCTATGGTCACCGCCTCCGTCAGGCCGCGCAGCACGCCAGTCTCCTCGATCCGATGGGCGACGCCGCGAATGAAGATATGGTGCCCATCGGCAAGGGCGCTGCGGCTCGAGAAGCGCGCGAGCTTCGTCATCAACCAGGCGTGATGGCGATCCAGGAAATCGCGGATCTCGTGCTCCGGAAGGCCGGTCGGCACCGTCATCTTCAGTGCCCGGCCGCCCGGCTCGATCCGTAGCGTCAGGCGCGTCGCCTGCGCATTGCGGCGTATTGTCAGCGGCACCGACCGTCCGTTCACCTCGACCGCCCGCAACTCCGGCGGAGGCGGGGTGCGCAAGGCACGACGGGGCTTGAGGACGGAGGAAAACATCGCGCTCCTACATAGCCGATTCGCGCGGCCTTTGAACCAAGCAAAACCGGCGCCTCAGGGGCGCCGGCCATTCCTTTCGACGATGGGCAGCGTCAAGCCGCCCGCTCAGGCTGCCGGAAATCCCGGCACGGAGCCACCGTTGCCGCCGTTGCCGCTGCGGCGTTCGCGCATGAAGCGGTCGAACTCTTCCTTGTCCTTGGCCTTGCGCAGCTCGCGCATGTAGGCGTCGAATTCCTCGCGCATCTCGTCGAGCTTGCGGCGCTCTTCCTCGAGGCGGTTCAGTTCGGCCTCGCGCCATTCGTCGAAAGCGACGTTGCCCGTTCCGAAGCCGGGACCGCGGAAGCCGCGGTGACGCCCGCGGCAAGCGGCGAAGAATCCGTCCGCCTTGTCGTTGGCCTCCTTCTTGAAGGTCTTGAGGCGCTCACCGAAGACGATGTAGGCGAGCATGGCCAGGCCCAGGGGCCAGAAGACCATAAAACCCAGCACCATCAGCGCGACGGTCGCAGGCGTCCAATCCGGACGCAGCAATGCAGACTGGTTCATTTGCAATCTTCCTCACATTCGCCGGACCGCCACCGTGGCGACCGATGTTTTCGATGTGGTAAGACGCTGAACACGCTTCAAGGCTGTGCCCGACGGAATCGGGCAAGCCCATGAAAGCCCCACGAGAATTCGAGCGGCCGCCTAGCGGCCGCCGGCCTTCCCGCCCTTGATGACGCGCGGCGCCGGCCGCTTTTGCCGGCGGTTCGCCTCGATGAAAGAAACGATGCGCGGCGCGATCTCGCGGCGGAAGCGCGAGCCGTTGAACACGCCGTAGTGGCCGACGTCGGGCTGCATGTAGTGCATGCGCCGATTGTCGGGGATATTGGGACAGATCGTCTGCGCCGCCTTGGTCTGGCCGACGCCGGAAATGTCGTCGTTCTCGCCCTCGACCGTGAGCAGCGCGACGTTGCGGATTGCAGCAGTATCGACGCGGCGGTCGCGGTGCATCATCTCGCCCTTCGGAAGGGCGTGCTTCATGAACACCGTCTCGACCGTCTGCAGGTAGAACTCGGCGGTCATGTCCATCACGGCAAGGTATTCGTCGTAGAAGTCGCGGTGCTTCTCGGCCGCATCGCCGTCGTTCTTGACCAGATGCTCGAAGAACTCGTGGTGCGCGATCAGGTGGCGATCGAGGTTCATCGACATGAAGCCGGACAGTTGCAGGAAGCCGGGATAGACCATGCGCATGAAGCCCGGCTGCGGCCACGGCACCGGCATGATGACGTTGTCGCGGAACCATTCGATCGGCCGCTCCTCGGCCAGCCTGTTGACCGCCGTCGGATTGACGCGCGTATCGATCGGTCCGCCCATCAGCGTCATGGACGCGGGCGCCAGCGGATCGCTGTCCTCCTCCATCACCGCGACGGCGGCGAGTACCGGCACCGAGGGCTGGCAGACGGCGATCACGTGGGTGTCGGGCCCCAGCGCATGCAACATCTCGATGACGTAGTCGATGAAGTCGTCGAGATCGAAGGAGCCGTCCGAAAGCGGCACCATGCGGGCGTCGATCCAGTCGGTGATGTAGATCTCGGCATGCGGCAGCAGCGTCTCGACCGTTCCGCGCAGGAGCGTCGCGTAGTGGCCCGACATCGGCGCCACCATCAGGATCTTCGGATCGGCCCGGTGCCCGCCGGGCAGCGTGCGCTCGAAATGCACGAGGTTGCAGAACGGCCGCTGCCAGACGATCTTTTCGCGGACGGAGACGGGTTGGCCGTCGACGGTCGTCGTGTCGAGACCGAAGGCCGGCTTGCCGTAGCGCCGCGTCGCCCGCTCCAGCACCTCAAGCCCCGCCGCCATGGTCCGGCCGAAGCACGTATGGGAGAGGGGATTGAGCGGGTTGCTGTAGGCGAGCCGCATATGGTCCGCCACAGCACGCCAGGGCGCCATCATGGCATGGTTCAGTTCGTAGAGCTGATAGTACATGGGAAGAAATCCCTGTCTTGAACGGGAGGAGACCGAAATCTCCGTCGGCGCGGCCGCGCCTGGATGAAATCTTGCCCTTCATGCAATTGTCGACAGGGTATCACGATTTCGTTGCGGTGCAACAGAACAGCCGCCGGCGGGTCTCCCCGCCGAACCTGCTACCACCACTTTTCAGGCGGTCCATCCCCCGTCGATCACATAGGCCTGGCCGGTCGTGTAGGTCGCGCCCGCCAGATAGACGGCGAGGTCGGCGATCTCCTCCGGCGTACCGAGCCGGCCCATCGGCTGGCGGGCGATGAACGCGGCGCGCGCCGCCTCGTAGTCGCCGCCGGCGCGCATGCGATCCTGCAGCGAGGGGCTTTCCACCGTGCCCGGGCAGATCGCGTTGCAGCGGATACCCTGGGCGACGTAGTCGGCGGCGATCGACTTCGTCAGTCCGATCACGGCCGCCTTGGTGACCGAATAGGCGAAGCGGTTCGGAACGCCCTTCACGCTGCTTGCCACCGAGGCCATGTTGACGATCGCACCGCCGCCGCGCGACAGCATGCCCGGCAGGAAGGCGCGGGCCGTCCGCACCATGGCGCGGACGTTGAGATCCCACGCAAACGCCAGGTCCTCGTCGCTCGTCTCCAGCACGGTCCCGCCGTGAACGACGCCCGCGCAATTGAACAGGATGTCGACCGGACCGATCGCGGCGGCGGCATCCTTCACGGCCTGGTCGGACAGGACGTCGAGCAGGCGCGTCTCGATCCCATCGGCGGCAAGCGTCTCCAGCGCCCCGGCATTGATGTCGGTGGCGATCACCCTGGCGCCGGCGCGCTTGTAGGCCAGAGCCGAGGCGCGGCCGATCCCTTGCCCTGCCGCCGTAACGAACGCCGTCTTTCCCACCAGATCCTGGCTCATTCTCTCTTCCTCTTCACTTCATCGAAACGCGGTCGCCGACCCTGGATGGGCGCCGGATCAAGCCGCTATCCTCACCACCGCCTTGATAAGGCCATCCTTCAGCGTCGCCCAGCGTGCCAGATCGTCGGGAACGGATGCAAGCGTGGTGCGATGCGTCACCAGCGCCTCGACCGGCACCCGGCCCGCCTCGATCGAGGCCACCACGTGCCGGAAGTCTTCCGCCGTCGCGTTGCGGCTGCCGACCAGCATCATTTCGCGCTTGTGGAACTCGGGGTCCGAAAAGCGGATGTCCTCCTTCACCACGCTGACATAGACGAGCGTGCCGCCATGGGCGACATAGGCCAGGGCCGCTTCCATCGACTTGGCGTAGCCCGTCGCATCGAACACGACGTCGAAGCCTTCCGCGTCGGTGATCGCCGCCAGCGCCGATGCGACGTCGGCGTTGGCGATCACCCCGCTTTCGAAGCCGAGCCTGTCACGCGCCATGGCAAGGCGTTCGGCGGAGGTGTCGAGCAGCGTCACCTCATGGCCGGCGATGCGCGAGAAGAGCGCCGTTCCGAGCCCGATCGGACCGGCGCCGATCACCAGCGACCGCGAGCCCGCCGGTGCCTGCGCGCGGCGGACGGCGTGGGCGCCGATGGCGAGAAACTCGACGGTGGCGGCCGCTTCCAGCGACAGCGTGCCGGCGGGGTAGAGATTTCCGGCCGGAACGACGATCTCCTCGCAGAAGGCACCATCCGTGTGCACGCCCAGGACCTTGATCGCCACGCAGCAGTTGGGCTTGCCCTTGCGGCAGGCCACGCAGGTTCCGCAGGCGATATAGGGGTTGACGATCACCGGCTGCCCGACTGTGAGGCCCGATCCCGCCGGCGCTTCCAGGACGGTGGCGGAGACCTCGTGCCCCATGACCCGCGGATATTCCAGGAAGGGGTGCTTGCCCTCAAAGATATGATAGTCGGTGCCGCAGATGCCGACATGGCTGACGGCGATCCGTGCCCAGCCTTCGGGGACGGCGGAGGGGGCGGGCCGCTCCACGAGTTCGAGCCGACCCGGCTCCTGGCAGACGATGGTGCGCATTTCACAATTCTCCAGGCCGGCCCGCTGCGGGTGCCGGCAAATAGCGTTGTCGACGACCGTGGCCGGCCGTCAACGGCTGCCGCGGCGGCGAAGCTGGTCGAAATAGACGATCACGATGATCAACAGGCCGGTGATGATGCGCTGCCAGAACGAATTGACGTTCAGCAGGTTCGCGCCGTTGTTGATCGTCGCCAGGATGAAGGCGCCGATCAGCGGGCCGTGCACCGACCCCACCGCGCCGAACAGGCTGGTGCCGCCGATCACCGAGGAAGCGATCGCCTGCAGCTCCCAGCCTTCGGCCTGGGTGGCGTTGCCGATGCCGATGCGCGAGGCGAGCAGGACGCCGACGAAGGCCGCGCAGGTGGCCGACAGGATATAGGCCATGTAGATCGTGCGGTTGACGCTGACGCCCGATAGCCGCGCCGCCTCGCTGTTGGAGCCGACGGCGAACAGATAGCGGCCCCAGCGGCTGAGGTGCAGGAACACGTAGGCCGGCACCGCCACCAGGATGACCATCCAAAACAGGCTCGGAATGCCGAGGAAATCGGCCCGGGCGAAGTTCGTGAAGGCTTCGTTGGTGATCGAGATCGTCGAGCCGTTGGTGATCAGCAGGCCGACGCCGCGCAGCGAGGTCAGGGTCGCCAGCGTGATGATGAACGGCGGAAGCCCCATGCGGACGATGCCGAAGCCGTGGAAGGCGCCGATGGCGACGCCCATCAGGAGCGTGATCGCAATCGCGATCCAGAGCGGCACTCCGGTCTGAAGCAGCCAGGCGAGGATGACGGTGGAGAAGCCGACGATTGCGCCGACGGAAAGGTCGATGCCAGCGGTGATGATGACGAAGGTCTGGCCGACGGCGAGGATCGCGGTCATCGCGCCCTGGCGCAACAGGTTCGAGATGTTCAGCGGCGTCCAGAAGCTCGCAGTGCCGATGCCGAGCGCGATCCAGAGCGCGAGCAGCAGGCCGATCAGCGTCAGACTGAAGAGGATGTTCATCCCGCGTCGCGGGGCGGCCGCCGGGCTCTCCGTTGTGGTGATGGTCATTCTTGCTCCTCCAGCTTCAATCTCAACTCTGGCTCAGACGCCGATCGCTTCGCCAAGCACGTCCTCATGGGTCGCCGCATGGAAATCGTGGCTGCCGACGAGCCTGCCGCCCCGGAAAACATGCAGCCTGTCGGCGAGCTCGTAGACTTCCGGCAGATAGGAGGAGATGAGGATGATACCGGCCCCCTCCTTCAACAGCTTGGCGAAGAGCCGATAGATTTCGGCCTTGGTGCCGACGTCGACGCCGACGGTCGGCTCGTCGAAGATGAACAGCTTGGCACCGTGGCTCAGCCACTTGGCGATGACGATCTTCTGCTGGTTGCCGCCGGACATGGACGACGCCGGCACGCGCCGGCTCGGCGTCTTGATGGCGAGGTCGCGGATCTGCCGGTCGGCGTTCGCCGCCTCCTCCGCCCGGCCGATGACGGGACCGCGGCTCAGCCGTCCGAAGACGGGCAGATTGATGTTCAGGCCGATCGGCAGGTTCAGGCAGAGACCCTGGTCGCGCCGGCTTTCCGGCGCAAGCGCGATGCCGAGGTCCATCGCCTCGCGCTCGTTGCGGATCTCCACCTTGCGGCCCATCCAGTGGATCTCGCCGGCCGAGAGCGGCTGGCGACCATAGAGGCCGAGCGCGAACTCGCTGCGGCCGGCGCCGATCAGCCCGTAGAGGCCGACGATCTCGCCGGCGCGCACTGTCAGCGATATGTCCTCGAAGCCCGGTCCGGACAGCCCCTTGGCCTCCAGGATCGGTGCACCGATCGGAATGTCTTCCTTGTGATAGATCTGCTCGATCGAGCGATTGATCATCAGCGCGATCAGCTCGTTTTCATTGGTGTCGCCAATGTCTCGCGTGCCGACATGGGTTCCGTCCCGCAGCACCGACACGCGGTCGGCGAGTTCGAACACCTCTTCCATGCGATGGCTGATATAGACGATCGTGACACCTTCGCTCTGCAGGCGGCGGATCAGCTTGAAGAGCTGTGCCGATTCCTGGCGCGTGAGGTAGGCGGTCGGTTCGTCGAAGATCAAGAACTGCGTACCGCGCATGGCGGCGCGGGCGGTGGCGACGAGCTGCTGCTGGCCGATGGTGAGCGAGCCGAGCGGCGCACCGGCCGGCAAATGGAAGCCGAGATCGTCGAGGACCGACTGGGCCATCCTTTCCATCTGCTTCTTGCGCATCAGGCCGTAGCGGTCGACCTCGTCGCCGAGGAACAGATTGGCGGCGACGGTCAGGTGCGGGCAGAGCACGACCTCCTGGTGCACGGCATTGATGCCGCGGGCGATCGCTTCATTGGGCGTGGAGAGGGCGACCGGGTGGCCGCACCAGAGAACTTCGCCGGCCGTGCGGGTGATGACGCCGGTCAGGAGCTTGATCAGCGTCGACTTGCCGGCCCCGTTCTCGCCGACGATCGCATGGATCTCGCCCGCGAGAAAGGTGATCGTCGCGGGCTTCAGCGCCTGGACATAGCCGTAGTTCTTCTGAAGGCCCTTCAATTCGAGGATCGGGGCGCCGGGCGGGACGCGGCTTCCTTCGGTCAGAAGGGCGCTGGCCTCGTCGTGGCGATGGGCAATCTCCTCCAGCCGGCTCATGGTGCTCTCCTCCTGCCTGCGGTCCTGTCGATCGCCCGGTGCAAGCGCCCGGGCGGCTCCGCGATCAAAGTCGCATGGCCGCGCCGGCGGAAAAGCCGGCGCGGTCGTTTCGGGTCAGTTGACCTTGGGGTTGATGAGCGCGTCGATCTTCGGCTCGCTCATGTTGGCCTTCGTCACCAGGTTGGCGCCGGTGTCGACGTTGGCCTCCACCTTCTCTCCCTTGGAGACCGCCAGTGCCGTCTTCACGCCGTCATAGCCCATGCGATAGGGGTCCTGGACGACGAGGCCGGCCAGTGCGCCGTCCTTGAGGAAGGCCAGCGTCTTGTCGTCGCTGTCGAAGCCGATGACCTTGATCTTGTCGCCGAGCTTGTTTTCGGAGATCGCCTGGCCGACGCCCTGCGCCATGATCAGGTTGGAGGCGAAGACGCCGACGAGGTTCGGGTTGGCGGTGATGAGGTCGGTCATGATGTTGAGGCCGGTGGTGGCCTGACCGTCCGCATACTTGTCGGCAATGACCTTCAGGCCCGGATACTTGGTCTTGACCTGGTCGAGGAAGCCCTCGCGGCGCTGCTCGAGCGAGCCGGCACCGGGCAGGCTGGTGATGATGGCGACCTCGCCCTCTTCCTTGCCGGTGGCCTCCTTGATGGCGGCGGCCAGACCGTCGGCGGCAATGCGGCCACCCTGGACGTTGTCCGTCGTCAGGAACGACGAGAAGGCCTTCGAATCCGCGCCCGAATCGATGCCGATGACCGGTACGGACTTGGCAGCCTCGTCGATCGGCTTGCCGAGCGCCTTGAACTCCGTCGGCGAGATGACGACGGCGGCCGGTTTGCCGGCGACGGCGTTCTCGAGAATGCTGATCTGGCCGTTGACGTCGGCCTCGGACTGGGCGCCGAGTTCCGGCACGTTCACGCCGAGATCCTTGCCGGCCGCACGCGCACCGGCAAGTACGATCTGCCAGTAGAACGAGGTGGTGTCCTTCACGATGATCGGGATCGTCACGTCCTGCGCGAAGGACGCGCCGGGCGCCATCGTCGCAAACACGGCCGCACCGGCCAGAGCGGTGAAGGCGCGTCGCGACAGAAGCTTCTTGGCAATGCTCATCAGGGTTCTCCTCTCAAGTGCGTTCTCCTCCAAAGAAACCGAACCGCTGAACGCATGCGGACGATTTTTATCGATAAAATACATTTATGCTTACAGGCGAGGCGGCAGTGCGGCTTGCAAGCCCGCTGCGGCCCAGGCCCTCACGCTCCTACGTGAAGTGCCCGCACGGCCCGCGATCGATTTCCTCCTTTGCAACGCCACCGGCCTCCACCGTGACATGCAGCACCCATAGTCTGGCGATGATCAATTGAAACAATAGTTCCGCCACACTGTCAACATGGAATATTCATTCCATTTTTCGCACCGTCCCCGCGCCCCTCACACCTTGAAGACCTCGTGCGGATGCAGGACGCCCTTCTTCAGAATGATGTTGCCGTAGAGCCGGAACTCGGTCGTGGCGACGATATAGGACGCCTTCCGCGTCATCTCGTAGAAGGCGAAGCGTTCGACCGACTGGACGGTGAAATCGCCGGCAAGCCGATTGACGATGTTCTGGAACTCGACGCAGACCGGCGGCACCGCCTCCGGGTCGCCGACGACCTGCATGCGCCAGGCGGCATCCGGCACGAACGTGTCGAGTGGCATGTGGGCGAGGACGGCCTCGGTCATGGCGATCGCGTCGACGCCATCGGCGCGGATGACCTTCGGCCCCATCGAATGGGCCGGAAAGTTTGCATCGACGATGGCGATGTCGTCCCCGTGTCCCATCGACTGCAGCGCGTGCAGGAGATCGGGACCGAGCAGGGGGTGAATGCCTTTCAACATGCGTATGCTCCTGAATATCGTTCAAATTCCGCCGGCAATCCTATTGCCGCACCGCCTCTGTTCCGAGCGGCGGGGCAATGAGGGTATGAGCATCGGCTTCCATGTAAAGGCCATCCGGGACGGCAATCCGGGTCAGTTCGGCGTTGCGGCGCAGGCTGGACGGCTTGGCGGTGCCCAGAAGCACCGAGGCGACCGCAGGATGACGCAAGGGAAACTGCATCGCCGCGGCGGCCAGCGGCACGCCGTTCAGGCTTGCCAGTTCCTCCAGGGCGCGCACCCGCGCTGCGACATCGTCGCTCGCCGGCATGTAGTCGAAATGGGCGCCCGGGACCGCGCCGGTCGCAAGAATGCCCGAGTTGAACACGCCGCCGACCACCAGCGAGGTCTTCCGTTCCTCGCAGATCGGGAGCAGTTCGGCGACCGCCGAGCGATCCAGAAGCGTGTAACGCCCGGCGAGCAGGATGCAATCGACCGGCGCGCGCTTCATGACCTCGAGGCAGACGGGCACCTCGTTCACCCCGAGGCCGTAGGCCCTGATGGTTCCGGACGCCTTCAGTTCCTCGAGCGCCTTGAGCCCCGAGTCCATCAGCGCCTTGAAATGCATGGCATTGCGCTCGGCGCCATGGGTATAGACGCCGATGTCGTGGACATAGAGGATGTCGATGCGGTTCAGGCCGAGCCGCGCATAGCTCAGTTCCAGCGAGCGCATGATGCCGTCGTAGCTGTAGTCGTAGCGCACATCGAAGGGCAGGGGATCGACGTAGCCGTAGTCCGTCGGCACTTTGTCGTCGTCCACCGGGAACATGATCCGCCCCACCTTGGTGGAGAGCACCCACTCGTCCTTCGGCTTTGCGCGAAGGAAGTCGCCCGTCACGCGCTCGGCGAGGCCGAAGCCGTACCAGGGCGCGGTATCGAAGTAGCGCATGCCCTCGTCCCACGCCGCCTCCAGCGTCGCGATCGCGGTATCGCGCGGGCAGGGGCGATAGAGGCCGCCGAGGGCGGCCGTGCCGAAGCTGTACTCGCCCACGGCAAGGCCCGTCGTGCCGATGGTCCGTGTCCGCATTGTTTCCTCCCGCCGCGCTTGCGCCTCACTCCCGGCCGCGCAGAACAATTCGACTTCTGTCTTTTATCTACAATAGACAGATCGGCGTCAATGGCTATTATGGACAGCAGGAGGACGACGATGGAGGGCCGGCCTGTCCTCACCTTAGGACAGGCAAACGAACGGCTGTCTCCACACTGGATAATTTTCCCGCTGCCGCCTAGACGAGCAGATCTCAACGCGATCGGTCGAAAGAGCCATGGCCAAGCAGAATACCGTGTTCAAGGATGCCTTCAATCGTTGCCTTGCGCTCCTCGAGACGAGCAGTGCGCTTGCGTCCGAGCCCGAGCTCGGCAGCCAGCTCGGCGTGAGCCGCACGACGATCCGGGCGATCCTGTCGCGCTTGGAGGAGATCGGGCTGATCGAATGGTCGAAGCGGCGCAAGGTCGTGCTTCGCAAGCCCGTGGCCGAAGACTACTTTCCGACCGAGGAAACCGATTCCTTGTCGGAGATCATCGAGCGCAGCTTCATGCGGCGGATCCTTGCCGGCGGTGCCGAACCGGGCATGCAGATCAACGAGCTGGAGCTTGCCCGCGAGATCGGCACCGGCACCACGAGCGTGCGGGAATTCCTCATCCGGTTCAGCCGTTTCGGGCTGATCGAGAAGCGCCCGAACAGCCACTGGGTGCTCAAGGGGTTCACGCCGGAGTTCGCGCTCGAGCTCACCGAGGTGCGCGAGATGTTCGAGCTGCGGTCGGCCGCCGCATTCGCGCATCTGCCCGACGGCCACCCCGCGTGGACGGAACTGGAGACGATCGCGGACCTCCACCGCGAGATTCTTGCCGACGTGGACAACCGGTACCGGGAATTCTCGGAGCTGGACGAGCGGTTCCACCTGCTCGTGCACAGGGCCTCGCGCAACCGGTTCATCATCGATTTCTACGACATCATCGCCATCGTCTTCCACTATCACTACCAGTGGAACAAGACGAATGCGCGCCAGCGGAATGCGCGGGCGATGGAAGAGCACCTCGCCTACATCGACGCGCTGAAATCGCGCGATCCCGCGCGGATCGAGGATGCCTGCCGCCGGCATCTGAAATCGGCCCGCGAGACGCTGCTGCAATCGATCAACTGAGCACGGGACATCCCGGAACCGGCGATCGAAGGGCCGGCGTCAGTAGCCGCCGCCCTTCTGGTCCGCATCGCCGGCCAGGCCGAGGAAGTTGCGGCGCAGGCCGTCGATCGATCTCACCAGGCAATTGACGTCGGTGCCGATCGCCATGAAATCCGCGCCCATCGCCCGGTACTCGTGCGCCTGGTCGATCGCCACCGTCATGATCCCGCGCGCCTTTCCGTGCCGGTGGATGCGGAGGAAGGCGTCGCGGATCGCGTCCTGAACCTCCGCGGCGGACGGCTGGCCGAGATAGCCCATGTCCGCCGCCAGATCGGAGGGCCCGATGAAGACGCCGTCGACACCCTCGACGGCGGCAATGTCGTCAAGGGCTGCGAGGCCGGCGCGGCTTTCCACCTGCACGAGCAGGCAGATCTCGTCATCGGCCGTGGCGAGATAGTCCGATATCCGGTTGAAATTGCTGGCGCGTCCGAGCCCGGCTCCGACGCCGCGCATGCCACGCGGCGGATAGCGCACGGCCCTGACCAGCGCCTGCGCCTGCTCAGCGGTCTCCACCATGGGGATCAGGAAGGTCTGTGCGCCGAGATCGAGCAGCTGCTTCAACAGCCAGGCCTCGCCCATCGGCGGCCGGACGATCGGGTGGCTTGCGCTGCCGCGCAGGGCGCCGAGCTGCGCCCCGATCAGCGGCATGTCGTTCGGCCCGTGCTCGCCGTCGATCAGCAGCCAGTCATAGCCGCTGCCGGCGGCGATCTCCGCCGCGTAGGCGCTGCCCAGCGCCACCCACAGGCCGAGCTGAAACGTCCCTTCACGCAGGGCAGCCTTGAACGGATTGCTTGGGGCGGGCATGGCGCAGATTCTCCTCGACAACGGCCAGGTCAACCGCCGGCCGAAGGCGGCCGGACGGCAGGGCAACGGGCATAGTTAGCCGATGCCGCCGAGGCAGACGTACTTCATCTCGGTGAACTCCTCGATGCCGTACTTCGACCCTTCCCGGCCGAGCCCCGACAGCTTGACGCCGCCGAACGGCGCTTCCGCCGTCGAGATGAGCCCGGTGTTGACCCCCACCATGCCGTATTCCAGCGCCTCGGCGACGCGGAAGACGCGCGCCAGGTCCTTGGCGTAGAAATAGGAGGCAAGGCCGAACTCGGTGTCGTTCGCCTGGGCAATCACATCCGCCTCGTCCTTGAAGCGGAAGACCGGCGCCACCGGACCGAAGGTCTCCTCGCGCGCCACCGCCATCGCCGAGGTCACGCCGGTGAGCACGGTCGCCTCATAGAAGGTGCCGCCGAGCGCATGGCGCTTGCCGCCCTGGATGACCTTGGCGCCCTTGCCGAGCGCATCGGACACATGCTCCTCGACCTTGGCGAGTGCCGCCTCGTCGATCAGCGGGCCGAGGATGACGCCCTCGTCGAAACCGTTCCCGGTCTTGAGCCGTCCGACGGCCGCGGCCAGTTTTTCGGAGAAGGCGTCATAGACGCCCTCCTGCGCATAGATGCGGTTGGCGCAGACGCAGGTCTGGCCGTTGTTTCGGAACTTCGCGATCAGCGCGCCTTCGACCGCCGCATCGAGATCGGCATCGTCGAAGACGATGAAGGGCGCGTTACCGCCGAGCTCGAGCCCCAGCTTCTTGATCGTCGGCGCGCTCTGCCGGTAGAGCTCGGCCCCGACCTCGGTGGAACCGGTGAAGGTGAGCTTGCGGACGACAGGATTGGCCGTCATCTCGGCGCCGATTTCCCGGGCCGAACCGGTCAGCACGCTGAACAGGCCGGCCGGCAGGCCGGCGCGTTCGGCAAGGACGGCGATCGCGATGGCGGAAAACGGGGTTTGCGAAGCCGGCTTCAGAACCATCGCGCAACCGGCGGCGAAGGCCGGACCGGCCTTGCGGGTGATCATCGCATTGGGGAAATTCCACGGCGTGATCGCGGCCACCACGCCGATCGGCTGCTTCATCACCAGGATGCGCTTGTCCTTCTGATGGCCGGGCACGATGTCGCCATAGAGACGGCGGCCTTCCTCGGCGAACCATTCGATGAAGCTCGCGCCATAGGCGATCTCTCCCTTGGCCTCGGCGAGCGGCTTGCCCTGCTCCATGGTCAGGATCCGGCCGAGATCGTCCTGGTTGGACATCATCAGCTCGAACCACTTGCGCAGGATCGTCGCGCGTTCCTTGGCCGTCCGCGCCGCCCATTCCTTCTGCGCCTTCTCGGCGGCCGCGATGGCCTCCTTTGTCTCGGCAGCCCCGAGTTTCGGCACGAAACCGATCCGTTCGCCGGTGGCCGGATTGTTCACGGCGATCGCCGTCGCAGGCTCGGCCTCGATCCAGCGCGTGCCGACGAGCGCCGCCTGGCGCAGGAGGGTTGGATCTTTGAGGCTCATGGCGCTGTCTCCCTGTTCAGTCTGAAACTCCCTGGGGTGTTTATAGGCCCTTTTCTGCCCGCTCCACAATGCACCAAGCCGTTGCGTGCGCGGTCGACATCGGCGACGCATCGGCGCATCCTGTGACCGTCAATGACAGCAATACTGGTGGTGGCATTCATGCATGAGATCAACGGCCGCACGGCCGATCACGACATTCATCCGGTCTTCCTCGAGCGCTGGTCGCCCCGCGCCTTCACCGGCGAGGCGATGCCGCAGGATGACCTGCTGGCCCTGTTCGAGGCGGCCCGGTGGGCGCCGTCGGCGAGCAACCGCCAGCCCTGGCGCTTCGTCTACGCCCATCGCGGCACCGAGGCTTTCCAGGCGATCCTGTCGACGTTGGACGAGGGCAACCGGCGCTGGACTCCCGATGCCGCGGTCCTGGCCGTCATCATTTCCAAGACCCACAATCGCACCGCTTCCGGTGAACTCCGCCCCGCCTACACGCATGCCTTCGATACCGGGGCGGCCTGGTGCGCGCTGGCGCTGCAGGCGACCTTCTCCGGCTATCATGTCCATGCGATGGCGGGGATCGATCGCGACAAGGCGATGATCGCCGCAGGCGTGCCGGAGGGCTACCGGGTCGAGGCCGGGCTCGCCATCGGCAAGATCGCAGCGAAGGATACGCTCCCCGACGACCTGAAGGCGCGTGAAGTCCCGAGCCAGCGTCACTCCGTCGAGGTCTTTGCCTTCGAAGGCAGCTTCAAGCCGGACTGACGGGCGGCCTGCCCGGTGGTATCGGCGATTGAAAAACCCCGCGCTTGATGGCGCGGGGCAATCACTTCTTATCCGGATTCAGACGCGACCCGAGGACCCCTGCAAGGGCGTCAGATGTCGAGGTTGGCGACGCTCAGCGCATTGTCCTGGATGAATTCCCGGCGCGGCTCCACCTCGTCGCCCATCAGGCGCGAGAACAGCCCGTCGGCGTCGGTGGCATCGGAGACGCGGACCTGCAGCAGCGAGCGGACGTTCGGATCGAGCGTCGTCTCCCAGAGCTGTTCGGCATTCATCTCGCCGAGCCCCTTGTAGCGCTGCAGCGACAGGCCCTTGCGGCCGGAGGCGAAGACGGCATCGAGCAGGGCGCGCGGTCCGCTGATCTCGGTTTCCAGGTCCTTGCGCTTCAGCTTGGGCGGAATGGCGTAGATGTCCTTCAGCCGCACGGCCAGCTGGTCGATATGGCGGGCATCGGACGAGCCGATCAGCGCCATGTCGAGATGGGCGAATTCCTTCACGCCGCGCACGGTGCGTTCGAACTTCAGCCCGCCATCGGACGCAACGGCGCCGGTCCAGCCGCGCTCGGTCTCCTCGGCGATCAGGTCCAGCCGCCGCGCGACCTCATCGGCCATCTCGGCATAGGCGTCGCGATTGTGGCTGAGCTCGAGGTTGAGCGCGCCGCAGATCGCCGCCTGCTCGACGATGGCGCGGTTGTAGCGCGAATGCAGGCCGTCCAGCAGCGCACGCAGGCGCAATGCGTCCTGGATCACCTCGCTGATGTCCTGGCCGGCGCGCACCTCGCCGGAACCCAGCTCCAGCGTCGCTTCATCGAGACCGGCGTTGATCAGGTAGTCGTCGAGCGCCTTCTCGTCCTTGAGATACTGTCCCGACTTGCCGCGCGCGACCTTATAGAGCGGCGGCTGGGCGATATAGAGATGGCCGCGCTCGATCAGTTCCGGCATCTGACGGAAGAAGAAGGTCAGGAGCAGCGTACGGATGTGGGCGCCGTCGACGTCGGCATCCGTCATGATGATGATCTTGTGATAGCGCAGCTTTTCGGGATTGAACTCGTCCTTGCCGATCGAGGTGCCGAGCGCGGTGATCAGCGTGCCGATCTCCTGGCTGGAGAGCATCTTGTCGAAGCGGGCGCGCTCCACGTTGAGGATCTTGCCGCGCAGCGGCAGGATCGCCTGGTTCTCGCGGGACCGGCCCTGCTTGGCCGAACCGCCCGCCGAATCGCCTTCCACCAGGAAGAGCTCGGACTTGGCCGGATCGCGTTCCGAGCAGTCGGCGAGCTTGCCGGGCAGCGAGGAGATATCGAGCGCGCCCTTCCTACGGGTCAGCTCGCGCGCCTTGCGGGCGGCCTCGCGGGCCGCTGCCGCTTCCACGACCTTGCCGACCAGCACCTTCGCATCAGAAGGATGCTCCTCGAGCCAGTGGCTCAGGGCCTCGTTGACGAGGCTTTCGACTACCGGGCGGACCTCGGAGGAGACGAGCTTGTCCTTGGTCTGCGAGGAGAATTTCGGATCCGGCACCTTGACCGACAGCACGGCCGTCAGGCCTTCGCGGCAGTCGTCACCGGTCAGCGTCACCTTTTCCTTCTTCAGGATGCCGGAACTCTCCGCATAGGAGACGACCTGGCGGGTCAGTGCGCCGCGGAAGCCCGCGAGGTGGGTGCCGCCGTCGCGCTGGGGAATGTTGTTGGTGAAGCAGAGCACGTTCTCGTGGTAGCTGTCGTTCCACCACATCGCCACCTCGACGGTGATGCCGTCCCGTTCGCCGCGGATGGAAACCGGCTTGGCGACGAGCGGCTTCTTGGCGCGGTCGAGATAGTTGACGAAGGCCTCGAGGCCCCCGTCGTACATCATCTCGTCCTGCTTGACATCGGAATGACGTCGGTCGGTCAGAAGAATGCGGACGCCGGAGTTCAGGAACGCGAGCTCACGCAGGCGGTGTTCGAGCGTGGCGTAGACGAACTCGATATTGGTGAAGGTCTCCGGGCTCGGCAGGAACGTCACCTCGGTGCCGGTCTCGCTGCCGCAGTCGCCGGTCACGGTCAGCGGACCGTCGGCGACGCCATGGGTGAAGCTCATCTCGTGGATGCGGCCGCCGCGGCGGATCTTGAGCCTCAGCATCACCGACAGGGCGTTGACGACCGAGACGCCGACGCCGTGAAGGCCGCCGGACACCTTGTAGGAGTTCTGGTCGAACTTACCGCCGGCGTGCAGCTGGGTCATGATGACCTCGGCGGCGGACACGCCTTCCTCCTTGTGGATGTCGGTGGGGATGCCGCGGCCGTTGTCGGTCACCGTCACCGAACCGTCCGCGTTAAGCGTGACGGTGACGATGTCCGCATGCCCGGCCAGCGCCTCGTCGATGGCGTTGTCTACGACCTCGTAGACCATGTGGTGAAGGCCCGAGCCGTCGTCGGTGTCGCCGATATACATGCCCGGGCGCTTGCGTACCGCATCAAGGCCCTTGAGCACCTTGATGGAATCTGCGCCATACTCGGCCGGGCCGTTTTCGGTCTCGGGTGTATCAGTCATAGGGGATGTCTTTCCAGCGTACCTGAGGACATGGGAACCGGCGAATCACCGACCTTCCAGACCCGTGAATATAGGGATTCAGGCCCGGTTTTCCAAACGATGTGGCCGGCAATAGCGGCAGAAATCAGGGGATCACGTCGATTTAGCGCGCGAATTGCAAGCCTTTTCGAGAATGCCGGCGAGCCGCCTGATCGTCGCCGGCGGCAGATTGCAGATTTCGGCGGAAAGGCGGTTGGCGAAGGCGGTGTATTCCGGCGGCAGGCCCGCGGTGTCGACCGTGATGCGGGGATCGGAAATCCGCGCGATCCGGAACAGTTCCTCCGCCTCGTCCCAGATGATGTTGAAGTAGCCTGCGACCCTTTGCAGGAAGTCAAAGCTCGGTGTGCCGCGGCGGCCGTGCTCGAGGGCGGAGAGATAGGCCGGCGACACGCCGAGTGCGGCTGCCATCTCCTTCTGGGAGACGCCCTTTCGCGACCGGAGGTGGCGCACGGCCATGCCGAACGGTGTGGTCATTCGCGCTCTCCCTTCACCCGTGCCAGCCGGACGTAGAGCGCGCCCTCCCCGCCATGGTTGCGGGCGGCAGGCTCGTAGGACGATATCAGCGGACGGAACTCCGGCAGCGAGAACCACAGCGGAACGGCGCGCTTCAGCGCCCCGTCACTGCCGATGGAGGCGCCCTTGCCGGTGATCACCAGAACGTGACGCAGACCGCGCATGTGCGCCTGCATCAGGAAGCCCAACAGGAACCCGTGCGCCTCGCTCTGGATCATGCCGTGCAGGTCGATGCGTGCCTCCAGCGCCAGGTGACCCTTCGCCAGCTTGCGTTTGACCGGCCGCTCGAGCGGATAGTGCCGCCTTTCGCCTTCGCCTGCGTTCGTTATCCGGATTCCCGACTCATCCGACTTGGACTTCGCCTTCGCAGATTTTTCGGCAGCCGGCGAAGCGGGCGCCTCGGTCGGCTGCAGAACCGCCTCCAGCGTCTCCAGATCCTGCATGCGACCGGGCAAGGGTGTCGTACTCCTCGCCACCTTGCCCCAGAGGATCCGGTCTTCGGCGCTGAGCGGCTTATCCCTGGCCATGGCCAAATCTCGCGGCAATCGACCTCGGGACAAAGACGTAGAAATCCGCCGTGTTGCGGACATTGCCGGCCAGCGCGCCGGCGCCGTCACCCGATCCGGTGAAGATATCGCCCCGCGCGGGCCCGACGATCGCCGAGCCGGTGTCGAGCGCCAGCATGGTCCGGGCGAAGGGCTTGCCGCCGTCCATGTGCGTCAGGCTCTCGCTGCGGATGAAGAACGGGGTTGCGAAGGTGTGGATCAACCGGTCGACCGCGAGCGAGCGTCCGGCAACGAGCGGCACCTTGGCGGCGGCGACCGGACCGAGATGCAGATCCTCCACCGGCGCGTCGCGGAAGAAGATGAACGACCGGTTGTGCCAGAGCACGTCGTCCACCTGCTCAGGATGGCGGGCGAGCCACGCCCTGATCGAGGCCATCGACACGGTTGCGGCATCGATTTCGCCGCGCTCGATCAGCAGCTTGCCGATCGGCGAGAAGCGATGGCCGGTCTTGGCGGCATAGGTGATGCGGCGGACCGTTCCATCGGGATAGAGCAGGCGCGCCGCCCCCTGGATGTGGACGAAAAAGACATCCACCTTCGAGCGCGCATAGGCGATCTCGAGCCCACGGCCGGCAAGCAGGCCCTGCTCGATCGCCCTGCGATCGGGATATTCCTCGATCCGACCGTCCCGCAGGCGCCCGAAGGCAAAATAGGGGTCCAGTCCAGGCGGACGGTTGCCATCGTCGACATCAACCAGGTCGTCCGGGCGCCGGTAGAAGGGAAAACGGAAGACCGCATCCGGTTCGGCCCGGACGTCCACTTCCGGCTCATAGTAGGCGGTGACGAACCCCCGCTCTCCATCGGGCCTCTCGATCCGGAAGGGCTGGAACCATTGCTCGAAATAGGCCCGTGCCTGCGCAGCATCCAACGGCGATGCGGCCGCTGCCGCGGAAAGCGCCGGCAACAGCTCCTCCGCAGTGATCCCGATGGCGCCTGTGCGATAGGGCTTGCTCTGCGCGATATGGTCGCGACAGCGCGCCATCGCCGTCAGAAGCGCCGACGGGTCGTCTTCCGCCCACCCGGGCAGATCAGAGAAGGCGACCGGTTTCAGCCCGAATTCCATGATCGCGCCGATCAGCCTTCGGATTCGGTGGCGATCAGCTTCCAGTTCGGATCGCGCGAGCGGATGTCGCGGGCGAAGGTCCATAGGTCGTTGACCTCGGCCACCGTGTCGGCATCGCCGTCGATCAGCTTGCCCGCCTTGTCATAGGTCGCCGAGATCAGCTGGCTGATCACCCGGACCGTGACGTTGACCTCGTTGTCCTTGACTTCGGCCGATACGATGTCCGCCTTCTCGATGCCGACAAAATTGGATTTGACCACCTCGCCCTTGGCTTCGCGGTCGGCGATGGCGGCGTCGAAGCCTTCGTAGACTTCGCGCGACAGCAAGTTCTTCAACGTCTTGCGGTCGCCATCGGCGAAGGCGACGACGATCATCTCGTAGGCGAGCTTGGCGCCGTTGATGAATTCCTTCGGGTTGAACGACGGATCGCCGTCCACCAGGCGGCGGAGCGATTCATTGAGCGGCGTGCCGGCGGGCGCAAAGGCATCGACGCCGGCATAGGCGCCCTCCTCGCCCTCCGTCCCGTCCCGCCGCGGCAGCGTGACGACCTTGCCGCGCTCGGGAGCGGCGGCCTGATCGGCGGAGTCGCGCCGCGAATAGGGGTCGAACGGCGGTTTCTCATTCCCCGTACGGCGGCCGAGTACATTGCGCAGTTGCAGGAATATCACCACTGCCGCCACGAGGAAGAAAATCGTCACAAAGTCGAATGAGCCCATATCGATCCGGAACCGCCGTTCATCTTTTCTGAGTTGCCCCCCATATAATCCGCAAAACTCCATTCTTCAAACCGAAGCCGACGGCGATCGTACGAATAAGCATCACTTCACCTTGACCGACACCGGCCATGCGGGGACAAAGGCGGCTGAGGACACGCGGCACAGGAGACCAGGCGAGAGAACATGATACGATCAATCATTGCCATCCTGCTGCTTTTCCTTCCCCTTCTCGAGATCGCGGGGTTCGTGTTCGTCGGGGGACGCATCGGCATCGCCTATACGCTTCTCCTGGTCGTCTGCTCGGTCCTCGCCGGCGTGGCCATTCTGCGGCACCAGGGATTTCAGGCACTGACCAGGCTGCGGCAGCGCGATCTGCCGCGCGACATGCCGGCCGAGCGCTTCTTCGACACCGCATTCGTGCTGCTCGCCGGCCTACTCCTGATTGTCCCGGGCTTCGTCAGCGATGCGATCGCGCTCCTTCTGCTCGTGCCCTTCGTTCGACACATCCTCGCCAGGCGGCTTGCCTCCCGCGTGGTCGTGGTCAATGTCGATGCCGGCGCGCAGCCGCGCGATCCGGGTCCCGCAAAACCGAGGACAATCGACCTCGATTCGGACGACTACCGGCGCGACGAGCCGCAATGACTGCTTCGCGGCACGCCGGGCCGTAGGGTTGTAAGCCCTCCGGCGAAGTGCTAGATGGCTGCCACGATTTATCTCCCCGAGGAAAGACCCATGGCAACCGACAATGCATCCGCCAACAGCGCGGCGAGCCCGTCCATCAATATCCTGGCGCAGTATGTGAAGGATCTTTCCTTTGAAAACCCGGGCGCCCCGCGCTCGCTGCAGGCGCGCGACAAGGCTCCCTCGATCAATATCAATGTCAACGTGAACGCCAACCCGCTCTCGGAGACCGAGTTCGACGTGGTGCTCTCGCTGAACGCCGAGGCGAAGGACGACAGCAAGGTCCTGTTCAACGCCGAGCTCGCCTATGGCGGCGTGTTCCGGATCGCCGGCTTCCCGCAGGAGCATATGCTGCCGGTGCTGTTCATCGAATGCCCGCGGCTGCTGTTCCCGTTCGCCCGCCAGATCATTGCCGACGCCACCCGCAACGGCGGTTTCCCGCCGCTGATGATCGACCCGATCGATTTTGCGCAGATGTTCCAGCAGCGCATGGCCGAAGAGCAGCTGAAGGCCAAGGTCGCCAGCAACACGAACTGACGGGTCCGTTCGATCCAGTCGAAAACGCCCGGCACAGCCGGGCGTTTTGCTTTAGGGCTACTCCGGGTCGCTCGAAGGCTGCTGGAATTTCAACCAGATCGCCTTGTCGCCCATCTTCGCGACCATGGCCGCATGCGCCGCCAGGTCCGCTTCGCTGATGCGACCCGGTAGCGGGTGCGGACGCTGGGCGATCGGCAGGACGATCTCCTCGCCGTCCGCCTGATCGAGGCGCTCCCGCTGTTCGGCTACCGCCAGGCCGAGCGCAGCCTGGCGACCGCCGATCATCTCTATATACACTTCGGCGAGAAGCTCGGAGTCGAGAAGGGCGCCGTGCTTGCTGCGATGGGAGTTGTCGATCCCATAGCGCCGGCAGAGCGCATCGAGAGAGTTCGGACCCATCGGATGCTTGCGGCGCGCCAGTGCCAGCGTATCCGTCACGCGGTCGCCCGGCACCGGCGGAATGCCCAGTCGCTCGAATTCCGCGTTGATGAAGCCCATGTCGAAGGTGGCATTGTGTGCGACCCACCGCGCATCGCCGAAGAAAGACTGCAGTTCGGCAACGATCTCGGAGAAGACCGGCTTGTCCTTCAGGAACTCGTCGGTGATGCCGTGGATCGCAAGCGCATCGGGATGCACCTTCCTGTCGCCCGGATTGATATAGACGTGGAAGGTTCGGCCGGTAGGAAAATGGTTGTCGAGCTCGACGCCGCCGATTTCGATGACCCGATCGGCGCGGTTGTCCAGGCCGGTCGTTTCCGTATCGAAAATGATCTCACGCATCGGCGTCCGTTTCCCTCTTCAAGATGTCGATGACGAGTTTCACCTGTTCGCGCGCGTCTGCAAGGCCGTTGTCGGTCCTGACCACAAAATCCGCACGCTCCCGCTTCTGCGCATCCGGCATTTGCCGTGCCATCAGCATCGAAAACTTTTCCTCGGTCATTCCGGGGCGTTCGAACACGCGCCGCCGCTGCAGTTCGGGTTCGCAGGTCACGACCAGCACTTTGTCGACACGCCGGTCGGCGCCGGTCTCGAACAGAAGCGGGATATCGAGCACGACGAGCGGTGCCCCCGCCGCCCTTTGCTTCGACAGGAAGGCTTCTTCCTTGCGGCGAACCAGCGGGTGGATAACGGACTCAAGCTCGCGAAAGCCGTCCGGCCTCGCCGCCAGCTCGGCCGCCAGAGCCTTGCGGTCGACGACACCGTCGTTGATCGCCCCCGGAAAAGCCTCGCCGACCGGGCCGACCGCCTCGCCGCGATAGAGTTCGTGCACCGTCGCGTCGGAATCGTGCACCGGCACGCCCAGCTCGCGGAACATGCCGGCCGTTGTCGACTTGCCCGTACCCATCGAGCCGGTCAGACCGAGGACGATCATCCATGATCCTCCATGTCGTCGATGATGCGCCGGCGCAGGGCTTCATCGACCGCAGGCCGTACGCCGAACCATTTTTCGAAGCCGGGTGCTGCCTGATGCAGCAGCATGCCGAGCCCGTCGACCGTCTTCAGGCCGTGACGTTCCGCCTGCGCCAGGAAGGGCGTCTTTAACGGGACGTAGACGATGTCGGTCACGATCGCGCCATCCGCCAGGCGATCGAAGGCGATCTCGGGAGCGGGCTGGCCATCCATCCCGAGCGAGGTCGTGTTGACGAAGAGTTCGGCGCCGCTCATCACTTCGGCCAGGGCCTCGATGGGATGGGGGTGCAGCGCACCGCCGAACCAATCGGCGAGTTCGCGGGCTCGGCCGACGGTGCGATTGACGACATGGATCTCACGGATGCCGCGGTCGCGCAGCGCCTGGAGCACCGCCCGGCTGGCACCGCCGGCACCCAGCACGACGGCCCGGTCGATGCGATCCCAACCGGGCGCCCGTTCGTCGAGATTGGCGACGAAACCATAGCCATCGGTGTTGGTGGCGCAAACCTGGCCGTCCTCCAGCCACACGGTGTTGCAGGCGCCGAGCTCGGCGCTGCGCGCGTCCGGGCGATCCGCCAGGCGGAATGCCGCCTCCTTGTGCGGGATCGTCACGTTGCCGCCGACGAATTCGCCGCTCTTCAGGCCGGAGAAGAATGCACCGAAAGCCTCCGGCGCGACGTCGAGCCTCGTATAGCTTCCGGCAATTCCGAGCTTTTCCAGCCAGTATCCGTGGATCAGCGGCGAGCGGGAATGGTTGATCGGGTGGCCGACGACGAAGGCTCTGTTAACCAATGTTTCACGTGAATCACGCATCGATCGCTCCCATCTCTCGCAGCTGTGCAAGCAGCGGCAGCATCGGCAGACCGATGATCGTGAAGTAGTCGCCGTCTATGGCCTCGAAGAGCTGGATCCCCTCGCCTTCCAACTGATAGGCCCCGACACTGCCCAGCACCCGGTCACCCACCCGCGCCAGATGCCGATCGATGAAGGCCGCCGACAGCGGTCGCATGGTGAGCCGCGCCGTCGACACGTGCCGCCACCGCACCTCACCGTCTGCGACGATGACCACGGCGCTGTTCAGCGCATGCGTCTTGCCCGAAAGCGCGGTGAGATGCGCCTTTGCCGCCTCGAGGTCGGCGGGCTTGTGAAAGATGCGCGCGCCGAGCGACAGGGTCTGATCGGATCCGATCACGAGGCAGTCCGGATTGGCCGCGCTGACCGCCTGCGCCTTCGCCTCGGCCAGGTGCAGGGCGGTATCCGACGGCGACGGCGACAGGCACTCGAGTTCGGCCTCGATCGCCCGTTCGTCGATATCCGCGGCAATCGCCCGGAACGTGAGGCCGGCATGTTCCATCAGCGTGCGGCGGAACGGGCTCTGGGATGCGAGGATAAGACGTCTGGTCATGGGGCGGTCCCGGTTTGCATGCAGCGGGACTAGCGAAGTCTGGGCCTGAGAGCAACAATGGCCGCGGCTGTCTCCTCGATCGATCGCCGCGTGACGTCGATGATCGGCCAGTTGTTGCGCGCGCACAGCGAGCGGGCATACTTCAGTTCTTCGGCGATCTGCGCCCGGTCCGTATAATCTTCGCCCTTGAAATCCTTGGCCGATCCGAGGACGCGGTTCTGGCGGACCTGGGCGACGCGATCGGTCGTCGCGATCAACCCGACGACCAGCGGCCTTTCCACCAGCGACAGGCGCTCGGGAAGAGGCACGCCGAGAACGATCGGGATGTTCGCGGTCTTTATGCCGCGATTGGCGAGATAGATGCTCGTCGGCGTCTTCGAGGTGCGACTGATGCCGACAAGGATCACATCCGCCTCTTCCAGGTCGGACGGCAGCTGGCCGTCATCGTGGTCCATGGTGAAGTTGAGCGCCTCGATGCGGGCGAAATACTCCGCATCCATCACATGCTGTGCGCCCACGCGCCGGCGCGAGGCCGTCCCGAGATAGGACTGGAACACGTCGATGATGGGCTCGAGCACCGAGACGCAGGGCAATCCCATCTCCCGGCAACGCTGGTCGATGATGGCCGAGAGCTCGCTGTCGACGATCGTGTAGAGCACGATGCCGGGCGCGGCATCGATCGCGTCGAGGACCGGGGTGAGCTGCTTTCTGTTGCGGATGAGCGGATAGACATGTTCCAGCGCCTGGGACGCCTGGAACTGCGCGGCGGCGGCGCGCCCGGCCGCAATCAGCGTCTCACCGGTCGAATCGGAGATCAGGTGGAGGTGGAAGTAGTTTTTCGGGTTCTCCACATGATCCTCCGTGGGCTGTTGACAGGCTGGGACAGCGAGCCCGGTTCGCCGGCCTGCGGCGACGCCTCGTGGAAAACTGCCGACTTTTCCACAAAACGGATTTCGCTGGATGGCATGGCGGGCCGGCTGTGCATAAATCGCCGTGGGTGACATTGTGTCACGCAATCGCTGGAGCTGTCCACAGGATGTTCAAATCTGGCATTCGTGTAAGCGCCTGAATGCGTGGCATTTTCTGCGTTGTTCGCATCACCCCCGGCGCGGCGCCAGATCGCTCCTTCGGCAAAAGCCGTTCTGCAATATCTGTGGTTGGATGTGGATGGAATTTAATCCTTGATAGTCACCGACTCTAAGAAATAGAAACCTCTTCAATATAGATTTCTTTGTTAGAGGGAGCGCGGCAGAGGTGACGACCGGCACGCGGAAAATCGTCGAGGTCCTGAACGGGAAGGCTGTCTCTCCACCACCCTTATGGCTGATGAGACAGGCAGGGCGGTACCTGCCGGAGTATCGGGAAACGCGCGCCAGGGCCGGAAGTTTCCTCGATCTCTGTTATTCGCCGGATCTTGCCGTCGAGGTGACGCTGCAACCGATCCGGCGCTACGCTTTCGATGCCGCGATCCTGTTCTCCGACATTCTCGTCGTTCCGGATGCCCTGAAGCGCGAGGTCCGTTTCGACGAGGGCTTCGGACCGCGTCTTAAGCCGCTGGCGATCGATGAGATCCGCCCGCTGGGATCGATGCCGGTCATGGAGCATCTTTCGCCGGTCATCGAGATCGTGCGCAGGCTCCGTCGCGAGCTTCCGCAGGAGACGGCGCTTCTCGGCTTCTGCGGCGCGCCGTGGACGGTGGCGACCTACATGATCGCCGGGCACGGAACGCCGGACCAGGCGCCGACGCGGCTTTTCGCCTATCAGGAGCCGAAGGCTTTTGCCGCCCTGCTGGACATCCTGGCCGAGAAGTCCGCCGAATACCTGGTGGCACAGCTGGACGCCGGCGCGGATGCGGTGCAGATCTTCGATTCATGGGCGGGCGTGCTCGGCGAGCCGGAGTTTGCCGCCTATGCCGTCAAGCCGGTCCGGCGCATTGTCGATCTGGTGCGGGCGCAGCGGCCGCAGGCGAAGATCATCGCCTTTGCCAAGGGCGCGGGCCTGTTGCTGAAGAACTATCGCCAGGGCACAGGCGCCGACGCGATCGGGCTCGACTGGACGATACCGCTGTCGTTTGCAGCCGAGCTGCAAAAGGACGGTCCGGTGCAGGGCAATCTCGACCCGCAGCGTGTCGTGGCCGGCGGTGCCGCCTTGAACGAAGGGATCGACGCGATCCTGAACGCCCTCGGCAACGGTCCGCTGATCTTCAACCTCGGCCACGGCATCACGCCGCAGGCCGATCCCGCGCATGTGACGGCGCTGGTCCGGCGGGTGCGAGGACAGGACTGTTGAGCGAGCGCCAGACAGGCTGGGCGGCAGGCCGGCGCGCCCAAATCCGGGCCGCAATGGTGCTTGTGGTCTTCGCGCTCGTGGCCGCAGTGCTGGTTTTCCATCCGCCGGAGAACCCCTACCTCTGGCTCAAGGCCCTGCATATCATCGCGGTGATCTCGTGGATGGCCGGGCTGCTGTACCTGCCGCGGCTGTTCATCTACCACAGCGACACCGCCCGCGGTTCGGAGGCTTCCGAGACGTTCAAGGTGATGGAGCGACGTCTCTACCGGGTGATCATGAACCCTGCGATGATGCTCGCCTGGCTGCTCGGCCTCTATCTCGCCTGGTCCGTCTACGGCTTCGGCGGCGGCTGGCTGCATGCCAAACTGACGCTCGTGCTGCTGTTGACGGGCGTGCACGTGTTCTTCGGCCGTTCCGTGAAAGCGTTCGGCCGGGACGAGAACAGGATCACCGCGCGCCAGTGGCGGTTTCTCAACGAGATGCCGGCGCTATTGATGGTCGCCATCGTGATCCTTGCCGTCGTGAAGCCCTTCTGAGGGTGTGAAAGGAATTGGTCCCGTCTATTTTAGGAAAATCGACGAGCCCCTTGCGGGCCTCCCCCTGAATCGCTATTTTCGCGTCACCTCATCTCTCGTGGCATGTGTATCCCGCATCGTGAACTGCCTCCCTGCAGCTCAGTCTTGACTCGCACGCCAATCCCCAATCCAGAAATCACGCATGGTCCCCCTGCATGGCTGAAATGAAGCTACAAGAACTGAAAAACAAGACGCCGACCGACCTGTTGGCGTTTGCCGAATCGCTCGAGGTCGAGAACGCCAGCACGATGCGCAAGCAGGAGCTGATGTTCGCGATCCTGAAGATGCTGGCTGCGCAGGACACCGAGATCATCGGCGAAGGCGTGGTCGAGGTTCTCCAGGACGGGTTCGGCTTTCTGCGGTCGGCCAATGCAAACTATCTCCCGGGTCCGGACGACATCTACATCTCCCCGTCGCAGATCCGGCGCTTCTCGCTGAAGACCGGCGACACGGTCGAAGGGCCGATCCGCGGACCGAAGGAAGGTGAGCGCTACTTCGCGCTGCTGAAGGTCAACACGATCAATTTCGACGACCCGGAAAAGATCCGTCACAAGGTTCATTTCGACAACCTGACGCCGCTTTATCCCAACGAGCGCTTCAAGATGGAACTGGACGTGCCGACGTCCAAGGACCTTTCGCCCCGCGTCATCGACCTGGTGGCGCCGCTCGGCAAGGGCCAGCGCGGGCTGATCGTCGCCCCGCCGCGCACGGGTAAGACCGTTCTGTTGCAGAACATCGCGCATTCGATCACGGCCAATCACCCGGAATGCTATCTCATCGTTCTGCTGATCGACGAGCGGCCCGAGGAAGTGACCGACATGCAGCGCTCGGTGAAGGGCGAGGTCGTCTCGTCCACCTTCGACGAGCCTGCGACCCGGCATGTGCAGGTGGCGGAGATGGTCATCGAGAAGGCCAAGCGCCTCGTGGAGCACGGCCGCGACGTCGTCATCCTGCTCGATTCGATCACGCGCCTCGGCCGCGCCTACAACACCGTCGTTCCCTCATCGGGCAAGGTCCTGACCGGTGGTGTCGACGCCAACGCGCTGCAGCGGCCGAAGCGCTTCTTCGGTGCGGCGCGCAACATCGAGGAGGGCGGCTCGCTGACGATCATCGCGACCGCGCTGATCGATACTGGCAGCCGCATGGATGAAGTGATCTTCGAAGAGTTCAAGGGTACGGGCAACTCCGAAATCGTGCTCGACCGCAAGGTCGCCGACAAGCGCATCTTCCCGGCGATGGACATCCTCAAGTCCGGCACCCGCAAGGAAGACCTGCTCGTGCCGCGCCAGGACCTGCAGAAGATCTTCGTCCTCCGCCGCATTCTGGCCCCGATGGGAACGACCGATGCGATCGAGTTCCTGATCGACAAGCTGAAGCAAACGAAGAACAACGGCGATTTCTTCGATTCGATGAACACCTAGACATTAGCCGGATTCTTTCCCGGATTCCAAAGTTGAGAGGCGGCGTCTTGCGAGGGCGCCGCCTTTTTTGTAGCCGATCGGTGCGGCGAGCTCGACGCTTCGATGCTGGACGCCGCGCCTGCATTCGTGTATTTGCGTGCGCGAACTGGATGATCGCCCGATGGCTGTGCGATCGCTCCCAACTTCTCCGCACTCCAGGTGATCCATGGTCGGAAACGACACCATCTTCGCGCTTTCGAGCGGGGGGCTGCCCTCCGGCGTTGCCGTCGTCCGCATCAGCGGTCCGGAATGCGAGACGGTCATCCGCGTCATGACCGGTTCCCTGCCGGCGCCGAGACGCGCGGAACTGCGTTCGATTCGCTCGCGAAACGGTCTGTTCCTGGACCAGGGACTCGTGCTTCACTTCCCGGGCCGGGCGTCGTTCACCGGCGAGGACTCCGGCGAGTTTCACCTGCATGGCGGTCGCGCCACGGTCAGGGCTGTGCTTGATGCCCTTGCGGAATTCCCCGGACTGCGCGCGGCGGACGCCGGCGAATTCAGCCGCCGTGCCTTTCACAACGGCAAACTCGACCTCGTGGAGATCGAGGGACTTGCCGACATCGTCGTCGCCCAGACGGAGATGCAACGCAGGTTGGCACTGGAGCATGCGGCGGGTGGTGTATCACGCCTCTATGAGGACTGGGCACGGAGGCTGACCTTCGCGCGTGCGATGATCGAGGCGGAGCTCGACTTCTCCGATGAGGAGGATGTGCCGGGTGCGGTCGGTCAAACCGTGCGCGACGATCTCATGGCGCTCGCACGGGAGGTTCGGGAGCATCTGGCCGGCAGCCGCGCCGGGGAGATCATTCGCGACGGGCTGACGGTGGTAATCGCTGGTCCGCCGAATGTGGGGAAATCGAGCCTGATCAATTTCCTGGCCAAGCGGGACGTCGCGATCGTCACCGATATTCCCGGGACCACGCGCGACATCGTTTCGGTCGACCTCGATATCGATGGTTTTGCGGTCCGGCTGCTGGATACCGCCGGCCTCCGGGAGACGGAGGAGGTGGTGGAGAAGGAAGGCATCAGGCGGGCGAAGTCGGCCATGGCGCAGGCGGATCTCGTCCTCCGGATGCTCGATCAGCACGAGATGCCCGGCGCACCGCCGACCGAGTCCGGACCGACGATCTATGTTGCTTCTAAAGCCGACCTGTATCCGCGGAGGGATATCGACCGATCGGTAGTGGCCTTGTCGACTTTGACGGGTGATGGCATCGACCAGCTGATGGATCGGATCCGTGAGCACCTGCCGCAGTTGAGCCATGCCAATGCCTTCGCCGTTCCGTCGCGCGATCGGCACAACGAGTCTTTGAGGACGATGTTGAAAGCGCTGGACGAGGCGCTCTCGCTTCCCGCGCATGAACTCGAACTGCAGGCCGAGCTGTTGCGGCAGGCGGCCAACGAGCTCGGGCGGATGACCGGTCGCGTGGACGTCGAGAATTTGCTAGATGTCATCTTCTCCGAATTCTGCATCGGGAAGTGATTCACGTGAAACACCGTTGCACCATATGCGAGTCCCAATCTCTGTTTCACGTGAAACGGGATCCAGCAAACCGAGGGTATACTGTTGAGCTATGATGTCATTGTCATTGGCGGCGGCCATGCCGGCTGCGAGGCGGCTTCCGCCTCTGCGCGCGCGGGGGCACGCACCGCCCTGCTGACCCACTCCCGGGACACGATCGGCGTCATGTCGTGCAACCCCGCCATCGGCGGCCTGGGCAAGGGTCATCTCGTTCGCGAGGTTGACGCGCTGGATGGGTTGATGGGGCGCGTCGCGGATCGGGCAGGCATCCAATTCCGCCTGCTCAATCGCCGCAAGGGGCCGGCGGTCCGGGGTCCGCGGACCCAGGCTGATCGTCGTCTCTATCGGCAGGCGATGCAGGAGGAGATTTCCAGCATCGAGAACCTCGAGGTGATCGAGGGCGACGCCTTCGATATCGAGCTCTCCGCCAACCAGCAGATCCAGGCCGTCGTCACCGGCGATGGTCGTCGCCTCGCATGCGCTGCGGTCGTCCTCACGACGGGGACGTTTCTGCGCGGCCTTATTCATCTTGGGTCCGAAACGACCCCGGCCGGCCGGATGGGCGAGCAGCCGTCGCTGGGCCTTTCGACGACGCTGGCCAGGTTCGGCCTGCGCCTCGGCCGCCTCAAGACCGGGACCCCCGCCCGACTGTCGGGGAAGACCATTGCATGGGATAGGGTGGGCCGGCAGGCGGCCGACAGCGAACCGGTTCCGTTCTCGTTCATGACGGACACTATCACCAATCCGCAGGTCGAATGCGGCGTGACGCGCACGACGTCGGCGACGCATCGGATCATTGAGGACAATATCGGTCTCTCGGCCATGTATTCCGGCCAGATCAAGGGCGTCGGGCCACGATATTGCCCGTCGATCGAAGACAAGATTGTCCGTTTCGGCGAGCGCGACGGGCATCAGATCTTCCTGGAGCCGGAGGGCTTGGATGACGATACCGTCTATCCGAACGGCATTTCGACGTCGCTGCCGGCGGCGGTCCAGAGCGCGTTCATCCATACCATCCCGGGCCTCGAGTCGGTGGAGATCCTGCAGCCCGGCTACGCGATCGAGTACGATCATGTGGACCCGCGGGAACTGACGCTGGGCCTCGAAGTCATCAAGCTGCCCGGTCTGTTCCTCGCGGGGCAGATCAACGGCACGACAGGCTATGAAGAGGCGGCGGCCCAGGGCCTTGTCGCCGGGCTCAATGCGGCCCGCAAGGTCGGCGGTCTGGCGCCGCACCATTTCAGCCGCACGGACAGCTATATCGGCGTGATGATCGACGACCTGACCTCCCGCGGTGTGGCCGAGCCCTATCGCATGTTTACGTCGCGCGCCGAATATCGCCTGTCGCTTCGTGCCGACAACGCGGACCTGCGGCTGACCCCTGTCGCCATCAGCTTGGGGATCGCCGGTCGTGCGCGTCGCGAGCGCTTCCTCGCCTGGCAGGCCGAGCTCGACCATTGCCGTGATCTCGCAAAGTCACTCACGCTGACGCCCAATCAAGCGTTGAATCACGGAATAAAAATCAATCAGGACGGGCAGAAGCGCAGCGCCTACGAGCTGCTGTCCTACAATGAGCACTCGATCGAGTCGCTCGGGATCGTATGGCCGGAGCTCCAGGGAATGAATCCTCGGGTCCGGGAAGCACTGGAGATCGAGGCCGCCTATGCCGTCTATATGGACCGGCAGGCGGCCGACATTGCCGACGTGCGCCGGGAGGAGGATCGCACCATCCCTGCCGATTTCAGCTTCGACGACCTGCCGGGTCTCTCGAACGAGCTCCGCCTGAAACTGTCGCGCGACAGGCCCGCCAATGTCGCTCAGGCCGCACGAATCGATGGGATGACTCCTGCCGCCATATCGCTGCTGCTGACAGCGCTCCGCCGTAGCGGTTCCACCGGTGAGCCGAGGAGCCAGGCGGTATGAAAGTTGAGGATATCTCTCTTTCTGACTTGAATGTTTCACGTGAAACGGAGCTGCGCCTCCGCAAGTTCATTGCGCTTTTCGACAAGTGGGCGCGGACGATCAACCTGGTCGCGCCGTCGACGCTGGGCGACTTCGGGGCCCGGCATATCCGCGACAGCGCGCAGATCTCTGCCCATTGCCCGGCGCCGATGACCTGGATCGATCTCGGAAGCGGCGGCGGATTTCCGGGCATCATTACCGCCATTCTCCTCCTGGAGACGGATGGCGGCTGGGTGCACCTGGTCGAGAGCAACAACAAGAAGGCGGCCTTCCTCAGGCAGGCGATTGCGGAGACGGGTGCGCGCGCGAGTGTTCACCCCATCCGGATCGAGACGGCGCCCGCGATCATTCAGGATTGCGACGCCATATCGGCGCGGGCGCTGGCAGAACTTCCATTGCTGTTGGACTTCATCGCGCCGTGGATGGACCGTAATGGAAATTGCCGGGCGTTCTTCCATAAAGGCCGGGATTACCGCAGCGAGGTGGAGAAAGCGCGTGGTCGTTGGCACTTCGATCTGATAGAACACGAAAGCGTCGTTGAGCATGATTCTGTCGTGCTGGAAATAACGGGGCTCTCGCGCAAAATTCAGTGACGGCGGATCCACCATGGCAAGCCTATCGAATCGCATCATCACCATCGCGAACCAGAAGGGCGGCGTCGGGAAGACTACGACGGCCATCAACTTGGCAACGGCGCTGGCCGCGATCGGCGAGCGCGTCCTGATTGTGGACCTCGACCCGCAGGGCAATGCCAGCACGGGACTGGGGATCGACCGGCGCGATCGCAAGCTGTCCTCCTACGACCTGTTGATGGGCACCCACGGCATTGCCGAGATCGCCCAGCAGACGGCCGTGCCGAACCTGTCGATCCTGCCATCGACCATGGATCTTCTCGGTATCGAGATGGAGATCGCCGGAGAGAGCGACCGGGTCTTTCGTCTGCGGCGCGCGCTCTTTGCCGACGATGCGGCGGCGTACTCCTACATTCTCGTCGATTGCCCACCCTCCTTCAATCTCTTGACCATGAACGCGATGACGGCGGCGCATTCCGTCCTGGTCCCGCTCCAGTGCGAGTTCTTCGCGCTGGAGGGCCTCAGCCAGTTGCTGGAGACGGTCGACCAGATCCGGCGAACGGTGAACCCGTCGCTCGACATCCAGGGCATCGTCCTGACCATGTATGATGCGCGCAACAATCTGGCGCTGCAGGTGGTCAACGACGTCCGCACCCATCTCGGCGAGAAGGTGTATCACACGTTGATTCCGCGGAATGTCCGCGTCTCCGAGGCGCCGTCCTACGGGAAGCCTGCGATCCTTTATGACCTGAAATGCGCCGGCAGCCAGGCCTATCTGCAGCTTGCCTCGGAAGTCATACAACGGGAACGGCAGCGGAAGGCAGCCTGACCTACTATCGGAAGTAGAGTAGATGAGCGACGACAACTCGAAGCGCAGACTTGGCCGCGGACTTGCGGCCCTGATCGGGGAAATGGACCAGCCGGTCGCGATGGGGGCGTCGCAGGCCGCACCCGTCAATCCGGACCGGATGGTGCCGATCGAGTTCGTCGGCCGCAATCCGCGCAATCCGCGCCGGTACTTCGACGAGGCCGAACTGCAGGACCTTGCCGCCTCGATCCGCCAGCACGGCATCGTTCAGCCGGTCGTGGTTCGCACGATCGCGGCGGAACGCTACGAGATCATCGCGGGCGAGCGTCGGTGGCGGGCAGCCCAGCTCGCCGGCTTCGTGGAGATCCCGGTGATCGTCCGCGATGTCGACGATCGCACGGCGCTCGAGATCGCCATCGTCGAGAACGTCCAGCGCTCCGACCTGAACCCGCTGGAAGAGGCGCTCGGCTATGATCAGCTGATCGCCGAGCATGGCTATACCCAGAACGATCTCGGCGAGATCATCGGCAAGAGCCGCAGCCATGTCGCCAACAGCCTGCGGCTGCTGAAGCTGCCGGAGCCTGTTCGGGACATGCTGGCCTCCGGCACGCTATCGGCGGGCCATGCGCGCGCCCTGGTGCCGACCTCCGATCCGGTGGGCCTTGCCAAGACGATCGTCGCCAAGGGGCTGTCGGTGCGCGATGCGGAGCGGCTGGCGCAGCACGACATCAAGGCGCAATCGGATCCGGACCACGGCCGAAAGGATGCCGCGCGGGACGAGAAGGACGCCGATACACTGGCGCTGGAGCGCACGCTGTCCGACAGTCTCGGGCTCGACGTGACGGTCAGCCACAGGGCGAATGGCGGTTACCTGCGGATCAACTACAAGACGCTCGAACAGCTCGAAGAGATCTGCAGGCTGCTCGAGCGGCGCTGAGACCGCGGTCATCCATCTCAAAGGGACGCTACTCCTTGGGGCGCGCAGCGACTAAGGGCTTGTTGCCTCCCACGCAAGTCAAGGGAACATCGGGCAGACCTGGCTGGGTGCTCTTGTGAGACTTCGCTGGCGGGCGATTCGTTGAGCGGTGCCTTTAGGCTCTGGCCGACTGCAGCACGGTGGACAGCAGCGTCTGCAGGGCGATTGTGCCTTCCATGGCTGAGCGCTGCCGCGACTGGAGGATGGCCGTCTGCAGACGGGCGGTTTCCCGGCGGATGGCCGGAAGCGACCATTTCCGCAGCGCCTGCTCGACAACCGGTTTTCGACGGAAATGCAACTGGCGGCCCATCGTGGCTACCACCTGTGCCGCGTTGGTCCGCTTCTCGTCCATCTCCGCGCGCATCAGTTCCAGCAACTGGAACTGCCGCAGGCAGGCTTGCAGGACGAGGAAGACCGGCGTCTTGGACGACATGACCTTCTGCATGGCGTTGAGAAAGGCCCCATTGTCGCCTTTCAGGATTGCGTCGACCACATCGTCTACGGAAATGGCGCTGGCATCGCCGATCGCAGCCAGAATGTCCTCCTCCTCGACGACATTGCGGCCGTGGCAATAGAGGGCGAGCTTGCGGACCTCGTTGCGCGAGGCCAGCCGGTCGCCGCCGATCAGCTCCATCAGGCGCTGCCGGGCCGCGGGTGCGATGCGAAGGCCTGCAGCTTCGAGTTCCTTGTCGATGAGGGCGCTGAGCGCGCGCGTGTCGTCCGGATAGCACGGGATGGCAATGGCCGACCTGGATCCTTCGACGGCTTTTCGCAGGCCCGTCCCCTTCTTCAGGTCCCCGGCCTCGATGATCAGGCTGCAACCCTGCGGCGGCTGCTTGTCGAGAATGTCGATCGCCTCGATTAGCGGCTTGTCGTTGCCGGCCTCCTTCACCCAGACGAGCCGGTCGCCGCCGAACAGGCCGATCGCATTCATCTCGTCGAGCAGGCGCCCCGGATTGCCGGCAAGGTCGGAGGCCGTCAACCGCAACGTCGCGAAAACATCGTCGAGCGCAACGCCAGTCAGCCGCGCAAGCTGTCCTGCGCGCTCCGAAACCAGGCCGCGGTCGGGACCGTAGATCAGGAATATGCCGCCGGTTCGCGGTGCCCGCTGGAGGAAGTTCTCGAACTCGT
This sequence comes from Mycoplana sp. MJR14, assembly GCF_029210525.1. NCBI lineage: Bacteria > Pseudomonadati > Pseudomonadota > Alphaproteobacteria > Hyphomicrobiales > Rhizobiaceae > Mycoplana > Mycoplana sp. MJR14. Next base: position 83,794 of record NZ_JARGEO010000004.1, read on the forward strand.
GAGACTTGATCTCCGACATAGCCGGCTATCGCTTGGCGAGCGCTGCCGAAAGATCCGCGCGAATCAATTCCGCCATTTCTCGTGCGGCACGGTTCTCCGCGTCGCGTACAGCCCGGAGCTTGGCGAATTCCTGGACGGGGAAATCGACGAGAGCGACGACCTGGCGTCGACCGGACCGGATTGTTTCGCCGGATTCCACGAGCGTCAGATTGTAGTCCGCGGTCATCACCAGTCGCCCGGCGCGCGCGACATCGTCGTCCTGCGACAAGAGAACGCCGACGTCGCGGGCTTTGACGTCCATCTCGAGATGATAGGTCGGGTTCGCCGGTTCGCCGCGACCGCCTGCGAGCAGGAAGATCAGCTCGTTGCGAACCCTCTGTTCGACGCGGTCCTCGGCATCGGAAATGGAAATCGACGCCGTCGACTGGGCGACGGTGGATCCGGTCGAATACAGCGGCTTGACTTGGCAGCCGGACAACAGGACAAGACCGAGCAGGCCGGCCGCGGATGCAAGCAGGCCTCTCCTGCGTGACGCCTCAGACAACAACATTCACGATCCTCTGCGGAACCACGATTATCTTCTTGGGTGCCTTGCCGCCGAGCGCGGCCTGAACCGATTCGAGTGCCAGAACGGCCGATTCAATCGTCATCTGATCTGCATCGCGGGCAATTGTCAAATCATCCCGCTTCTTGCCATTGATCTGCACAGGCAGGGTGATTTCGTTCTCCGCAACCAGCGCCTCGTCATAGACCGGCCATCCGGATCTGGCGACGAGATCGTGCCCGCCGATGGCCTTCCAGCATTCCTCGGCCAGATGCGGCATCATCGGCGCAATGATGGCAATGAGGATTTCCACGGCATTGCGCAGCGCTGCGTTCACCTGCGCGTCCGTCTTGCCTTCCGCCGCCGCGGCGAGCGGGGCTGCCAGCGCGTTCACATATTCGTAGATCCGGGCGACCGCCTTGTTGAAGGCGAGCTTGTCGTAGTCCGCCTGGACCGCCTTCAGGGTCTTGTGTGCGGTGCGCGACAGCGCCAGTGCATCGCCGGTGGTGCCGGCGGCGGAGGGGGCTGCCGACAGGGCGGCGGATGCCTCCGAGACCAGCCGCCAGACACGCTGGACGAAGCGGTGGGCGCCTTCGACGCCTGCCTCCGACCAGATGACGTCGCGGTCCGGCGGCGAATCCGAGAGCACGAAGAAGCGTGCGGTGTCGGCGCCATAGGAGGCGATTATGTCGTCGGGATCGACGACGTTCTTCTTCGACTTCGACATCTTCTCGATTGAGCCGATCGCGATTTCTTCGCCGGATTCAACATGCACGGCGCGGCGTGCGCCGTCGATCTCCTCGATGCGGACCTCGGCCGGCGTCACCCATTCGCGCCTGGCGCCTTCGCCGCGGCTATAGGTCTCATGAACGACCATGCCCTGCGTAAAGAGGCCGCGGAAGGGCTCCTTCAGGTCCACATGGCCGGCCACCTGCATGGCGCGGGTGAAGAAGCGGGAATAGAGCAGGTGCAGGATCGCATGCTCGATGCCGCCGATATACTGGTCGACCGGCAGCCAGGCATTGGCGACGGCCGGATCGGTCGGACGCCCTTCCCAGGGCGCGGTGAAGCGGGTGAAGTACCAGGACGAATCGACGAAGGTATCCATCGTGTCGGTTTCCCGGCGCGCGTCCTTGCCGCATTGCGGGCAGGCGACATGCCGCCAGGTCGGATGACGGTCGAGCGGGTTGCCGGGACTATCGAAGGTGACGTCGTCGGGCAGCTTGACCGGCAGGTCCTTCTTCGGCACCGGGACGACGCCGCAGTCTTCGCAATGGATGATCGGGATCGGGCAACCCCAGTAGCGCTGGCGCGAGATGCCCCAGTCGCGGAGGCGGAAGTTGACCTTGCGCTCGCCCTGCGGCCTGTTGCCGATCGTGGTTGCGGCCAGCCGGTCGGCTACGGCATCGAAGGCGGCCTCGATGGAGAGCCCGTCGAGGAAGCGGGAATTGATCATCACGCCGTCGCCGACATAGGCCTCGTCGCCGATCGCAAACGTCGCGGCGTCGCCGTCCTGCGGCATGACGACGGGAACGACGGGCAAGCCGTATTTGCGCGCGAAATCCAGGTCGCGCTGGTCTCCCGACGGGCAGCCGAAGATCGCACCCGTGCCGTAGTCCATCAACACGAAGTTGGCGACATAGACCGGCAGCTCCCAGCTTGCGTCAAGCGGATGGCGGACGCGGATGCCGGTGTCGATGCCCTTCTTCTCGGCGGTCTCGAGGGCTGCGAGCGAGGTTCCGGCGCGACGGCACTCCTCGCAGAAGGCGGCGATCTCGGCACTGTGCGCCGCGGCGTCCCTGGCCAGCGGATGGTCGGCCGAGATGGCGACGAAGGATGCGCCGAAGAGCGTATCGGGCCGGGTTGTGTAGACGGTGACCTCGCTTTCCTCGGTCAGTCCGGCGCGCTCGGCAATCTCCCACCGGATCAGCAGGCCTTCCGAGCGGCCGATCCAGTTCTTCTGCATCAGCCGGACCTTCTCCGGCCACTGGTCGAGATGCTCCAGGGCATCCAGCAGGTCCTCGGAAAAATCGGTGATCTTGAAGAACCACTGGGTCAGCTCGCGCTGCTCCACGAGCGCGCCCGAACGCCAGCCGCGCCCGTCGATCACCTGTTCGTTGGCGAGAACGGTGTTGTCGACCGGGTCCCAGTTGACCTTGGATTGCTTGCGGTAGACGAGGCCCTTTTCCAGGAAGTCGAGAAACAGGTGCTGCTGGTGCTGGTAGTATTCGACGTCGCAGGTCGCGAATTCCCGCGACCAGTCCAGCGACAGGCCCATCGCCTTCAGCTGCGCCTTCATCGAGGCGATGTTCTGATAGGTCCAGGACGCCGGATGGACGCCCCGCTCCATCGCAGCGTTTTCCGCCGGCATGCCGAAGGCGTCCCAGCCCATCGGATGCAGCACGTTGAAGCCGCGGGCGCGCTTGTAGCGCGCGACGACGTCACCCATCGCGTAGTTGCGGACGTGGCCCATGTGGATGCGCCCGGACGGATAGGGGAACATCTCCAGGACGTAGTACTTCTCCCGCGGATCCTCGTTCTTCGTCAGGAAGACGTTCTCATCGTTCCATTTGGTCTGCCAGCGGGGCTCGGCATCGCGCGGGTTGTAACGTTCGGTGGCCATGTCGTCGATATTTCCGGAAAGTTTGAAGGGCGGAGCCCATGCGAATATCTGGCGAGACCTTCACCATGAAACCGCCATAGCGTCAAGTTTTCAGGGCGTTTCCGGCGTCGAAGCGAGGCCTGCCGGTCTTGGCAAGATCATGCGATTTGGTTAGGTGCGAGACATAGATAGGCATCGGAGGCGAAAATGGAACTGGAAGACCGTCTGAACGAGGTGCGCGATCGCATCCGCAAGGCTTCCGCCGCCGCCGATCGCGCCGCAGGCGAGGTCACCCTGGTGGCCGTTTCCAAGACGTTCGACGCGGAGGCGATCCGTCCGGCGATCGCGGCCGGTCAGCGCGTGTTCGGCGAGAACCGGGTCCAGGAGGCGCATGCCAAATGGCCGCAGCTGCGTGCCGAGACCGCGGGCATCGAACTGCACCTGATCGGCCCGCTGCAATCCAACAAGGCGGCTGAAGCGGTGGCGTTGTTCGACGTTATCGAGACGGTGGACCGGGAGAAGATCGCCCGCGCGATTGCCGCCGAGATGGTCCGGCAGGACCGAAAGGTGCGCCTCTATGTCCAGGTCAATACCGGCCTGGAACCGCAGAAAGCCGGAATTGCACCGGACGACCTGATCGCCTTCGTCGCCTTCTGCCGCGATGAGCTCGGCCTTTCCATCGAGGGGCTGATGTGCATCCCACCGGCGGATGAAAACCCCGGGCCGCATTTTGCCCTGCTTGCCAAGCTCGCGCGAAAGGCAGGTGTCGCCCGGCTGTCGATGGGCATGTCCGGCGACTACGAGACGGCGATCGCCTTCGGTGCGACCAGCGTGCGGGTCGGCTCGGCCATCTTCGGCACGCGCTGACCGCCCTCTTTGTGGTGCGGCCGATCGGCCGCGACGCTGCCCTCCCCGCCTAGCCCTTTGGTCTGGCTTCCCCGTCCGGGGGGTGTCTCCTATTGTCGTTCCCGGAGGACCGCCTGGGAGGGCGGTGAGACTACGGGAGGAAAAGACCATGGCGAGCAACTATGCAGCCACCTACGCGCAATGGAAAAGTGACCCCTCAGGTTTCTGGTCGAAGGCCGCGGACGGAATCGACTGGACCGTCCCGCCCAAGGTGGCGTTCGACGGCACGCGCGGCGTCTATGGTCGCTGGTTCCCCGACGGGGAGACCAACGCCTGCTACAATTGCGTCGACCGGCATGTCGAGGCCGGGCGCGGCGAACAGGCGGCGCTGATCTACGACAGCCCGGTCACCGGCCAGATCACCGCGTTCACCTATCGCGAGGTCCTGACGGAGGTCCAGGCCATCGCGGCGGTGTTGCAGAGGCTCGGCGTGGCGCGTGGCGACCGCGTCATACTCTATATGCCGATGGTGCCCGAGGCCGTGTTCAGCATGCTCGCCTGCGCGCGGATCGGCGCCGTCCATTCCGTCGTCTTCGGCGGCTTTGCGGCAAACGAGCTTGCGACACGGATCGACGACTGCAGGGCGAGCGTGGTGATTTCCGCCAGCTGCGGCATCGAACCCGGTCGCGTCGTCGCCTACAAGCCGCTGCTCGACGCGGCGATCGAGATCGCCGGCCACAAGCCCGAGCACTGCCTCATCCTGCAGAGGCCCGAACTGACGGCTTCGACGGTCGAGGGGCGCGACCGTGATTTCGCCTCCGAGGTCGGTGCGGCGAAGGCGGAGGGGGCGGCCGTGCCGTGCGTATCGCTGCAGGCCACCGATCCGCTCTACATTCTCTACACCTCCGGGACGACGGGCCAGCCGAAGGGCGTGCTGCGCGACAACGGCGGTTACCTGGTCGCGCTGGCCTGGAGCATGCGGCATTTCTACGGGATCGATCCCGGCGAGGTCTTCTGGGCTGCATCCGACATCGGCTGGGTGGTGGGGCATTCCTACATCGTCTACGGCCCGCTCCTGATCGGTGGCACCACCATACTCTACGAGGGCAAGCCGGTCGGAACGCCCGACGCCGGCGCGTACTGGCGGGTGATCCAGGAACATGGGGTGCGGGCGTTGTTCACCGCGCCGACGGCCTTCCGCGCCATCCGCAAGGAAGATCCCGAGGGGCAGCTGATCGCGGGCTACGACCTGTCGTCGCTGCGGGCGCTGTTTCTCGCGGGCGAGCGGGCCGATCCGGATACGCTGCAATGGGCGGAGCGGGTGCTGCAGGTTCCCGTGATCGATCACTGGTGGCAGACCGAGACGGGCTGGCCGATGGCCGGCAACCCGATGGGGCTCGGGCTCCTGCCGGTGAAGCACGGGTCGCCGACGGTTCCCCTGCCCGGCTACGAGATCGAGGTGCTGGACGATGCCGGGCATCCGGTGGCGCCGGGCAATCTCGGCAATATCGTCGTCAGGCTGCCGCTTCCGCCGGGATGCCTGCCGACGTTCTGGAATGCCGACGAACGGTTCCATGCGGCGTGCCTCGCCGAATTTCCGGGGTACTACAAGACCTCCGACGCGGGCTTTCTCGACGAGGACGGCTATGTCTTCATCATGTCCCGGACCGACGACATCATCAACGTCGCCGGCCACCGCCTTTCCACTGGCGCCATGGAGGAGGTGTGTGCCTGCCACCCGGATGTGGCGGAATGCGCGGTGATCGGTGTCGCCGATCCGGTGAAGGGCCAGGTGCCGGCAGGCTTCCTCGTGCTCAACAGCGGTGTTTCACGTGAATCATCGCTGATCGAACAGGAGGTCGTGGCCCTGGTGCGCGAGCGCATCGGTCCCGTCGCCGCGTTCAAGATGGCGATCTGCGTGAAGCGTCTGCCGAAGACGCGGTCCGGCAAGATCCTGCGGGGCACGATGCAGAAGATCGCCGACCGCGAGGCGTGGAAGATGCCGGCCACCATCGACGACCCGGCCATCCTCGACGAGATCGCGGTGGCCCTTTCGGCCCGTCACATCGGGGCATAGGCGTTCCGGTCGAGCAGCGGCCGAAAATAGAAAACCCGACCGTCGTCGACGGTCGGGTCCTGAATGTCCGGCGATGCGCGCCGCTCAGAAGCGGTTGTCGTCTTCCTCGTCCTCGTCGCGCGTGGACTTGAGCGACTTGAGCTTGGCGAAGACGGCGTCGGCGTCGATCTCCTTTTCCTCCTCGCGCTCGTGGCTCTCGTAGGGGAGCTTCTCCGTCTCGCGGGCCGATTCCAGCGTGGCGCCGAGTTCTGCCGCTGTCGGCAGGGGGCGGCCCTTGGAGGCGCGCTCGACCTCGAGGTCCAGGTCGATCTGCGAGCAGAGGCCGAGCGTCACCGGGTCCATCGGCGTCAGGTTTGCGGAGTTCCAGTGGGTCCGCTCGCGGATCTGCTCGATGGTCGACTTGGTGGTGCCGACGAGGCGGGAGATCTGCGCATCCTTCAGCTCCGGATGGTTGCGCACCAGCCAGAGAATGGCGTTCGGGCGGTCCTGGCGCTTGGAAACGGGCGTATAGCGGGGGCCCTTGCGCTTGGATTCGGGCACGCGAACCTTCGGCTCGGAAAGCTTCAGCTTGTGATTCGGGTTCGCCTCGGCGCGGGCGATCTCCTCGCGGGACAGCTGGCCGGTCGCGATCGGGTCGAGGCCCTTGATGCCCTGCGCGGATTCGCCGTCGGCAATCGCCTTCACTTCCAGCGGGTGCAGCTTGCAGAACTGGGCAATCTGGTCAAACGACAGCGCCGTGTTGTCCACCAGCCAGACGGCGGTCGCCTTGGGCATGAGCAGCTGTTGAGCCATGGATACAATCCTTCTGTCCGTCCGCGCCGGTGTCGCGGGCCGTGGGGTAAACCACTGATTTCCGGGAATTCGGCCCCTCTATAACGCCACTGTCGCAGAAATGCAATTCTTCAAGAGACAAATGACCTTTGTCTAATTGCCGGAAGGCTTCGACCTGATATGAATGGGCGATGATCGTTCGGGCCGGAGGAGCAAGGCCCGTCATGCGCATGAGGAGGAATGCATGTCTGCAAAGACCTATCCGGTCCTGAAATCCGCCAAGAGCCGGGCGCTGATCGACAACGACACCTATCAGAAATGGTATCGCGAGAGCGTCGAGGATCCGGAGCGGTTCTGGGACAAACACGGCATGCGGATCGATTGGTTCAAGCCGTATACGAAGGTCAAGAACACCTCGTTCACCGGCAAGGTTTCGATCAAGTGGTACGAGGACGGGATCACCAACGTCTCCTACAACTGCATCGACCGGCACCTGAAGGCGCATGGCGAGCAGGTGGCGATCATCTGGGAGGGCGACAATCCGTATATCGACAAGAAGATCACCTACAACGAGCTGCACGAGCACGTCTGCCGGCTTGCCAACGTGATGAAGAAGCACGGCGTCAAGAAGGGCGACCGGGTGACCATCTACATGCCGATGATCCCGGAGGCGGCCTATGCGATGCTCGCCTGCGCCCGCATCGGGGCGATCCATTCGGTGGTGTTCGGCGGCTTCTCGCCTGACGCGCTCGCGGGCCGCATCGTCGACTGCGAATCGACCTTCGTCATCACCTGCGACGAGGGCGTGCGCGGCGGCAAGCCGATCCCGCTAAAGGAGAACACCGACACCGCGATCGACATCGCGGCCAGACAGCACGTGATCGTCAACAAGGTGCTCGTCGTGCGCCGCACCGGCGGCAAGACCGGCTGGGCCCCGGGGCGCGACCTCTGGTACCACCAGGAGGCCGCCAGCGTCTCCCGTGACTGCCCGCCGGCGCGCATGAAGGCGGAAGACCCCCTCTTCATCCTCTATACGTCGGGCTCCACCGGCAAGCCGAAGGGCGTGCTGCACACGACCGGCGGCTATCTCGTCTATGCGTCGATGACGCACAAATACGTCTTCGACTACCACGATGGCGATGTCTACTGGTGCACGGCCGATGTCGGCTGGGTCACGGGCCATTCCTACATCGTCTACGGCCCGCTCGCGAACCGGGCGACGACGCTGATGTTCGAAGGCGTTCCCAATTTTCCCGATGCCGGCCGTTTCTGGGAGGTGGTCGACAAGCACAAGGTCAACACCTTCTACACCGCGCCAACGGCGATCCGGGCGCTGATGGGCGCCGGCGACGCCTTCGTGAAGCGCTCCTCGCGTTCCTCGCTGCGCCTGCTCGGATCGGTGGGCGAGCCGATCAATCCCGAAGCATGGGAATGGTACTACCATGTCGTCGGCGAGGACCGCTGCCCGGTCGTCGATACCTGGTGGCAGACCGAGACCGGCGGCATCCTGATCACCCCCCTGCCCGGCGCGACCGAGCTCAAGCCCGGATCGGCGACGCGGCCGTTCTTCGGCGTGAAGCCGCAACTCGTCGACGGCGAGGGCAAGGTGCTGGAAGGTGCGGCCGACGGCAATCTCTGCATCACGGACAGCTGGCCGGGGCAGATGCGCACCGTCTACGGCGATCACCATCGCTTCGTACAGACCTATTTCTCCACCTACAAGGGCAAGTACTTCACCGGCGACGGATGCCGCCGCGACGAGGACGGCTACTATTGGATCACCGGCCGTGTCGACGACGTGCTGAACGTCTCCGGGCACCGTCTCGGGACGGCCGAGGTCGAGTCGGCACTCGTGTCGCACCACCTGGTCTCGGAAGCCGCCGTCGTCGGCTATCCGCATAATCTGAAGGGCCAGGGCATCTATTGCTATGTCTCGCTGATGGCCGGCCAGGATGGAACGGATACGCTGCGGCAGGACCTGATCAAGCATGTGCGCAAGGAGATCGGGCCGATCGCAACACCGGACAAGATCCAGTTTGCCTCCGGCCTGCCCAAGACCCGATCCGGCAAGATCATGCGTCGCATCCTGCGCAAGATCGCCGAGGACGACTTCGGATCACTGGGCGATACCTCGACCCTGGCCGATCCCGCCGTCGTCGACGACCTGATCGCCAACCGGCAGAACAAGGCTGCCGGCTGACAGCGACCACCGTCACCCAGGAGCACGGCTGCCAAGGCGGCCGTGCCTCCACCCCGGGCTCACTCACCCGAATGACCGGTTGCGGCAGCCTTCCGGCCGCCATCATAGGGAAGCGCCAGACCGGCCGCGACCATTTCCTGAGCCGGATTCGATCCATCCGCGAGCGACACATCCGCGACGACCCGGCCGAAATACTTGTCGCCGGAGACGTTGGTCAGAAAGACGGTGCCGCTTGCCGGGAGCAGCTGCGCCAGATGCGCCTTCGCCGCCCCGGCGGCTGCCCGGATGACGGCGCACCGGGTCCTGATCTCGGGCGCGTCGATGCCGCGGATGCGCACCAGGACCTCTACCGTCTGTTGCGGCCATGGCCGGGCTTGAACGAGGATCGTGTCGCCATCGACGATGCGCAGGATGTCGGCCGCGACGGGCCCGGTCACGCGGCGCCCGTCCAGGTCTGACGCCTGCGCCGTCACGACGAGCGCGGTCTGGCAGAAGGCGGCAATAAACGGGCGGCGGAATCTTTCCATGAAAGGAATATATTCCGCCTCATTTACTGATGCAATAGGAAATTGTGCCTAGAAATCGATGGCGCGACCATTGATCTCCCAGTCGCCGAAGCGGGCGGGGTCGAGGCCGCCGCGTCCGCCGACCTCCGGCGGCAAAGGCACCGCTTTCTCCGCCGCGCGCCGCGCCTCGGCTTCCTTCAATGCCCGGACCGCTGCCGGTGGCAGAACGCGGCCGCCGTCGCTGAGATTGTCGTTATCGCCCTGCATCACGTCGTCCTGATCTTCGGGATATTGAAAAAGGTCCAGCCGTCACCATCATATAGGAACATTCTCATCGGCGGCAAAGCCTTGATTCACGTGAAACATCGTCGCGCCGCCATCCTATCGGGGAGACACCCTATGAACCTCGTCCGCACGGCAATGCTGCTGGCCTTCCTGACGGCCCTCTTCATGGCCGTCGGCTTCTTCATCGGCGGCAAGGGCGGCATGATGATCGCGCTCGTGGTGGCCGCCGCCACGAATCTCTTCTCCTACTGGAACGCCGACAGGATGGTGTTGTCGATGTACGGCGCCCAGGAAGTCGACGAGCGGAGTGCGCCGGAATATTACGGCATCGTCCGCGATCTGGCGGCCCGCGCCGGGCTGCCGATGCCGCGGGTCTATGTGATCAACAGCGACCAGCCGAACGCGTTCGCCACCGGCCGCAATCCGCAGAATGCGGCCGTCGCCGCCTCGACCGGCCTTCTGCACGCGCTCTCCTATGAAGAGGTCGCCGGTGTCATGGCGCACGAATTGGCCCATGTCCAGAACCGCGACACGCTGACCATGACCATCACCGCCACGATTGCCGGTGCGATCTCGATGCTGGCGAACTTCGCCCTGTTCTTCGGCGGCAACCGCGAGAACAACAACAATCCGCTCGGTTTCGTCGGAATCCTGATCGCGATGATCGTCGCACCCTTTGCGGCGATGCTCGTCCAGATGGCGATCAGCCGCACGCGTGAATACTCCGCCGATCGCCGCGGCGCGGAAATCTGCGGCAATCCGCTGTGGCTGTCCTCGGCGCTGCGGAAGATCGCGGTCGCGGCCGGCCGGATTCCGAACGAGGAGGCCGAACACAACCCGGCCACCGCCCACATGTTCATCATCAACCCGCTCTCCGGCGCCCGCATGGACAACCTGTTTTCGACGCATCCGGACACCGGCAACCGGATTGCTGCGCTCGAGGCGATGGCCGCCGAGATGCGCCAGACGGCACAGCCCCAGCCCTCGACGCGACCGGCCGAGGCTGCTAAGGCGGGCCGAAAATCGCGTTCCGTTCCACCGACTGGCTGGGGACGCGGTGGTTCCGAACCACCTAAGGGTCCCTGGTCTTGACATCCGACGATAACGATTCACATCCGAAACAAAAATGGCGGCCGCGGCCTTCTCCGCGCAACGGCAGCCAGCGGCAGGCACCTGAAAAGACCGGGATCGCCCCCCGTCAGGTCGCGGCCCGGCTGTTGGCGGCCGTCGTCGACCGGCGGGTATCGTTGGACGGCATGCTGGACGCCGAGAACGGAAACCCGGGATACCGGGCCCTGAACGAGGCCGACCGCGCCCTGGTGCGGGCGATCCTCAACACCTCGTTGCGGCATCTGCCGCGGATCCAGGCGATCATCGATTCGCTCGTGGAGTCGCCGCTGCCGGACGGCGCCCGCTCGCTCTACCACATTCTCGTGGTTGCCGCCGCGCAGATCCTCTATCTGGAGGTGCCTGATCACTCGGCCGTCGATCTCGCCGTCGAGCAGGCGCGATCGGATCCGCGCAGCCGCCGGTTCGCAGGTCTCGTCAATGCCGTGCTGCGCCGGCTTGCCCGCGAGAAGGTCCCGCATCTGACGGCGACGCATGCCGTCCCCGTCATACCGGCGTGGTTCTTCGACCGGCTGTCCGAGGTCTACGGGCCGGAGCGGGCGGCACGCATTTCGGAATCCCAGCTCGAGCCGGTGGCGATCGACCTGACCGTCAAGGCCGACCCGCAAGGCTGGGCGCGCCGGCTCGGCGGCCGGCTGCTGCCCACCGGCTCCGTGCGCCTTCCGGCTTTTGCCGGCCGCGTCCCGGATCTGGAGGGGTTCGCCGACGGCGCGTGGTGGGTGCAGGATGCGGCCGCCTCGATTCCCGCCAGGCTGTTTCCCGACCTGGCCGGGCGCCGGGTCGCCGACCTTTGCGCCGCGCCCGGCGGAAAGACCGCCCAACTGGCGCAGGCCGGCGCCGTCGTGACCGCGCTGGATCAGTCGGCCAACCGGTTGAAGCGACTCGAAGGCAATCTCGCCCGACTGGGGCTTGCGGCGGCGACGATCGCGACCAACCTGCTCGATTTCAAGCCGGCGGAGGCCTTCGATGCCGTGCTGCTCGATGCGCCCTGCTCGTCGACCGGAACGATCCGACGGCATCCGGACGTCCTCTGGACGAAGGGGCCGGCCGACATCGAGAAGCTGGCCGCCCTGCAGGAACGCTTGCTCCGGCACGCGATGACCCTGGTGCGGCCGGGCGGCCATCTGGTCTTTTCGAACTGCTCGCTCGACCCCTGCGAGGGCGAGGACATGGTCGCGCGTGTGCTGGCCGATGCACCGGGCTGGTCGCGCGTACCTCTTCGGCCTGCCGACTGGCCGGGGCTGGAAGAGGCAATTTCGCCGCTCGGCGCCTTTCGCACCACGCCCGACATGCTGAAGGGCGAGGAGGGCTTCCCGGGCGGCCTGGACGGCTTCTATGCGGTCCTGCTCCAGAAGGGTTGATCGGCGCGTGCGCCAGGGCACCGACGCCGTCATCAACAATCGTTTTCGAATTTGCGAATTGACGCATGGAACGCCTGACCCTAGGTAAAGAGTGGGGGAAGAGTTAATTGGCGATGCGGCTTTCAGACCGGCAACGACTGGCCTATCTCTATGGACACGAGACGTGGAGGCGTTTTTCCCGGCGGCTGGCGGTGGGACGCGTGTCCGCGCTGCGTTTCACCGGGCGCACGCCCGAACGGCTCGTGGTGGCGCCGACCGATCTCAGGCCCGCCGATGCCTTCACCGCCGAGGAGATCATCGCGGGCCGCTTTCCGCTTGCCGGACGTCTGCTCGACTGCGAAGGCGAATCACCCTTCGCGCTGGAACTGCCGTCCGAGGAATTCGCCAACCGGCTGCACGCCTTCGCCTGGCTCCGCCACATGCGGGTGGCGGAAAAGGATGCGGCCTCGTTCGTGGTCCGGCGCGTCATCGACGACTGGATCGCGATCCATGGCCGGACGATCGCAGGGGTGGCCTGGCGGCCGGAGATCATCGCGCAGCGCATCATCGCCTGGCTCTCGCACTCTCCGGTCGTGCTCCGCGATGCCGACTACGCATTCTACCGGCGTTTCCTGAAGAACCTCGCTTTCCAGGTTCGCTATCTCCGCCATATCGCCGATGCGACCGCCGACGGCGAGCCGCGGCTCAAGGTCCGGATCGCGCTGGCCATGGCTTCGATCGCGATCCCCAGCGCCCCGACGAAGATCCGCCGCGCCGCGCGCGAGCTCGACTACGAGCTCGACCGGCAGATCCTCGCCGACGGCGGCCATGTGTCGCGCAACCCGCGCGTGGGGCTGGATCTTCTCTTCGACCTGCTGCCGCTGCGCCAGACCTACGTCAATCTCGGCCACGACGTGCCGCAGCAGCTCATCCCCTGCATCGACCGCATCTATCCGGCCCTGCGCTTCTTCCGCCACCAGGGTGGCGAACTGGCCCTGTTCAACGGCGCCACCTACACGCTCGCCAACGAGCTCTTGTCCGTACTGCGCTATGACGAGACCTCCGGCGCGCCGTTCCGGGGGCTGCCGCAGACGGGCTACGAGCGGCTGGAGAGCGGCGAGACGACGATCATCGTCGATACCGGCAAACCGCTTTCGGTGGCGCTCTCGACGACGGCGACGGCCGGCTGCCTGTCGCTGGAGATGTCGTCCGGCCGGCACCGCTACTTCGTGAACGCGGGCTGCCCCCGCTTTGCGGGCGACGCCATCCGGCAGCTCTCGCGGGCCACCGCGGCCCAGTCGGTCGCGACCTTGAACGACACGTCATCGGCGCGCATTTCCGGCTCGGGCTTCCTCGGCCCGGTGATTTTCGGCGGCGTCTCCAAGGTCGACGTCGCCCGCTACGACAAGGCGGACGGGGCGGACGGCCTGGTGGCCAGCCACGACGGCTACGTGGCGAACTTCGGCCTGGTCTACGAGCGCGACCTCTACCTGGCGCGCAACGGCGTCGACATCCGCGGGCGCGAACGTTTCAAGAAGCCGGACGGCACCGTTCCCGACGGCGGGGCCAACGTCGCCGTCGTCCGGTTCCACATCCATCCCGCCATCCGGATCGTCGCGGTCGACGACAACGAGGTGCGCCTCGTGGCCCAGGATGGCGAGACGTGGGCGTTCACCTGCCGCGACGTGCCCGTCGTCGAGGAGGAGGACGTCTTCTTCGCGGACCCTTCCGGGGTGCGGCCGGCGCGTCAGCTGACACTGACCATGCCGCTCGGCACCATTCCCGAGGTGCAATGGCACATGCGGCGCGAGCGCCGCTAGCGACGGCGGAAAGACGGAGAATTTGCCGGTTTCCTCGCGTCGGCTCGTATGTTAACGGGGCGCATGTTTCCGCCGGCGGCTCGCTCGGGCGTCGGCCTCAATCCCGGAGATCATCCTATGGCCGTCGCCTCGAAGAAAATTCCTGCTCCCGATCGCGTCGCGATTAAGACCGCGCTGCTGTCCGTCTCCGACAAGACGGGAATCGTCGAGCTGGCGCAGGCCCTGTCGAAGAAGGGCGTCCGCCTGCTTTCCACCGGCGGCACCCACAAGGCGCTCAGCGACGCCGGCCTCGCGGTGACAGACGTGTCGGACGTCACGGGCTTCCCCGAAATCATGGACGGTCGCGTCAAGACGCTGCATCCGAACGTGCATGGCGGCCTGCTCGCGATCCGCGACGATGCCGACCATCTCGCGGCGATGGAGCAGCACGGGATCGGCGCGATCGACCTGGCCGTGATCAATCTCTATCCCTTCGAGGAGGTTCGCGCCAAGGGCGGCGACTACCCGACCACGGTGGAGAACATCGACATCGGCGGCCCGGCGATGATCCGCGCCTCGGCCAAGAACCACGCCTATGTGACCATCGTCGTCGATCCGTCCGACTATGCCGGGCTGCTCGACGAGATGGCGGACGGCACGACGCCCTACGCCTTCCGCCAGAGGCTCGCCGCGAAGGCCTATGCGCGCACGGCCGCCTATGACACGGCGATCTCGAACTGGTTCGCCGAGGCTCTCGACATCGCGACCCCGGCTTTCAGGACGATCGGCGGCGTGCTGAAGGAGGAGATGCGCTACGGCGAGAATCCGCATCAGAAGGCCGCCTTCTACGTCACCGGAGAGAGCCGGCCGGGTGTTGCCACCGCCACGCTGCTGCAGGGCAAGCAGCTCTCCTACAACAATATCAACGACACGGACGCCGCCTTCGAGCTCGTCGCCGAGTTCCTGCCGGAGAACGGGCCGGCCTGCGCGATCATCAAGCATGCCAACCCCTGCGGCGTCGCGACCGGGCCCAGCCTGAAGGAAGCCTATCAGCGCGCGCTCGCCTGTGATCCGGTCTCCGCCTTCGGCGGCATCATCGCCCTGAACAGCCGGCTCGACGGCGAAACGGCCGAGGAGATCGTCAAGCTCTTCACCGAGGTGATCATCGCACCCGACGCGGACGAGGCCGCGCGCGCCGTCATCGCCACCAAGCCGAACCTGCGTCTGCTCGTCACCGGCGCCCTGCCGGATCCGCGCACGCCCGGGATCGCCGCCAAGACCGTCTCGGGCGGCCTGCTCGTGCAGAGCCGCGACAACGGCATGGTCGAAGATCTCGAGCTGAAGGTCGTCACCCGGCGCGCGCCGACGGCCCAAGAGCTCGAGGACATGAAGTTCGCCTTCAAGATCGCCAAGCACGTCAAGTCCAATGCGGTCGTCTATGCCAAGGACGGCCGGACGGCCGGCATCGGCGCCGGCCAGATGAGCCGGGTCGATTCGGCCCGGATCGCGGCGCTGAAGGCCGAGGACGCGGCGAAGGCGATGGGCCTTGCCGAGCCGCTCACGCGGGGATCCGCCGTTGCCTCCGAAGCTTTCCTGCCCTTTGCGGATGGATTGCTTTCGGCGATCGCGGCCGGGGCCACCGCCGTCATCCAGCCCGGCGGCTCGATGCGGGATGCCGAAGTGATCGCGGCCGCGGATGAAGCCGGCGTCGCGATGGTCTTTACCGGGATGCGGCACTTCCGTCACTGATTGGCGCCGGACCGGAAGCGGATTCATCTCCAGATTGAAAACGGAGACGCCGCGCGGCGCTACGCGCGTCCGATCCGGCTTGCGTCCACCACGCGCTGGCCGCCGTAGTCGCGCAGGTAGGAAATCTGGCCGCGGCGCTGTTTCGACAGGTGCTTCAGCTCGGTTTCGGAAAGCTGGAAGGCGCCATCGGCGAAGGTGCCGGTGTCGCACGCCTCGTGGCGGTCGTTGCGCAGCGCGTTCAGCAGGGTTGCAAGCATGGTCTGTCCTCCGGGTCGGCGCATCAACGGCGGGTCGGCCGCCTCTGTTCCCTGGATACCCGAAAAATTTCAACGGAACGTTAACCATGATTCCAGGCGCGCCCGATCGTCCGGCTTTTGCGCCCGGCTTTTCCTGCATGGCCAGTGATCTTCATCAACGGCGCCCGGATTGAATGCCGTCACAATGCCTGCAATCGCGAGGGGCTGCCGTCCAAGGTTCGGGCAGCGACCGGCCGCGGGCGCGCGCGATTGCGCGTGACAGCCGCATTGCGCAACAATATACAGTCAATCCGAGAGCGCGCCGGATACGCAGAGACGATGAAGACCTGGACCCCGGACCTGAGCCGCAGCAGCGGTCCCCGCTACATGGCGATCGCCGACGTCATCGAGATGGACCTTCGCAACGGCCATCTGGTCGCAGGTGACCGCCTGCCGCCGCAGCGGGAGCTCGCAAAGCGGCTCGGCATCGATTTCACCACCGTTGCGCGGGGCTATCTCGAGGCGCAGAAGAGGGGCCTGGTCGGCTCGCATGTCGGGCGCGGGACGTTCGTGACCGGCGGCGCGGACAAGGAGCGCCGGAGCTTCGTCGCCGATGCCGCGCCGGATGCGCGCCGGGCCTCGGTTGTCGACTTCTCGATGAACATGCCGCCGGAGCCGGACGATCCGGATCTCCTCGCCCGCATGCGCGAGGGGCTCGCTGCGGTTGCCGCCGACCTCGTTCCGCTCTTGCGCTACCAGGGGTTCGGCGGCGCTGTGATGGACAAGGACGCCGCCGCCGTCTGGCTCGGCCGTCGCGGGCTCGTTCCCCCGCAGGAGCGCATCTTCGTCACCCCCGGCGCGCATCCGGCGCTGCTTGCGATCTTCGGCATGCTGGCGAAGCCCGGCGAGACCGTGCTTTCGGAGAACATCACCTATCCCGGAATGCGCTCGGTCGCCGCGCAGCTCAGGCTGACGCTCGCCGGTTTGCCGATGGACGAGGAGGGCATCATCCCGGCGGCCTTCGCGCAGGCCTGCACGGCGAAGAAGCCGAAGGCGCTCTACCTGAACCCGACCCTGCAGAATCCGCTCACCCTGACGATCCCGGAGCGGCGACGGGAAGAGATCTGCGCCGTCGCCCGGCGCTATCAGGTGCCGATCGTCGAGGACGATGCCTACGGCTTCATCCCGCTGGATGGTCCGACGCCGCTGGCGGCGATGGCGCCCGATCTGACCTGGCACATCGGCGGGCTGGCGAAATGTCTCGGTGCCGGATTGCGGCTCGCCTATGTCGTCGCCCCCGACACCAAGGCGGCCTGGCCGTTTGCGAGCGCCATGCGGGCGAACAACGTCATGGCGTCGCCCTTGACGCTCGCGCTTGCGACCCGCTGGATCGCCGACGGCACGGCCGACGGCATCCTGCGCTTCATCCGTGAGGAGGCTGCCGCGCGGCAGGCGCTCGTCGCGGCGATCCTGCCGGAGGGCAGCTATCGCAGCGATCCCCTCAGCTTCAACATCTGGCTGCCGCTGACCGGGGGCTGGACGCGATCGACGTTCGGCAGCCACATGCGGTCGGCGGGGATCGGCGTCGTGGCCAGCGATGCCTTCACCGTCGACGGGCCGGCGCCGGAGGCGGTCCGCGTCTGCATCGGCGGCCCGATCCGGCGGGCAGCGCTCAAGGGGGCGCTCGAGTTCATGGAGCATGCCCTCGAAAACTCCCCGGAGATGGCGGGCTCCTTCTTCTGAGCGCGGGCGGCAGGCGGCGACGCGGCCGGGTCCCGCCGAGCGTCTCGTCGTCTGACGCATCCGGCCGACACGGCCGAAGGGCGTGTCCTGCGCGCCATCCGGATCGACAGGCCCTCCGTGCTGCCGTCCCCGGGGCCGGCGCGAAGAAGCGCCGGACCCTGACCCACGACCGGGGCTGCACCGCACGTGGCCCTTGTGCCCCGGGGAACACCGCCCGGCCGGCGGGCAAGGCATAACCCCGCTTGCGAGCCAGGGTTCGCACCATCGACGCCGCATCGCGGCGCGGGCCATGCAACTTTGAACGGGAGACCAGCATGAAGAAATTTTCGCGCCCGGCGGCGTCACCCGCCGGACACGGGACGCCGGCAGGGGCGTTCGGCAGGCATATTATCCGTATGATGGCCGCCAATACGGGCGGCACCTTCGGAATGTTCGAGGCCGTCGTCGCCCCCGGCGAAGGCCCCCCGCTCCATGTCCATGAGCGGGAAGAGGAGTTCTTCCGCGTGTTGAAAGGCCGCTTCGGCTTCTGGTGCGCCGGCGACTATCTCGAGCTGACCGCCGGCGGCTGCATCGCCCTTCCCCGTGGAATTCCGCACCGTTTCGAAAACATCGGCAGCGAGGACGGCGAGTTGATGGTGATCGTGACGCCGGGCGGCTTCGAGGCGTTCTTCCCGATGGTGGAGCTCTGCAAGCCGGAAACGCCCGAACAGGTCGCCGCCCTGGCTGGCGAATTCGGCGTGACCTTCGTCCCGGCCGAGGGCCAGGAAGCGGCCGCCTGAACCGACAACGAAAGCACCGGCGAAGGGGGCCGTCCGGCCCCTTCTCACGCCGCGACACCTTGCAGCATCCAGCATCGGCTGGCTTTCCCGGGTCCTCAGGGCCGCATCACAAGTCGCCTCGCGCTTGGTTAAAATCACCCCTCTCTTTGGGCCGACGACGCGGGCCTTTCGCGGCAGAGATAGAGTATCCAGAGCGTGACCGCGAAAAAGCTGAGCAGGAAATAGGGTGCAAAAGCGACCACCCGCTCGGCTTGTTCCGCAGTCTGCTCCAGCCCTTGGTTGGCGCGGCGCGCGACTTGAGCAGCCACTAGTGCGTCTCGCTTGAAATGGAAACTGACGGCCAGGCCTGCGGCGGTGAAGGCAAGAACCGCAGCGTTGACCAGCCTTGCACCTGGAGTGAACCTCAGCGCCCCGTTCCGCCAATGAGGCAAATCGCTCCAAACACGGTCAACAGCGCAATTTTGAACGGTGTCTCCTCGACAAGCAGGAAGAGAGGCATGCCATTGCCTGGTTGCGACCAACGGACCATTTCCTTGAGGCCACCAAGGACCATCATCGTCCCAAGTAACAGGTTGGGCCATTGACGAGCACTGCTGCCCATTGCCCGCTCTGCCCTGGCATAGGAGAGCAGCCGATCACCAATCGAAATATTGATGCTCCGGATGATCAGAACCAGGATCGAGCTGGCCACCCAGGACGTTGAGGCGGGAATGTCTGAATCGATGCCTTTCCCCGCAATCTGTGCCAAGTGATCGATCAGACCGACCAGCGCATTGAGGAATATAAAGTCGAGATAAAAGCTCAAAACCGGAAAAACATACTTTCGCATCGCGCCCTCAAATCGGATTTCTATTGCAATAAACATAACCCAGCAGATAGCCTGCCTCGTCATTCCGCTTTCATCACACAACCCTTCTGCAGTCGGAGTCGTCGCGTCCCTCTCAAACCACCCAGTGACAGTTTGGCTATGCCGGCCTCGTCGTGATAGCCAGGAATTCCCTTTCGTTTCTAGGATGCACCTACGACGTGGTCGGTGCAAAGTCGCTGTACATCGCTTTGATGATGCAGAACGTTCCTTTCGGCAAATATTGCAAACTGCCGTCCATCGGACGACAGTTGGGCCGCCGGACTTCCCGCGCAAGAGCAACCCGAGGTGCTGATGTTTCCGCTTTCGCACATGATGAAGTCATTCATACGCAAGGGTTGTCTGACGGTCATCGATGCAGAGGGAAAACGCCATGTCTTCAAGGGCACGCCGGGTCCGCAGGTGACGATGCGGCTGACCGACAGGAAGCTCTATCGGACATTGGTCTTCAATGCCGAGCTTGCGGCCGGCGAAGCCTACATGGATGGAACGATGAGGTTCGAGGAGGGCTCGACGCTTCGCGATTTCCTGACGCTCTTCTCGGTCAACCGCCTCTCGCTCGGCTCCTATCCGATCCAGAAGGTTCTGCGCGCCATCAAGATGCGCTTCCGCAAGCGCCAGCAATCCAATCGCAAGGGACAGGCACAACAGAACGTCGCCCATCACTACGATCTCGGCAACGATTTCTACAAACTGTTTCTCGATGAGAACATGCTGTATTCCTGCGCCTATTTCAGGGAGCAAGGCGAGACCCTGGAGCAGGCGCAGCGCAACAAGCTGCGGCTGCTGGCCAGCAAGCTCGGGCTGAAGCCCGGAATGAAGGTGCTCGACATTGGGTGCGGCTGGGGCGACCTTGCGCTCTATCTGGCGGCTTTGGAGGATGTGGACGTTCTCGGCGTGACGCTGTCCGGCGAGCAGCAGGTCCTCGCCTCGCAGCGGGCCGTCAAGGCAGGACTTGCCGGGCGCGTCCGTTTCGAGCTGAAGGATTATCGGGACGTCGAGGGATCCTTCGACCGCATCGTCTCCGTCGGCATGTTCGAGCATGTCGGCGTCCACCACTACGACGAATTCTTCAAGAAGCTGAATGCCCTGATGCCGGATGACGGCCTGGCGCTGCTGCATTCGATCGGGCACATGAGCCCGCCGGGCATGGCGAGCCCCTGGCTGCGGAAATACATCTTTCCCGGCGCCTACTCTCCGGCGCTATCCGAAGTGTTCGAGGTGGTCGAGCGAAACAGCCTCTGGGTGACGGATCTGGAATTTCTGCGCGTTCACTACGCAACGACGCTCGCCCACTGGGCCGCCCGCTTCGAGGCGAATCGCAAGAAGGTCGTCGCGCTGTACGACGAGCGTTTTGCGCGGATGTGGGAATTCTACCTGATCAGCGCGGAGATGATGTTCCGCACCGGCAGCCAGCTCGTCTTCCACATGCAGCTGTCGCGCTCCCGCGACGCCGCACCGATCGTCCGCGACTACATCACCGACAGACAGCGTGACTACATCGAACGCGAGAAGATGCTCAGCCTGTCCGCTACTGATCTTGCCGGCGTCCTCTGAGCTATCGGATCGTTGTAATGTGATATGCAATCGGTATTGAAGATAATACGTGGGATGCCCGTGAAGGGGAACTAACGGCTTTTCGGCACCGAGATTGCTGAATGTCGCCGATACCTGGATAGAAGGACTCTACAACTAGAAGCGTGATATTGAGGTGATGTTGGCAATTGATTCGAAGGGAAGCTCGTGCAGTTCGGAGACTATATTGTGTATGTGGACGAGAGCGGCGACCACAGCATGACCTCAATCGATGAAAACTATCCGATTTTCTCATTAGCCTTTTGTGTTTTCAAGAAGTCGGACTACGTTCAAGGCGCTGTTCCGGCGATGCAAGACTTTAAATTTCGATGGTTCGGTCATGACACCGTAGTTATGCATGAAGCAGACATCGTGAAGCGCCGCGGCCCATTTCACTTTCTTCAATACGATAAGTTGAGAGAGCGATTCATGGGAGATTTGACCGAAGTAATCGAGCGTATGCCGATGACGGTCATATCCTCTGTGATACGGAAGGACAGATTGAAGCGGAAATACGTGCGCCCGGAGAACCCCTATCAGCTGGGCCTTCTGTTCTGCATGGAAATGACCCATGCATTCATCAAACACAACGGAAATCATGATCAGCAATGCCACATAGTGTGCGAGTCCCGAAGCCCACGAGAGAAGGTCGGACAAGGCAAAGAGGACGCGGCACTTGAGCTTGAGTTTCGACGCATCGCGGCTGGAGACCATTTTTTGCAGGGAGCCAAAGACGGAGCGAAGATGCCTTGCTTCGAAATTGTATTTGCATCGAAATTGGCAAATTCTACAGGTCTTCAGATCGCGGATCTGATCGCACGTCCGATCGGGCTACGTATTCTAAAGGGAGATCAACCCAATCGAGCTTTTGACGTAATAAGTCAAAAGTTTTGGAAAGGGCCAATGGGGAGGAGCCAGTCATTCGGCCTCAAAGTCTTCCCCTGAAAAGCGAAAGGCCCCGGTAAACCGAGGCCACAACGCCGACCAGGAACGAACCCCAATCCACTTATCCTTAATGTAGTGCGTTTCGAGGAAAAATCAAGAAGATTCAAACGGTTGCGAAAAACTGGTTAAGTGCATGTAAAGACTCTGCTATTCCGGCGGTCATTTACCGAACATGTCCTCGCCACTGATGCGAAAGGATCCCAATGAACTTTTCGGAGCTTCATAAACTCATTTTAATTAGGCAACCGCCTGAAAAGCGGCTGAGCAAGGCCGACGGCAGCAATGAGCATCATATGAGCGAGGCTGCAGTGATGCTCGCCTTTGCAATGCATCTTTTCGCGCGCGGTGCTGACCGGGTCTCAATTCATCCAGACGGCGAGCACGGCAAGCGGTTCGAGATCCAGGCCTGGCTGGCAACGCACGGTTTCACTTGGCAGGAAGGCTGGGGAACGACAAGCTATGCTGGCCGGTATCTGAATGGCAACTTGGTGCTTGAGGTTCATGTGAAGTCCGGCCAGGGCGACGTTGTTGCCACAATCGGAGGGCAATCGGTTATTGCCGAATGCAAGGGCGGCATCGTTAACACAAGGCACGCCGGGCAGGTCTCTCGCCTGCGGAAGGGGCTGCACGAGGCGGCAGGTCAACTTCTCACGAGATCGGGCGATGGTGAGATCAACATTGCAGTCGTGCCACGCACGAACACAACGCGCGATCTCGCGATCAAGATGGCACCCAGAGCAAATCGGGCCGGCATCGCCATCGCGCTCGTTTCGACGACCGGAGAGGTGGAGTATTTCGGGGCCGACCCCTTGAGTGCCGGGAACGTGGCCCTGCTATAGAGAGCCTTGAGGAGTCGCTGCGAGTCAGATCGGCCACGGTCGGTTTACAGGCAGGAAGGCATTGATCCGTAAGGATTTATTGGCGGAGAGGGGGGGATTCGAACCCCCGATAGAGTTGCCCCTATGCCGCATTTCGAGTGCGGTGCATTCAACCGCTCTGCCACCTCTCCGCATACGGTTGGCGCCTTGGCGGCGCGGGGGGTACATAGCGGCTGATTTGCAACGTGGCAAGGGGCATGGTCATGCTGGCGCCAACTTATTGCGCCGGCTCGGCGAAAACGGTCTTGACAGTTTCCGGGCGCTCGCCTATTGCCCCACGTGCGTGGGAAAGGACCAAGGTCCGTCCCGCAACTTCCGGTCTGTATCCGATGCCTTTCGCGGGCGTTCGGACGACCGTTCGCCGGCGGGCGCAAGCCCGTCATCCCGACTGACAAAAAGACGGCCGCGCCCTCGGGCGAAGAGCCGGACCGAACATGAAAGGACAAGAAATGTTCGCAGTCATCAAGACCGGCGGTAAGCAGTACCGCGTGGCAGCCAACGACGTCGTGACGGTTGAAAAGCTCGTCGCTGTCGCTGGCGACAAGATCGAATTCACCGAAGTGCTGATGGTCGGCGAAGGCGCCGACGCAACGATCGGCGCTCCCTTCGTCGAAGGTGCGGTCGTGACCGCCGAAGTCGTCGAGCAGGGCCGCGCCAAGAAGGTCATCGCCTTCAAGAAGCGTCGCCGCCAGAACTCCAAGCGTTCGCGCGGTCACCGCCAGCACCAGACCACCGTCCGGATCGTCGACATCGCGGCAGCCGGCGGCAAGGCGAAGAAGTCTTCCAAGAAGACCGAAGCCCCTGCCGAAGCAGCAGCGAACTGAGATCAGGACAAAGGTAAAGGAGAACACCAATGGCACATAAGAAAGCTGGCGGTTCCTCGCGCAACGGTCGCGATTCGGAGTCCAAGCGCCTTGGCGTGAAGAAATTCGGCGGCGAAGCCGTCATCGCAGGCAACATCATCGTCCGTCAGCGCGGAACGAAGTGGCATCCGGGCGCCAATGTCGGCCTCGGCAAGGACCACACCATTTTTGCGCTTACGGCCGGCAATGTGAACTTCCGTACGAAGGCCAATGGCCGCGTGTACGTGTCTGTAATGCCGAAAGCCGAAGCAGCGGAATAAGCCGGTAGCGCTCTAAAACAGCCGGCGTCTCATCGACCCGGCTGATGCTACAGGTGCCGAACCTGCAGAAACAAAAGGGGAGATGGGGCAATCCATCTCCCCTTTGTTCATCTGGAGGATCGAACATGTTCAGCGAAATGTTGAGGGACGGCCAATCCCGGCCACCCGAAGAGCGGCCAAGGCCGGAACGGTCGAGGACCGATTGCCCCATCTTACTGTCGCAACGGCTCGTTCTGCGGGCCCCGCACGAAGATGACATCGACGCCCTTGCCCATCTCGCCAACAACGCCAACATCGCCACGATGGTCGCCCGCATGCCGCATCCCTACACGATCGCGGATGCCGCCGACTTCGTGCGACGCACGAAAGCCGGCGCGATTGGCAAGTGCGTCTATGCGATTACCAAGGCGGACACCGGCGCATTCCTCGGCTGCTGCGGGATCGAGCCGCACGAGGACGGCAAGACGGTCGAGCTCGGCTACTGGCTGGGCGAGCCGCACTGGAACAAGGGCTATGCCACGGAGGCGGCACAGAGCCTGACGGACATGGTGTTCCGCACCCGCGACGTCGAGCAGATCGACGCCCGCTGCCGGGTGATGAACATCGCCTCGCGCCGGGTCATCCAGAAGTGCGGCTTCCAGTTCCAGGCGACCGGGATGGTCCAGAGCCTCGCGGTCGGCGGCATGGTTCCGGTCGAATGGTTCCGGCTCGACCGCAGAACCTGGGTCTCGCTGAAGAGCTGGGGGAACCTCGGATGAGCGCGCTGCGACTGGAAAAGGATGTCCCTGCCCTGCCCGACCCCGGGCCCTGCCCGGTTCTTTCGACCGGGCGGCTGGTCCTGCGGCCGCATCGGCCGCAGGATGCAGAAGCCATCGCGAGCTCGCTCGGCGACTTCCGCGTCGCGCGGATGCTGGCGCGGGTGCCGGCGCCGTTCGACCGCCAGGATGCGGAGGAATGGCTGTCGCACGCCACCAGCGGGCTTCTGCCCGGCTGGGCGCTGGCGATCACGACCGGAGACGACGTCCATATCGGTACGGTCGCCTTCGAGCAGCGGGCGGGCGGCTGGCATCTCGGCTACTGGCTGAACCGGTTCTACTGGGGCCGCGGCTACATGAGCGAGGCGGTGCACGGCGCCGTCGCCCGCTTCCTGATGCGGATGCCGGGCGTGGAGCTCCACTCCGGCGTCTTCGCCGACAACCCGGCCTCGCTCAGGGTCCAGGACAGGATCGGCTTTCGCATCACCGGGCTCAGCGAAGTCTATTCGGTCGCCCGCGGCGCCATGGTGCCGCATGTCGAGACGCGGCTGTCACCGGGGGATTTCCGGCCGGCAGCGTTCCTGCGCTGAATGGAAGCGCCGGGGGTCGCAGGCCGTTGCCGGCGACCCCCGGCAGCCTGGCGGGACGGGCCGGAGCAGTTCCCGGGGAATGCTCCAACGCCTCGTTTTCGCGGCATGATTGGACGTCGAAGCGATGCCGGTTCGGCTGGGCGGGCTAGTAGAGCTCGAACCAGACGGGCAGGTGGTCGGATCCGGTCGCGGTCTCGTCGATCCAGGCGTCCTTCAGGCGCCCGACAAGGCCGTGGCTGACGAAGCAGTAGTCGAGGAACATCCGGTGGTCATGGTTCTGCGGATCGATCCAGCTGTAGCTTTCCGCCGTCCGCCGGCCGAGGCCGGCGAGCACGTCGACGGGGTAGGTGGCGCGGATCTGGCGGCCGTAGAAGCCGTCGACGTCGCCGACCATGGCGCAGTATTCGGGCGATTCCGGCACCATGTTGAAATCGCCCATCAGGACGTAGTCGTCGGGAAAGGGCGGCTGCGGCAGGCCGAATTCCTCGGCGCCGGAGATCGCGCCGCCTTC
The DNA here is from genome assembly GCF_029210525.1 of Mycoplana sp. MJR14. Lineage (NCBI taxonomy): Bacteria > Pseudomonadati > Pseudomonadota > Alphaproteobacteria > Hyphomicrobiales > Rhizobiaceae > Mycoplana > Mycoplana sp. MJR14. The sequence goes on from NZ_JARGEO010000004.1 coordinate 109,641, forward strand.
GAGCGCGTAGGCGAGCACGCGCTCCTTCAGATGGCGGATCTGTTCGATCCGCTCGCCGCGATAGACGTGGTCGAGGTGGACGGAATAGACGCGCAGCGCGCCGCCGGGGGCGGCGATCACCGCTTCGGTCGCGCCGCGCTGCAGGTTGAGCTTGTCGAGCGTGCGGCTGCGCGGCAGCGGCAGGAGCCGCGAGGCGAGGATCGGATAGCGCGACAAGACCATGTTGCCGAACTGGAAGCGGCGGCTGACGGCGCGGCCGTCCTCGATGGTCGATCCGACGTCGATGTCGCAGGCGGGCCAGTAGACGGAAAAGTGAGCGGGCAGCAGCGCCTGCAATTCGGCGACCATGTCGATGCCGTCGTTGCGGTGGAAGCCGCGGGTGACCTCCTGCAGGGCGATGACGTCCGCGTTGCCGATCTCGCCGGCGATCCGGCGCAGGTCGAGCCGGCCGTCGAGGCCGATGCCATACTGGATGTTGTAGCTTGCGAATTTCACGATAGTCTTTGACCTCTGCGGGAACCGGCTATATCGAATGCGGCGACACGGCCATCAGGCTGGGAAAAGAAGAACGGCGAACCCATGAAGTTTCTCGATCAGGCGAAAGTCTATATCCGTTCCGGTGACGGCGGTGCAGGGGCTGTCTCGTTCCGTCGTGAAAAATTCATCGAGTTCGGCGGCCCGGACGGTGGCGACGGCGGGCGCGGCGGCGATGTCTGGGTCGAGGCGGTCAACGGGTTGAACACGCTGATCGATTTCCGCTACCAGCAGCATTTCAAGGGCGCGACCGGCCAGCACGGCATGGGCCGCAACCGTACCGGCGCGGGCGGCGCCTCGGTGACGCTGAAGGTGCCGGTCGGCACGCAGGTGTTCGAGGAGGACAACGAGACCCTGATCGTCGACATGACGAAGGAGGGTCAGCGCTTCCGGCTCGCCGCCGGCGGCAATGGCGGCTTCGGCAACGCCCATTTCAAGTCCTCGACCAACCAGGCGCCGAACTGGGCCAATCCCGGCCTGGAGGGCGAGGAGAAGACGATCTGGCTGCGGCTGAAACTGATCGCCGATGCCGGGCTCGTCGGCCTGCCCAATGCCGGCAAGTCCACCTTCCTCGCCGCCTGCACGCGGGCACGTCCGAAGATCGCCAACTACCCGTTCACGACGCTGCATCCGAACCTCGGGGTGGCGACCGTCGACGGGCGCGAGTTCATCCTGGCCGACATTCCCGGCCTGATCGAGGGCGCCCATGAGGGCACCGGCATCGGCGACCGCTTCCTCGGCCATGTCGAGCGGACCCGCGTGCTGCTCCACCTCGTCTCGGCCCAGGAGGAGAAGGTCGGCAAGGCCTATACGGTCGTCAAGCACGAGCTGGAGGCCTATGGCGGCGGGTTGACGGATAAGCCGGAAATCGTGGCGCTGTCGCAGATCGACGTGCTTGACGAGGCCGAGCTGAAGAAGAAGGCCAAGGAACTGGAGAAGGCGTGCGGCCAGAAACCGCTGCTGCTGTCCGCCGTCACCAATGTCGGCATGCTGGAGGCGCTGCGCGCGCTGCGCGACGAGATCGTGCGCTTCGGGACAGAAGAGCAGGACGAGGCATAGCATGGCCGCCATCCGCAAGGCGCTGTCGAGCCACAAGCGCATCGTCATCAAGATCGGGTCCGCCTTGCTGGTCGACCGCGGCAGCGGCTTGAAGAAGGCCTGGCTCGATGCCGTCTGCGCCGATATTGCCGGCCTTCGGGCGGGGGGCGCCGAAGTCCTCGTCGTCTCCTCGGGCGCGATCGCGCTCGGCCGCACCGTGCTGAGGCTTCCCAAGGGTGCGTTGAAGCTGGAGGAAAGCCAGGCGGCGGCGGCCGTCGGGCAGATCGCGCTGGCGCGCGCCTGGTCGGAGAGCCTCTCGACCGAGGGCCTCGTCGCCGGCCAGATCCTCCTGACGCTCGGCGACACCGAGGAGCGCCGCCGCTACCTCAATGCACGCGCGACGCTGAAGCAGCTTCTGAAGCTCGGCTCGGTGCCGATCATCAACGAGAACGACACGGTCGCCACCAGCGAGATCCGCTACGGCGACAACGACCGGCTGGCCGCGCGCGTCGCGACGATGGCCGGCGCCGACCTGCTGGTGCTGCTGTCGGATATCGACGGGCTCTATACGGCGCCGCCGCACCTTGATCCGCAAGCCCGGTTCCTCGACACGATCGACGAGATCACGCCGGAGATCGAGGCGATGGCGGGCGGGGCGGCATCGGAGCTGTCGCGCGGCGGCATGCGCACCAAGATCGATGCCGGCAAGATCGCGACCGCCGCGGGCTGCGCCATGATCATCGCCTCCGGCAAGACCGACCACCCCCTGCGCGCGGTCGAGGATGGCGCCCGCTCGTCCTGGTTCGCGCCGGCCGGGTCGCCGGTCACGGCCCGCAAGACCTGGATCGCCGGACAATTGCAGCCGGCCGGAACGCTGGCGATCGACGAGGGCGCGGAACGGGCGCTGCGGTCCGGCAAGAGCCTCTTGCCGGCCGGCGTGCGCACGGTCATGGGCACCTTCTCCCGCGGCGACACGATCGCCATCGTCGGGGTGAACGGTCGCGAGCTCGCCCGGGGGCTTGCCGGCTACGATGCCGACGAGGCGCGCCAAATCGCGGGCAAGAAATCAACGGAGATCGCCGGCATACTGGGTCACGCCGGCCGCGCGGCGATGGTCCATCGCGACGATCTCGTCATGACCGGCGCCGGACGCATCGATGCCGGCGCGGCGCAGGAGAAGGATGCAGCCCATGCTTGACCAGGCCGAGAAGAAGGACGACGTCGCCGCGCTCATGACGGCCATCGGCCGCAAGGCCTGCGCCGCGGCCCGGCCGCTGGCCATGGCGACGACGGAGATCAAGAACCGCGCGCTGGAGGCGATGGCGAAGGCCATCCTGGCCGATCGCGACGTGATCCTGGCCGCCAATGCGATCGATCTGGCCAATGCCCGCGAGAGCGGGGTGGCCGCGTCGTTCATCGACAGGCTGACGCTAACGCCCGAGCGCGTCGAGGCGATCGCCGGCGGCATCCGTGCCATTGCCGCCTTCAAGGATCCGGTCGGCGACGTGATTGCGGAATGGGACAGGCCGAACGGCCTGCACATCGAGCGCGTGCGCACGCCGCTCGGCGTGATCGGGGTGATCTACGAGAGCCGCCCCAACGTGACGGCGGATGCCGGGGCGCTGTGCCTGAAGGCCGGCAATGCGGTGATCCTGCGCGGCGGTTCGGACAGCCTGAACTCCTCGCAGGCCATCCATGCCTGCCTGGTGCGGGGCCTGAAGGAAGCAGGGCTTCCGGAGCATGCCATCCAGATGGTGCCGGTCGCCGATCGCGCCGCCGTCGGCGCCATGCTCTCCGGGCTCGACGGTTCGATCGACGTGATCGTGCCGCGCGGGGGAAAAAGCCTCGTCGCCCGCGTCCAGAACGAGGCCCGCGTGCCGGTCTTCGCCCATCTCGAGGGGCTCTGCCACATCTATGTCGACCGGTCGGCGGACCTGGAGATGGCCCGGACCCTCGTCGTCAATTCCAAGATGCGGCGCACCGGCGTCTGCGGGGCGGTGGAGACGCTGCTGATCGACCGGGCCGCCGCCGCGACGCATCTGGCACCGCTGCTCGGCGCCCTGAAGGATGCCGGCTGCGAGGTTCGGGCGACGGAGGAGATCCGCGCGCGCGTCGGCGGCCTCGAGCCGGCGACCGAGCAGGACTGGTCGACCGAGTATCTCGATGCCATCATTTCCGTGGCGCTGGTCGACGGCGTCGGCGGCGCGATCGAGCACATCAACCGCTGGTCCTCGGCCCACACCGAAGCCGTGATCGCGGAGGACCAGGCGGTCGCCGACCGCTTTTTCGCCGAGATCGATTCGGCCATCCTGCTGCACAACGCGTCCACCCAGTTCGCCGATGGCGGCGAATTCGGGATGGGCGGGGAGATCGGCATCGCCACCGGCAAGATGCATGCCCGCGGGCCCGTCGGCGTCGAGCAGCTGACCTCGTTCAAGTACAGGGTTCGCGGTGCCGGACAGGTGCGGCCCTAGGTGAGAGCTGACGCCATCGAACAGCGTTACCTGAAGATGCCCCATGTCGAGAAGGGCATGGCGGTCGGGCTGTTCGGTGGTTCGTTCAACCCGCCGCACGAAGGCCACGTGCTGGTCGCGGACATCGCGCTGCGCCGCCTCGGTCTCGACCAATTGTGGTGGATGGTGACGCCGGGCAATCCCTTGAAGGATCACAGCCATCTCGCGCCGCTGGCGCAGCGGCTGGCGCTTTCGGAGGCGATCACGCCGGATCCGCGCATCAAGGTCACCGCCTTCGAGAAGACGATCGGCCAGAACTATACGGCGCGCACGCTCGAGATCGTCCGGGCGCGCAATCCGGGCGTTCATTTCGTCTGGATCATGGGGGCCGACAGCCTGCGGAATTTCCATCGCTGGCAGAACTGGCAGCGAATCGCCCGCACCTTCCCGATCGCGGTGATCGACCGTCCGGGCTCCACGCTCGCCTTCCTGTCCTCGATCATGGCCAAGACGTTCGACCATGCGCGCGTCGACGAGGAGGATGCCCGGGCGCTGGCCTTCCGTCGCGCCCCGGCCTGGACCTTCATCCACGGACCCCGCTCGCCGCTCAGTTCGAGCGCGCTGCGCCAGCGGGAGGAAACAAAGAAAAACACGGGCAACAAGTAGTGTCTTGAAACCGGTACGTATTGATGCCTAAATCTAGTGGTGGTTCGCGGCATCTGACGCGAATCACGACCGTGCCAGACCTGTTAAAGTGGAAAGGATTTGCTCTGACAACAGTGCACGCGAAGGGGGGCGTTCGTAACGCTCTTCCCAAAAGCGCAGGACGTGGCGACGATGCCGCCGAACGCGCTCTTCAAGCGGTCCTCGCAAGCCTCGAGGACTCGAAGGCAGAAGATATCGTCTCGATCGACATTGCTGGGAAATCGGCGCTGGGCGACTACATGGTGGTCGCGTCCGGACGATCCAGCCGTCATGTCGCGGCGATCTGTGACCACCTGATCACCGACCTCAAGGATGAAGGCTTCGGTTCCGCCCGCGTCGAAGGGCTGGAGACCGGTGACTGGGTGCTGATCGATACGGGCGACGTCATCGTCCACGTGTTCCGTCCTGAAATCCGCGAGTTCTACAACATCGAGAAGATGTGGGCGGCTCCGGACATGGAAGAGGGCACGTTGCACTAGATCGTCGCACCGCCCGGGTTCGGGCGTCGCCTGCGGCCATATTTCCGGCACCCTTTCGGGTGGGCAGTGTCGCTGTGTGCGTCGGAGGAACCGGGTAGATGCGGATCGGACTTTTTGCGGTCGGACGGCTGAAGGCCGGGCCTGAGAAGGAACTTGCCGCGCGCTATCTCGACCGGGTTGCGAAATCGGGACCGGCCGTGGGGCTGGAGCTCGGCAAGATTTCCGAGGTTGCGGAAAGCCGGGCCTCCAATCCGGAGACGCGCAAGCGCGAGGAAGCCGCGCTCCTGGAAAAGGCGTTGCCGGCCGATGCCGTGCTCCTGCTTCTGGACGAACGCGGCAAGGCGGTCGGCTCGGAAGACTTTGCCGAGCTGCTCGGCCGCTGGCGCGATGCCGGCAAGCGGGACCTGATGATCGCCATCGGCGGCGCCGATGGGCTCGATCCGGTGCTTCGCGAGCGGGCCGACCAGGTTCTGTGCCTCGGCAAGATGACATGGCCGCACCAGCTGGTCCGCATCCTGATCGCCGAACAGCTCTATCGGGCGGTCACCATTCTTTCGGGGCATCCCTATCATCGGGTGTGAGCGCGTCGTGCCGCGGCGGCCCAACGGAAAATTGATTTCGATGTGCATCGGCGAGTGCGCTAGACACATGGCAAAAGGCAAGGCGCGCAGCATAACCACGTTGGCCCCGTCCTGGAACGACACCTGCACGGCGACCCTGCTGTGGCGACGGCAGCGCGCGCTCCGGTTGCTCGCCCTCGTCCTCGGCCTGTCGCTGGCCTCCCCGCTTTCCGCCCATTCCGCCGAGCCGACGGTGAGCCTCGCCCCGACCGGTCGCGTCACCGCCCAGGCCGGCCCGCCCGTCGATCCCGCCGCGGGCATTGCGCTGCGCCGGGACACCACGCGCCAGGAGCTGGAGCAGCTGTCGAAGACGATCACGCTGTCGGAAGAAAAGGTGCGCGACCTTGAGGCCAGCATCGGCAAGCTGGAAAAGGATCGCGCCACGTTGCGCGAGGCCATCGTCCAGTCGGCGCGCGCACGCCAGGAGATGGAAGCAAGGATCCTGGCGGGCGAGCGGCGGCTTGAAGCCATGCGCGGCGACGAGGATGCCGCACGCCTGTCGCTGCACGAACGCCGCGGCCTGCTGGCCGAGGTGCTGGCGGCACTGCAGCGCATGGGGCGCAATCCGCCGCCTGCGATCCTCGTGACCCCGGACGATGCGCTCGCCTCCGTCCGGAGCGCGATCCTGCTCGGAGCGGTGGTTCCGGGCATCCGCGCCGAGACGGACAAGCTGGTCGCCGACCTGCAGCGACTGACGACGATCCGCACGGAGATCGGCAAGGAGAAGGCCGAGCTTGCGAGCGCCATGGCGAGCAGGCTCGAAGAGGAAAAACGCTCCGAACTGCTGATCGGCCAGAACGAGGCGCTCGCGGCGGAAAACACCCGCACGCTGGAGGCCGAACGCCGGCGCTCTGAGGAGCTTGCGGGGCGGGCCACCAGCCTCGAGGGCCTGATCGGCAGCCTCGAGGCCGAGATCGCCTCGGTGCGCGAGGCGGCGGCGCTGGCGCGCGTGCAGGAGGCCGAACGGGCGCGCCAGACCGAGGAGGAGCGGGCCAGGGCGCGGGAGGCGGCGCTCTCCGCATCGCCCGACAAAAACCGCATTGCTCCCGCATATCCCTTCTCCGAATTGCACAAGCGCCTGGCCTATCCGGTTGCGGGTGAGCCCGTGCGGCAGTTCGGCGATGCGGATGGTACGGGTCATTCCGCCCAGGGGCTGATTCTCGCGACAAACCCGGGTGCGCTGGTGACGGCGCCCGCCGACGGGTGGGTGGTGTTCGCGGGCATGTTCCGGAGCTACGGGCGGATGGTCATCCTCAACGCCGGCGAGGACTACCACCTCGTGCTTTCGGGCATGGACCAGGTGAATGTACGGGAAGGCCAGTTCGTCGTGGCGGGTGAACCGCTGGCGGTGATGGGGGCGAAAAGAGTGGCGAGTGTAAACGCATTGGCGCTGGAAACGGATCGGCCGACGCTTTACATTGAGTTTCGAAAGAATGGCAAACCGGTTGATCCTCGGCCGTGGTGGTCTGCTACAGTGTCTGGAAAGGTACGCAATGATTCGTAGGGCTTCCCTTGTTCTCGTCGGGGCACTGATGGGTGCCACTGCCATGAGCGCAGTCTACTCGCTGACGGTGCCGGCCGAGGCGGCCGGAGCATCGACCTATCGCGAACTTTCGATCTTCGGCGACGTGTTCGAGCGCGTCCGTGCCCAGTATGTGACGCCTCCGAAGGAAGACCAGCTGATCGAGAACGCCATCAACGGCATGCTCTCCTCGCTGGATCCGCATTCCTCCTACATGAACTCCAAGGACGCCGAGGAAATGCGCACGCAGACGCGCGGCGAGTTCGGCGGCCTCGGCATCGAGGTGACCATGGAGGATGAACTCGTCAAGGTCATCACGCCGATCGACGACACGCCGGCGGCGCGCGCGGGCGTGCTTGCGGGCGACCTGATCTCGAAGATCGACGGCGCCGACGTGCGCGGCCTCAAGCTCGAGGAAGCCGTCGACAAGATGCGCGGCAAGGTCAATACGCCGATCAAGCTGACGATCCTGCGCAAGGGCGCCGACAAGCCGATCGAGCTGACGATCATGCGCGACATCATCGCGGTCAAGGCCGTCAAGTACCGGGTCGAGAACGACGTCGGCTACCTGCGCGTCATCTCGTTCACGGAGAAGACCTTCGACGACCTCGAAGCCGGCATCGAGAAGATCAAGGCCGATGTTCCGGCCGACAAGCTGAAGGGCTACGTGCTCGACCTGCGCCTCAACCCGGGCGGCCTGCTCGACCAGGCGATCAACGTTTCCGACGCCTTCCTCGAGCGCGGCGAAGTGGTCTCGACCCGTGGCCGCAACGAAGACGAGACCCGCCGGTTCAACGCCTCCCCGGGCGACCTGACCGACGGCAAACCGGTCATCGTGCTCGTCAACGGCGGCTCCGCCTCCGCGTCGGAGATCGTGGCCGGCGCGCTTCAGGACCTTCGCCGTGCGACGGTCGTCGGCACGCGCTCGTTCGGCAAGGGCTCGGTGCAGACGATCATTCCGCTCGGCGACGCCGGCGCGCTGCGTCTGACGACGGCGCTCTACTACACGCCCTCCGGCAAGTCGATCCAGGGCACCGGCATCACGCCGGACATCACCGTCGAGCAGCCGCTGCCGCCCGAACTGCAGGGCAAGCTCGAGACTGCCGGCGAATCGAGCCTGCGCGGCCACATCAAGGGCCAGAGCGAGAGCGACGAGGGTTCGGGCTCGGCAGCCTATGTGCCGCCGGAAGCCAAGGACGACCTCCAGCTTCAGTATGCGCTCGAACTGCTGCGCGGCCAGAAGACCGACCCGTCCTTTCCGGCCAATCCGGAAAAGGCAGAGCTGAAGAACTAGCGCTGGTGCCCGGGTCGACCTCGCATCGATCCGGGCCTGCGCCGTCAAGGTCAGGGCGGCCGCTCCTTGGGAACCGATCTCAACGCACCCCTCGGTCAGAACCGGAAGGTGTCGCCCGGCCGCAACCGCGCGCCCCGCATCAGCGCCGCGCGGCTTGCTGCGGCCTGTGCCGTGGTCGCCATCCTTGGCGGGTCGCTCTGGAGCCTGCTCGCACCCCGCGGCTCCTTCAAGACGCCGGATCCGCCCGGGCAACAGACGGCGCAGGCTGAGAGGCCTTCTTCAGAGAGCGCTACTGCCGGCAGCACGTCCGGCGGCGATCCGTCGGACAAGCCGGGGGTTCGCCGCGAACGGGGCTTGTCCGGCGCGGAGATCGAGGAAACGCGCAATCCCGACGGCAGCATCGTACGGACGTTCACGCCGAAGGCGCGCGACGGCGCCGGCCCGCTGATCCTGGATGCCAGCCGGGTCGGCCAGGATCCCCGCTCGGCCGCCTTCCCCAACGACGACCTGATCGAGGACACCGCATTCGGCAAGCTGCCGATCATCGGCCCGGACGGGCTGCGCCCGGTCGAGCAATATGCCCGCCCCTGGTCCGGCGCACGCGGCACGCGGGTCGCAATCGTCGTCGGCGGGCTGGGGCTCAGCCAGACCGGCACCCAGCGGGCGATCCGCGACCTGCCCGGCGAAATCACGCTGGCCTTCGCCGCCACCGGCAACAGCCTACCCCGCTGGATGCAGGAGGCCCGACGCGACGGTCACGAGATCCTTCTGCAGGTTCCGCTGGAACCGTTCGACGATGCGGACAACGATCCGGGGGCACACACGCTCCTCGCCGACGCCGGAGCGAAGAAGAATCTCGACGAGCTCCACCGCGCCATGGGGCAGATCACCAACTATACCGGCATCATGAACTACATGGGTGGCCGGTTTCTGTCCGATGCGGACGCGGTCGAGCCGGTCATGCGCGACATCGCCGAGCGCGGGCTGCTCTTTCTGGACGACGGTTCGTCGGCGCAATCGCTGTCGGGCACGGTGGCCGGGGCGCTGGACATGCCCCACGCCTTTGCCGACATCCAGCTCGACGGAACGCTGTCGCGCGAGGCGATCCTGCGCAAGCTCGACGAACTCGAGCGCGTCGCGCGCCGCAACGGAACCGCGATCGGGGTGGCCTCGGCCTTCGACGAGAGCATCGAGGCGATCGCCGGCTGGAGCGAGGAGGCGAGCCGGCGCGGGATCGAGATCGTCGGCGTCGCGGCCGTGGCCGACAACCCTTCCAAGCAATAGGATCGACGATGAGCAAGGACAAGAAGAAGCCGGTCTCGGCGGAGGACCTCCCCTATCGCCCCTGCGTCGGCGTCATGGTGCTGAACCGCGACGGCCTGGTCTGGGCGGGGCGTCGAATCGCCATCGGCAATTCCGAGTACGACGGCTCGCCGCAACTCTGGCAGATGCCGCAGGGCGGGATCGATCGCGACGAGGATCCGTTGCAGGCCGCCCGGCGCGAGCTCTACGAGGAGACCGGCATGCAAACGGTGTCGCTGCTCGCAGATGCCGGACGATGGATCAACTACGACCTGCCGGCGCATCTGATCGGCATCGGCCTGAAGGGCAAGTATCGCGGCCAGACCCAGCGATGGTATGCCTTCCGCTTCGAGGGCGACGAGAGCGAGATCGCGATCAATCCGCCTCCGGGCGGGCATGAGGCGGAGTTCGACGCCTGGGCGTGGAAACCCATGCAGGCGCTTCCGGATCTCATCGTTCCCTTCAAGCGCAAGGTCTATGAGGAGGTTGTCGCCGCCTTCAGGCATCTGGCACCCTGAGGCGGGCCCCAGCGTGTCGCCATTGTGATAAAGATGGAGCCGCCCCGATGCCGGGGCGGCTCCTCGGTTTCAGGTTGCAACGAGATCAGAGGAAGCTGAAATCGTCGACCGACAGCGTCTTGATACCGTTCAGCGTGGCCACGAGCTCGAGATCGGCATCCGCACCCTTGCCGTCGGCGTCGAACCACAGGCGGCCATTGTCCGATTCGAACAGGAAGGTGCCCTTGCTGCTCGTGGAGACGGGGTCTGCGCCGACGACGAGCGTGACGGTCTTGTCGGCCGACGCGATACCGTAGGACGCCTTGCTGATGACGAGCTTGTCCTGGCCACGCGTGAAGTCGGTGATGACGTCACCTTCGCCATCGCGACCGGCGCTGTCGAAGACGAACTGGTCCTTGCCGGAGCCGCCGGTCAGCCAGTCGTCGCCGGCGCCGCCGATGAGCTTGTCGTTGCCGGTGCGCCCGTCGAGGACGTCGTCCGAACCGTTGCCGTAGAACACGTTGTCGGTGGCATCGCCGCGGATCGCATCGTCATGGGAGCTGCCCTGCACGATCTCGATGTTCTTGACCGTCAGGCCGAGCGCGAAGCCCTTGTTGGCGGACTGGGTCTGCAGATCGAGCACGATCGAGGTGCCGCCCTCCTTGAAGTACAGCGTGTCGATACCCGTTCCGCCGTCGAATACATCCTTGCCACCAAACTCGGTCCGGACAAGCCTGTCGTTGTCGGCATCGCCATACAGCAGGTCATCGCCCGCGCCATCTTCAAGCCTGTCGGCGCCGAAACCGCCGCGCAGGGTATCGTTGCCGGCGTTGCCCCTTAGCCAATCCGCCAGCGATCCGCCAGCGATCATGTCCTTTGCCTTACCGCCGTCGTAATCTAGGGTTTCAAAGCCCTTGACGAGCGTCGTTGCATCGACCTTCACCGTGCCGCTCGAGAAATTGAACGCGATATCCTTCGTCTGCTCGCTCATCAGCAGGTGCAGGTCATCCGTCCCCTCGCCGCCATCGGCCGCGTCGCCGGCACCGGCATAGACGTCGTCATTGCCCTTGTCGGCGTAGAGGCGGTCCTTGCCACCGGTCAGGTTGGGGCCATCGCCATAGAGGGTGTCGTTGCCGTCCCCGCCATAGAGCGTGTCGTTGCCGGTATCGCCGGAAAGCGTGTCGTTTCCACCGCCGCCGGAGAGCGTGTCGTCCCCGCTCCGGCCCCGCAGGTGGTCCGTCAGGCTGCCGCCGGTGAACACATCCTTGCCGCTGCCGCCGAAGAGAGACACGCGTTCGACGTTCTTCACCGTCACCGGCGCATTCGTGACCGTGACGGACGTCGCAACCTTGTAGGTGATACCCTGCGTGTACTTGCTGAAGTCGATCGAGGCGAAATCCGTGCCCGTACCTCCGTCAAGCGTCAATTTGCCCGTCGAAGCCTCACGGGTAAACTCGTCGTCACCATCCCCGAGGTTGACGGCATAGTGGCCCGTCGCCCTCGCGCCGTCCCGTACCCAAACATCGTCGGATCCGGTGCCGGCATCGATCACATTGGATCCGCCGGAATCGCGGATGTTGTCGCTGCCAGCACCGCCGGTAATCCTGTCGTTGCCCTCGCCGCCGTCCAATACGTCCGCAAAGGCAGTGCCCAGCAACGTGTCGTTACCGGCGTTGCCGAAGAAGCTGACACCCCTAGCCGAGCCGACTGATTTCACCACATCGTTTCCGGAACCGAATTCGACCTGGAAGTACTCGAAATTTTTCATCCATGTGCCGTCGGTCATCGATGCGGTCGAACCGCTGACGGAGAAGTTCTGGCTGGAAGTCAGGGACTTGCGGTCGACGTAGACCCGGTCCGTTTGTGCACCGCCATCCGCCTTGTCCATGCCACCATCGCCCAGATAGACGAGGTCGTCGCCATCACCGCCAACAACTGAGTCCTTCCCAGTCCCCGCGCGAAGCTGGTCGTTGCCGCTGCCACCATTGATGGCGTCGTTTCCGGCGCCGGCATCGACCACGTCGCTGCCGCTGCCGGTGGTGATGACATTGGAGCCGGTCCCCGTTGCATAGATGCTGTAGTGCTCGATGCCGACGAAGGTCGTGCCGCCGGAAAGGGTATTCGTCTGCGTCGGCAGCTTTGCCGTGAAGTTACCCGCGAACTTGGTCACGACCAGGCGATCGCTGCCGGAACTGTCGCTGATCGTGTCTTTGCCATCGCCGAAGGCGTAGTTGTAGGTATCGTTGCCGGTGCTGCCAGTGATCGTGTCGTTGCCGAGACCACCTGTCAACGTGTCGTCGCCGGTGCCGCCGGAAAGGGTGTCGTTACCTTCTCCGCCATCAAGGCTGTCGTTGCCGTCGTCGCCATAGAGAATGTCATTGCCCTTGCCGCCGCCGACGATGTCGCCGTCGTCGCCTCCATAGACCTTGTCGTCACCGTCGTCGCCGGAAAGGATGTCGACGCCCTTTTCGCCGTAGAGCGTATCCTTGCCCTCGTCGCCATTGAGGATGTCGACGCCGTAGCCGCCATAGAGGGTGTCGTCGTCCTCGCCGCCGCCCAGGATGTCGCTGCCGCGACCGCCCTTCAGCACGTCCTTGCCGGCGCCGCCGGTGAACATGTCGGCATAGTTGCCGCCGGTGATGCTGTCGGCGAAGTCGGTGCCGGTGATCTGGTAGCTCTCGACATAGCTCGTCTTGAGGTTGCCGAGTAGGGTCTGCGGCGTGATCCAGTCCTTGATGACGAGGGACAGGCCGCTGGTGTGATCGCTGTAGTCGACGATTAGCCGATCGGTGCCGGATCCACCGTCGAGAATGTCGCCGTTGATTTCCTCCAGCGTGCCGGCCATCAGCGTGTCCCTGCCGGATCCGCCGTTGAGGCGGTCTGCACCGCCGCCGCCGCTGAGAAGGTCGTCGCCGCTGTCGCCGTTCAGCGTGTCAGCGCCGATATCGCCCGCGAGGTAGTCGCTCTGGAAGGATCCGTTGAGCTGGTCGTCGCCCTCGCCCCCCATGATTGTATCGGCTCCCATGCCGCCGTCGGCGATGTCGGCGCCGTTGAGCAGAAGGATCATATCGCCTTCTTCAAGATCGGTGCCTTTCAGATTGTCGGCTCCCATCGAGCCCATGATCGTACCCATTCGTCTCTCCTGATGTTCGGTTTACGGAAATTGATATTTCCGGGCAAAGCAGCAGAGCTGGCCCGGTTCGAGGTGGAGGTGCAGCGCGCGGGCGAACGTCGCCGCGATACGCGCCATTTTTGCTTTCTCGTCACTGCACCTGATCGTTCCTCCACCGCGCCAGACGAGGCGTCCGGCATCGCTTCGGCGCGGGATGCACCGATTGCGCCGCCATATTGTTGAAAAACAACGCGATCCCTGTTCCTGCGGTAACTGACAGTTGCGCGGCGATACACGCAGCGGTCGAATTTTCGCATGAACACGCAAGGGACGATGACTGAAGCGAGCGCGGCAGGGCGGAAGGGTCGACCGAACTGGAAGCTGTAGCCAGTGTCGGAGGCGACGATGGGTTGCGGAGAAAGCGCGAGAGCGTGGACCGGGTGCGGGAGGCCGCCCCCGGCAGTCCTGGAATTCACTGGCGGGGCAATCTTGGGCCGCATCCTGGACATCAGGGGTGAAGTTGGTCTGCCGTGGTCGAACTGCTCAAGTGGGACCCGGTTGAGCGCGGGGGGCACCCAGTCCGGCTCCGGGCCATCAGGGGGGCGTGCCCGAAGCCCGACAGGCGTGTCGCCGCCGTCACGGTCGCCGTACGAGACCTCGAGGTGGCCGAGGTGTCCGGCGTCGATGAGCAGCGCTGCGCGGCGCAAGGGAACGGTGCCGTTCCGGAGAACCGCGCGCGGCTGGGGAGGGATTGGCGAACCGGGCAGGCGCACCGGAAACCGTCCGATGGTCGCCCGCAATTCGCGGTCAGGCTGCAATCGGGGGACGCCGGCCGCGGCAACGGGAGGATTGTGCAGTGCTGGCTGGAATGTGTGCCTCGCCGTCCCTGGCCGAGCGGAGGGTTTGGCCCAGGTGTGGTGCCAAGATTTGGGCAGCCAGGCGTGTTCCTGGCTGCTTGGCCAAGCCGTCGAACGGGGCGCGGTTTCGCCCCGACGGTGACGCACCGACAGGCTGCTGGCGCAGCGCGTGACCCGAATGGCGGAACGGTTGACGTCGAGCGCGCGGAACCTCACGGGTTCAGTCGGCGCGATGGGTCTGTCTTTTGTGGTGGTCCAGAAACGCAAAATCCCCGGCGGTGTGCCGGGGATCTTCGGAACGGCCGATGAAAAGGCCGCTTGCTATTCCGCCTCGTTGGCCGGGGCGGCGTTGAGCTGGCCGTATTTCTCGGCGCCGAGTTTTTCGAACAGGTCCAGCTGCGTCTCGAGGAAGTCGATGTGGCCTTCCTCGTCGGCGAGGAGCTCTTCGAAAAGCTTCATGGAGACATAGTCGCCCGCGTCATGACAGATGTCGCGGGACTTCTTGTAGGCCGTCCGGGCGTCATACTCGCCGGCGAGGTCCGCTTCGAGGACTTCCTTGACATTCTGGCCGATGCGCAGCGGTGCGAGCGTCTGCAGGTTGGGATGGCCCTCGAGGAAGATGATGCGCGCGACAAGCTTGTCGGCGTGGTGCATCTCCTCGATCGACTCGGCGCGCTCCTTCTTGGCAAGGAGGGTGTAGCCCCAGTCTTCCAGCAGGCGGTAGTGAACCCAGTATTGATTGACGGCGCCGAGTTCTAGGAAGAGCGCTTCGTTAAGCTGCTCGATTACTTTTTTGTCGCCTTTCAATGTCCGCTCTCCTGTTGTCTTCATGGAACTGTTTGAGGCGGATCATGAAATCAAATATCTCGGCATCCGTCGAGTGGCGCTCGGCGTGATAGCGTTCGGTGGTGCGGATGATGATGTCGACGACATTGGGGAAACAGCCGCAGCAGCGGCCGCGTTTTTCCATCGCATGGTAGACTTTCGCGGGCACGATCAGCTGCCAACGATCCTGGTCGAGGAGGTCGTTGATGACGTCCACGATCTCTTTTTCACTGATGAAGTTACAGCTGCAAACCAGCATTCGTTCTGCCTGCCATGCGCAATGCCCTGATTTCCTGCGATTAAGCAAAAGGCGATATTTGCTGTCAAGATAAAACAGGTCAGCATTGCTGCCGCTCTCTTTACATTGGTTCTAAACTTGAAAGTTTCCTTCGCCTTTTCAAAATGTTGCGAGGTCTCCCATCGCCACTTGCAAGGCGCCTTTCCCGCGCTCGCGCGCGATCACTTTTTGTTGCATCGGCGCCTTTTCCATCTGCCAAAGAAGAAAGCCGGAGCCTGCGGCCGGGTCGGGTGGAAGACCGTGGCGGGGCCTCGATCCGGATGCCCTCACTGGAAGTTGCGCCCCTTCGGCATGACGCCGGCGTCGCGTCGCAGTTCGGACTGGAGGTCCCGCATCCGGCTCGCCTCCCGTCCGGCCTGCCGCAACTGCCGGAGCGCCCGTTTGTCGCGGCCCTCCTCGTCCACCGGATGCAGGACCTCGTCGGCCCGACTCATGGCGGCGAAGCTGCGCAACTCGCTCTTCAGGAGACCGAGCGCCTGGGTCCAGTCCTCCAGGTGTTCTGCCACCACGTGAATGACGCCGCTTTCACGCTGCAGCCGGCCGCGCACCCGGACAAGACGCGCGCCCATCACCACCCGGCGATAGGCCTCCATCGTCTTCTTCCAGATGATGATGTTGGCGATCCCGGTTTCGTCCTCGATGGTCATGAAGACCACGCCCTTGGCGGAACCCGGCTGCTGGCGGACGAGGACGAGCCCGGCGACGGTGACGATGCTGCCCTTCGGCGCGCTTTCCAGTCCATCGTTGCGTGTGATGCCCTGGCGGGCGAAATCGGCGCGCATGAAGGAGACCGGATGCGCCTTCAGCGACAGCGTCAGGTAGCGATAGTCGTTCAGCACATGCTCGCCCGCCGGCATCGCCGGCAGGGGCACCTGCGGCTCCGGCCGCAGCTCGTCCGTTCCCGCCCGTTCGAACAGCGGCAGGGGGGCCGCCCCGCTCGTCTCGTCGAGCGCCTTGACGGCCCAGAGGGCGGCGCGCCGGTCGAGGTTCATCGAGCGGAAGGCATCGGCGTCGGCGAGCCGTTCGAGGACGCTGCGCGAAAGGCCGGAGCGAAGCCAGAGATCGCGCACGGACCGGTAGCCGTCCTGCCGCCTTGCCACGAGTTCGGCCATGTCCTTCTCCCGCAGCCCCTTCACGAGCCGGAAACCCAGCCGGACCGCCTTCTGTGATCTTATCACCGTGCGCATCTGCCGGTGGCGCGGCGCGATCGCGGCCGGATCGAAGGCGCCCTCCCCCTCGAGCGTGCAATCCCAGTCGGAGTGGTTGACGTCGACGCTGCGAATGTCGACGCCGTGTTCGCGCGCATCGCGCACGAGCTGGGCCGGCGCATAGAAGCCCATCGGCTGGGCGTTGAGGATCGCCGCGCAGAAGACATCGGGATAATAGGCCTTCAGCCAGGACGAGGCATAGACGAGAAGCGCGAAGGAGGCGGCGTGGCTCTCGGGGAAGCCGTATTCGCCGAAACCCTCGATCTGGCTGAAGCAGCGTTCGGCGAATTCGCGCGTGTAGCCCTTGCCGAGCATGCCGTCGATCATCTGCTGGCGGAAATCGCCGACCTGGCCGGTCCGGCGGAAGGTGGCCATGGCACGGCGGAGCTTGTCGGCCTGGGCGGGCGAAAAGCCGGCCGCGGTAATGGCGATCTGCATGGCCTGTTCCTGGAAGAGCGGAACGCCGAGCGTCCGCTCCAGCACCGCGCGGATCTCCTCCTTCGGATAGATCACCTGTTCCTTGCCCTCCCGCCGCTTCAGATAGGGGTGGACCATGTCGCCCTGGATCGGCCCGGGGCGGACGATCGCCACCTCGATGACGAGGTCGTAGAACCGGCGGGGCTTCAGGCGCGGCAGCATGCTCATCTGCGCGCGGCTCTCGATCTGGAAGACGCCCAGCGTGTCGGCCCGGCAGATCATGTCGTAGACCTCGGGCTTGTCGTCGACATAGATCTCCGCAAGCGTCTTCGGCGTCTGATAATGGCTTTCCAGCAGCCGGAAGGCCCTGGCGATGCAGGTCAGCATGCCGAGCGCCAGAACGTCGACCTTCAGGAGCTTCAGCGTGTCGAGATCGTCCTTGTCCCATTCGACCATGTAGCGGTCGGGCATGGCTGTCGGCATGATCGGAACGATCTCGTCGAGCCGGTCCCTGGTGATGAGAAACCCGCCGACATGCTGGGAAAGGTGGCGCGGAAAGTCCAGCAGCCGCCCGGCACAGGACAGCACCTTGCCGGTGGTCGGGTCGTTGACGTCGAGGCCGGCCGCCTTCACCTGTTCTTCGGAGAAGGAAGACCGCCCCCAACCCCAGATCGAGCCGGAGAGGGCGGACTGCACGTCGTCGGACAGGCCGAACGCCTTGGCGACCTCGCGACCGGCCGAGCGGCCGCGATAGCTGATGACGGCCGCGGCCAGCCCCGCATGCTCCTTTCCGTAGGTCGCGTAGATGTATTCGATGACCTCCTGCCGCCGTTCGTGCTCGAAATCGACGTCGATATCGGGCGGCTCGTCGCGGTCCTCGGAGAGGAAGCGGTCGAACAGCAGCGTGAACCTGTCCGGGTCGACCTCGGTAATTCCCAGGCAATAGCAGACCGAGGAGTTGGCGGCCGAGCCGCGCCCCTGGCAGAGGATGCCCTTGCTGCGGGCGAAGGCGACCAGCTTGTGGACCGTCAGGAAATAGGATTCGTAGTTCTTCCTGCGGATCAGGGCGAGTTCATAGGCAAGCCGTTCCTCCACCTTGGGCGGAATGCCGCCGGGATAGCGCCTGGCGCCGCCTTCGCGCACGAGCCGCAACAGCGTCTGCGCCGGGGTCGAGCCCGGGTCGGATTCGTCCGGATACTGGTGGCCGAGCTCCTCCAGGTCGAACGTCAGGCCGAAGAAGAAGCGCTCGGTATTGGCGATCGCCTCGGGATAGTCGCGCAGAAGCCGCGCCATCTCGGCGTGACCCTTGAGGTAGCGCTCGGCGTTCGCCTGGCGCGCGAAGCCGAGCGCGTCGATCGTCTTCCTGCTGCGGATGGCCGTCACCACATCGGCGAGCGGCCGGCTTTCGGCGACGTCGTAGAGCGGGTCGTTGCTGGCGATGGTGCGGATGCGGGCCTGTCCCGCCAGCTGGGCCAGGACGGCAAGGTCGTGCCGGTCGCAGCCGTCACGGCGCGGCACCAGGGCGAGATAGAGCCTGTCGCCGGCGTGCTCCCGCAGGCGGGCCAGAACCCCCTTCAGCCGGTCCGCATCGGGCCGGCCTGGGGCCGGCATGACGGCGAGCTGGAGGTCGGCCTGCCATTCCAGCAGGTCGGCCAGGAAAAGGATGCATTCTCCCTTGCGTGCCCGCAGGTTGCCGGTGCTCAGCAGGCGGCAGAGATGGCCCCAGCCGCGGCGGTTCTTCGGATAGGCGAGGATGTCGGGCGTCCCGTCGGCAAAGACCAGCCGGGCGCCGGGGCGGAACGAGGCGTATTTCTCGAAACGGGCCTTGCTGTGCGCCCGCACGACGCCGGCCACCGTGTTGCGATCGGCGATGCCGAGGCCGGCAAGGCCGATCCGCCCGGCGGTCGCCACCATGGCCTCGGCGGAGGCGGCCCCTTCCAGGAAGGAGAAATTGGTGCGCGCGCCGAATTCGTAGAAGGCCGGGGCGGTGCTCATGCGAAGACCCCGTGGATGAACCAGCGGGGACGTGCGGCATCGTCCCGGTAGATCCCCTCGCGGAAGAGCCAGAAGCGGCGGCCGGCATCGTCCTCGACGCGGAAGTAGTCGCGGGACGGCTGGTCCTCGCCGTCGATCCACCATTCGGCGGCGATCCGCTCCGGCCCTTCCGTCCGGGTGATGCGGTGGAAGCTGCGGCGCCAGCGGAAGGTCTTCGGGGCGTCCTCCGGCACGCCGGCCACGGTCTCGACCGGTTCGGGCGGGGCGAACAGGCGAAGGGGACGATCTTGGGCGGACGTGGATTTCGCCGGCCTTGCCGCCCCGGCGCCCAGTCCCTCACCGGCGCCCGGTCCGCCCTCCCAGAGATCCAGGACGGAAACGAGATGGGCCGCGCGCTCCGGCACATGGCTTTCGGGAAGGGTGACGGCGAAGAGGCTCTCCGGACCGAAGCGGGCCACGACCCGCTCGGCGAAGGCCGAAAGCGGGCCGTTACCGTCCGCGCCGGCGCAAAAGCCCTCCTGCACCGCCTCGAAGGCCTCGCTCCTGAGCACGCAAAGGCGGACGATCTCGAAGCCGTAACCGGCATCCAGGTCGTCATGCACGGCCGCAAGCCGCTCGCGGAAGACAAGCGCGATGCGCTGGGGATCGCGCAAGGGGGTCGAGGTCGCCGCATGGATACGGAAGACCCGGCCATCGACCCGGAAGAGCAGCAGCGCGAACAGGCGACCGCCCTCGCCGCGCCGCTCGAGCCCTTCCCTGAGGGTGCCGGCCAGGTGGGCGGTGAGCGCAAGGACGTCGTCCTCGGACCGGACGGTGTCGAAAAGCCGGCGCTCGGCCGACAGCATCGGCACCGGCAGGCGCGGCGAGATCGGCTCGTCCTCCAGCCCCAGCGCCTGGTCCAGGCGCAGAAGCGGCAGCGGGCCGAAGCGGCGGGCAAGAGGGGCGCGGGGCAAGGGGAAAAGATCGCCGACCGTCTTCAGCCCGACGCGGCCGAGCGGACCGACCACCGCCTCGGGCAGGCGCAATGCCGCGACCGGCAGCGGCGCCAGCGTTTCCGGCGCCGCATCGGTGTCGATCACGCCGCCATCGCCGAAATGGGCGGCCGCCCAGGACAGGCCGACCGAGGACGAAATCGCCCCGCGGGCCTCGATGCCGAGCGCGAAGAGCGAGGACAGCACGCCATCGAGCAGCGCCCGCTCGCCGCCATGCAGATGGGCGCAGCCGGTGATGTCGAGATGGAGCCCGTCGTCCCCGTCCAGGGCCACGAGCGGGGTGTAGCGGTCGCACCAGTCGGCAAGCGCCTCGAGGAGGGCCCGGTCGGCGGCAGGGTCGGCGGGAAGGACGTCCAGCGACGGGCAGATGGCGCGGGCTTCTGCGACCCCCTGCCCCCTGGTCAGGCCGATCCGCTCGGCCTCCCGGTCGAGGAAGGCGATCTGGACGGCCGTGCCGCTGCGGCCGGCGAAGGCGATCGGCGGATGGTCAGGGCGCCCCTTCGAAAGCCACGACCGCCCCCAGCGCGCCCGTGCCACCCGGTCGGCGGGAAGATAGGGAAACCAGAGGCAGAGGATCCTGTGTGCGCCGTTCTGCGCGAGGAGCGGCGGGGCGAGGTTCGAGGCGGCGAAAGCGGCGGTCATCGGGGTTCCACTCCAGGAGTATGCCGAGGGGGTCGGCGAGCTTGCTTTTCTCCGGCGTGACGAGAAAAGCCGGGTTGCCGATGCTGTCTTCGAGCGTCGATCCGTCCGGCAGCGGCCGTTCGGCGGCCGGGGCGGGATCGACGCGCAGGCGACAGCGGGCGCTGCTCGCCTCCTCCTCGCCCGCCTGGCGCAGCAGCAGCAAAAGCGTGCCGTTCGCCCTGGCCCGCAGTTGCAGGCGCCGGCTTTCGGTCAGGCCGAAGCATTCGGGATTGCCGCGGATCTCCAGGATCACGGCCGAAAAGGCCGAAACGCCGAGCGCCGCCTCGGCCATCCAGAGGGCGTCCGGGACCGTGCGGGGCCGGGCGAGAAGAAAGCGTGCCGGATCGAGGCCGTGCTTCATCAGTCCCGGTGCGTAAGGCGTTCCGGCCTCCGAAAGCGCCAGGGCCTGGCTGATCCAGAGGGTCGCCCCGGCGCCTGCCTGCTCCTGCCGTATTGCGGCAAGCGCAAGCGAAAATCCGCTCGCGGCCCCCATGCCGCGGGTCTGGGGATTGCGGATCTCGACAAGGCCCCGATCCGGAAGGCCGCCTGCGAACACGGCATCCAGACCGTCCGCTTCGCCGTCGGCGGCCGGATCGCCGCCCGACGGCTGCGACGACTGGGACGGCTGGGCCAGCGGTTGGGACGACGGCTGGGACGCCGCCTGGGCCGGCGGTTGGGGCGCATCCCACTGCCAACGCTGCTTGCGCGGGACGAGGCCCGGCCCGTCGGCGTTCTCGATGCGCGCGATGGTTTCGCGCAGCGCAAAAAGCTGCTCGCGCGCCAGGGCAGACGTTGCCATGACGTTCATTCCTCTGTTTGTTCCTGTTATGTTCTTATGGATTCCAGAACCGGGAAAAAGAGTCAACGGCAATTTGCGCCGGAGCGATCACATCTGGCCGCGATCTTTGCGGCCAAACGAAGCGGAGCCTGCAGGCTTTTGAAATGAAAGGATAAAATGATCCATGGCAAAGGCAGCCCTCGCCGGCCGGTTGCGTCCGTCCATTCGCGTTTGGTCCTCCCGCTGCGACGGCGGGGACGCGGGTGCCGCCGTCGTCCTTCAGGCCAGGGTGCGGGCGGAGAGATCCGTGCGCGCGGCGTCGAGGCCGGTCGCTGCCCGATAGATCTGTCGCACCGTGTCGGCAAACAGTCGGGTATCGGGCCTGAGACAGCCGGCGGCCCGGCCGAGGACATGCAGGCCGGGCGCGGCGGCGCCCCATCCCGTCAGCCGCCCGTCGTCTTCCACCTGCATGGCCGTTCCCGGTTCGCCCAGCAGGCCGTCGGCCGGCTGGGCGACGTCTTCCCTGCAGTCGATCAGTCGGCCGGGCATGACGTCTGTCTCTTGGCTGCCCCTTCGCCTGACGAAGACGCCGTCCGCCGCCACGCCGAGGATGCGGGCGTCGACCAGCTCGGTCGCCGGATGGCGCAGGTCCCGCAGGAGCCTGCCGTGCAGCTCCGGCGCGATCCTCTCGGAGTGGATCCGGTGCACGGTGCGCAGATGGCGCCAGTAGCGCTTGCGCGCTTCGGGCGGAAGCGCGCGCCAGAGGGCGGGCCACTGGCAGTTCAGGCCATCGATCATCGCCTGCCAGCTGCCGCCGGCTTCGACGGTGCGGGCGCCGTCGGCGCGCAGGTGGCGCAGCGTCTCCGCAAGCCCCGTCGCTGCCGACATCGCCGGCGTCAGCGGGTCGAGGAGCGTGGCTGCATGCGGCTCGGGAATGCGGCCGCCGTCGGAGAGGATGCGTATCGGGCCGGCATGGCCGCTTGCCCGCAGATGCAGCAGGATCGCCGCCATGCGGGGTCCGTCCCCGGCCAAAAGAAGAGGCGCGTCGGCCTTGCGTTCCCTGCTCCAGAGAAGCCGCTCGGCCGCCTGCCAGGAGGCGGATTCCCCGCCTTGCCTGCCATGCCCGGTCGCAAGGAAGACCTGGTCGAACGCCATTTCCTCGCCGTCGTCGAGCGTCAGGCAGAGACGGCCCCCGGACGCCGTCCGAACGGCGGTGACGGCGGCGGAGACGGTCTGCACCGTCGTGTCGCGGCGGGCGGCAAAGGCCTCGCCGAAACGGGCGGTCAGATAGTCGCGGAAGACCGAGCGCGGCACGTAGACGTTCTCGAAGCCGCGAAGTGCGAGGACGGCGCCGCGCCCGCCGCCCAGGCCGGACTTCAGCCAGTCGACGAAATCCAGCGGCCGGTCGGCGAGCGCGGACAGCTGGCCCGCCCGCTCGCTCATCAGCGCCTGCCCGGCGGGGCCGTTGCCGAAGCTCTGGGGAAAATCGGCTGCGTCGATCATCCAGAGGTGGAAGGGTCGGCGCAGGCGGCGCAACAGCGCGATCGCCGTCGCCATCCCGGCCGGACCGCGCCCGACGATGGCCAGGCGCGGGTGGCCGTCGGCCGGCTGCTTCGAAGGGGTCGTCCTGATGGCGTTGCGAGAAGACATGCCGTTCTCTCCCTTGCTTGCGCATCCTCCGGTCCTGTCCCCTGGCCGGGCCGACCGCCGGCGCGGGAGGGCCGACGGCGGCCGCCCGGCATTCGGGGCATGGCCGCCAGCAGCGCAGGGAGGCATGATACCGTAGTTTTCTATAAAATCTATAGATTATTATGCCGTGCTGCGGAAAGCCGGCTCGGCAAGGCTGCCGGTACCGGTCGCACGTGTACCCGGTCTGTGCGCCCGCGTGCGGCGCGCCCGTGCATGCCATTCAGCCTCGGGAAGCCGGTCTCGCGAGGGGAACCGATCGAGAGGACGGCGGCCGTGTCGCTCTTCTGCTCGGCGGCGGCTGGACCGCGGAGGTCCCGCTTCCTGTCGCCGGCGCGTTCAGCCGGCCGGCAGCGTCACAGGGCAGCGTCACAGGGCAGCGTCATAGGGGATGCGCCGAGAAAGGGGCGTCACTTTCGCGATCGCCCGGTGCGGGCATCGCTTTCGAACGGCGTCTCGCGCGGCACGGGCGGCCGGATCGCCGCAATGAACGCGGCTTTTGTCAGTAGAAGATGTGGATCGGCCAGACGGGCGGCTGGCGGGACGGCTTCGGCTGCCGGATCGGCGCGGCCGGTTTCAGGAAGTCCAGCAGGCCCTTGTGCTCGGGCTTCCGCTCCGTGGCGCAGGATCCCTCCGCCGGTTCGTCCCGGCCCGCGTCGCGCGGATGCGGCGAGAAATAGCCAAGCGTCATTCCACCCATATAGAACATGCGCCCACTCCTGGTCGTCCCCGGTCGTTAACGACCGTGACACGATCATGGCGGAAACATGGCGCTTGTCAATAGTCTATAGATTTGGTGTTCTATGGTCGGCCGCGGCGCCGGCCGGCGCACCGGCGTGCTAGCCGGCGGCCTTCACGTCTTCCACCTCGTCATCGACGAGGCCGGCGGCGCCGGGGGCCGCGACGAACTGTTCCAGTGTCATCGTGTCGAGAATGGCGGCGATCGCGTCGCGGACGTCGGTCATCGCGCGGCGAACCTGGCAGGCCTCCGGATCGGCACAGTCGTCGCAGGCCTCGTAGGCGGTGCGGCTGGCGCAGCGGATCGGCGCCAGCGGCCCGTCGAGCACGCGGATGGCATGGCCGATCCTGATCGTGGAGGCGGGATGCGACAGCGCATAGCCGCCGCCCGGCCCCTTCTTGGAGCGCAGGATGCCGGCATTGCGCAGTTCGAGCAGGATCGTGTCGAGGAACTTCTTCGGGATGTTGTTGCGCAGCGCGATCTCGCTGACGAAGGCCGTCTCCCCGGGCGCCAGCCGTGCCAGATCGACCAAGGCCTTCAACCCGTACTTACCCTTCTTCGTCAGCATGTCTGCCTGCTTTCCCGATGCAAAAATGATATCGCGCGGACCGCGCCGGAGCGCGGCCGCCTGCGAGAGAATGCCCGTCTAGCCGGGGGATCGAATGCGCGCCACCCATAAGAATGATTTCGACGCATTTTAGGCACGCAAGTGCTAAAAACATATAAAAAAGATATAATTTACCCGCACAATCCGTGAACGGGTCTATTCCTGGCGTGCATGTCGATGGAAGGGCCGTTCCGCTGTGCGAATCAGCCCCGCGCGAATCACGCCGTGCCGGCGTTTTCCCGCAGGCAGCGGGCCTCGTGCCGGCGGCGCAGTTCGGCCTGCACCTCGTCCTGGAAGTCGAGGACCTGGCTGCGCATTTCGGCCTCGTCGCAGCCGAGCGACAGCAGCTCTTCGGCGAGCTTGCGGCATTCCCCGCGCCAGTAGACGAGCGCCGGCTCGCCATGCAGGGCCTCCAGCTCGGCGGCGCAGCGGCGCACCACCTTCGTCCGCCTGGCGATCGGAAACGGGATCGGCGCCGTGCCGGTCGTCAGGCTGGCGTTTGCGGATGCTGCGCTCATGAATGCTGTCCCCTCGCATGCGGTCGGTCCTGCATACGGGGCGCATGGTTAACGTCAGGTTTCCATTGTGCAATCAGCGTGCCGCCGTGCGACAGGAGCAAACAGGTCGGCCGGCGTGCCCGCTAGAGCAGGGCCGCCGGCGAACCCGCAGCGCCGCTGTCCTTGACCGCCTGCATGACGACGAAGGTGGAGGTGTTGGCGACGTTCGGCAGGCTGGAGATCTTCTCTCCCAGCACTTCGCGGTAGCGGCGGATGTCGGAGGTGCGCACCTTCAGGAGATAGTCGAAGGAGCCGGCGATCATGTGGCATTCCTCCACTTCCTGGATGCGGCGCACCGCACTGTTGAACGCCTCCAGCGCCTTCTCGCGCGTGTCCGACAGCTTGACCTCGGCAAAGGCGACATGGTCGAGGCCGAGCTTGCGCAGGTTGATCTCGGCGTGGAAGCCGAGAATGAAGCCCTCGTCGATCAGCCGCTTCAGGCGTGCCTGGCAGGGCGTCTTTGACAGGCCCACCCGCTTGGACAACTCTGTCACGGAGATCCGCCCGTCCTGGCTGAGGACGTCGAGGATGCGAATGTCGAACTGGTCCAAATCGTCGATCGTCTGCGCCTTCGCCATCCGAATTGCCTTCAAAGTGGGTCTCATTCAGCTTAATCGGACTAATTCGGATCGAAATCAAGTCAACATGGATTTCGCATCGGTGCTACCATTCCAGGGCTGCGAGACGAGGCGCCGGCGAATGCCGGCGAAGCGGCGCGGCCCGGCCGGGCGACCGGTCGCGATGCCCCACCAACCAAGAGCGCCGCCATGAGCAAGACCTCCCCCTCGAAGCAGACCACGATCCCCGCCGGTCGCCCCTTTGCCGATTTCGCCCCGCCGATCCGCCCGCAGGGTCCGCTGCGCCGGGCGATCACCGAAGCCTATCGCCGGCCGGAGGCGGAATGCCTGGCGCCGCTTCTGGAGGCGGCGACCGTGAGCGCCGAACAGCGCGCGGCGATCGCCGCCACCGCCCGCACGCTGATCGCCGCGCTGCGGGCCAAGCACAAGGGCACGGGCGTCGAGGGGCTGGTGCATGAATATTCGCTGTCGAGCCAGGAGGGCGTGGCGCTGATGTGCCTGGCGGAAGCGCTGCTGCGCATCCCCGACACGGCTACCCGCGATGCGCTGATTCGCGACAAGATCGCCGACGGCGACTGGAAGTCGCATATCGGCGGCGGCCGCTCGCTGTTCGTCAACGCCGCGACCTGGGGCCTCGTCGTCACCGGCAAGCTCACCGGCACCGTCAACGACCGCAGCCTGTCTGCGGCGCTGACCCGGCTGATCGCCCGCTGCGGCGAGCCGGTCATCCGCCGCGGCGTCGACATGGCGATGCGGATGATGGGCGAGCAGTTCGTCACCGGCGAGACGATCGAGGAGGCGCTCTCCCGCTCGCGCGCCTTGGAGCAGAAGGGCTTCCGCTATTCCTACGACATGCTGGGCGAGGCGGCGACGACGGCGGCCGATGCCGCGCGCTACTATCGCGACTACGAGAACGCCATCCATGCGATCGGCAAGGCCTCGGCCGGCCGCGGCATCTACGAGGGCCCCGGCATCTCGATCAAGCTGTCGGCGCTGCATCCGCGCTATGCGCGCGCCCAGGCCGAACGCGTCATGGACGAGCTGCTGCCGAAGGTGAAGGCGCTGGCGCTGCTCTCGAAGCGCTACGACATCGGCCTCAACATCGACGCGGAGGAGGCCGACCGGCTGGAGCTGTCGCTGGACCTGCTGGAAAGCCTCTGCACCGATCCCGACCTATCCGGCTGGAACGGCATGGGCTTCGTCGTCCAGGCCTATGGCAAGCGCTGCCCGTTCGTGCTCGATTTCATCATCGATCTCGCCCGCCGCTCCGGCCGGCGCATCATGGTGCGCCTCGTCAAGGGCGCCTACTGGGATGCCGAGATCAAGCGGGCGCAGGTGGACGGGCTTGCCGATTTCCCGGTCTATACCCGAAAGGTGCACACCGACGTCTCCTACATCGCCTGCGCGCGCAAGCTTCTGGCCGCGGCCGACGTGGTCTTTCCGCAGTTCGCCACCCACAACGCCCAGACGCTTTCGGCCATCTACCATCTCGCCGGCCCCGATTTCACCGTCGGCAAATACGAGTTCCAGTGCCTGCACGGCATGGGCGAGCCGCTCTATGACGAGGTGGTCGGCCGCGGCAACCTCGACCGGCCCTGCCGCATCTACGCCCCGGTCGGCACGCACGAGACGCTGCTTGCCTATCTCGTCCGCCGGCTGCTGGAGAACGGCGCCAACTCCTCCTTCGTCAATCGCATCGCCGATCCGGCCGTCTCGATCGACGAGCTCGTCGCCGATCCGGTCGAGGTCGTCCGCGCGATGGCGGTCGTCGGCGCCCGCCACGACCAGATTTCGCTGCCGGCCAATCTCTATGGGGCGCGGCCGAATTCCGCCGGCCTCGACCTCTCCGACGAGACGACGCTCGCCACGCTGACGGAGGCGCTCGAAAAGAGCGCCGCCATCGCCTGGAAGGCCGAGCCGCAGCTTGCGACCGGCGCTGCCGGCGGCGTCACCCGCGACGTGCTCAACCCGGGCGACCGTCGAGACGTGGTCGGCACGGTGACCGAGGCATCCGAGGAGACGGCGCGGGCCGCCGTTTCGCTCGCCGCTGCCGCCGCCCCCCGCTGGGCCGCCGTCTCCCCCGCCGAGCGGGCCGCCAGCCTCACCCGTGCTGCCGATGCCATGCAGGCGCGCATGCCGACCCTGCTCGGGCTGATCGCGCGCGAGGCCGGAAAATCGCTGCCGAACGCCATCGCTGAGGTGCGCGAGGCGATCGATTTCCTGCGCTACTATGCCGAACAGGCCCGGCGCACACTCGGCCCGGCGCATGCGCCGCTCGGCCCGGTCGTCTGCATCAGCCCGTGGAACTTCCCGCTGGCGATCTTCACAGGCCAGATCGCTGCCGCGCTCGTCACCGGCAATCCGGTGCTGGCCAAGCCCGCCGAGGAGACGCCGCTGATCGCCGCCGAAGGCGTGCGGCTGCTGCACGAGGCCGGCATTCCGGCCGAGGTGCTGCAGCTTCTGCCGGGCGACGGCCGGGTGGGCGCGGCGCTCGTCGCCGCTCCTGAGACGGCCGGCGTCATGTTCACCGGCTCGACCGAGGTCGCCCGCCTGATCCAGGCGCAGCTCGCCGGCCGGCTTTCGGCCGACGGGCGGCCGATCCCGCTGATCGCCGAGACCGGCGGCCAGAACGCGATGATCGTCGATTCGTCGGCGCTCGCCGAGCAGGTGGTCTTCGACGTGATCGCATCCGCCTTCGACAGCGCCGGCCAGCGCTGCTCGGCGCTGCGCGTGCTCTGCCTGCAGGACGACATAGCCGACCGCACGCTCGGCATGCTCAAGGGGGCGCTGCACGAGCTGAAGATCGGCCGCACCGACAGGCTCAGCGTCGATATCGGCCCGGTCATCACCGCCGAGGCCAAGGGCATCATCGAGACGCATGTCGAGGCGATGCGCGGCAAGGGCCGCAAGGTCGAGCAGATCGGTCTCGACGCGGCGACCGCCGAGGGTACCTTCGTGCCGCCGACGATCATCGAGCTCGGCAGCCTGACGGAGCTGAAGCGCGAGGTGTTCGGGCCGGTGCTGCACGTGATCCGCTTCAAGCGCGACGAGCTCGACAAGCTGATCGACGACATCAACGCCACCGGCTACGGCCTCACCTTCGGCCTGCATACGCGCCTCGACGAGACGATCGCGCATGTGACGAGCCGGGTGAAGGCGGGCAACCTCTACGTCAACCGCAACATCATCGGCGCCGTCGTCGGCGTCCAGCCCTTCGGCGGCCGCGGCCTCTCCGGCACCGGGCCGAAAGCCGGCGGCCCGCTCTATCTCGGCCGCCTCGTCAGGACCGCACCGATCCCGCCGCAGCACAGCTCGGTGCACACCGACCCGGCGCTGACGGATTTTGCCCGCTGGCTCGGCCAGCGCGGCATGAATGCGCAGGCGCAGGCGGCCCGCGACACCGGCAGCACCTCGGCGCTCGGCCTCGACATCGAGCTGCCCGGTCCGGTCGGCGAGCGCAATCTCTATGCGCTGCATCCGCGCGGGCAGGTGCTGCTGGTGCCGCAGACGGAAGGCGGTCTCTACGCCCAGATCGTGGCCGCGCTCGCCACCGGCAATCGGGTCGTGATCGATACGGCGTGCGGCCTGCAGCCGGTGCTGAAGGACCTGCCGGCGAGCGTTGCCGCCCGCATCGCCTGGTCGAACGACTGGGAGAAGAGCGGGCCTTTCGCCGGCGCGCTGGTCGAGGGCGATGGCGAACAGATCCGCGCGGCCAATGAAAGGATTGCCGCCCTGCCGGGCCCGCTGGTGCTGGTGCAGGCCGCCTCGAGCGCGGCGATCGCCGCCGCCAATGCGGAGGCCTATTGCCTGAACTGGCTGCTGGAGGAGGTCTCGACCTCGATCAACACCACGGCCGCCGGCGGCAATGCCAGCCTGATGGCGATCGGCTGAGCCTCGGGCGACGGCGCAGGCGCCCGACCCTTCGGGTGCCGTCGCCGCCCGCCGGACGGCTGCCTCAGCCCGCGGCGATCTCGGCGCTGGCCTCGATGCGCTCCATGTCGTCGTCGGAAAGGCCGAAATGATGGCCGATCTCGTGGATCAGAACGTGGGTGACGATGTCGCCCAGCGTTTCCTCGTTCTCGGCCCAGTAGTCGAGGATCGGGCGCCGGTAGAGGGTGATGCGGTTCGGCATCTCGCCTGTCTCGACGGTAAAGCGCTCGGAGATGCCGCGTCCCTCGAACAGCCCGAGCAGGTCGAACGGGGTCTCCAGCGCCATGTCCTCGAAGACGTCGTCGGTCGGAAAGTCGGAGATCTCGATGATCAGGTTGCCCGTGAGCGCGCGGAATTCCTCCGGCAGGTGACCATAGGCCTCCAGCGCCAGCGATTCGAAGGTGCTGATCGTCGGGGCGTGGCGGTTGCGCCAATCTTCGGTCTGGTCGATGCGGGCCATGAGCGCTCCTTTACATGTCATATAGCATTTCGCCCACGCTTTTCGAGGGATGAATTCCCGCACCCGCCGGGCCGCCGCCAGCGGGGACCGCTCCCGCGATTGCGGGGACGGCCCCTGCGTCGGCCGATCGGCCCGGCAGGCAGATCTTCGATCTGCTCTATATCAAGTATTTGATAATATTTCGTATTTCCTGCGTTGTCGCCAACACGGGTCTTGTCGCGCCAAAATTCCGTGCTCTGCCCATCCTCGTGTTCTTCGGCCGTGGCAGCATCGTTCCGTTCAGCCATCGGATGCACCGCGAGACGTCGCGGCGAGGCGGGGCCGGCGCCCGGTGCCTCGGAAAGGACGCAAGTCCCGGCATCGGGGGTGCGCAGAAAGGCCCTCCTCTGGAGACGGCGGGGTATCCCGAGTTTCGCTCCGGATGCGTCCGGGTGGCGCACGGGCCGCGGACCGAAATCCGCGGAAGCAGAAGGGCAGAGTTGCGGGCAACAACCGCCGAACGGGGCACTGAAAGGTGCACGCTATTGAATTTCAGATGAGGCAGCTCCCGGTGCCCCGTCCGAAACGATGCTCATGCCACGGCGGCTTCCGCACGTGAACGCGGGCGCATACCCTGTTCCTTGTTCTGCAATGGCCGGTCAGCGCTGCCGCAGCGCGGTAACCTCGATCTCGATCAGCATTTCCGGCTTGATCAGGTCGCAGACGATCATCGTCGCGGCCGGGCGGATTTCGCCGAAGGCCTCGCCGAGGATCGGGAAGACGATGTCGGCGAACGACGCGTCCGTCACGTAGTAGTGGCAGCGCACCACGTCGGCGAGGGCAAAGCCCGCCTCGTCCATGGCCTTGCGGATGGTCGCGAGGCAGTTGCGGGTCTGCGCCTCGACGCCGTCCGGCATCGTCATGGTGGCATAGTCGTAGCCGGTCGTGCCGGAGACGAAGCACCAGTCGCCCTGCACCACCGCCCGCGAATAGCCGGCGGTGCGTTCGAAGGGCGATCCGGAGGAGACCAGGCGGCGCATGTCCGAAGGGCCGCTCAGGCCCAGGGGCGGGCTGCGGCGGTGGTTTTCTCGAAGCTGTCGATCGCGGCCGACTTCTCGAGCGTCAGGCCGATGTCGTCGAGGCCGTTCAGCAGGCAGTGGCGGCGGAAGGCATCGATCTCGAAGGCGATCTTGCCGCCGTCGGGACCGGAGATTTCCTGCGCCTCGAGGTCGACGGTCAGGACGGCGTTGGAGCCGCGGCTGGCGTCGTCCATCAGCTTCTCGAGGTTCTCGGGGCTGACGACGATCGGCAGGATGCCGTTCTTGAAACAGTTGTTGTAGAAGATGTCGGCGAACGAGGTGGAGATGACGCAGCGGATGCCGAAATCGAGGAGCGCCCAGGGGGCATGCTCGCGCGAGGAGCCGCAGCCGAAGTTGTCGCCGGCGACGAGGATGCTGGCGTTCTGGTAGGCGGGCTTGTTCAGCACGAAATCCGGGTTCGGCGAGCCGTCCTCGTTGTAGCGCGCTTCCGCGAAGAGACCCTTGCCGAGACCGGTCCGCTTGATGGTCTTCAGGTAGTCCTTCGGAATGATCATGTCCGTGTCGATATTGACGACGGGCAGGGGCGCGGCGACGCCGGTCAGCTTGACGAACTTGTCCATGACGTGAACCTCGATTGCGATGCGGATCGTTCCGGGTTTGCGTTTAGTGCAGTTTCACGGGGAATTGAAGAAGAATCTTGCGCCGGAACGCAGATCGGGGCCGCCGGGGACCGGCGGCCTGCCCGGGTGAAAGACCCGGTTGGCAATCAGAGGTCGATGATCGTGCCGCGGCCGTCGTTCCAGACGCGCGGCTCGCGCTGGCCGGGCTTGCCGGTGCGGGCGTAGACCCTGGCGCGGACGGGCGTCGGCTGGAGTTTCGCAGAGATCCAGCTCCCCAGCATCACGACCGAGGCGATGCCGGCGAGGGCGAGCCCGATCGAGGCGGCGAAGACGAGCGTCGCGCCGGCGATGACGATGGCTGCGGTAGCGAGGAAGATGGAGCGGATGCTTTGCATGACTGGCCCTTTCTCTGGAAACGAATGTGGGCAGTGAATGTGTTCATTACAAGGCTGTGACAGTCGCGCGGGGAGAGCCAGAATGTCGCAGTTTGCGGATCGTCAGTTCGGCCCCGACATCCCGGCGGGCCCTTGCCGATTTGCCGGAAGCGGGGCATGAAGACGTCATGAACACGCCGTTCCAGAATCATCCGCTCCGTGTGCGCCGGTCGCTGCTCAGCGTCCCGGCCAGCAATGCGCGGGCGCTGGAGAAGTCGAAGACGCTCGCCTGCGACGGGGTAATCTTCGATCTTGAGGATTCCGTGGCGCCGGAGAAGAAGGCGGAGGCGCGCGCGGCGCTGAAGCGGCATTTTTCGACGCTCGATCGCACCTGTGGGCGCGAGCATATCGTCCGCGTCAACCCCCTGTCGGAGGACGACGGCGCCGCCGATCTCGAGGCGGTGCTCGAATGCGCGCCCGATGCGGTGCTGCTGCCGAAGGTCTGCGAGCCGCAGGACGTGCTGGCCGTGGCGGACTGGCTGAGCGAGCAGGGCGCCGACGACGGCCCGCGCCTGTGGGCGATGATCGAGACGCCGGCGGCGATCCTCAACATCGCCGCGATCGCCGAGGTCGGGCGCACCAGCGGCAGCGGACTGGACTGCCTGGTGATCGGGCTCAACGACCTGCGGCTTGCCACCGGCATTGCCGACATGCCCGGCCGCCCCTATCTCGTGCCGCTCCTGATGCAGGCGATCGTCGCCGCGCGCGCCTCGGGGCTGGACATCATCGACAGCGTGCACAACGACTTTGCCGATCTCGAAGCCTTCGCCGCCGAATGCGAGCAGGGCCGGCAGATGGGCTTCGACGGCAAGATGCTGATCCACCCGGCCCAGATCGACGGCGCGAATCGGGCCTTCGGCGTCCCCGCGGCCGCGGCCGCCGCCGCGCGCGCCATCGTCGCAGCCTTCGCCCTGCCGGAGAGCGCCGGCAAGGGCGCCCTCAACCTCGACGGCCGCATGGTGGAGCGCCTCCACCTCGCGCAGGCACAACGCCTGCTCGCCAAGGCAGACCTCATCGCAGACAAAGAGAAGTCCCCATGAAAGTCTATCGCTTCCTCACCGGCCCCGACGACGCCTCCTTCTGCCACAAGGTGACGCTCGCCCTGAACAAGGGCTGGTCGCTGCACGGCTCGCCGACCTACGCCTATAATGCCGAAACCAAGCTGATGCAGTGCGGCCAGGCGGTGGTGAAGGAAGTCGAGGGCAAGGAATATCACCCCGACATCAAGCTCTCGGAGCAATAACCGCTCCCGCCACCCGCTTCCGGCGGCGTCAGGTTTCGGCAATGTGATTTCGGTCGGGCTCAGCCCGCCCGAGGGGCATCGAAGACGATCCGCGCCTCGAGGCCGCCGCTGCGTCCCTCCGGCGGCGAGACCAGTTCGAGGCGCGCCTGCATCTGCGCCAGAAGCCGCTCGGCGATCGAGATCCCCAGCCCGGATCCCTTGGCCGCGGTCGGACCGCGGCCGAAACGCCTGCGGATCATGTCCAGCTCCCAGTCGGCGAGCCGCGGGCCGTCATTGACGATCCGGACCGTGCCGTCGCGATCGAGAAACACATCGACCGGTGCCGCCGCCGTGCCGTGCACCAGCGCGTTCTCGATCAGGTTGCGCAGCGCGATCGCAAAGCCGTCCTCGCTCGCCGCGCGGCGGAGGGTGGCGCCGTCGGTGCGGTGAAGCCGCAGGCGCCCGGCTTCGTCGGGGTCGCGCTGGAAGTCGAGCACCACCAGCTCCAGCACGCGGGCGAGGTCGACCGGCGTCTCGGCCGTGCCGAGCCCGGCTTCGGCGCGGGCAAGCTGCAGCAGCTTCTCCGCCAGATGGCCGAGCTTGAGGAGCGAGGCCTCGATCTGGCGGGCGCGGGCCTTCTTCGGCCCTGCCGGCAGCTCGTCGATCAGCACCTGGGTCTGGGCCAGGGCGCCGGCGATCGGCGTGCGCAGCTCGTGGGCGCTGTTGGCGGTGAACTCCCGCTCGGCGTCGAGCGCGGCCTTCAGGCGCGCCAGCAGCAGGTTGACCGAGCGGACGATCGGCAGCAGTTCCTGCGGCAGGCCCTCGCGGGCGATCACGGCGAGGTTGCCGCCGTCCTTGCTGGCGATCGCCTGGCGCAGCTCGTCGATCGGGGCGAGCAACCGGCGCACGATGAACCAGACGAGCGCGATGCTCACCGGCACCAGCAAGAGCACCGGCAGAAACAGCGCCGTCGCGCCCTCGATCAGGGCCTCGCGACGGTTGGCGAGCGCATCGGCCACCTGCAGGTAGAGCCGGTCGCCATCGCCGGCGGTGACGGCGGTATAGAACTTGTGGGTGTCGTCGCCCCAGAACCCCTGCCGGAGCGGGGCGTCGAAGGGCGCCGCCGGGGCGTCGTGCGAGCGCAGCAGCACGGCGCCGCTGTCGTTGCGCAGCTGATAGGTCAGGTATTCCTCGCCGGATGCCGGCACCACGTTCTCGAACCGGGCGTTCGAGCCGGCCGCGTCGCCGCGGTCCACGTCGTCGGCGACCAGGATCAGCAGGCGCTCGGCCGTCTCCTGCAGGGCGCTGTCGAAGATCTCGGCGAATTCGTCCTGCATGACCATGACGCCGAGGCCCGCGGCGAGCAGCCAGAAGCAGGCGAGCGCGCCGGAGAGCGCCAGCGTCAACTTGCGGGTGATGCTGCCTTCCCTCATGCCGAGGTCCCGAGTCGGTAGCCGACGCCGCGCACGGTGAGGATGTGGTCGTGGCCGAGCTTCTTGCGCACGCGGCTGACATAGACCTCGACCGTGTTGCTCTCGATCTCCGAGCCGAAGGCGTAGAGCGCCTCCTCGATCTGCCCTTTGGAGACGGTGGCGCCGGGGCGGGCGAGCAGCGTGTCGAGCACCGCCCATTCGCGCCCCGAAAGGATGATCTCCCGGCCGTCGGACACGATCCGGCGGTCGGCCGGGCCGATTTCCAGCGGGCCCAGGCGAATGACCGGGGAGGGGTTGCCGCCATAGCGGCGGGCGACGGCGAGCATGCGGGCGGACAGTTCGCCGAGGTTGAACGGCTTGACGAGATAGTCGTCGGCACCGCTGTTCAGCCCCTCGATGCGGTCGGAGATCTGGTCGTGCGCGGTCAGGATGATCACCGGCGTCCGGTCGCCGGCCTCGCGCAGGGTTCTGAGGAAGGCGATGCCGCTGCCGTCCGGCAGGCGCAGGTCGAGCAGGATGAGCGCGTAGTTGACCGCCTTTGCCGCGGCACGGGCGTCGTCGAGCGCGCGCACCCAGTCCACGGCATGGCCACCGGCGGCGACATGGTCGCGCACCGCCTCGCCGAGGATGGCGTCGTCCTCGATCAGTAGCACCCGCATATGGCCTCCCTCCGCAAGCGCGTCCGAGGCGGACGCGCCGGCGCCCATCGTCCGGATTTTTCCGGCCGCGATCAAGCCGTCTTGCACCGTGGTCACCGGCATCAGCTGGAAGATTCGTTGCGGCACCGGGACAGGACGTCCAGGGATGGGTCGTAGATGCGGGTTTCCACCGCCATCAGCCCCAGCACCGTGTGGAAGAGATTGTCGTGCGAGGCGGGCTCGCCGGCGCGCTGCCGGAGGCAGGCGCCATTCACCGCCGCACGGTCCTGTCCGCCGAGCCAGAGGACGAAGGGGACCTGCGTCTGCTCCTTCGGCGCGATCATGTAGGGGGCACCGTGGAGATAGAGCCCGTTCTCGCCGAGCGATTCGCCATGGTCGGACATGTAGATCATCGAGGCGTCGAACCGGTCCTGATGGTTCTTCAGCATATCGATGACGGTCGCCAGCACGTGGTCGGTATAGGCGATCGTGTTGTCATAGGCATTGACGATCTCTTCGCGGCTGCAATCGGCGAACTCGGCCGTGCGGCAGTCGGGCGTGAAGCGGCGATAGGCGTCCGGATAGCGCTCGTAGTAGGAGGGGCCGTGGCTGCCGAGCTGGTGGATGACGAGCACGCTGTCCCTGGTCACGCCGTCGAGCCAGGGTCCGAGCCGGTCCAGCAGGATGCCGTCCTTGCATTCGCCGTCTGTGCAGAAACGGGGATCGGCGCTGTCGGGGAGGAAGCGGTAGGTGACCCGGTCGGCCACGCCCTTGTCACCGGTGTTGTTGTCCCACCACTCCGCGGCAATGCCCGCATGCGACAGCACATCGAGCAGGCTCTCCGTCGACAGTCCCTTGCGGTGGGTATAGGTGGCGCGGGTATAGATGGAGAACATGCAGGGCAGCGACACGGCCGTCGCGGTGCCGCAGCTCGTCGTGTCGGGGAAATAGGTGACGTCGCGCGCCGCGAGCTCGGGCGTCGTCGGGCGTCCGTAGCCGCCGAGCGAGACGTTCTGCGCCCGTGCCGTCTCGCCGGCCACGACGACCACCACCTTCGGCTTGCGACCGGCCGGGGCCGCCACATGCGCATCCCGGCCGAGCGGCTCGACGACGATGTTCGCCTCGCCCTCGGTGCTGGCCGCATAGCGCACGGCGCCGACGATCGGGCCGATCGGGTTGAGGCTCGCAAGCCAGTCGTGATGGGTGCGGCTCGTCGTGATCAGCAGGCGCATCTGCGTCGAGGCCGCCAGGACCGCGACCAGCAGCAGCGGCAGGACGAAGAAGGAATTGAACCTTGCCTTGGCCAGGAAGGGCCGGTGCGTGACGCGGACCCAGGCGACCAGCAGCGACGGGACGATGCCGAAGAGCACGATGTGCCAGACGAAGGCGGGCGTGATCAGGTTGCCGGCTTCGGCATGGGTCGTCTCGGCGGCGTTGCGGATCATGTCGACATTGATGACGACGCCGAAGCGATCCATGAACCAGGAGGCGCAGGCGCTGGCGAGAATGAGGAAGATGAACAGCGGCTTGGCGACGAACCGCATCGAAAGGGCGATGCAGACGGCCAGAAGCAGGGCGACAAGGCCGACCGCGAAGACCGCCAGGGCCTGCGGCGTGCCGCCGAAATAGAGCGCCGTCTTCGCCCAGAAGGTCCGGTTTGCGGTTGCGACGACGAACAAAACGACGAGAAAACTCAGGGCGATCGCGCCGATCGACGGGCGAAGGCTGCGCCCGCTCGCGGCGAGGCTGTCCGTGATGGTCGCCATGGGTGGCCTTTTCGCTCCGATACGCTTTCAGTTCTTCGCGCCACCCGCGGCATTGGAGAGCGATGCGCGGCCCGGCGAGGGACGGGACGGCAAGACGCGCGCCGGCCGGTCCGTTCCGATTTTTCGGGAAACTGGCGGAGGAAACTGACAGCAACCTGAACGCGGCCGGGCCGCGAGAGCGCCCGCCGTCTGCCGGCTGGCGGTCCTCCGCCTCCGTCGCGCGGCGAGAAAGCGCTTGCTGGCGAATTTGTAGGCGGCCGGCGCGCTTGACTC
Organism: Mycoplana sp. MJR14; assembly: GCF_029210525.1. Taxonomy (NCBI): domain Bacteria; kingdom Pseudomonadati; phylum Pseudomonadota; class Alphaproteobacteria; order Hyphomicrobiales; family Rhizobiaceae; genus Mycoplana; species Mycoplana sp. MJR14. The sequence continues at coordinate 147,210 of NZ_JARGEO010000004.1, forward strand.
GTTTTTGTGCGAAACCTATGAATTTTTGAACCAATTGGTCAAAGTAAGGGGAACGAAAACATGACGGGCAGCCTTCAGATCAAACGCCGCACGGTTCTTGCCGGCGGTCTCGTCCTCGGTGCCGGCGCCTTCCTGCCGCAGGCACGCGCGCAGGCGCCGCTGAAGGTCGCGGGCATCCACGCCTCGCCGGTCGAAAACGCCTGGAACTCGCGCCTGCACGAAGCGCTGCAGGCGGCCGCCAAGGACGGCGTGATCGAATACACCTTCTCCGAGGGCGTCTCCGGCACCGACTATCCGCGGGCGATGCGCGAATATGCCGAACAGGGCAACAAGCTGATCGTCGGCGAGTCCTACGCGGTCGAGCGCGAGGCGCGGCAGGTCGCGGCCGACTATCCGGACACCGCCTTCCTGATGGGCTCGAGCGGCGATGCCGCCGGCGACAATTTCGGCGTGTTCGGCACCTGGAACCATGACGGCGCCTATCTCGCCGGCATGCTGGCCGGCAAGATGACGAAGTCCAACGTCGTCGGTTCGGTCGGGGCGATCCCGATCCCCGAGGTCAACATGCTGATCAACGCCTTTGCCGCCGGCGTGAAGGCGGTCAATCCCGACGCCAAGCACCTCGTCTCGTTCATAGGCACCTTCTTTGACCCGCCGAAGGCGCGCGAGGCGGGCCTGGCCCAGATCGACGGCGGCGCCGACATCCTGTTCGGCGAGCGCATCGGCACCGCCGACGCCGCCAAGGAGCGCGGCATCAAGTCGGTCGGCTCGCTGCTCGACTACACCCCGCGCTACCCCGACACGGTCTTCGCCAATGCCATGTGGTACTTCCGGCCGATCCTCGATGCGGCCGTCGCCGACGTCAACGCCGGCAAGCCGGTCGGCAAGAGCTACACCGCCTTCGGGCTGATGAAGGAAGGCGGCAGCGACATCGTCTACGTCAAGGGCGTGGCGCCGGCCGATGCGGAAGCCGCGATGGAGACCAAGCGGGCCGAGATCAAGGCCGGCACCTTCGAGGTGCCGATCATGATGGAAGAGCCGAAGTAAGCAGACCTGCGCCCGTGCCCGGCATCGAAAGCGCAACGATCGGAGACGCCACGGCGCTGGCCGCGGCGATCCGGGCAGGTGCGCTTTCCGCCGGCGAGGCGATGGAGGCCGCGATCGCGTCCGCTTCCGGCCATGCGGAACTCGGCGCGGTCTGCCACCTCGACGAAGTGCGCGGTCGCGCCGCAGCGACACAATTCGATGCGGAGCGGGCGGCCGATCCGGCCCGCTTCGCCGCGCGTCCCTTCGCAGGCGTGCCGACGCTCGCCAAGGATCTCGGCGGACCCTTTGCCGGCTTTCCGGTGCGCGCCGGCTCGCGCATGCTCGATCACGCGCTCGACCCCGTTATGGACTCTGACCTGGCCGGCCGGTTTCGCGCGGCCGGTCTCGTTCCGTTCGGCCTGACGACCAGCCCGGAATTCGGACTGTCGCTTTCGAGCGAGCCGGCGCGGGGTCCGCTCTGTCGCAATCCGCTCGATCCGGCCCGCACCGCCGGCGGCTCTTCGGGCGGTGCGGCGGCGGCCGTCGCGGCGGGCATGGTTGCGATCGCGCATGCCACCGACGCCGGCGGGTCGATCCGCGTGCCGGCGGCCTGCTGCGGGCTGGTCGGGCTGAAGCCGACGCGCGGCGCCGTCCCCGGCGGTCCCCGTTTCGGCAATCACCTGGGCGGCATCGCGGCCGAACTCGCCGTCTGCCGCTCGGTGCGCGACATGGCTGCGATCTTCGAGGCGGCACATGGACGGGCGAGGGGGCCCTTCGCCGATCCGGCCGATACCACCGCCCCGCACGGCGGCCTGCGCATCGGCGTGCTGACGGAGACGGGGGCCGACTGTCCGACGGAGCCTGAGCGCAGCCGTGCGGTCGAGGCGGCCGCGAAGGCGCTGGAAGGACGCGGCCACCGGATCGTCGCCCTCGGCTGGCCGGCCTTCGCCGGGCTGGTGTCGGCCTCCTCGAGCATCTTCGCCGACATCGTCTCGATCAACCTCGCCGGGCTGGTGGAGACGCTGTCGCTCGACCTGGACCTCGCCGAGCCGATGACGCGCGCCTTCGTGAAAAGAGGGCGGAGGATATCGGCGACCGCCCTCTGGACATCGCTCGATGCGGCGGTGCATGTGAGCCATGAGACTTGGGCGCTGTTCGACAGCCTGGATTGCCTTGTCATGCCGATGCTTGCCTCTGCCCCCCTTCCGATCGGGTCGTTTCCGACCGATCATGACGACACCGATCTGCACCTGCGGCGGATGCAGGCCTTCGCGCCGCTCGCCGGCCTTGCCAACATCGCCGGCTTTCCGGCGCTGACGCTGCCCTTCGGCGCGGACGCGGACGGCCTGCCGCTGCCGGTCCAGCTGATGGCGCCGATGGGCGGAGACCGGCTGCTGCTTTCGCTGGCGGCGTCGCTCGAAGCCGAGGGACGCTGGCGCCATCGCTTTTCCGTCGCGGGGCTTGCCGCATGACGACCGAGACGACCGCCGCACCCGTCCTCGCGCTTTCGCACATCTCCAAGCGCTTCGGCCCGATCGTCGCCAATGACGACATCTCGATCGCGCTCGGCAGGGGTGAATTGCTGGCGCTGCTCGGCGAGAACGGCGCCGGCAAGACGACGCTGATGAGCATCCTGTTCGGCCACTACACGCCGGATGCCGGCACGGTGCGGGTCGACGGCGTCGAGCTGCCGCATGGCCGCCCGCGCGCGGCGATCAAGGCCGGCGTCGGCATGGTGCACCAGCACTTCTCGCTGGCGCCGAACCTCACCGTGCTGGAAAACGTCATGACCGGGACGGAGCCGCTCTGGTCGCTGCGCTCGCGCAAGGGTGCCGCCCGCCGCAAGCTCGCCGCGATCGCCGAACGCTTCGGGCTCAGCGTCGATCCGGACGCGCGGCTCGGCGATCTCTCGGTCGGCGAGCAGCAGCGGGTGGAGATCCTGAAGGCGCTCTACAACGATGCCCGCATCCTGATCCTCGACGAGCCGACCGCGGTGCTCACCAACATCGAGGCCGAGCGGCTGTTCCGGACGCTGCGGGAGATGGCGCGGCAGGGCCTGTCGCTGATCTTCATCTCGCACAAGCTGGACGAGGTGATGGCGGCGGCCGACCGCATCGTCGTCCTGCGCGGCGGCAGGGTGGCGGCGGAGCGAAGGGCGGCCGAGACGAACAAGGCGGAACTGGCCGAGCTGATGGTGGGCCACCGCGTGACGCGGCCGACCCGCGCGCCGGCCGAGCCGGGCGCGACCGTGTTCCAGGCATCGCGGCTCACCGTGTCGAGCGGCGGCGTCGAGCGGCTGAAGGCGATCGATTTCTTCCTGCGCGAGGGCGAGACGCTCGGCATCATCGGCGTTTCCGGCAACGGCCAGGCGACACTGTCGCAACTGATGGGCGGGCTCGCCGCACCCAGCGGCGGGGAAATGCGCCTGTTCGGCGAGCCGGTCGCAGCGCTCGACGTCGACGACCTGGTGCAGGCCGGTGTCGGCCGCATCCCGGAGGATCGTCACCGCCAGGGCGCGATCGGCGAGATGGCGATCTGGGAGAACGCGGTGCTGGAACGCATCCGCCAGCCGCTGTTTTCGCGGCGCGGCATCGTCAACCGCTCGGCCGGGCAGGCCTTCGCGGCCACGATCATCGAGGAGTTCGACGTGCGCGGCGGGACGCCGACGAGCCGTACCCGGCTTCTGTCGGGCGGCAACATGCAGAAGCTCATCCTCGGCCGCAATCTCTACCGGCGGCCGCGCATCCTGATCGCGGCGCAGCCGACCCGCGGGCTCGACGAAGGCGCCGTCGCCGCCGTCCATGCCCGCATCCTGGAGGCGCGCCAGGCGGGGACGGCCGTCCTGCTCATCTCCGAGGACCTGGACGAGGTGATGGGGCTCGCCGACCGCATCCAGGCGATCGTCAAGGGGCGGCTTTCCGCCCCGATCGCCGCAGAGGACGCCGATCCGCGCCGGCTCGGCCTGATGATGTCCGGAGACTGGGCGGCCGGCGAAGGAAATACCGGTGAAGGACATCCCCATGCGTCTTGAACGCCGCGAACACCGGCCGCTCGCCCTCGTCGTGCTGTCGCCGATCCTGGCCGTTGCGGCCGCGCTCGTGCTTGCGGGCCTGTTGATCGCGGCCGCCGGCGCGCCGGTGCTGGAGGCCTACGGGCGGATCCTGACCGGCGCCTTCGGCACCCGGCTCGCGGCCACCGAGACGCTGACGCGGGCGACGCCCCTGATGCTGACCGGGCTTGCGGCCGCGATCGCCTTCCGCGCGCGGCTCTGGAACATCGGCTCCGAGGGGCAGTTCTATCTCGGCGCGATCATGGTGGCGGCCCTCGGATCGAGCGCGCTGTCGGGCATGCCCGGGCCGGTGCTGATCCCGCTTCTCTTTACCGCGGGCGCGATCGCCGGCATGGCGCTGATGCTGGTGCCGCTGTGGCTGCGGCTGCGCTTCTCCGTCGACGAGGTGGTGACGAGCCTGCTGTTGAATTTCGTCGCGGTGCTGTTCGTCTCGATGATGATCGACGGGCCGCTGAAGGATCCGCTCGCCTTCGGCTGGCCGCAGTCGATGCCGGTCGCAGACCACGCGCTGCTGCCGAAGCTGATCGAGCGCTCGCGCCTGCATATCGGCCTCGCGGTGGCGATCGCAGCCGCACTCGTGATCTACCTTCTGCAGGCGCGCACGGTCTTCGGCCTGCAGTCGCGCGCCGCCGGCCTCAATCCGGAAGGCGCCGTCTTCGCCGGCGTGCCGCTCGGCCGCACGCTCGTCAAGGTCGCCTGCCTGTCGGGCGGGCTTGCGGGGCTCGCCGGAGCGATCGAGGTGATGGGCGTGAAGGGCTACGTCACGACCGATCTTTCGCCGGGCTACGGCTATTCCGGCATCATCGTCGCCATGCTCGCCAACCTCAATCCGCTCGGCGTCATCGCCGCAGCGCTGTTCACCGCCACCATGTTCGTCGGCGCCGACGGCATGAGCCGGGCGATGGGCATCCCCACCTATATCGCCGACGTCACCGTGGCGCTGTCGCTGCTCACCATGCTGGTGGCGATCTTCTTCACCCAGTACAGGATCCGCCGATGAGCGCCTTTCTCGACATCGTCGCCTCGGCCGGCCTCTGGGCGGCGGTGCTCAGGATCGCCACGCCGCTGATCTTCGGCACGCTCGGCGCGCTCTTGTCCGAGCGCTCCGGCGTGCTCAACCTCGGCATCGAGGGGATCATGACCTTCGGCGCGATGGCCGGCTGGCTCGCCGTCTTCAATGGCGCCGACCTCTGGACCGGCATGCTGGTGGCGGCGGCATCGGGGGCGCTGTTCGGGCTGGTGCACGCGGCGATGACCGTCTCGCTCGGCCTGTCGCAGCACGTGACCGGGCTCGGCATCACGCTGTTCGCCTCCTCGCTCAGCTACTACATCTTCCGCCTGACCGTGCCGCTCGCCTCGACGCCGCCGACGGTGACGCCGTTCCAGCCGATCGCGGTGCCCGGCCTCTCCGACCTGCCCTTCGTCGGCCCGGCGCTGTTCACCCAGACGCTGCCGACCTACCTCTCGATCGCGATTGCGCTGCTGCTCGCCTATGTCGTCTACCGCACGCCGCTCGGGCTGGCGCTGCGCATGAGCGGGGAGAACCCGCATGCGGCGGAGGCGCAGGGCGTCGATCCGATCAGGGTGCGCTACGGCGCGATCATGGCCGGCAGCGCGCTGATGGCGATGGGCGGGGCGTTCCTGACGCTCTCGGCCTTCAACAGCTTCTTCCCGACCATGGTGCAGGGGCGCGGCTGGATCTGCATCGCGCTCGTCGTCTTCGCCTCGTGGCGGCCGGGGCGGGCGCTGTTCGGGGCGCTGCTGTTCGCCTTCTTCGACGCCTTCCAGCTCAGGCTGCAGACGGTGCTCGGCGACGTGCCCTACCAGATCTTCCTGATGATGCCCTATATCCTCTCGATCGCCGCACTCGCCGTGATGGCGCGTCGCGCCCGCGTGCCGCAGGCGCTGATGCAGCCCTACCGGCGCGGCGAGCGCTGACGTTCCAACAACCGCTCCAGGTGCCCCCATGTTCGACGTGCTGATCAAGAACGCCAATCTCCCCGACGGCCGCGAGGGGATCGACATCGCCATTTCCGGCGGCAGGATCGCCGCGGTCGGACCGGGGATCGCGGCGGAAGCCGGCGAGACGATCGATGCCACCGGCCGGCTGGTGACGCCGCCCTTCGTCGACCCGCACTTCCACATGGACGCGACGCTGTCGCTCGGCCTGCCGCGCATGAACGTCTCCGGCACGCTTCTGGAGGGGATCGCGCTCTGGGGGGAACTGCGGCCGACGCTGACGCGCGAGGCGCTGGTCGAACGGGCGCTGCGCTACTGCGATCTCGCCGTCAGCCAGGGCCTGCTCGCGATCCGCAGCCACGTCGACACCAGCGACCCGAAGCTGGTGACGGCCGAGGCGCTGATCGAGGTGCGCGAGGCGGTGGCCCCCTATATCGACCTGCAGCTCGTCGCCTTCCCGCAGGACGGCTACTACCGCGCCGAGGGCGGGGTGGACGCGCTGAACCGCGCGCTCGACATGGGCCTCGACATCGTCGGCGGCATCCCGCATTTCGAGCGGACCATGGCCGACGGTGCGGCCTCCGTCGCGGCGCTGTGCCGGATCGCCGCCGAGCGCGGGCTGCCGGTCGACATGCATTGCGACGAGACCGACGACCCGATGTCGCGGCACATCGAGACGCTCGCCGCCGAGACGGTGCGCTTCGGGCTGAAGGGCCGTGTCGCCGGCTCGCACCTGACCTCGATGCACTCGATGGATAACTACTACGTCTCCAAGCTGATCCCGCTGATGGCGGAGGCGGAGATCAACGTCATCCCCAATCCGCTGATCAACATCATGCTGCAGGGCCGCCACGACACCTATCCGAAGCGGCGCGGCATGACGCGGGTGCGCGAGCTGATGGAGGCGGGCCTGAACGTCTCCTTCGGCCACGACTGCGTGATGGATCCCTGGTACTCGATGGGCTCCGGCGACATGCTGGAGGTCGGCCACATGGCGATCCACGTCGCCCAGATGGCCGGCATCGAGGACAAGAGGAAGATCTTCGACGCGCTCACCGTCAATTCGGCGAAGACCATGGGGCTGCAAGGCTACGGCCTCGAGAAAGGCTGCAACGCCGACCTCGTGATCCTGCAGGCGCGCGACCCGCTCGAAGCGCTGCGGCTGAAGGCCAACCGCCTGCTCGTCATGCGCCGCGGCAACGCGATCGCGCGCGCTGCGCCGCGCGTCAGCACGCTCGACCTTGCCGGCCGGCCGAAAACGGTGGATGCCGCCGACTACGCGCCGCTGCGGCCGGGCAGGGGCTGACGGCAAGTCCAAACAGCATCACCGGGGTCGCGTCAGCTGCGGTGGCGGCCAGGTGGCCGGACGGCGTTCGCCGCCGGTGTCACTTGCCGGCATATTGCTCGTCGGTGACGTGCTCCAGCCAGTCGACGGCCTTGCCGTCGAGCGCCTCCTGCAACGCGATATGGGTCATCGCCGTGTCCGGCGCTGCGCCGTGCCAGTGCTTCTCGCCCGGTTCGAACCAGACGGTGTCGCCGGCGCGGAACTCGCGGACCGGCCCGCCCCAGCTCTGCGCCAGGCCGCAGCCGGCGGTGACGACCAGCGTCTGGCCGAGCGGATGGGTGTGCCAGGCCGTGCGCGCACCGGGCTCGAAGGTGACGGTGACGGCGCGCAGGCGGGCCGGCTCCGGCGCCTCGATGATCGGATCCTGGCGGACGCGGCCGGTGAAATAGTCGGACGGCGGGGTGGCGGACGGGCGGCTGCCGCAGGGCAGGATCTTCATGGCGGCTTCTCCTTCTTCGCAGCAGTGGGCGGCGTATCCTGCAACGAAACGGGCCTGCCGGGAAGAAGCCACGGGGTTCTGCGGCCCGCATTCCGGCGCCTTTGCCGGTCGCGTGTCGCTCAGCGGAAGCCCGGCGGCGGCCGGTGCTGGAAGAGGAGCGCATCGATCGCCGAGCGGATCGCGGCGAGGACTGCCTGCACGTAGCTATACATTCCAGGTCCTCCGTCTCGTGCGCCGGTTTCGGGGCGTTTCCGGGTGTTGCGGCGCGACGCAACCTTGATCGCATGACGGCGGGAGCGGGCATGTTTCCGCGGTGACATCTGCCGGGCAGCCGCGCAAATTTCTTTCGTCACGGCGATTTTCCTTGAACGGAAGTTGCGCTAAGAACCGCGCGACCTGAATCCCACCGAGCATTCGACAAGGACAGTCCCATGACAGTGCGCAACCTTTTCCTCCTGCCCGGCGACGGCATCGGCCCGGAAGCCATGGCGGAAGTCCGCAAGATCATCGCCTACATGAACGCCGAGAAGGGCGCCGGCTTCGTCATCGACGAGGGCCTCGTCGGCGGCTCGGCCTATGACGTCCATGGCGTGGCGATCTCGGAAGGGGACATGCAGAAGGCGCTGAACGCGGATGCTGTGCTGTTCGGCGCCGTCGGCGGGCCGAAGTGGGATGCCGTCCCCTATGAGGTCCGCCCCGAAGCCGGCCTCCTGCGCCTGCGCAAGGACCTGGAACTGTTCGCCAACCTGCGCCCGGCGATCTGCTACCCGGCGCTGGCCTCGGCATCGTCGCTGAAGCCGGAGCTGGTGGAAGGCCTCGACATCCTGATCGTGCGCGAACTGACGGGCGGCGTCTATTTCGGCGAGCCGAAGGAGATCATCGACCTCGGCAACGGCCAGAAGCGCGGCATCGACACGCAGGTCTACGACACCTACGAGATCGAGCGCATCGCCGGCGTCGCCTTCGAGCTGGCGCGGACCCGCAACAACCGCGTCTGCTCGATGGAGAAGCGCAACGTCATGAAGTCCGGCGTGCTCTGGAACCAGGTGGTGACCGAGACGCACAAGCGCGCCTATTCCGACGTCCAGCTCGAGCACATGCTGGCCGATGCCGGCGGCATGCAGCTCGTGCGCGCGCCGAAGCAGTTCGACGTGATCGTCACCGACAACCTGTTCGGCGACATGTTGTCGGACGTCGCCGCCATGCTGACCGGCTCGCTCGGCATGCTGCCGTCGGCCTCGCTCGGCGCCCCGGATCCGAAGGCCGGCAAGCGCAAGGCGCTCTACGAGCCGGTGCACGGCTCGGCGCCGGACATCGCCGGCAAGGGGATCGCCAATCCGATCGCCATGATCGCCTCGTTCGCCATGTGCCTGCGCTACTCCTTCAACCTGGTGCAGGACGCCGACAGCCTGGAGAAGGCGATCGCCAACGTGCTCGACCGCGGCATCCGCACCGGCGACATCATGGCCGAGGGCTGCACGAAGGTCGGCACGGTGGAGATGGGCGACGCCATCCTCGCCGAATTCAAGGCGCTTTCGGCCTGATCGCAACGACCTTTCCCCGGCGCCGTCGCCTGCGGCGGCGCCGGTGGACCGATCCGCGCCCGACCGGGCCGGTCGCGATGCGTCCCGGACAAAACACGGCCTGCCTTCATTGAAGGGGCGGGCGTGCCTGCCTATCTCGCTTGCAGGACGACGCGACGCGCAAGGAGCCCCATGATCCGGCAGGCAGGCGAGAAAAAGAGTGTGTGGACCGCGCTCAGGCGGCGCTACGAGGCCAGGCGCAAGCTGCACCGGCGCGTGCCGTGGAAGGGCTTCACCCTGTCGGCGCTGAACGTGGTGGCGATCGCCTTCCTCGTCTTCGACCGGCCGCTCGGCGAGGCGGCCGACGTGCTGTCGCCGCCATTGGTCGGCATCGCCGGCAACGTCACCGACATCGGCAAGCTCGCCATCATTCTCGGCGCGCTCTCCACGCTCGCAGCGCTCGTCTATCTCCTGCGCCGGCGGCTGTGGAAGGTGCGGCGCAGGTTCCGGCTGATCTACCTGGCGCAGATGACGGCCTATGTCACGCTGTCGGTCGTGCTCGCCAGCATCTTCGTGCATGTGCTGAAGGTGGTGATCGGTAGGGCCCGCCCGCCGCTCTACGCCGAGGAGGGCATCTTCTCGCTGCAGCCCTTCAGCGGCTGGATGCACCAGAGCTTTCCCTCCGGTCACTCCGCCCATGTCGGCGCCCTGTTCATGGCGCTGGTGCTGCTCTTTCCGCGCTTCAGGCTGTTCTTCGCCGGTCTTGCCCTGTGGCTCGCCGCAACCCGGGTGATCCTCGCCGTCCACTATCCGAGCGACGTTGTGGCCGGGCTGGCCTCGGGCGCCTGGTTCGCGTTCGCGACCTCCGTCCTGTTCGCCCGCTTCGGGCTGGTTTTCACGCTCAACCGGGAAGGGTGGCCGGTGCCGCGGCTCGGCCGGCTCGTCTGACGAAGAAGGCCCGGCGGATCGCTCCGCCGGGCCGCTGTTCAATGAGAGAGCGAACCGCGATCAGTGCATCGCGTGGATGTCGCGGTCCTTCGTTTCCGGCAGGAACAGCAGGCCGATCACCAGCGTGATCGCCGCGAACACGATCGGGTACCAGAGGCCGTAGTAGATGTCGCCCTTGGCCGCGCTCATCGCGAACGCGGTTGCCGGCAGCAGGCCGCCGAACCAGCCGTTGCCGATGTGGTAGGGCAGCGACATGCCGGTGTAGCGGATGCGGGTCGGGAACAGTTCGACCAGCAGCGCGGCGATCGGGCCGTAGACCATCGTCACGTAGATGACGAGGACGGTGAGAACGGCGATGATCGTGGTCCAGTTGACGGCGGCCGGGTCGGCGACCATCGAGAAGGTTCCGCCGTTGGCGATCGTGAAGACCGGCATGCTGTCGACGCCGGTGGCCTCCTCGGCCGTCAGGAGCTTCGCCTTGACGAGCTCGGCGCCGGTCATGCTCGCCTTGTCGCCGGCGCGGATGGCGGCGGCGTCGAGCGCGAGTTCCGGATTGGCGGCGACGAAGGCGTCGAGCTTGGCGTCCGGCACTTTGGCGGCGGCGCGGACGAGCGGATAGCCGGCCGCGTGCAGCGCCATGTTGACCTGCTTTTCGAAGGCGGCCGTCATCGCCTTCGCCTTGTCGCCGGCAGCAATGGCGTCGAAGCTGTTGATCGTGCTGTCGCCGACCTTCACCGTTGCCGGGGTGCCGGCGGCCGCCGTGGTCACGACGTCATAGGGCACCGAGTTCTTGGTCAGGAACGCGGTTGCGATGTCGCACGAGGTGGTGAACTTCGCCGTGCCCGTCGGGTTGAACTGGAACTTGCAGTCGCCCGGAGCGGCGGTGACCGTCGCGCGGACCGTCGCCTGGGCCTGGGCGAGAGCGGGGTTTCCGGCCCAGGTCAGGGCCTTGAACAGCGGGAAGTAGGTCAGGATGGCGAGCAGCAGGCCGGCCATGATGATCGGCTTGCGGCCGACCTTGTCGGACAGCCAGCCGAAGAAGACGAAGAAGCCGGTTCCGAGCAGGAGCGAGATCGCCACCATGATGTTGGCCGACTGGCCGTCCACCTTGAGCACGCCGGTCAGGAAGAACAGGGCGTAGAACTGGCCGGAATACCAGACGACCGCCTGGCCGACGACGGCGCCGAAGAGCGCGAGCAGCGCGATCTTGGCATTGCGCCACTGGCCGAAAGCCTCCGTCAGCGGGGCCTTCGAGCCCTTGCCCTCTTCCTTCATCTTCTGGAAGGCGGGCGATTCGTTCATCTTCAGACGGATCCAGACGGAGATGCCGAGCAGGACGACGGAGACGAGGAACGGGATGCGCCAGCCCCAGGCCGCGAAGGCTTCCTTGCCGACCATGAACTGGACGGAGAGGATGACCACGAGCGACAGGAACAGGCCGAGCGTCGCCGTCGTCTGGATCCAGGAGGTGAAGTAGCCGCGGCGACCGTGCGGGGCGTGTTCGGCCACATAGGTCGCAGCGCCGCCGTATTCACCGCCGAGTGCCAGGCCCTGCAGCATGCGCAGCGCCAGCAGCAGGATCGGCGCGGCGATGCCGATCGAGGCGGCACCGGGCAGGATGCCGACGAGGAAGGTCGACAGACCCATGATCAGGATGGTGACGAGGAAGGTGTACTTGCGGCCGACCAGGTCGCCGAGCCGGCCGAAGACCAGTGCGCCGAAGGGGCGGACCAGGAAGCCCGCGGCAAAGGCGAGAAGGGCGAAGATGTTGCGCGTCGTTTCCGGATAATCACTGAAGAAGGCGGCGCCGATGAAGACGGCGAGAGAGCCGTAGAGATAGAAATCGTACCACTCGAACACGGTACCCAGCGACGAGGCGAAGATGACTTTCTTCTCCTCGGCGGTCATCGGACGCGTCTTGCTGACGTCCGCCGTCGCGACATTTGCCATTGTGAAATCCTCCAGTTCAAACAGCTGTCGAGCGCCCATTCCCCTTGCCCGCCGACCCTCCTCGGTCAGGCGAGCGTGGTGCGCCTGGCAAGAGGATGGCAGAAAAGAGGAATCGGCGCTGCGCGGCTTTCGGATTATGACTTTAGTCTAATGCAGGGCGCCTGCTGCGCTGCAGCGTCCGGTGGTGCCGGGCATGGCGGGGCGGCGCAATCGTGACGCGAACTTGATCGCCGCGCGGCCGGGCATCCCTTGACTCGCGGTCAAAAACGCTTATTAGCAGCCTCCGGAAAAGGACAGCACCCATGCTTCGCCGCGACCTCGACATCGCTGACAGCAGCCGGCCGGCAGAGACTGCCGGATCGGAACGGTGCGTGCCCGCTTCTTCCAAATTCATGGCCAAAACGACGACGAAAACCGTCTGACGTCCTTGGCCGCCGCTCTCTCCCCGGCACGGCCGGGGACAAGAGGCCCGCGTGCTCCGGCTGCCGGGCTTCCCCTCAAGAACCCGAGGAGAGGCAGAGAAAGAGAGCAAAGACCAATGGGCTTCAAGATTGCAGTCGCCGGCGCTACCGGCAATGTCGGGCGCGAAATGCTGAACATCCTGTCCGAGCGCGGCTTCCCGGCCGACGAGGTCGTGGCGCTGGCCTCGAGCCGCTCGGTCGGCACGGAGGTCTCCTACGGCGACAAGACGCTGAAGGTGCACAATCTCGAGACCTATGACTTCTCCGACACCGACATCTGCCTGATGTCCGCCGGCGGGGCCGTGTCGCTGAAGTATTCGCCGAAGATCGGCGCGCAGGGCTGCGTCGTCATCGACAACTCCTCGGCCTGGCGCTACGACGCCGAAGTGCCGCTGATCGTGCCGGAGGTGAACCCGGATGCGATCGACGGCTTCACGAAGAAGAACATCATCGCCAATCCGAATTGCTCGACGGCGCAGCTCGTCGTCGCGCTGAAGCCGCTGCACGACCGCGCCACGATCAAGCGCGTCGTCGTCTCGACCTACCAGTCGGTTTCCGGCGCCGGCAAGGAAGGCATGGACGAGCTGTTCAACCAGACGCGCGCCGTCTTCGTCGCCGATCCGATCGAATCAAAGAAGTTCACCAAGCGCATCGCCTTCAACGTCATCCCGCACATCGACGTGTTCATGGAGGACGGCTACACGAAGGAAGAGTGGAAGGTTCTCGCCGAGACCAAGAAGATGCTCGACCCGAAGATCAAGGTGACCTGCACGGCCGTGCGCGTGCCCGTCTTCATCGGCCATTCGGAATCGGTCAACATCGAGTTCGAGAAGGAAATCACCGCCGACGAGGCGCGCGACATCCTGCGCGAGGCGCCGGGTTGCCAGGTGATCGACAAGCAGGAGAACGGCGGCTACATCACGCCCTACGAATCGGCGGGCGAGGATGCGACCTACATCTCGCGCATCCGCGAGGACGCGACGGTCGAGAACGGCCTGAACATCTGGGTCGTCTCGGACAACCTGCGCAAGGGTGCTGCGCTGAATGCGATCCAGATCGCCGAGCTGCTGGTCAATCGCGGGCTGATCAAGTCCAAGAAGCAGGCCGCCTGAGGGAACTTTTCGGGTCCCGGAAAATTGAAGGTCCCGCATCCACCGTCAGACGGTGCGGGCCCTTTGCCTGTCACGACGCGCGGGGCGGCGCCACGGCGCCCCGGACCGCATCGAACGGCCAGGAACTGTCTGACACGCATCAAAATTCACGCACGAAGCGAAGCGAGAGATCGGGGTTTATTCCAATGGGCTTGATGAAGCGGATGTTCCAGGGGCTGGCGGCGATCGCGCTGACGGCAGCCGTGCCGGCGGCGGCCGCGGCCGCGCAATGCGGCGACAATTCCGCAGGCTTCGCGGCCTGGGTCGACCAGTTCAAGGGCGAAGCGGCCGCCAACGGCATCAGCCCGCGCACGCTCGACCGGGCGTTCGCCGAGGTCGGCTACAACCGGGCGACGATCCGCGCCGACCGCGGCCAGAAGAGCTTCAAGCTGTCGCTCGACCAGTTCATGCAGAAGCGCGGCGGCCAAGCGATCATGAACCGCGGCAAGGGGCTGAAGCGCCAGAATGCCGCCCTGTTCGCCCGCATCGAGGGCCAGTACGGCGTGCCGGCCGGGCCGCTGATCGCCATCTGGGGCATGGAGACGGGCTTCGGCGGCTTCCTCGGCAAGGAGCATACGCTCTCGGCCGTCGCGACGCTCGCCTATGACTGCCGCCGGTCGGAATATTTCACGAACCAGCTCTACGCGGCCCTGAACCTCGTCCAGAACGGCACGCTCAGCCCCCAGGCGCGGGGTGCCGCCCATGGCGAGATCGGCCAGACGCAGTTCCTCCCGGTCAACGTGCTGCGGTACGGCGTCGACGGCGACGGCGACGGCCGGATCGATCTCGTCCGCTCCAAGGCGGACGCGCTCGCCTCGACGGCGAACTTCCTGCGCGGCCATGGCTGGACGGCCGGCGCCGGCTATCAGCCGGGCGAGGCGAACTTCGCGGCGATCCAGGGCTGGAATGCGGCGAACGTCTACCAGCGCGCGATCGCGATCATCGGCGCGGAGATCGACGGCGACTGACCGCCGCCATCCCGAGGGATTTCGAGGGGCCCGGCCTTGCGCCGGGCCTTTTCACATTCCGGGCCTGCGGAAATCGCCGGTCTTGGCGTCCATGATCCACAGTTCGCCGGTGGAGATGTCGAACCAGGCGCCGTGAAGGTTGAGCTTGCCGCGCTGCTCCAGGATCTGGACGCAGGGGAAGGTGCGCAGGTTGGCGATCGAGTTGCGGATCGAGACGCGCTCGAGCGCCCGCTGGCGCTCGCCGGCGGTCATCACGTCGTTGCTCTGGATCTGCTCGGCGGCAGGCTTCAACAGGTGCATCCAGCGGCCGATGAAATCGCCGGGAGACAGAGGCTCGGCATCGAGGTCGAGCGCCGCCTTGATGCCGCCGCAGCGGCCGTGGCCCATGACGACGATGTCGGAGACGCGCAGCGACTGGACGGCGAATTCGAGGGCGGCGGAGGTCGAGTGGTAGTGTCCGTCCGGCTCGTAGGGCGGCATCAGGTTCGCCACGTTGCGGACGACGAAGAGCTCGCCCGGGCCGCTGTCGAAGATCGTCTCGGGTGCTGCCCGCGAGTCACAACAGGCGATCACCATCGCCTTCGGCTTCTGGCCGCTGTCGGCGAGCGTCCTGTAGCGCTGCTGCTGCTCGCTGAAGCGCCCCTCCATGAAATTCTGATAACCGGTCAGAAGGTGGTCAGGAAAGCGATGCATGTGGTCGATACCCCCGTGCGGTGACGAATGAGTAGTAGGCGCCGCGTTTGCTGTAGCGATGAGGGCGGCCGAGCGCAAGCCTCGGGGCGGCAGCCGTTCCGAGCGCTGCCGCGGCCATCTTCGCCTTCGCGCAACCGGTGCGGGTCACTGCCCGGGCTTTGCTCCGCCAGGGTGAACGAGGCGGCGCATCTGGACCATCGCCATCGGCGTCGACAGGCTGGAGGCATCCTGCTCCAGCGTCAGCTCGTCGGCGCCGCGCTTGGCGCTGCGTGCCACGATCTCGAAGACGCTGGCGGTGGCGAGATGCAGCGCCCGCTCCTCGGAATGCCCTTCGAGGATGCGCGACAGGAACAGGGCCGCCATCAGGTCGCCGGTGCCGTGCGGCGGCGCGGGCACCTGTCGGTGCTCGGCGAGCAGGGCGGTGCGGCCGGAGAGATAGAGATTGCCGATACTGCCCGCCATCATCGGATAGGCCGACGTCACCAGCATGCGCGACGGCCCGAGCGACAGGGCCGCGTCCATGATCGCGGCGTTGCTTTCGAGCGGCGCGCCGGCAAGCCAGGCGAGCTCGAAGCGGTTGGGCGTGGCGATCGAGGCGATCGGCAGCAGTTCGTCGCGGATCGCCTCGGCGGTCGCGGCCGGCACGTAGAGGCCGCCCTCGTCGCCGCAGATCGGATCGCACAGATAGAGGAGGTCGGGATTTTCCGTCTTCAGGGTCCGGACCAGCCGGGCAATCGAGGCCGCCTGGGCCGGATCGCCGATATAGCCGGACAGCACGCCCCTGATCTCGCCGCGCCAGGGCGAGGTGCGAAGATCGTCGACGATCGCGTCGAACTCGGCCGGCGCCATCGCCACCCGCGTCGATCTTCCGTGGCCCGGGTGCCAGGATAGGACGACGGTCGGCAGCGCCCAGACCGGATGGCCGAGGGTTTCGAGCGCAAAGACGGCGGCGCGGTTGCCCACCGTGCCGCGCACGACATGGCTCGATATGACCAGGATCGCGCCCTTTTCGCTCTCGTTCATCCGACCATTCCTCGTCTTTTCCTGCCGCTGAGATCCAATGGACCATGGGCCGATGCTCTGCAAGACATTGTTGCATCGGGCCGCGGCCCGGCATGGCCGGGCGCGATCTTGCCCCGGAGGGCGGCATCGGGGCGTTCGGGACCCGCGCTTTCGACTGAATTTGCCCTGAAAATCGGCAAAAAATCGTGCCTGTCGCGGCAATCCGGCCAGGATTTTGGAGATTTTCGGCCAAAATCGATTGAAATCCGGTTGCAACCTATAAAACCATCGCGAACCGTCGTTCTTCTGCTAGGGTCCTGACAAAAATCCGGGGAGTGATTCATGGCGTCACGCATCAACACCAGGCGCGAGAAGCAGATCGAGGCGGCCACGGCCGCCGTGGCAAAACTGGGGGAGAAGGCGATCGATCCTTCGATCCTGTTCGGTCGGGCGAGCAACGACGACCTGGAAACCTGTTCCGCCGACATGCTGGCCGCCACCGCGGCCCATGCCCATCGCGAGGTCGGGGCCTGGGACGGCGGCGAGCCGCGGGTCACGATCGCCACCGTCGCGGCGATCGCGCCGCAGGGCAAGCCGGTGTCGATCCTGTCGGTCACCGACCGCAACCAGCCGTTCCTCTACGATTCGGTGATGGGCGAGGTGACGAGCACCCATCGCGACCTGCATCTCGCGATCCATCCGATCCTGGTGATCGCGCCGGACGAGCAGCCGAAGCTGTTCTCCCCGGACGAGCCGAGCGACCCCGCGCACCGGGTCAGCCATATCGAGATCCATCTGTCCGAGCTCGCCGCCTCGGAGGCCGAGGCGCTGATCGCGCGCGTCCGGCACGTGCTCGCCCAGGTGCACATGGCGGTCGGCGACTGGAAGCCGATGATGGAGACTCTGGCGATGGCGGTCTCCGAAATGGCGGAGTTCGGCCCCGCGCGCCGGCAGGCGGAGAAGGACGAGGCCGTCGCCTTCCTGGAATGGCTGCGCGACAACAACTTCACCTTCCTCGGCATGCGGGAATACACCTACAGCCGCGACGGCGACAGCGCCTCGGTGGAGCGGAGCGACGGCGCCGGGCTCGGCATCCTCTCCGACCCGGAGGTGCGCGTGCTGCGGCTCGGCAAGGACACGGTGACGACGACGCCGGAGATCCTCGCCTTCCTCGAGGGACCGGACTTCCTGATCGTCACCAAGGCGAATGTGCGGTCCGTGGTCCACCGCCGCGCCTACATGGACTATATCGGCGTCAAGCGCTTCGACAGGAACGGCAAGGTGACGGGCGAACTGAGGATCGTCGGCCTGTTCACCTCGACCGCCTATACGCATGCGGCCTCCGAGATCCCGCTGTTGCGCTCCAAGGTGCAGGCGATCGTCGATCATTTCGGCTACGATCCGCAGAGCCATTCCGGCAAGATGCTGATCAACACGCTGGAATCCTATCCGCGCGACGACCTCTTCCAGATCGACACCGGGCTCCTGGCCACCTTCTGCGAGCAGATCAACGAGCTCGCCGACCGGCCGCGGATCCGCGTGCTGCCGCGCATCGACCATTTCGACCGCTTCGTCTCGGTGATCGTCTACGTGCCGCGCGAGCAATATGATTCCGACGTGCGCGAGAAGATCGGCAGCTACCTGAAGACCGTCTACGAGGGGCGTGTCTCCGCCTACTATCCGGCCTTCCCCGAGGGCGGGCTGGCGCGCGTGCATTTCATCATCGGCCGCTCCGGCGGCAAGACGCCGCGGATTGCGCAGAAGAAGCTCGAGCAGGCGATCCGCGATATCGCCACCCGCTGGACGGACCGCTTCGAGGCGCTCTCGGGCCCGGACTCGATCAAGCTGATCACGCCGCAGGCCTATCAGGAGGCGTTCTCCCCGGGCGAGGCGCATGCGGACCTGCGCTTCTTCGAGACGGCGACGGATGCCGATCCGATCCAGATCGCCTTCTACCGGAAGCCGTCCAACAGCGACACGAAGACGCTGGAACTGAAGATCTTCCATGCCGGCGACGCGGTCTCGCTGTCGCGGCGGGTGCCGCTCCTGGAAAACCTCGGCTTCAACGTCGTCAGCGAGCAGACGCACGACATCACCGTGATCGGGCTCGACGGCGAAAGCCGGCTCGTCGTGCTGCACGACATGGAGCTGCGCCACCGCGACGGGCTGGACATCGACCTTCCGAAGCTCTCCGGCGTCCTGACCGAGGCCTTCCTGTCGACCTGGCGCGGACTGACCGACGACGACACCTTCAACCGGCTGATCATGACCGCCGGGGTGAATGTGCGCGAAATCATGGTCCTGCGGGCCTATGCGCGCTACCTGCGCCAGACGGCGATCGCCTACTCGCAGGGCTATATCGCCGATACGCTGAACAAGTATCCGACGATCGCGGCCGACCTGTTCCGCCTGTTCGCCGCACGGCTCGATCCCAAGCTCGCCGAGCGCAAGCGGATCAAGCGCAGCGAGGAACTCGCCGCCCGGATCGAGGACGAGCTCGCCGCCGTGCCGAGCCTCGACGAGGACCGGATCCTCCGGCGCTACGTCAACGCCATCCAGTCGACGCTCCGGACGAACTATTTCCAGCGCGACGCCGAGGACCGGCCGCTCTCGACGCTCGCCTTCAAGCTCGACCCGCAGGCGCTGGAGGGGCTGCCGGATCCGCGGCCGTTCCGCGAGATCTTCGTCTACGGCGCGGAGGTCGAGGGCGTGCACCTGCGCTTCGGCCGCGTCGCCCGCGGCGGCCTGCGCTGGTCGGACCGCGCGCAGGACTACCGCACCGAGGTGCTGGGGCTGGTCAAGGCCCAGCAGGTGAAGAACGCGGTAATCGTGCCCGTCGGCGCCAAGGGCGGCTTCTATCCGAAGCAGCTTCCGGCCGGCGGCAGCCGCGACGCCGTCTTCAATGCCGGCAAGGAGGCCTACAAGACCTTCGTCCGCACGCTGCTGTCGGTGACGGACAACATCGAGGGGCAGGCCGTCGTGCCGCCGCGCGACACCGTGCGGCTCGACGGCGACGATCCCTATTTCGTCGTCGCGGCCGACAAGGGCACGGCGACCTTCTCCGACACGGCGAACGCGCTGGCGCAGGAAGCCGGATTCTGGCTCGACGACGCGTTTGCGTCCGGCGGCTCGGCCGGCTACGACCACAAGAAGATGGGCATTACCGCCCGCGGCGCCTGGGAGGCGGTGAAGCGGCATTTCCGCGAGATGGACGTCGACATCCAGAAGACGCCGTTCACCGTCGTCGGCGTCGGCGACATGTCGGGCGACGTGTTCGGCAACGGCATGCTCCTGTCGCGCAAGACGCGGCTGATCGCCGCCTTCGACCACCGTGACATCTTCATCGACCCGAACCCGGATACCGAACTGTCCTTTGCCGAGCGCAAGCGCATGTTCGCCCTGCCGCGCTCGAGCTGGCAGGACTACGATCGCGCCGCGCTCTCCAAGGGCGCCATGATCATCTCGCGCAACGAGAAGTCGGTGACGCTGACTGCCGAGGCGATGGCCGCGATTGGGATCGACAAGCAGAAGGCGACGCCGTTCGAGATCATGACGGCGATCCTGAAGGCGCCGGTCGACCTGCTCTGGTTCGGCGGCATCGGCACCTATGTCCGTTCGGCCGGCGAGACGGACGCCGAGGTCGGCGACCGCGCCAACGATGCGATCCGCGTCACCGCCGACGAGGTGCGGGCCAAGGTGATCGGCGAGGGCGCCAATCTCGGCGTCACCCAGCGGGGCCGCATCTCCTTCGGGCTGAAGGGCGGCCGCTGCAATTCGGACGCGATCGACAATTCCGCCGGAGTGAACTCCTCCGACGTCGAGGTGAACATCAAGATCGCGCTCGCCTCGGCGATGCGCGACGAGCGGCTGACGCGGGAGAAGCGCAACAAGCTCCTGTCGTCGATGACCGACGAGGTGGCGCAGCTGGTGCTGCGCAACAACTACCTGCAGCCGCTGGCGATCTCGCTCTGCGAGCGCCAGGGGCAGGGCAACCGGACCGGTCTGTCCCGACTGATGAGCCGGCTGGAGTCGGCCGGGCAGCTCAACCGCCAGGTCGAGGTGCTGCCCAGCGAACAGGCGATGGACGAGCGATACCGCGCGGGCATGCCGCTGACGCGGGCGGAGATCGGCGTGCTGCTCTCCTATGCGAAGATCGTCTTGTTCGACGAGATCCTGGACAGCGAGCTGCCGGACGATCCCTATTTCGAACCGACGCTGATCGGCTATTTCCCCGCCAAGATGCAGCGGACCTATGCCGACGACATCCGGACGCACCGGCTGCGCCGCGAGATCATCGCGACCATCCTCGCCAACGGCGTGATCAATCGCGGCGGCCCTGCCTTCGTGAGCCAGCTCACGGACGGCACCGGCTACATGAGCGCCGACGTGGTCAAGGCGGCGATGCTGGCCTTCGAGGGTTACGAGCTGTTTCCGCTCTATGCGGCGACGGACGCTCTCGACAACCAGATGAGCGGATCGGCACAGAACGAGGTCTACGAGAGCCTCGGCCGCGTCTTCTCCAACGCCACGTCGCTGTTGCTGACGACCGGGGCGATCGACGCGCCGATGGACGTGGCGGTGCACAAGCTGAAGCAGGCGCTGAAGCAGCTGCGCCCGCACCTGTCGACGCTCCTGCCGGATGCCGCGCGCGAGGAACTGCGCCGCAAGGCGCTCTATTTCGAGGACAAGGGCGTTCCCGAGCGCCTGGCCCGCGAGATCACCGACCTGCGCGCCATGAGCTTCGTGCCCGAGATCATGCTGATCGCGACGCAGACCGGAGACAACCTGATCCGCACCGCGCAGACCTATGCCGGCGTCAGCGACACGCTGAACATCGGCGCGCTCCTCGGGGCGGCGGGGCGGGTGCCGACGACCGACCTCTACGAATCGCTGGCGCTGTCGCGCAACCTCTCCGACATTTCCAATGCGCGCCGCGCGCTGACGATCGCCATCCTCGATCGGCACAAGGGCGACAAGAACCCGCTCGCCTCCTGGCAGGCGGCCGATGCGGAGAGGCTGGGGACGGTCACCGGGCGGCTGGGCGCGCTGTCGGAGGCGGGGGAGGCGACGCTTGCCAAGATCTCCGTGGCCGCCGGCGTCGTCAGCGACCTTGCGCACGGCAGGACGAGGTGACACAGTCCCCGCCCGGTGCGGCCCGGGTCGCCTGCTGATTGCGGGCGTGCGCGGCCGTGATCGGTAGCCGGCTGGCGCCAGGTGCGGCACAGCCGGCAGCATGGCCGGAACGGCGCACGGCAGACCGATTGCCGCGCAGGCGGGGGAACGATGACGACAGGGCATGACGGGGGCGAACGGCGCCCCACGGGACGGCGGGGCATCCTCGGCTGGATGCTGTTCGACTGGGCGGCGCAGCCGTTCTTCACGGTGATCACCACCTTCGTCTTCGGCCCCTATCTCGTCTCGCGCATGGCCGCCGATCCGGTCACCGGCCAAGCGGCCTGGAGCTATACGCTGACGGTTTCCGGCATCGTGATTGCGCTCCTGTCGCCGGTGCTCGGCTCCATCGCCGACGCCTCGGGCCGGCGCAAGCCCTGGATCGGGGCGCTCGCGGTCATCCAGATCGTGTCGGTCTGGATGCTCTGGTATGCGGCGCCGGGAACCAGCCTGCTTGTGCCGCTGACGCTGATGGTGCTGGCCACGGTTGCGGCGGAATTCTCCATCGTCTTCAACGATTCGATGATGCCGTCGCTGGTGCCGCCCAAGGAGGCGGGACGGGTTTCGAACCTCGCCTGGGGGCTCGGCTATCTCGGCGGCATGGTTTTGCTGATCGCCGTCGTGCTGTTCTTCGCCGCCAATCCCGAGACCGGGCTGACGCCACTCGGCATCGCGCCGCTGTTCGGGCTAAACGCGGCGATGGGCGAGGATGCGCGCATCACCGGGCCGATCTCGGCCATCTGGTATCTCGTCTTCATCCTGCCGATGTTCCTGTTCACGCCGGATCGCGGCCGCGGCCTTGCGATCGGCCAAGCCGTCCGCGCGGGCTTCGCCTCGATCGGCGACACGATCGGCGAACTCAAGGTGCGGCGCGGCATCCTGCGCTTCCTCGTCGCCCGGATGGTCTACCAGGACGGGGTGAACGGCCTGCTGGCGCTCGGCGGTACCTTCGCCGCCGGCATGTTCGCCTGGCAGACGATGGAGCTCGGGATTTACGGCATCATCCTCAACATCGTGGCCATCGGCGGCTGCTACTGGGCGAGCCGGCTCGACAGCCGCCTCGGCTCCAAGACGGTGGTGATCGCAAGCCTCGTCTGCCTGACCCTCGCCACGCTCGGGATCGTCTCGACGGCGCCCGGGCACACGCTGTTCGGCCTGATCCCGCTGTCGGACGAAGATTCCGGCGACCTGTTCGGCACGGCGGCGGAGAAGGCCTACATCGTCTACGGCCTGTTCATCGGCATCGCCTTCGGCCCGGCGCAGGCCTCGGCCCGCTCCTACCTCGCCAGGAGCGTCGCGCCGGAGGAGGCAGGCCGCTATTTCGGCCTCTACGCGCTGACCGGCCGGGCGACGTCGTTCGCAGCGCCCCTTTCCGTCGGCATCGTCACGAGCCTCACCGGCTCGGCGGCGCTCGGCATGGGCGCGCTGGTGGTGTTCCTCGTCGTCGGCCTCATCCTGCTTCTGCCGACGCCCTATCCGGCCGACCAGCCGGCAGGCCGGAGCGCCAAGGTGCCGCCGGTCGCCTTCGGGCGTTGACATCGGCCGATATTTTCGTCAGTTTCCGTTCCATTCCGAGGGGGGCACCGTAACGGTGCTGAGATGGCGGTGAGCCGGACCCTTGAACCTGATCCGGGTCATACCGGCGTAGGAACGGAAATACGCGTCGCTGCACGCGCCTCTTTCTCTTCTCCGCTTCACCTGGATCTCCGTGAAAACAGTTCTGGAGATCGACCAATGACGCCTGCACACCATCCGGCCACAGACAGGCCAGGAAAGAAGCCTTCCGACGGACGCACTGCCGCCGCCTGACAGGACCATGCGCGCCCTTCACGCGGGGCTGGCGATCGCAAGTCTTGCCGCCTTCTGGCAGGTCTCGGTCCGGCTCTTCGCTCCCCCACCCTATCTGTTGCCCGCGCCCGCCGCCGTGGTTTCCGCCCTGGCGGAGCGGCCCGGCTTTTTCCTCGAGCACAGCCTCGTGACCCTGGCGGAGATCCTCGCGGGCCTTCTGTCCGGCGCCGTCTTCGGGGCAGCGGCGGCCTTCGGGATCGCGGCGCTGCCGCGGCTCGGCCAGCTCGTCTGGCCGATGGTGCTGATCCTGCAGGCGCTGCCGGTCTTCGTGCTCGCGCCGATCCTCGTCCTCTGGTTCGGCTTCGGCATGGCCTCGAAGGTGGTGATGACGACGATCATCATCTTCTTTCCCGTCGCATCCGCCTTTGCCGACGGGCTGCGGCGCACCGACCGCGTGCTCCTCGATGCCGTCTCGCTCACGCCGGCGACGCACTGGCAGGCGCTCGTCGCGATCCGGGTGCCGCTGGCGCTGCCGGGGCTCATCTCCGGCCTCAGGGTCGCCGCGCCGCTGGCGCCGCTCGGCGCCGTGGTCGGCGAGTGGGTCGGCGCCTCGGCCGGCCTCGGCTTCGTGATGGTGCAGGCGAACGCGCGCATGCAGACCGCCACCGTCTTCGCCGCCATGGCGATCCTCGCGGCGCTGACCGTGCTTCTGCGGCTTGCCGTCGACCGGCTCACCGCCGGGCTCACCCCGTGGGCCGAAGAAACAGAAACCCCGTCCTTCCTTTTTTTGCGCAGGAGACATCCCACATCATGATCCGCACGCTTTCCTTCCTCGTGGCGCTCTTCATCGCAGGCGTCGCCGCCGGCCCCGCATCCGCTGCCGACAAGCTGACGGTGCTGCTCGAATGGTTCGTCAATCCCGACCACGCGCCGATGGTGATCGCCCGCGAGCGCGGCCTCTTCGCCGAGGCGGGCCTCGAGGTCGAACTCGTGCCGCCGGCCGATCCCTCCGCCGTGCCGCGGCTCGTCTCGGCCCGGCAGGCCGATGTGGGCGTGCACTACCAGCCCAACCTCTATCTCGACCATGCCGCGGGCCTGCCGCTCGTCCGCTTCGGCACGCTGGTGGAAACGCCGCTGAACACGGTCACCGTGCTCGCCGACGGCCCGATCCGGAGCCTGAAGGACCTGAAGGGCAAGAAGGTCGGCTTTTCCGTTTCCGGCTTCGAGGATGCGATGCTCGGGCGCATGCTCGCCTCGGAAGGTCTTGCCAAGGGCGACGTCGAACTGGTCAACGTCAATTTCTCGCTGTCGCCCTCGCTGATCGGCGGCAAGGTGGACGCCACCCTCGGCGGCTTTCGCAATTTCGAGCTGACGCAGATGCGGCTGGAAGGCCACGAGGGCCGCTCCTTCTTTCCCGAGGAGCACGGCGTGCCGGTCTATGACGAGCTGGTCTTCGTGACCCACCGGGAACTTGCGGCCGACGACCGCCTGCCGCGCTTCCTCGCCGCCGTGGAGACGGCGTCAGTGTTCATCACCAACCATCCGGACGAGGCCTGGCGGCTCTTCGTCAAGGCCTATCCGGATCTCGACGACGCGCTGAACCGCCAGGCCTTCACCGACACGCTGCCGCGTTTCGCCAAGCGGCCGGCCGCGCTCGACCGCGGACGCTACGAGCGGTTCGGCGCCTTCATGAAGGACAGCGGCCTGATCGAGGCGGCGCCGGCCGTCGACGACGTCGCCGTCGAGATCCGGTGATGCCGATGGGGGCATATCCGACACCGCAGACGGCGGCCGATGTGCTCGCCCGCGTGCGCCGGCTGCGGCCGCGAGTCCACTGCCTGATGAACACGGTGGTGCAGAAATTCACCGCCGACGGCATCACCGTCGTCGGCGGCATCCCGTCGATGACCTCGTCCCTGGAGGAGATTGCCGCCTTCGCCGGAAAGGCGGATGCGCTGACGGTCAATCTCGGCACGCTGGACGCGGAACGCCGGCGGGCGATCCTGCGCGCCGTCGCGGTCGTCAACGAGGCCGGCAAGCCGTGGATCCTCGATCCCGTCCATTGCGACTACTCGCCACAACGCCTCGCCTTTGCGCAGGAGCTCATCGCGCTCGGCCCGACGATCGTGCGCGGCAATGCCGCGGAGATGGCGCTCATCGGCACGGACGGCCCGGGGCTGCGCATCCAGACGGGTGCGGTCGACCGGATCGGCAGCGGCAAGGGCGCAATGCGCGTCGAGAACGGGCATCGCTGGATGGCCGAGGTGACGGGGACGGGGTGCCTCACCGGCGGCGTCATCGCCGCCTTCCTGGCGGTGGAGCCGGATGCCGTTGCCGCCGCGGCGAGCGCCCTTGCCGTCACCGGCGTCGCAGCCGAACTCGCCGCGCCTCTCTCCCGCGGCCCCGGCAGCTTCGGCATCGCCTTCCTCGACGCGCTGTCGGCGATCGGCGAGCGGGAGCTGCTCTCACATGCAAGGATCGAACATGACCAGGATTGACTATCGGCTGAACGCCCTGGTGGATGCCGGGCTTTCGGACATCGGCCCGCTTGCCGAACTCGCGCAGGCGGCCGCGCGCAACGGGGCGACGCTGATCCAGTATCGCGACAAGACCGCCTCGACGGCAAGGATGATCGGGCAGGCAAAGGCGATCGCCGCGGCGCTCGACGGCACCGGCGTGCCGTTCGTCGTCAACGATCGCGTCGACGTGGCGCTCGCCGCCGGCGCCGACGGGGTGCACCTCGGCGCCGACGATATGGACGCGCAGACCGCGCGGCGGCTCCTGGGACCGGAGGCGATCATCGGGCTGACGGTGAAGAACACGGCCGATGCCGAGCGGGCCGGCCGGGCGCCGGTCGACTATGCCTGCATCGGCGGCGTGTTCGAGACGCTTTCCAAGGTGAACCCCGACCCGCCGGTCGGGATCGACGGGTTCGCACGCCTGCGCCAGGCCTTGCGCGCGCTCAATCCGGCGCTGCCGGTCGGCGCAATTGCCGGCATCGATCTTTCCCGCATACCTGCCGTCATCGCCGCCGGCGCGGACGGCGTGGCCACGATCTCGGCGATCTTCCGCAACCGCGATGTCGCGCAGGCGACGGCGGCGTTCCGCACGGCCGTCGATGCAGCCCTTGCAGGGAGGGCGGCCGCATGACCGCGATCGCACTCACCATCGCCGGGTCCGACAGCGGCGGCGGCGCCGGCATCCAGGCGGACATCAAGACCTTCTCGGCGCTCGGCGTCTATGCCGCGAGCGTCCTCACCGCGATCACCGCGCAGAACACGAAGGGCGTCAGCGCCGTGGAGGACATTTCGCCGCCGATGGTGGCGGCGCAGATGGAGGCGGTGCTGACGGATCTTTCGGTCGGGGCGGTCAAGATCGGCATGGTCTCGCGCTGCGAAACGATCACGACGATCGCCGAAGGCCTGCGGCGGTTCGACCTGCGCCCGGTGCTCGACCCGGTGATGGTGGCCACCTCCGGCGACCGGCTGCTGCGGGAAGAGGCGATCGCCGCGCTGGTCGAGGAACTCGTTCCGCTGTCGCTGATCGTGACGCCCAACCTGCCGGAGGCCGCGTTGCTGACCGGCACGGCGATCGCCGCCGACTGGGCGGCGATGACCCGCCAGGCGGAGGCGATCATGAAGGCGGGCGCCGGCGCGGTGCTCGTCAAGGGCGGTCACGGCGACGGGGCGGAGAGCGCCGACCTGTTCTTCGACGGCAACGACGTGCGCCGGCTGTCGGCGCCGCGGATCGCGACACGGCATGACCACGGCACCGGATGCACGCTGGCGGCCGCGATCACCGCCAACCTCGCCCGGGGCCAGGACCTCGTCGCGGCCGTGGCCACGGCCAAGGCCTACCTGCACGAGGCGCTGGTGGCGGGACGCGACCTGGCCGTCGGCGGCGGTCGCGGGCCGGTGCATCACTTCCATCGCTGGTGGCCCGCTTGAGCCAGCGGACGCTGACGGCGATGGAGGCCGTGCTCGGCCTGCTGTGCGCGCTGATCCTCGCCGCGCTGCTGGCCATCGTGCTCGCCTCCGTCGTCCTGCGCTACGTTTTCCACACCGGCGTCGTCGGCGTGGAGGAGCTGTGCATCTGGCTCAATGTGGCGCTGATCGCGTTCGGCATGCCGCTGGCCCTGAACGGCGGGCTGGCGATGCGCATGGATCTCATTTCGCGCAACCTGCCGGTGCGCTGGCGACAGGCCGGCGGCGACGTCTTTAGCGTCGTGGCGGCGCTGGTGCTGCTGTTTGGCAGCCACAAGATCGCGGCCCTGCTCGGCGGCACCTCGCCGATGCTGGGCCTGCCGGAATGGGTGCGCTTCGGCCTGTTCGGGATCGGCGGCGGGCTCCTGCTCGGTGCACTGATCCTGCAGCGGGTGGCGCAGGGGCTCGTGATGTCGATGCTGCTGTCGCTCGTCGCCGGGGTCGGCATCTACCTGGCGGTGCCGCATCTGCAGGTCGCGGCATCCTGGCCGCCGAGCCTTTCGGTCGCGATCGTCGCCGGAATCGGCATTCTCCTCGCCGCGCCGCTGCCGCATGCCTTTCTCGCCGCCGCCTATGGGGCGATCGTCCTCGGTGCGAGCCTGCCCGAACCGGCGATCGTCTCCTCGGCCGTCTCGGGCATGTCCCGCTTCCTGCTCCTGTCCATCCCTTTCTTCCTGCTCGCCGGAGGGCTCCTGACCGTTTCGGGGGCGGCCGGCCGGCTGGTGCGGCTGGCCGAGACGCTGGTCGGGCACCGGCGGGCGGGACTGGCGCAGACGACGCTCCTGACCGGGGTGCTGTTCTCCGGCGCCTCCGGGTCCTCGGTGGCGAACGCCGCCTTCGGCGCCTCCACCTTCTATCCTGAGCTCGTCCGCAACGGGTATCGGCCGCAGCAGGCCGGCGCGATCATCGCTGCGACCTCGGTGCTGGACAATGTCATTCCGCCGTCGATCGCCTTCCTGCTGCTGGCGGCGGCGACCAGCCTGCCGGTCGGGCCGCTCCTGGTCGGCGGGATCTTCGCCGGCGGGCTGATGGCGCTCTGCCTGGCGGTCGCGATCCATCTCAGCGTGCGCGAAGGCGCGGCACGGCCGCCGGCGTCCGGCGAGGACCGCCGGTTGGCCGTAGCGGCCGCCTTACCGGCGCTCGGCCTCGGGGTGATCGTCGTCGCCGGCATCCGCCTCGGCATCGTCACGGCGACGGAGGCCGCCGCGGTCGCCGCCTTCTATACGCTCGCACTCGGGATCGTCGCCGGAACGCGGGCCGGAAAGCTCTGGTCGGCCTTTCGCCGCGCCGCGGTCGAGGCGGCGGGGATCGGCCTCCTGATCGGCTCGGCCGGCCCGTTCGCGGCCCTTCTGGCCATGGACGACATCGCGGGAGCCGTCGCACGAACCGTTTCGGAGGTCGGCGGCGGCGCGCTCGCGGTGCTGCTTCTGTCGAACGTCGTGCTACTCGTCCTCGGGCTGGTGCTCGATATCGGTGCGGCGATCCTGCTGCTCGGCCCGATCCTGCTGCCCGCCGCCGTCGCGGCCGGCATCGACCCCGTCCAGTTCGGCGTCATCGTCGTCGTCAACCTGATGATCCACGGCCTGACCCCGCCGCTCGGCATGCTCGTCTATGTCGTCGGCGGCGTCACCGGGGTGCCGGTGCCGGCGCTGTTCCGCGCCGTCCTGCCCTATCTCGCAGCCCTGCTGTTCGCCCTCCTTCTTCTCAGCGCCTATGCGCTCGTTTCCTGATCGGAGCTTTCCATGACCCATCTGACCCGCCGCCTGTTCCTCCGCTCTTCGGCAACCGCCGCGCTCCTCGCCGCACCAGCATTCGTCCGCCCGGCGCAGGCGCAGGTGACCACGATCACCGTCGCCTCGCTGCTCGGCGAGGACAAGCCGGAGACGAAGATCTGGCGACGGATCGCCGAAACGGTCGAGGCGCGGCTGCCGGGCCGGTTCCGCTTCAATGTCGTTGCGAACGGGGCGCTCGGCGGCGAGAAGGAGGTGGCGGAAGGCACGCGGCTGGGCTCAGTCCAGGCCAGCCTCGCCACCATGTCGTCGCTTTCGGGCTGGGTGCCGGAAACGCAGATCCTCGACCTGCCGTTCCTCTACCGGGATGCGGACCACCTGCGCCGGGTGGTCGAGGGGCCGGTCGGCGAGGACCTGAAGCAGCGGCTTGCGGCGCAGAACTTCGTGGTCGGCGGGTTCATCGACTATGGCGCCCGCCATCTCCTGACGAAGGCGCCGGTCACCGAGCCGGGCCAAATGCGCGGGATGAAGATGCGCGTCATCCAGAGCCCGCTGCACACGCGGCTGTGGAGCGCCTACGGCGCCATTCCGGTCGGCATCCCGATCACCGAGACCTACAACGCGCTTTCGACCGGCGTGACCGATGCCATGGACTTGACGAAATCCGCCTATGCCGGCTTCCGGCTCTTCGAGGTGGTGCCGTACCTGTCGGAGACCGCGCATATCCGCGCCTGCGGCGTGGTCTACTTCGCGGCCGGTTTCTGGAGCCAGCTTTCGGAGGCGGAGCGGCAGGTGCTGCGGGAGGCCTCTGCCGAGGGGGCGACCTACTTCAACCGGCTCATCGTCGAGGACGAGGCGGCGTCCGTCCGGCAGGCGGTCGCAGGCGGCGGCAGCATCCTGAAGGTCGATGCGCGGGAGGCATGGGAGCGCGGCGCCGAGATCGTGTGGCGCGATCTCGCCGACGTCGTCGGCGGGTGGGACAGGATCATGGGGGTGCAGCAGGCCTGAGACGGAGGGCCTCCATGACGGCATGACGACGGCATGCATCCGGTGCAGCCGATAGGCTGACCACCCAAAGGCGGGCGGCGGGTAGGGCGCGCTTACACGGGCGGCGCTCGGGAAAAATGGCCGGACATGTCCAGATTGTGCCACGGCAGCGCGCGTGGGGCGTGTGGCGCTGCGCCGGCCCCGCCCGACCCGCCCGGCGCCGCTCAAACTATCAATTTAAATCCAAAGATTTAGATCAGATCCATCCTTCGGGCTATGAAACGAATGCGCGAACATCCGCCGGGCGGTGGCGCAGGAAAAGGCATGGCCGCCCCCATCCGCCCGCATCAACCGGCATGGATATGTCCAGTACCGCTCGCTTAGCGGGATGGCGTATGGGTCAGTCTTCTTGCTGCTCGGGCGTACCCTTTTTCGGATACCCAAGGTTGCGCGCATGGCGACGACGTGATCACCCGGGCCATCCACTTCCGACTGTGAAGGCAGCCAATGTCATCATTGTGAAAAGGCCTTAACCGCTGGATTCCGTTTGGGGGCCGGCTGATACTTCGACACTTTCGACAGCCAGGCTTCGAGGGTATCGCTGTGGTTGAATTTCATCCGAATGCCTTTTTCTTTGGTAATGGCACATTGCTCCTTCGCTGCGCGGAGGCGTTTCGCAACGCAGGGGGAACCATCGCAGGAATCGTGTCCACCGATCCGCAGATCGCCGGCTGGGCCGAGGCGGAAGGGATCCCCCACACGGCATTCGACGATGCCGAGACGGGAGAAGCGGCGGACTATATCTTCAGCGTCGCCAACCTGACCGTGCTGACGCCGGCAATGCTCGGCAGGGCGAGGCTTGCGGCCGTCAACTTCCATGACGGGCCGCTGCCGGAACGGGCCGGATCGAACGTGCCGGCCTGGAGCGTCATCGAGGGCGCGACCGAGCATGCGGTGACGTGGCACGAGATGACCGAGCGCGTCGATGCCGGCCGGGTGCTGAAGCAGCGGCGCTTCCCGATCGGGGCGAACGACACCGCCTTCAGCCTGAACGCGCGGTGCTACGAAGCCGGATTCGAGAGCTTCTGCGAACTCCTGCCGGAACTCCTGGAGAACCGCTGCGTGCCGGTGGCGCCGGCCGCCTCCGACCGGGCCTGGTATGCCAAGGCCAGGCGACCCGATGCGCTGGGCACGCTCGATTTCGCCCGGCCGGCCGGCGCGCTCTGCCGGATCGTGCGCGGCCTGAATTTCGGCGGCTACGCCAATCCGCTGGCGCTCGCCAAGCTGTGGACGGGCAAGGCGCTTCTGTCGGTCGGCCGGCTCGAGATCGTGGCGGGCGTCGCCGGCGCACCCGGGACGATCGTTGCGAGCGATGCCGATACCGTCACCGTCATGGCGGCGGACTGCGGCGTGCGGCTGAGCGGCCTTGCCGATCTCGACGGCAGGCCGATCGATCCTGCGGCCGCGGCCCTGATGCCGGGCCGGGTGCTGCCACCGGTCGGGAAGGCCGAGGGGCCGACCCCTTCGGAGGCGGGCGCGGCGGAGCCGGAGTGGGAGGCCGAACTGCGGAGAGCAGCGCCGGCGCTGCCGCCCTATCCGCTGTCGCATACCGCAGGCAGCGGTGTGGCGGCGCTCGCCGTCGACCGGCTGGATGCCGACACGCTTGCCGCGGCCTGGCTCGCCTGGATTGCGGGCCTGACCGGGCAGGCGGAGGCGACCATCGCCTATCTCGACCCGGAGCCCTCGGCCCCATGGTTCTCGGCACGGCGTCCCGTGACGCTCGGCCTCGTCGCCGGCATGACCCCGCACGATGCGACCGTGGCCGTGCGGGCGGCCCGGCAGGCGGCCTTCGCGCGGACGGCGATGGCGGCGGATCTGCCGCTCCGCCTGAACGAGGCGCAAACGAGGGACAGGGCGCTGCAGGCGCTCGGCGTCGTCGTGACGGCGCGCGCAGACGGCCTGCCCGAGAACGCCGACATCGTGCTCTGCGCCGATCCGCCGGCGATCCATGTCGCAGGCGGGCGATACGCGCCGCCGGTGCTCGCCGCCCTCGCCTCGGACTTCGCCGTCTTCCTTGCGGCGTTCATCGGGCGGATGGGCGCGCCGCTCGCCACCCTGCCGCTGGGGGGAGAGATGGCGGCGGTGCGCAACGACCTGCCGGGCGTTGAGGCGCGCACGATCCATGCGATGTTCGCCGACAGCTGCCGCGCGAGGCCGGATGCGCCGGCGCTGGAAGCGGGCCCCGTGCGGCTCAGCTACCGGGAGCTCGAGGCACGGGTGGCGCGGCTTGCGGGCGCGCTGGCCGAACGCGGTGCCGCCCCCGGCGTCGTGGTCGGGCTTTGCCTGGAGCGGTCGGCCGAACTGGTCGTGGCGATGCTCGCCATCCTGAAGACGGGAGCGGCCTACCTGCCGCTCGATCCCTCCTATCCGGCCGATCGCATCGGCTTCATGCTCGCCGATTCCGGGGCGCCGATCGTCGTGGCGAGCCGGTCCGCGGCCAGCCGGCTGGCACTCGACCCCGGTCTCGTCATCCTGCCGGATGCGGTGGGGCCGGAGTTCGACGATGCGCGCGGCACGCCGGCCGACGTCGCCTATCTCATCTACACGTCCGGCTCGACCGGGCGGCCGAAGGGCGTGATGATCGCGCACCGGAACGTGGCCAACTTCTTCACCGGCATGGACGCCACCGTGCCGCTTTCTGCGGGCGCGCGGCTTCTGGCGGTCACCTCGGTGTCCTTCGACATCTCCGTCCTGGAGATCCTGTGGACGCTCGCCCGCGGCGCGACCCTGGTGTTGCAGACCGACGGGGCCGGCGAGAGCGCGCTGCCCGGCTTCTCGCTCTTCTACTTCGCCTCCGAGGCGGCCGGCAGCGGCCACCAGGCCTATCGCCTGCTGCTCGAGGGCGCGCGCTTTGCCGACGAGAACGGCTTCGAGGCGATCTGGACGCCGGAGCGGCATTTCCATGCCTTCGGCGGGCTCTACCCGAATCCGGCCATCAGCTCGGCGGCACTTGCGGGGCTGACGAAGAACGTCAAGCTGCGCGCCGGGTCCACCGTGCTGCCGCTGCATCATCCGGTGCGGGCGGCCGAGGACTGGGCGCTGGTGGACAATCTCTCCAACGGGCGCGCCGGCCTTGCGCTGGCGTCGGGCTGGCAGCCCAACGACTTCCTGCTGAGGCCGGAGGCCTTCGGCGAGCGCAAGGAGATCATGCTCGGCTCCGTCGAGACGCTGCGGAAGCTCTGGCGCGGCGAGGCGATGGCGTTTCCGGGCCACGACGGCAAGCCGGTGGAGATCCAGATCCACCCGCGCCCGGTGCAGCGCGACATGCCGCTGTGGCTGACCGCAGCCGGCAATCCGGAGACCTTCGAGGCGGCCGGGCGGCTCGGTTGCGGCGTGCTGACCCATCTGCTCGGCCAGACGCTGGCGGAGGTCGCCGACAAGATCCGCAGCTACCGGGTCGCACGGGCCGAGGCCGGCCATGCCGGCCCGGGACACGTGGTGCTGATGCTCCATACCTTCATCGGCGAGGACGAGGAGACGGTGCTTTCGGCCGCGCGCCAGCCGATGAAATCCTACCTGAAGAGCGCGGTCGATCTCGTGCGCCGCGCCGCCTGGACCTTCCCGACGATCGTGGAGCGGGCCGGACAGGCCGGGATGACGCCGCAGGAGGTGTTCGAGAAGGAGGAGCTTTCGGCGGCAGAGCTTGATGCGCTGCTCGATCACGCCTTCGAACGCTACTACCGGACGGCCGGCCTGTTCGGAACGCCGGAAACGGCCGGCGAGATCGTCCGCAACGTGGCGGCCATCGGCGTCGACGAGATCGCCTGCCTGATCGACTTTGGGGTGGAGACCGAGACGGCGCTCGCCAACCTGCCCAACATCCGTCGGCTGATGGACAGGCTGCAGGCGGAGGGCGGGGTCTCGCGCAAGGCCTCCGTCGCCGAAGACATCGTCGCTGGCGCCATCACGCATCTGCAGTGCACGCCGTCGATGGCGACCTATCTTGCCGGCGATCCGGCCGGCCGACAGGCGCTCTCGCGGCTCGACTGCATGATGGTGGGGGGCGAGGCCTTCCCGCCCGATCTCGCCCGCAGCCTGCGGGCGGCGCTGCCGGGCGCACTTCTCAACATGTACGGCCCGACGGAGACGACGATCTGGTCGTCGGTCGCGCGGCTGGATGCGGTCGGCGATCGCGTGCCGCTCGGCGCCCCCATCGCCAACACGGAGCTTAGCGTGCGCTCGCCGGCCGGATTGCCGCTGCCCAACCTGATCGAGGGCGAGCTGTGGATCGGCGGCGCCGGGCTCGCGCTCGGCTACTGGGGCCGGCCGGACCTGACGGCCGAACGCTTCGTGGACACGCCGGACGGCCGCTACTACCGCACCGGCGACCTGGTGCGCCGCCACCTGGACGGAACGCTGGAATTCCTCGGCCGGATCGACGGGCAGGTGAAGATCCGCGGTCACCGGATCGAGCTCGGCGAGATCGAGGCGCTGCTTGCGGCAGAGCCGAGCGTGCGGCAGGCGGCGGTCAGGGCGGTGGAATTCGGCCCGGGCGACGTGCGCCTCGTCGCCTATGTGACGGCGGGGGAGATGCGTCCCGCGGCCAGCGAACTGCGCAGCCTGCTGGAGGCGAAGCTGCCCGACTTCATGGTGCCGTCCCAGATCGTCGTGCTGGAGCGGATGCCGCTGACGCCGAACGGCAAGATCGATCGCAAGGCCCTGCCCGTGCCCTCGGTCCGTTCGCAGCGGAGCGAGATGACGGCAGCGGAGGGGGACTTCGAGACCGGCATCGCCGAGATCTGGCGCGAGGCGCTGGGGCTCGACGCGGTCTCGGTCACGGACAACTTCTTCGACCTCGGCGGGCACTCGCTGCTGGTCGTCCAGGTCCAGCGCCGGATGAAGGAGAAGCTCGGGCACGAGGTCGCCATCACCGACCTCTTCCGTTTCCCCACCATCCGCGCGATCGCCACGCATCTCGCAGGCGAGGCGACCGAGACGGCCAGCGCGGTCGATCGCGGCGCGGCGCGGGCCGCGGCGCGCCTTGCCCGGCTCGGCCGCCGCTGACCCGCCGACGCCGGCCTGCCGGAAACCACAAGATCATCAAAGGGAAGAAAAACAGCCCATGGACAGGACCCTACCCGACCAACGCATCGCAATCATCGGCCGCGCGGGGCGCTTCCCGTCTGCGCGCACCGTCGGCGAGTTCTGGTCCATGCTGTTCGAGGGACGATCGGCCGCGCAGCGGCTCGGCGAGGCGGAACTTCTGGCCGCCGGCGTCAGCCGCAAGGCGCTCGCTGATCCCGCCTATGTGCGGGTCGCCAACGTGCTGCCGGACATGGAGTGCTTCGACGCCGGCTTCTTCGGCTTCTCGCCGCGCGAGGCGGCGATCCTCGATCCGCAGCACCGGCATTTTCTGGAATGCGGCTGGGAGGCGCTGGAGGATGCGGGCTACGTTCCCGAGCGCTTCGACGGCCGGATCGGCGTCTTTGCCGGCTCGGGCATGCAGGCCTATCTGCCCTTCAACCTGCTGTCCAATCCGGAGCTGGTCGAGGAGACCGGCCTCTTTCTCCTGCGCCACAACGGCAACGACAAGGACTTCCTGCCGACGCGGCTGTCCTATCTGCTGAACCTCACCGGGCCCTCGATCGCGGTGCAGACGGCCTGCTCGACCTCGCTCGTCGCCGTCCATACGGCGATCGGGTCGCTCCTGAACATGGAATGCGACATGGCGATCGCCGGCGGGGTGACGATCGAGCTGCCGCATCGCACCGGCTATCGCTATGCGGAGGGCGAGATCCTGTCGTCGGACGGGCTCTGCCGCGCCTTCGACGACGACAGCCGGGGCACGGTGTTCGGATCGGGGGCGGCACTGGTGGTGCTGCGGCGCTACGAGGATGCGCTGGCCGACGGCGACGACATCAAGGCGGTGATCCTGGCAAGCGCGGTCAACAACGACGGCGCGGGCAAGGCCAGCTATCTCGCGCCCTCCGTCGACGGCCAGGCGGAGGCGGCCGCCGAGGCGCTGGCGCTTTCGGGCGTCGAGGCCCGGAGCCTTTCCTACATCGAGACGCACGGCACCGGCACGCCGATCGGCGACCCGATCGAGCTCGCCGCCCTGAAGCAGGTCTACGGGACCGCGCCTGCGGGCAGCATCGGCATCGGTTCGGTGAAGACCAATATCGGCCATCTCGATACGGCCGCGGGGACTGCGAGCCTGATCAAGGTGGTGGAGGCCCTGCGCCACCGGTACCTGCCGGCGAGCCTGCACTTCCGCAAGCCGAACAGCCGGTTCGACTTTGCCGCGAGCCCCTTTCGGGTCGTTGCCGAGGGCCGGGAATGGTCGTCCGCACACGGTCCGCGCCGTGCCGCCGTCAATTCGCTGGGGGTCGGCGGCACCAATGCCCATGTGATCGTCGAGGAGGCGCCGGTCCGACCGCCGGCGGCCGCTGCCGCCGAATGGCGCTTCTTCCCTTTTTCCGCCCGCAACGAGGCCGCGCTCGAGCGGCTGCGCGAACGGTGGAAGTCCTACTCAGACGGGGAGGTTCCGGAGATGGCGGACATCGCATTCACGCTCAGGCAGGGGCGCCGGCATTTTGCCGAGCGCTTCGCGATCGCGGCCCGTACGGGGGAGGACCTGAAGGGCGCGCTCACGGCAAAGGTGACGCCGTTCCGCCGGCACGGCAGGGCCCGCTCCAAGCCGCCGCGGATCATCTTCATGTTCCCGGGCGGCGGTGCCCAGTATCCGGGGGCGGGCGCGGGGATGATGGCGTCGTCGCCCGTCTTCGCGTCCGCGGTGGACCAGTGCTTCGCGATGCTGCCGGCCACGGCTCCTTCCGACCTGCGCCAGGTGATGTTCGGCGCGCGCCTGAACGACGAGCGCGCGCGGGTCAAGCTCCTGCGTTCGAGCTATGCCATCCCGGCGGTGTTCATCCTGGAATATGCCTATTGCAAGCTGTGGGAGAGCTGGGGCATCCGCCCGGACGCCATCGTCGCCCACAGTGCCGGCGAATATGCCGGCGCGCTCGCCGCCGGCGTCATGGAGCTTGCGGACGCGTTGAAGATCGTGACGCTGCGCGGGCAGGTGATGGAGCAGGCGCCCGCCGGCGCGATGACCGCCGTGCCGCTCGGCGAGATGCGCGTGCGCGAGCTGATCGGCGAAGGCCTCGACATCGCCGCGGTGAACACCGCCCAGTCGACGATCGTTTCCGGCCCGATCGCCGGCATCGAGGCGCTCGAGGCGCAGCTTGCGGGCAGCGAGCACGAGGCGCGGCGCATCCACATCGACGTCGCCGCGCATTCGCGGCAGCTGGACGACCAGCTCGACCGGTTCAGGGAGGGGCTCGAAGGCATTTCGTTCCGGCAGCCGACCGTGCCCATGGTCTCGTCGCTGCGCGGCAGCTGGGCCGACGGGCAGGATTTCGTCTCCGCCGACTACTGGGTGCGCCATCTGCGGCATACGGTGCGCTTTGCCGATGCGGTCGCCGCGGTCCTGGAAGCGCCCGACAGCGTCGTGATCGAGGTCGGTCCGGGCCAGACCGTCGGGCCGCTGGTGGCGGCGGCAAAGACGAAGAATGCGCCGCTGGCGATCCTGCCGTCGGCGCCGCGTCCGCGCGACGGGGAAGACGAGATGGGGATCGCGGTGGCGGCGCTCGGAGGGCTCTGGGCGAACGGCGTCGAGCTGGACCCCGACCGGCTTCCGGGCGGTCGCGGCCGCCGCGTCTCGCTGCCGACCTACCCGTTCGAGAAGGAACGGCACTGGATCGAGCCGGGCCGCGGCAAGACGGCCGGGGCGGAGAACGATTCCGCCCCGCCGCTGGCGCGGATCGCCGATCCGGCGGACTGGGTGGAGGTCCTCGAATGGACCGAGCGGCCGCGTTCGGGCGGTGCCGCCGAACTCGGCGGCGACTGGCTGGTGCTGGCCGGCGGCGACGTCTTCTCCGAGGCCGTGCTGACCCGGCTCGGCGCCGCCGGCGCGCGCGTGACGGTGCTGCGGGCGGGCGACGGCTTTGCCGCCTCGCCGGGGGGATTCGTGCTTCGTCCCGACGCACCGGCCGACTTCGAGGCGCTGGCTGCGGCCCTGCCGTCGGTGCCCCGCCGGGTGCTCTGCCTCTGGGGCGCCGATCCGGCCCTTTCGGAGCGTGCCTTCGGCGCATCCTACCTGCTGGCCCGGCTGCTGCAGCAGGCCGACCCGGAGCCGGGGACGCGCCTGCTGCTCGTCTCCTCCGGGGCGGCATCCTTGCCCGGTTCTGCGGCGGAGCGGCCAGAGCTCGCCGCCTTGCTCGGCGTCGTCCGGGTTGCCCCGCGCGAAATCGCCGGGCTCAGCGCCGGCCTCGCCGATATTGAGCCGGATTCGGATCCATCCGCCGTGGCGGCGGTCCTGGCGGAAGCTGCGGGCAGCGACGAGGCCGATCACGTCGTCCTTCGCGGCAAGCGCCGCTTCGTCCGCAGCCGCGTGCGCGTGCCTGCGCCGGCTGCGCCGGACCTGCCCGAGCGGCTGCGCAAGGGCGGCGTCTACCTCATCACCGGCGGCACCGGCGGCATCGGCCGCGAACTGGCGCTCTGGCTCGCCCGGAGGGCCGGAGCCCGGCTGGCGCTGCTCTCGCGCTCGGCCGGGGACGATGCGGTGTTGCGCGGCGCCATCGAGGCTGCGGGCGGGGCGGTGGTGTTCCTGAAAGCCGACGTCGCCGATGCGGCTGCGATGACGGCCGCGATCGAGACGGTACGGTCGCGGTTCGGAGCGCTGCAGGGCGTCATCCACGCCGCCGGCATCCTGGACGATGGCCCGCTTGCGACCCAGCCGCTGGAGGCGGCCGTCGCCGTGATGCGGCCGAAGCTCGACGGTGCCCTGGTGCTGCACCGGCTGCTGCCGGAAGGCAGCCTCGACTTCTTCGCCGTGATCTCGTCGTCCTCCGTCGTGATCGGCGGCGCCGGCCAGGCCGGCTATGCCGGGGCGAACGCGGCCCTCGAGGCGCTCGCCGCCGCGCGCGCCGACGGGCTGTCGATCGCATGGGGAGCCTGGCGCGATACCGGCATGGCCGCGCGCGCCTATGGTGCCGGGGATGCCGTCACCGGCGATCTGCTCGGGCAGCGCCACGACGAACCGGGCGGGGTCGTCCGCTTCGAGACGGTGATCGATCCGGAAACCGACTGGCGGGTCTCAGAACATGTGGTCGCCGGCCAGCCGGTGCTGTGCGGGACCGCCTATGTCGAGCTTGCCCAGGCGGCCGCGGAAGCGGTGATGGGTGCCGGCCGGTTCGAGCTTGCCGCGCTCTCCTTCGCGCTGCCGATGACGTTCGAGGGCCTGCCGCGCCGCGTCATCATCCGGCTGCAGCCGCAGGGCAAGGGCTACGAGCTGTCGATCGACAGCGCCATCGGGGCGGAACGGATGCCGGTCGAGCACGTCCGGCTGCAGGTGGTCGCCACCGAGAACGCGCAGGCGCATCTGCCGGCCGCTCTCGATCACGTCCTGGCCGGGACGGTGGCGGCCTCGGGCCGGCAGGCACCGCAGCAGGACGTGATCGCCTTCGGGCCGCGCTGGAACTGCATCGAGGCGCTGCGCACCGGCGATGGCAGGGCGGAGGGCGACTTCCAACTCGCCGCTCCGTTCGCGGACGACCTGCAGGTCCATGCCCTGCATCCGGCGCTCATGGATATGGCGATGACAGTCGGGCTGGCCGCGCTGGAACGGCGCGAGGGCCGGCTGTGGGTGCCGATGTCGGTCGGCCGGATCGGTGTCTTCCGGCCGCTGCCGGCGGCGATCACCAGTCGTGCCGTCCGGGTGGACGGCGAGCCGGGCCGGTTCGTGTCCTTCGACGTCGCCCTGTTCGACCGGGACGGCCGCATCGTCGCCGTCCTCGAAGGTCTCTCCATGCGCGAGGTCGGGCGGGACAGCTTCGCGGGGGCTGCGACGCCGCCCGGGCTGACGACCCAGCTGATGGCGACCGGCATCCGCGCCTGCGAGGCGCCCGATCTCTTCGCACGCGTCTTTGCCCATCCGGGCCGCCAGCTGGTCGTCTCGCCGGTGTCGCTGGACCATGTGCGGCTTGCCCTCGCCGAGGCCGCCGCACCTTCGGGCATGCCGATCGCGCGGCAGGGCGGCGGCGGGCCGATCGGCGATCCCGTCGCAGCCAGGCTCTCGGCGATCTGGACCGAGATCCTCGGCGTTTCCAACGTCGGCGCGGACGACGATTTCTTCGTGCTCGGCGGCCATTCGCTCAATGCCGTGCGGATGTTCGCGCGCATCCGCAAGGACTTCGGCGTCGCGCTGCCGCTCGCAAGCCTGTTCCAGGCGTCGCGGCTCGGCGACCTGGCCGCGCTGGTGCGCGCGGAGGCTCCGGATGTGGAAGCCGTCGCGACCGTGGCCGAAGAGCCAGGGCAAGCCGTGCCGGACATGACGGCGGTTCGCCGGATCGGAATGACGGAGGGGCAGCGGGAGCTCGCCACGGCGATCAGCATCAATCCGGCTGCGTCGCTCTCCTACAATCTGTCCTTCAGCCTGCATTTCGACGGCGCCATCGACGCGGCTGTGCTGCGCACCGCGCTCGACGGGCTCGTTGCGCGTCACGACAGCCTGCGATCGTCCTTCGACGTGGACAACATGATGCTGACGATCCACCCGCGCCGCGAAACAACGCTTGAGGAGGCCGATCTTTCCGCCTTCGGCGAGCTGGAGCAGAGGGCGCGGCGGGATGC
Organism: Mycoplana sp. MJR14; assembly: GCF_029210525.1. Lineage (NCBI taxonomy): Bacteria > Pseudomonadati > Pseudomonadota > Alphaproteobacteria > Hyphomicrobiales > Rhizobiaceae > Mycoplana > Mycoplana sp. MJR14. The sequence continues at coordinate 188,097 of NZ_JARGEO010000004.1, forward strand.
GCTGCATGCGAAGAATGCGCGCACGCCCTTCGATCTCGTCGAGGGGCCGGTGCTGCGCGCCCTGCTCGTGCGGTACTCGGCGTCCAGGACGGAGCTTCTGCTGTTCGTCCATCATATCGCCTGCGACGGCTGGTCGATGGGCGTGCTGATGAGCGATCTCGCTGCGCTCTATACGGCGGCGCTGGCCGGAAAGCCGGCAAAGCTTCCGGCGCCGACAAGCATCGCCGCGCTGGTCGCGGCCGAGGCGCAATGGGCCGAGGGCGCGGAAGCCGCGCGTCACCGCGACTACTGGCTGAAGAAATATGCCGGGCCGCTGCCGGCGATCGACCTGCCGACGGACCGGCCCTATCCGGTCGTGCGCGGCACGCAGGCGGACCGGGTCGAAACCAGGCTCGATGCCGCGCTCGAGACGTCGCTGCGGCGGCGCGCCCAGGAGGGTGGCACCTCGCTTCGCAACCTGGTGCTGGCCGCCTTCCGCTACTACCTGTCGCGGCTGTCGCAGTCGTCCGACGTGGTCATCGGGATTCCGGCTTCCGGACAGCTCGCCCACCGGCTGGAGGGCGCGGTCGGGCACGGCATCAGCCTCTTGCCGGTGCGCGGCACCATCCGCGCCGATGCGCGGCTCGGCGAGCTCGTCGCGCAGACCCGGCAGGAGCTTCTGGAGGCGATCGACCACCAGACCTACTCCTACGGATCGCTGATGCGCGACCTGCAGGTGCCGCGCGATCCGTCGCGGCTGGCGCTGGTTCCGGTGGTCGTCAACATGGACGGCCTGGCGGATATCGGCGATCTGCGGTTTGGCGCCGTCGTGCCGCGGGTCGAGGTCAATCCGACCGGCCACGAGTTCTTCGAGCTGTTCTTCAACCTGTTCGATGCGCCGGGCCGCGTCGAATTCTCGTGGAACTATGCCACGGCGCTGTTCGATCGCGAGACGATCACCCATCATGCGACGAACTTCCGCCAGTTCCTCGGAGCCATTGCATCCGCGCCGGCGGGCTTGGAGGCGCCGCTGTCGGAGCTTCTGCGCGGCGACACCAGCCGGCCGGCGAGCGGCAGCCATGTCGATCCGGCGGCGGCCGGGCCGCAGACGATCGTGGAGGTGTTCCGGAGCATCGTGGCCCAGGCCCCCACCCGCGTCGCGGTCCGCTATCTCGACCAGGCGATGGACTATGCGACGCTCGACGCGCGCTCGGACGCGCTGGCGGCCCTCCTCGCATCGCAAGGGGTTCGCCACGGCGATCTCGTCGGCATCTCCTCGAACCGCTCGCTGCTCCTGCCGGTCGCGGTTCTTGGGGCGCTGAAGGCGGGCGCCGGCTACGTGCCCTTCGACGTGACGCTGCCGGCCGACCGGCTGCAGTTCATGGCGCGGGATACCGGCATCAAGGTGCTGCTCGGCGCGTGCGAGCCGGTCTCGGCGACCGGGGTCCCCACGATCCCGATGACCGACCTGCCGACCGGTCCGGCCAGACCGCCGGAGCCGGGCATCACCGGCGAGACGATCGCCTATGTGATGTTCACCTCCGGGACGACCGGGGTGCCGAAGGGCGTGGTGCTGCCGCATCGCTCCGTCATCCGGCTGCTGCGGGATACCGACTGGCTGCGGCTCGGCCCGGAGACGGTGACGCTGCATTCCTCCGCCTTCGCCTTCGACACCTCGATCATCGATATCTTCGGCGCCCTGCTGCACGGGGGCACGATGGTGGTCCCGCCGGACGGGACGCTCTCGATCTCCGAACTCTCCGACGCGATCGAAAGCCAGGGCGTCAACACGCTCTGGCTGACGTCCGGCCTGTTCCATGCGGTGGCGGACATGCGGCCCTCGGCCTTCGCCCGCGTCGACCAGGTGGTGGTCGGCGGCGACGTGGTGTCGCCGACGCATGTGGCGCAGGTGATGGCGGCCTGCCCGGGGCTGACGGTGATCAACGGCTACGGGCCGACGGAAAGCAATGTCACCAACGCCCATGCGGTGACGGCAGCCGATCTCGCCCGCGGGCTGCCGCTGCCGATCGGCAAGGCCATCCCCGGAACGCAGATCTACATCGTCGACGATGCGCTGCAGCCGGTGCCGACCGGGATGATCGGCGAATTGTGCATTGCCGGGCGCGGCCTGGCGCTGGGCTACTGGAACAGGCCGGAGCTGACCGAGCAGAAGTTCGTCGCCGCGCCGTGGGACAAGGAGCTGCGGCTCTACCGGTCCGGCGACCTGGCGATGGATCCCGGCGACGGCGTCATCCGCTTCTTCGGGCGCGCCGACACCCAGGTCAAGGTGCGCGGGTTCCGCGTCGAGTTGACGGAGATCGAGGGCGCGCTGGAAAGCCATCCCGCGATCCGCCAGGCCGTGGTGGTCGCCAAGGTGCCGGATGGCCAGGCTGACAAGATCCTCGTCGCCTATTTCATCGCCGACGGTCCTGCGCCGACGGCCGAGGAGCTGGCCGAGCACGTGGCGAAGACGCTTCCCGAGTTCGCGCGGCCGGCCTTCTTCATGGCGGTCGACGAGATACCGCTGAACCAGAACGGCAAGGTCGACCGCGGCCGCCTGCCGGCGGTGCGCATCGACGCGCTGACCGACCCCGAGGCGGAGCTGCCGCGCGGGGATGTCGAGACGCGGGTCGCGCAGATCTGGTGCGAGGTGCTGGGCGTCGAGCGGATCGGGGCCAATGCGAATTTCTTCGCGCTCGGCGGCCATTCGCTGCTGGCGGTGCGGCTGTTCGACCGCATCCGCCGCGAGTTCGGCCACGACCTGCCGATCTCGACGCTGTTCAGCAACCAGACGGTCCGGGAGCTGGCCGCGCTGCTGCAGCGTGAGGTCGTCGCGACGGAGGGTCCGGATGCGCCCTGGGACACGAGCACCGTCATCGATCCCGGCCCGGATGCCGGCGGCATGCCGTTCTTCGTCGTCGGCGGCGTCGGCGGCAACGTCAACAACCTCTTCGAGCTCGGCACCCTCCTCGGGCGCAAGCGGCCGGCGATCGGCTTCCAGACCCGTGGGGTGCAGGGGCATACGCCGCATTCGAGCATCGAGGAGATGGCGGCGGAGAACATCCGCTACCTGCGCCGGCACCAGCCGGAAGGGCCCTACATCCTGGCCGGCTATTCGGGCGGCGCCTATACGGCGCTCGAGATGACGCGGCAGCTGGAGGCGATGGGCGCCAAGGTGGAGCGGCTGTTCGTGCTCGACACCTATGCGCCGGACTTCGCGAAGGACTTCCGTCCCCACGTCCGCCTGACGCCGCGCCAACGGCTCGAAAACGAAATCGCGCTCATGCGCGACGAAGGGCTCAGCTACTTCTTCCGGCGGCTTTCGGCGAAGGTGCGCAAGTTCGTCCAGCGCGGCCCCGTGCTGGAGCTGATCAGGCGGACCAACCTGCCGCTCTATCGGCAGCGGCAGGTCGAGCGGCTGTGGCTGGCGGCGGCCCGGCAGTATGAGGGCGGCCCGATCGAGGCGCCGGTAACGCTGTTCAGGACGCGGCCCCTGCATCTCGTGCAGAAACTGACGCTCGAGGCGGATCCGACGCTCGGCTGGAAGACGTTCGTGGCACCGGAGCGGCTGGAGACGCCCTGGGTGCCCGGCGACCACCTGACGATGCTGCGGGAAGAGAACGCCCGCACCCTCGCGACCCTGATCGAGGAAAGGCTGTCGTCGTAAGGCGCGACCTGCCGGCGGCGCTTGCGGCCGCGGGAGGGCGCCCCGTCATTGAACGACGGGGCGCAACTGCTCCTGAAGGAAGGATTCGATAGCCGGAATCAACCCGTACTCGTGCAGATCGGCATGGCCGCCGCCGGGCAGTTCGACATATTGCTTCGGCTCCGGGGCCTCCTGGAACAGGCGGCGGGCACGTTCCACCGGCAGGGACCGGTCGAGCCGGCCGTGAACCAGGAGCTTCGGCACCCTGACGTTGCGCAGGTGATCGATGATGTCGTAGCGCTCGGACCACATCAGGCGGCAGAGCGGAAAGCCGAAATAGCGGTCCTCGTAGAAGAGACAGGTCCGGTAGGGCGCGGCCTCGAAGATCGCGGCGCTGAAACTGCGTTCCTCGGCAAGCCTGCTGGCGACGCCCGCCCCCAGGCTGAAGCCGTAGAGCACCCGGCGATCGGTCGGTATCACCTCTCCCAGCAGCGCATCCATCTGGTCGTAGAGCGCGCGCGCATCCCGCGCGAAATTCGCCGCGCTCGGCTTTCCGGGCGTTCCGCCGGAACCGCGATACTCCATCATCATGATGCCGTAGCCGGCCTGGATCAGCCGGCTGAGCCGTCCCATCGAGCCGCCGATGCACGACTGGTTGCCGTAGAAGCTGAGGATGACCGGCAGACCCTTAGCCGGATCGGCGATCCAGGCGTGCACGGGCGCGCCGTCCTCCGAGGTGTAGCGGACGACCCTTACCGTGGACGGCAGTCCGAACTCGCCGGGGCTGTTGGGTCTGGGATCGAAGCGATACATGCCGTAGGTCTGGAAGGCCCAGACGGCGCCGGCGACAGAGGCTGCGGCGAAAGCGAGCACGCCAAGGACAATCTGCACCACGCTCATGCAACCCCCCGCCGCCGCCGGTTTGCCACCCTCAATGCGACGAAGACAAGCGCAGGCCAGCGCAGGTATTCCGCGCTACGAGCCGCCCCCTGCTCGCATTCCGGGTAGGGTAGCGGTTGTCCGGCGCGGCCGCAATCTGACCAAAGGGGGGAGCCCGCGCAGGGGATCGCGTACACATCACGGCCAATGCGCTATGGCCCTACGCCTCCGCAGCCGGCAGGCTTATCGAGACGCATAGACCGGGCCCGCCGTTTTCGAGCCTTATGTCGCCGCCGACCGTCCGGATGATGCTTTCGGCTATGGCCAGGCCGAGTCCTGCTCCACCGCTGCTGGTATCGAGCCGTTCGCCCCGGCGCAGGACGTGCCGCAGCTTTTCCTGCGGAATGCCCGGCCCGTCGTCGCGGATTTCCAGCAGGATGGCACTGCCCTCCCGCCTCGCCGTGATCGCGACCTGCGATCGGCCGTAGCGGACCGCGTTCTCCGTCAGGCTGCCGAGCAGTTCGGAGAGATCGTCCGGATCGATGCGGGCCTGGAGGCCATCCGGGACGTCGATGCTCCATTCGATGGCGGCGGCGGCCGGCGTCCGGCAGACGACCGCGACGACGCTGGACGTGACACGCGCGACATCCGAGCGCGCCGAATGGCCCTTTCCGGCGATGCGTGCCCGCGCCATTTCGTGATCCACCAGCCGGCGCATGACGGCAATCAGCGCCTCGATCTCGTCGGCAGCACCGGTCTCGCCGCGCTGCCTGAGCCGCAGGACATCGCCGGAAAGGGCCTGAAGCGGCGTCTTGAACGCATGCGCCAGCCCGGAGGCGCGCTCGCGCGCCTGGCGCAACTGCTCCTCGCGGGAGGCCAGCAGCGCATCCACCTCCATGGTCAGCGGCTGGACCTCGTCGGGAAAGGCGATCCCGAGGCGCTGCGCCTCGCCGCTGCGGATCTTCGCGATCCGGGCGCGGAGATCGGCGAGCGGCCGCAGGCCGATCAGGATCTGGGCAAGGCTCGCCGCCATGAGGACTGCGGCCAGAAGGGCGAGGAAGGGGGCGAGGTCGCGGCGGAAACCCGCCGTTGCCCTCAAGATGTCGGAACGGTCCATGCCGACGGCGGCGATCACCGGCTGGTCGCCGAGGGGATGTTCGAGGATGACCTCGCGGGCGAGAACGAGCAGGTCCGCACCCGCCGGACCCTTCAGCGAGAACTCGCGGGGGGCGGACGGCGACAGCTGCGGCAGATCGAGCACCTCGTCCCACAGCGAACGCGAATGGCGTTCGATGCCGCCGCCCTGGATCTGCCAGTAGAGCCCGGAAAGCGGCGCCTGGAAGCGCGGATCGACCGGCGGACGGACGACATCGACGGCGCCGGAGGCGTCCCGTCCGAGACCGGCGATCGTCTGGTCCAGATGCAGGCGCAGTTCCTCGACCACGCGGCGTTCGACGTGGCGCTCGAACAGGAAGGACAGGCCGAAGAAGGCGACGACCAGGGCGAGGCCGATCGACGCCGCACCGGCCAGGGCGAGCCGCAGCCGCAGGGAGCGCCGCGAGATCACCCGTCGTCGCCCATGAGGTAGCCGAAGCCGCGCCGCGTGGCGATCATCTCGCTGCCGAGCTTCTTGCGCAGGCGGGCGATCATGGCCTCGAGCGCGTTGGCCTCGCGCGAGAAGTCGTCGCCGTAGACGTGATCCTGCAGCTCGGAGGCCGGCACGACGCGGCCGCGATGATGGGCCAGGTAGCTGACCAGCCGGAACTCGAAGGGGGTGAGGCTGAGCGGTATCCCGTCGACGGCCACCCGCATCATCCGGGTATCGACGACCAGGCGACCGATCTCGATCGTGGCGGCGCCGTGGCCGACCGAGCGGCGGATCAGCGCGCGAACACGGGCGAGCAGTTCCTCGAACTGAAACGGCTTGGGCAGGTAGTCGTCGGCGCCGGCGTCGATCCCTTCCACCCGCTCGGCCCAGCTTCCCCGCGCCGTGAGCACGAGGACCGGCGTATGCCGCCCGCTCATGCGCCACTGCTTGAGGACGCTGATGCCGTCCATGCCCGGCAGCCCGAGATCGAGAACGATCAGGCCGTAGTCTTCCGTGTCGCCCTTGAACCAGGCTTCCTCGCCGTTGCGGACGAGATCGACGGCATAGCCCGCCGACGTCAGCACCGTCCGCACGTCTTCGGCAATCCGTCGATCGTCTTCCGCAACGAGCAACCTCACTCGTCCTCCTCGCGCTCCAGGATCTCGGCCGTCTTGGCGTCGACCTCGACCTCGATGACCCGTCCCGACGGATCGATGATCTCGAGTTCGTAGACGTAGCGCCCGTCGTTGCGCTCGAACTCGATCTCGATGATATCGCCGGCGATCTCCTTGCGCACCACGGCGATGATCTGGTCCAGCGGACGGACCTGTCCGAGCCGCAGCGCCTCGCGGGCCTCGTAGTGCTCGCGCGCGTCGTTGACGTCCTCGTCGTCATCATCCTGCGCGGTCTCGCTCAGCGCCACCACCGGATAGAGAACAAAGCATGCCGCCAGCACCCTGAGGCCGACATGCGCGGATTTTCTGTTTCTGAACATGCTCTTGCATATCCGGCCGAAGCTGACAACTCGCTGACAGCCGCTGTCAGGACGGCAAAAGGCGTCCTCGTCCAGTCTCCGCCCATTCTTCCAGGCGCCGGCCGGGACCTTCTCCCGCGGCGCCGCCACTCAGAACTGAAAGGAGGCCGGACATGGCCAGATTGAACGGGACGACGAAAGCGGATCTGCTGAAGGGCACGGGCCGGGGCGACGACATTTCGGGCAGGGACGGCCACGATCGTCTCTATGGCTATGGCGGCCACGACGATCTCGAAGGGGGCTCGGGCAATGACCGGCTCGAAGGCGGCGCCGGCCATGACGAGCTCGAAGGCGGCAGCGGCAACGACACGCTGATCGGCGGCTCCGGCAACGACGAGCTCGAGGGCGGCGCGGGCCGCGATCTGTTCGTCTATCATTCCGGCCGCGACGAGATCGACGACTTCAGCGTCCGGGACGACACGATCAACCTTTCGAGCGCGCTCGGCATCGACAGCTTCGCCGAACTGATGGGCAAGGCGCGCCAGGTCGACGAGGGCGAGGACGTGCTGTTCGACTTCGGCGGCGGCAACACGCTGCGTCTCGAAGACGTCAAGCTTTCGAGCCTCAAGGCCTCCCATTTCGGCTTCTCGGCTTCCGAGACCGTCGACGCCAAGCCTTCGGCAGACGGATCTCACAAGGGCACCGGCAGGGCCGATACGATCGACGCCGGCGCCGGCAACGACGACATCTGGGGCTATGGCGGCAACGACACCCTGCGGGGCGGCACCGGCAGCGACGACATCCGTGGCGGTGACGGCCGGGACAGGCTCTACGGCGGCAGCGGCCACGACGAGCTGGAAGGCGGCAAGGGAAACGACCGGCTTCATGGCGAGGCGGGCAATGACGACCTCGAAGGCGGGGCGGGCAACGACTGGCTCGACGGCGGCAGCGGCCGCAACGAACTGCACGGCGGCAGCGGCGCCGACACGTTCGTGTTCACGCGCGGCTACACGGAAATCGAGGACTATCGGGCCGGCACCGACACGATCAGGATCGGCACGTCCCTCGGCGTGTCCGACTTCGACGAATTCGTGGCGCTGGCGCGGCCTGCGGACGGCGGCGACGACCTGCGGTTCGACTTCGGCGGCGCCCGGCTGACGCTGGAGGATACGACGGTCGCCGAGCTGCGCGAAAGCGACTTCCTCTTCGTCTGATCGCCCTTCGCGAGGCCTCGCCCTGCCGGAAGGACAGGGCGAGGTCATGGCGCGCCGGCGGCGCCGGGAAGGACGCCGCCGGTTGCATTGTTGCCCGATCCTCTTGCGCGCGGAAGCGTTCGGCAATTCTGCGCGACAATCGCGCTTCGATCGTATAGGATTGTCGAACGATAACACGGCAATGGCAGCGATTGAACATGGTGACGGATCTGGACCTGCGCTCGCAAACCGCCGGCATTCGCGAGCGGATCCTGGAGGTCATGTCGCGGCTGCCGTGGGATGGCCGTTCCTTCGCGCACGACGTGCCCGGCCTTTCCCTCTTTCGGGTCGTCGAGCCAGCGGGGCCGTTCTCCACCGTCTACGAGCCGAGCCTGTCGGTGATCATCAAGGGCAGCAAGCGCGTGCATGTGGGCGGGGAGACCTTCGTCTATGACGAGCGGTGCTTCTTCCTGACGGCGATCGGCCTGCCGATGACGGGACAGATCTGCGAGGCGAGCGTGGTGGAGCCCTATGTGGCCGCCTCGTTACGGCTCGATCTCGAGAAGCTGCGGCGGCTGATCGCCGACTTCGATCTCAACGGCGCCGAGACGAACGGCCGCGATCTCGACGTTGCGGTCGGGACGGCGACGCCGGAACTGTTCGATGCCTTCTACCGCCTGATATCGCTGACGATTTCGCCGCAGGACATCCCGTTCCTGGCGGGCCATATCCATGGCGAGATCCTCTACCGGCTTTTGACGGGTGAGCAGGGGGCGCGACTTCGGCGGATCGCGCTCAGCGGAACGAGCAGCAATCGCGTGGCAAAGGCGGTCGCCTGGCTGAAGGAAAACTACACGCGGCCCCTGCGCGTCGAGGAGCTCGCCGAAATCGCCAACATGGGCGTTTCCACCCTGCACCATCATTTCCGCGCGATGACGGCGATGAGTCCGCTGCAGTTCCAGAAGCAGCTTCGCCTCCATCACGCGCGCGATCTCATGCTCGCCGAACCGCTGGATGCGGCGACCGTGGCGCTCCGGGTCGGCTACGAGAGCCCGACGCAGTTCAGCCGCGAATACCGCAGGATGTTCGGCCATCCGCCGGTTCGCGACATCAAGGTCATCCTCAAATCCGACGATTCGACGCGCCGCGGATCCGTGGGCTAGTCGGTCCCGGCGCCGTGCCGGGTCGCGGAAATGTTACCGGCAGATCGCCGATCGCTGGCCCTTTCGACAGGATCGGGCAATAATCCGGCAGGATCGTTTCTATCCGCTGCAGTCCCCTTCTCCTATCGTGCAGCTGCTCGCATGGCTCGCTGCCGTGGCTGCCCCCGGCCTGTCCGGATGCCTGCCGCCCCAGCCTCATGCCTCAACGCAAGGAGACAATCATGGTGACTGTAACCATCAACGGCACCGAACACAGCGTGGATGCCGAGCCGGACATGCCGCTTCTCTGGGTCATCCGCGACCTCGTCGGTCTGACGGGAACGAAGTTCGGCTGCGGCATGGCGCAGTGCGGCGCCTGCACGGTGCACGTCGACGGCGTACCGGTCAGGTCCTGCCAGACCTTCATCGGCGACATCGAGGGCGCGCAGGTGACGACGATCGAAGGCATCAGCGGCAAGGTCGCCGAAACGGTGCAGGCGGTCTGGGCCGATCTCGACGTGCCGCAGTGCGGGTACTGTCAATCCGGCCAGATCATGTCGGCGACCGACCTTCTGGCCAACAATCCCAAGCCTACCGACGACGACATCGACGCCGCCATGTCCGGAAACCTCTGTCGGTGCGCCACCTATCACCGCATCCGGGCCGGTATCCACGAAGCTGCAAGACGCCTGGAGGCCTGAGCGATGTTTCCGAAGATCATGCAATCGATAAGCCTGCCGGCAAAGACGGTGCAGGCGTCCCGCCGCCAGTTCCTGCTCGGCGCCCTCGCCACCGGCGGCGGCCTGGCCGTCGGCTTCAACATCCTGGCCTCGGCGCCGGCGCTCGCAAGCGAGACGGCGGCGGGCGAAGGCCAGCACAGCTTCTCGCCTTATGTCGTCATCGACGGCGATGGCAAGGTCACGGTTCTCTCGTCGCAGTTCGAGATGGGGCAGGGGTCCTATAACGGCCTTGCCACGCTCGTCGCCGAGGAACTCGATGCCGACTGGTCGACGATCGACGTCGTCGGTGCCGCCGGCAACGTCAAGGTCTATGGCAACCTCGCCTTCGGCGGGGCGATCCAGGGGACCGGCGGCTCGACCTCGATGGTGACGTCGTGGGAGCGCTACCGCAAGGCGGGTGCCGCCGCCCGGGCCATGCTGGTCGCCGCCGCTGCCGCAGAGTGGGGCGTGAACGCCGGGGAGATCAGCGTCGAAAACGGCGTGCTGTCGCATCCGTCGGGAAAGAGCGGGCATTTCGGCCAGTTTGCCGCAAAGGCGGCGGCGCTGCCGGTTCCGGCCGAAGTGACGCTGAAGCAGCCGGCCAAATGGACGCTGATCGGCAACGAGAAGCTGAAGCGCTTCGACAGTGCCCGCAAGGCGAACGGGACGCAGCTGTACACGATCGACGTGAAGCTGCCCGGCCTGCTGACGGCGGTGATGATCCATCCGCCGCTCTTCGGGGCGAAGGTGAAGTCGTTCGATGCCGCCGAAGCGAAGAAGGTCAAGGGCGTGGTCGACGTCGTCGAGACGCCCCGCGGGGTTGCCGTGATCGGCGAGAACATGTGGGCCGCGATCAAGGGCCGCGATGCCGTGACCGTGCAGTGGGACGACACCGGCGCCGAGAAGCGCAGCACGAGCGACCTGATGGCGATGTATCGCGACCTCGCCGGCAAGCCGCCGGTCGCCACGGCCCGCAACGACGGCAATGTCGAGACGGGCTTCGCCTCGGCCGCCAAGGTGCTCGAGGCGAGCTTCGAGTTCCCCTATCTCGCGCATGCGCCGATGGAGCCGCTCAACGCGGTAGCGCGCATGAACGAGGACGGCACGCTCGAGGTCTGGGGCGGGCTGCAGTTCCCCGACGTGCAGCAGCAGATCGCCGGCCAGATCGCCGGCGTCGCCGTGGAGAAGGTGCGCCTTCACGTGATGAAGGCGGGCGGCAGCTTCGGCCGTCGCGCCACCTTCGACGGCGACGTGGTCGCCGAGGCCGTCCATGTCGCCAAGGCGATCGGCTTCCGGGCGCCGGTGAAGCTGCAGTGGACGCGGGAAAACGACATGCGCGCCGGCCGCTACCGGCCGGCCTATGTCCACAACGTCAAGGCGGGTCTCGATGGCAACGGCAAGCTCGTCGCCTGGGAGAACCATGTGGTGGGCCAGTCGATCATGGCGAAGACGGCCTTCGAGGGCATGGTCAAGAACGGTGTCGACCCGACATCGGTGGAAGGCGCCAGCAACCTGCCCTACGCCATCCCACACCAGAAGGTCGGCCTGACGACCACCGACGTCGGCGTTCCGGTCCTGTGGTGGCGATCGGTCGGCTCGACCCACACCGCGTTCGCCGCCGAGGTCTTCCTCGACGAGGTGGCCGAGGCGGCAGGGCGCGACCCGATCGAGTTCCGTCTGTCGATGCTGGAGCCGGATTCGCGCCATGCGGTCGTGCTCAAGCTGGTGGCGGAGAAGTCCGGCTGGGACAAGCCGCTGCCGGAGGGCCGTTTCCGCGGCGTCTCCGTGGCCGAGAGCTTCGGCTCGGTGGTCGCGCAGGTCGCCGAGGTGAGCGCCGACGGAAGCGGGGGGATCAAGGTCGAGCGGATCGTTGCCGCCGTCGATTGCGGGCTGGCGGTCAATCCCGACCAGGTCCGCTCCCAGGTCGAGGGCGGCATCGGCTTCGGTCTCGGCTCGATCCTCGGCGAGGAGATCACCTTGACCAACGGCCAGGTCGACCAGGGCAACTTCGACACCTACACGCCGCTTCGGATCGACGCGATGCCGAGGGTCGAGGTGCATATCCTGGCCTCCGCCAATGCGCCTTCCGGCATCGGCGAGCCGGGCGTGCCGCCGACCGGTCCCGCCGTGGCGAACGCCGCCTACCGCGCGCTCGGCAAGCGGATCCGCGTCATGCCCTTCGCCAAGTCGCTGAACGCCTAGAACCAAATCGGCCCGGCCGGGCGTTGCTCCGGCCGGGCCTTCATTGCCTGCATTCAGAGGCTACGCACCCATCGGGCGCCCCTTTGGACAGCCCAGCGCAAGCCTCGCTTCCTATCTCCCTCGATACTGTGCAGGGTCGCTGCGTCGTCGATGACGCTTCGGTCCCGCGCAGGCCATTGAAACTACCCGCGCCTGGCCTGGATGCCGGCGCGGCGGGAAGACGGGGGGACGCCATGAGGTCGGACGATGGAACGCGGGACGGCGAAATCAGCGAAGAGATGCTCGCCCAGTTTCTCGAAGGCGGCAGCGGCGATATCCTGACCGACATGCTCGTCAGCGCCCTGCGCGACGCCCATCGCTTCCTGAGCGAGGAGATGCCGGCACAGACCCGGCACTGACGAGATCACAGGGGGGCGCGCCCGACGCGACCCTCCCGCTGGCCCCTATTCGCCCTTGAAGTTCGGGCTCCGCTTCTCGACGAAGGCGGCCATGCCCTCTTTCTGGTCGGCGGTGGCGAACAGCGCGTGGAACAGGCGGCGCTCGAACTGGATGCCTTCCCGCAGGCCCAGCTCCAGCGCCCGGTCGACCGCCTCGCGGGCCGCCGTCGTCGCGGCCTTGCCATAGCCGGCTATGGTCTGCGCGGCCTGCATCGTCTCCTCCATCAGCCGGTCGGCGGGAACGACGCGGGCGACGAGGCCGCAGCGCTCGGCCTCCGCCGCATCCATCATCCGGCCGGTCAGGATCAAGTCCATCGCCTTGGACTTGCCGACCAGCTTCGTCAGCCGCTGCGAGCCGCCCATGCCGGGGATCACGCCGAGCTTGATCTCCGGCTGGCCGAACATGGCGGTGTCGGCGGCGAAGATCATGTCGCACATCATCGCCAGCTCGCAGCCGCCGCCCAGCGCGTAGCCGGAGACGGCGGCGATCTTCGGGGTGCGCAGGGACGCGAACCTCTCCCAGCCGGCGAAGAAATCGTCATTGTACATGGCCGAGAACGACTTTTCGGCCATCTCCTTGATGTCGGCGCCGGCGGCGAACGCCTTGTCCGAGCCGCGGATGACGAAGCAGCCGACGCCGGGATCGCGGTCGAGGGGGGCGAGTTCCTCGCCCATCGCCCGCATGATCTCGGTGTTCAGCGCGTTGCGGGCTGCGGGCCGGTTCAGCGTGACGACCACGACGCGGCCCTGATGTTCGACGATGATCGGCTTTTCCAACGGTGTCTCTCCTAATCTGCTGATCGCCCGTCACTCGACAGCCGAACCGGACTTGTCGCGTAACATGTTGATGATGCCAGAGAAATCCTTCTCGCCGAAGCCCTCGTCGGCAAACAGCTGGTAGAGGCGGGCGGCCTTGGCGCCGAGCGGGGTCATCGCGCCGGTCGCCTCGGACGCGGCCTGCGACAGCTTCAGGTCCTTCAGCATCAGGGCTGCGGCGAAACCCGGCTCATAGCCGCGGTTGGCGGGCGACGTCGGCACGGGGCCGGGCACCGGGCAATAGGTCGTCAGCGACCAGCACTGGCCGGAGGAGACGGAGGCGACGTCGTAGAGCGCCTGATGGGTCAGGCCCAGCTTCTCGCCAAGCACAAAAGCCTCGCCGACGGCAATCATGCTGATGCCGAGGATCATGTTGTTGCAGATCTTTGCCGCCTGGCCGGCGGAGGCGTCGCCGCAATGGATGATCCTCTTGCCCATGGCCGCAAAGATCGGTCCGGCGCCGGAAAAGACGTCGGCCGCGCCGCCGACCATGAAGGTGAGCGTGCCGGCGGCAGCGCCGCCGGTGCCGCCCGAGACCGGGGCATCGAGCGCCGGGCAGCCCTTCGCCGCCGCAAGGGCATGGGCCTTGCGGGCACTGTCGATGTCGATCGTCGAGCAATCGATGAGGAGCGTGCCGGCCGGCACCGCATCGACGAGTTCCTGCCAGACCGAGATGACATGCTGTCCGGCCGGCAGCATGGTGATGACCGTGCCGGCGCCGGACACCGTCTCGGCGAGCGAGGGATAGGTGGCGATACCGTTCTGCCGGGCCAGTTCCAGCGACGGTGCCGCGAGATCGAAGCCGCGGACGTCGTGTCCCGCCTTCACCAGGTTCGCGGCCATCGGGCCGCCCATGTGACCGAGGCCGATGAATGCGATGGCGGTCATGTGCGCTCTCCTTTCCCGGCGGCTTCCGGAAACAGCGGTTCGATAGAGGGCTCGAAGAATGCGGCGACGTCGGCTTCCGCGACATCGGCGAGCCGCGCCGGACGCCATTGCGGATTGCGGTCCTTGTCGATCACGGCGGCGCGGACGCCCTCGTAGAAATCATGGCTTCGCAGGACGGCCGCGGTGGCGGCAAATTCGTTTTCGAGGCAGGCCCGAAGCGATGGCGCGGCGCGGCCGAGGCGCAAGAGCCGCAACGTGACCTTGAGGCTCAGCGGCGATTTCGTCTTGAGGACGGCAAGCACAGCTTCTGCAAAGGGCGTGCCCTCCTGCTGGAGCGCCTGGAAGATCTGCTCCATCGTGTCGAAGGCGAACAGCCGGTCGATCGCAGGTTTCTGCAGCGCCACGGCCGCGTCCGGCGGGGCAAGGGCCAGAGCGGCGATGGCGGCCGATACGTCGGCCGGCGTGGCCGATGCGGGCAGGCCCGCCAGCGCCTCGACCAGTGCGGGCAGGCGCGCCGAGGGGAGATAGTGATCGGCAAGGCCGAATGCGATCGCGTCGGCGGCCGACAGTTGTTCGCCGGTCAGGGCCGCATAGGTGCCGAGTTCGCCTCCGCCGCGCGTCAGGAACCACGAGGCGCCGACATCGGGAAAGAAGCCGATGCCGGTCTCGGGCATGGCGAGCCGGGTGCGCTCGGTGACGATGCGGTGGCTGCCGTGGACGGAGACACCGGCGCCGCCGCCCATGACGATGCCGTCCATGAAGGCGACATGGGGCTTGCGCAGGCGCCCGAGCCGGGCGTTCAGGCGATATTCCTCGCGCCAGAAGGTCGCCGGTGCGTCGGTGCCGGCCCTGCCGCCTTCGTAAATCATGCGGATGTCGCCGCCGGCGCAGAGCCCGCGCTCGCCCTCGCCGCTGACGAGGACGGCTGCGACCTGCGGGTCGTCCTCGAAGTCGTCCAGCGCGCGCTCGATGTCGCGCACCATCGCCAGCGTCAGGCTGTTCAGGGCCTTCGGCCTGTTGAGCCGGATTCGGCCGAGCGCGCCGGTGCGTTCGACGAGCGTCTGGATGTCCGCCGCAGCGGCGGCGGTCGTTGCCGGGTCAGATGTGGAGGGCATGGCCAAGCGCCTTCAATGCGGCCTCCTGCAGGCCTTCGCTACGGGTCGGGTGGGCGTGGATGGTGCCGGCGATGTCCTCCAGCCGGGCGCCCATCTCGAGCGCCAGCGAAAACGCGCTGGAGAGCTCGGAGATGCCGGCGCCGACGGCCTGCAGGCCGAGCACGAGGTTGGTATCGGCGCGGGCCACGACCCGCACGAAGCCGTCCTCTGACTGGGTGGTCATCGCCCGCCCGTTGGCGGTGAAGGGAAACTGGCCGATCCTGACCTCGAGACCCTGGTCGCGGGCCTCGTCCGGCGAGAGGCCGGCCGTGACGATCTCCGGGTCGGTGAAGCAGACGGCGGGGATCGAGCGCTTGTCCCACGACCGCTTGCGACCGGCGACGATCTCGGCGACCATCTCGCCCTGTGCCATCGCCCGGTGCGCGAGCATCGGTTCGCCGGTGACGTCGCCGATCGCATGGACCCCGCGCATGGAGGTGCGGCAGCGGTCGTCGATGCGGATGAAGCGGCCGGCGCGGTCGAGATCGAGTTCCTCGAGACCCCAGCCCTCGGTGCGCGGCCTGCGGCCGACGGTCACGAGGATCCTGTCGGCGGGCAGCGACTGCTCCCGGCCATCGGCGGTCTCGATCAGCAGTGCGTCCCCTTGCCCGGAAAGCCCCTTGGCCTTGGTGTCGGTCAGGACCTGCACGCCGAGTTCGGCAAGCCGCTTGGCCACCGGCTTTACCAGTTCGGCATCGTATTGCGGCAGGATCTGCGGGGTCGCCTCGACCACGGTCACCTCGGCCCCCATCTTGGCGAAGGCGGTGCCGAGCTCGAGACCGATATAGCCGCCGCCGACGACCACGAGCCGCTTCGGCACGGTGGTGAGCGACAGAGCCTCGGTCGACGAGATCACCGGGCCGCCGAAGGGCAGCGACGGCAGTTCGACGGGTTCGGAGCCGGTGGCGATGACGACGGTCTCGGCGCGGATGACCTGGGTGCCGGTCTCCGTCTCGACCTCGACCGTCTTGCCGTCGCGGAAGCGCGCCGGGCCGTGCACGATCTTGACCTTGGCCTTGCGCAGCAGGCCGAGCACGCCGCTGTTCAGGCGGCCGACGATGCCGTCCTTCCAGCGCACCGTCTGGGCGAGGTCGAGCTTCGGCTGCTCGACGGAAATGCCGAGCGCGTCCGGGGCCGAGCTCATGTGGCGGACCTTGTCGAACTCCTCGGCGGCGTGGATCAGCGCCTTGGAAGGGATGCAGCCGATGTTGAGGCAGGTGCCGCCGGCCTTGCCGGCCTCGACGATGACGGTGTCGACCCCGAGCTGACCGGCGCGGATGGCGCAGATATAGCCGCCGGGACCGGCGCCGATGACGAGAAGCTTGCAGACGATCTCTTTCATTCGATCAGCCTTCGATGAAGATCAGGGCGGGGGTTTCGAGCAGCGTCTTGATCCGCTGGACGAAGACGGCCGCGTTCCATCCGTCGACGATCCGATGGTCGAAGCTGGAGGAGAGGTTCATGATCTTGCGGGGGACGAACTGGGTTCCGTCCCAGACGGGGCGGATCGCGATCTTGTTGACGCCGACGATCGCCACTTCCGGGTGGTTGATGATCGGGGTGGTGACGATGCCGCCGAGCGCGCCGAGCGAGGTGATGGTGATCGTCGAGCCGGACAATTCCTCGCGCGCGGCGGTGCCGTTCCTGGCGGCCTCGGCGAGGCGCGCCAGCTCGGCGGCGCTGTCCCAGACCGAACGGGCCTCGGCGTGGCGCACGACCGGGACGATCAGCCCCGCCGGCGTCTGGGTGGCGATGCCGATGTGGACCGCAGCGTAGCGGGTGACGATGCCGGCATCGTCGTCGAAGGTGGCGTTGACGTCGGGCTGCTCGCCGAGCGTCTTGACCATCGCCCGCATCAGGAAGGGCAGGATCGTCAGCTTCGGCTGGTCCGGCTTGCGGCCGTCGTTCATCGTGGCGCGCAGGTCCTCCAGGTCGGTGACGTCCACCTCCTCGACATAGGTGATGTGGGGGATGCGCGATGCCGAAAGCCGCATCTTCTCGGCGATCCGCCGGCGCATGCCGGTGACCTTGATCTCCTCGGTCGCCGTCTTCCGGGCAAGGCCGGTCGGGGCGATGGCAGGCTGGGGGCCACGGGCCAGGAACTGGTCGAGGTCATCGTGGCCGATGCGGCCCGCAGGTCCGGTGCCGGTCACCTGGCGCAGGTCGATGCCGGCCTCCTGGGCGCGAAGCCGGACGGCCGGCGAGGCCAGCGGCCGCTCGGCGGGCTCGCGCGGGACGGGACGCTCGGCGGGCTTGCGCGCTTCCGGCGCCACAGGCTCCGCGGGGGCCGGCCTCGCCGGTGCAACGGCTGCCGGCTGCGGCTTGACGGGCTCCGGCCGTGCCGGTTCCTTCGCCTCGGCCTTCGCGGCGGGTTCCGCCACGGCCGGGCTCTCCGCCGCCATCGGTTCGCCCTCGCCGGCGATCTCGATCCGCAGCAGCGGCGCCTTGACGGCGACCGTGTCGCCGACCTCGGCGCCGAGCCAGAGCACGGTGCCGTCGACCGGCGAGGGGATCTCGACGGTCGCCTTGTCGGTCATGACGGCGGCGAGCACCATGTCCTCGCGCACCGGATCGCCCGGCTTGACGTGCCATTCCACCAGTTCGGCCTCGGCAACGCCTTCGCCCACGTCCGGCATCTTGATGACGAATTCGCCCATTCCTCAGCCCTCCATCACTTCCTTCAACGCCCGGCCGACGCGGGCGGGGCCGGGGAAATAGTCCCATTCCTGCGCGTGCGGATAGGGCGTGTCCCAGCCGGTGACGCGGACGACGGGGGCCTCGAGATTGTAGAAGCAGTGCTCCTGGACCAGCGACACCACCTCGCCGCCGAAGCCGGAGGTCAGCGTCGCCTCGTGCACGACGACGCAGCGGCCGGTCTTCCTGACCGACTGGACGATCGTGTCGAGATCGAGCGGCAGCAGGCTGCGCAGGTCGATCACCTCGGCGTCGATGCCGGTCTCCTCGGCGGCCGCGAGCGCGACATGGACCATCGTGCCGTAGGCGACCACGGTGACGGCGTTGCCGGGCCGGCGGATCTCGGCCTTGCCGATCGGGATCGTGTAGTGGCCTTCCGGCACCTCGCCGAGGTCGTGCTTCGACCAGGGGGTCACCGGTCTCTCGTGATGGCCGTCGAACGGCCCGTTGTAGAGCCGCTTCGGCTCCAGGAACATGACGGGATCCGGATCCTCGATCGCGGCGATCAGCAGGCCCTTGGCGTCATAGGGGTTGGAGGGGACGATCACCTTCAGGCCGCAGACATGGGTGAACAGCGCCTCGGGGCTCTGGCTGTGCGTCTGGCCGCCGAAGATGCCGCCGCCGGTCGGCATGCGCACGACGATCGGGCAGGTGAAATCGCCGTTGGAGCGATAGCGGATGCGGGCCGCCTCCTGGGTGATCTGGTCGTAGGCCGGATACATGTAGTCGGCGAACTGGATCTCGATGCAGGGCTTCAGCCCATAGGCCGCCATGCCGATCGCGGTGCCGAGGATGCCGGATTCGTTGATCGGTGCATCGAAGCAGCGGGTCTTGCCGTACTTCGCCTGCAGTCCCTGGGTGCAGCGGAAGACGCCGCCGAAATAGCCGACGTCCTCGCCGAAGACGACGACGTTCTCATCGCGGCCCATGGAGACGTCCATGGCGCTGCGGACGGCTTCGATCATTGTCATTCGTGCCATGTCAGTATCCTGCCTTCTGCCGCTGGCGGCGGATATGGGCGGGCATTTCCGCATAGACGCCCTCGAAGATGTCGCGCACGGAGGGCTTGCCGCCCGCATGCAGCGTGCCGTGGCTCTCCGCCTCCTTCTGCGCCTGGATCACCTCGTCGAGGATCTCCGCCTCGGTCTGGGCGTGGCGCTCCTCCGACCAGACGCCGCGGACGATCAGGTGCTTCTTCAGCCGCAGGACGGGGTCGCCCAGCGGCCAGGCCTCCGATTCGGTCTTGGGGCGGTAGGCGCTCGGATCGTCCGAGGTCGAATGGGCGCCGACGCGGTAGGTGACGTATTCGATCAGCGTCGGGCCGAGGTTCTGCCGCGCCCGCTCGGCCGCCCATTTCGCCACGGCGTAGACGGCGAGGTAGTCGTTGCCGTCGACGCGCAGGGCAGGGATGCCGAAGCCCAGGCCGCGGGCGGCGAAGGTGCCCGATCCGCCGCGGGCGATCCCCTGGAAGGTGGAGATGGCCCACTGGTTGTTGACGATGTTGAGGATCACCGGCGCCTTGTAGGTCGAGGCGAAGACGAGGGCGGAATGGAAATCGGATTCGGCGGTGGAGCCGTCACCGATCCAGGCGGCGGCGATCTTCGTGTCGTTCCTGATCGCCGAGGCCATCGCCCAGCCGACCGCCTGCACGTACTGCGTGGCGAGGTTGCCGGAGATGGTGAAGAAGCCGTGCTCCTTCGAGGAGTACATGATCGGCAGCTGCCGGCCGCGCAGCGGGTCGGCCTCGTTCGAGAAGATCTGGTTCATCATCTCGACCATCGGATAGTCGTCGGCGATCAGAAGCCCCGCCTGCCGGTAGGTGGGGAAGTTCATGTCGCCCTTGACCAGCGCCTTGCGGAAGGCGCAGCTGACCGCCTCCTCGCCGAGGTGCTGCATGTAGAACGAGGTCTTGCCCTGCCGCTGCGCCATCAGCATGCGGGCGTCGAAGGCGCGCAGCTTCATCATGTTGCGCAGGCCCGTCAGCAGGTCCTCGTCGGAGAGCAGCCCGGCCCAGGGCCCGACCGCCTCGCCGTCGCGGTTCAGGACGCGGATGATCGAGTAGGCGAGATCCCGGATGTCTTCGGACGCCACGTCGACGGGCGGCCGCGGCACGGAACCGGCCTTGGCGATCTTCACGTTGGAAAAGTCCGGCTGGCCGCCCGGCCGGACGGCGGGCTCTGGCACATGCAGGCTCAGATGCGGGACATCGGTCATGCCGTGTCGTTCCTCCCTCGCTGGCCGTCGCTTCCACTTCTCCCTGCAGAAGGACCGGCACTCAGAATGCTATAGATTGCGGGCAATGACGATGCGCTGGACGTCGCTCGTTCCCTCGTAGATCTGGCAGATCCTGACGTCGCGGTATATGCGCTCCACCGGGTAGTCCGCCATGTAGCCGTAGCCGCCATGGATCTGGATCGCGTCCGAGCAGACCTTCTCGGCCATCTCGGAGGCAAACAGCTTGGCCATAGACGCCTCGGTCAGGCAAGGCCGCCCCTCCTCCTTCAGGTGGGCCGCGTGCAGCACCATCTGGCGGGCCACCTCGATCTTGGTCGCCATGTCGGCGAGGCGGAAGGCGACGGCCTGGTGCTCGACGATCGGGGTGCCGAAGGCGGTGCGCTCGCGGGCGTAGTCGCGCGCCGCCTCGAAAGCCTGGCGCGCCATGCCGACGGCCTGGGCGGCAATGCCGATGCGCCCGCCTTCCAGGTTCGACAGCGCGATCCGATAGCCCTCGCCTTCCGCACCAAGGCGGAGATCGGCGGGGATGCGCATGCCGTTGAAGGCGATCTGGCAGGTGTCGGAGGAATGCAGCCCGAGCTTGTGCTCCACCCGCACCACCTCGTAGCCCGGCGTGTCGGTGGGGACGATGAAGGCGGAGATGCCCTTCTTGCCGGCGTCGGGATCGGTGACGGCGAAGACGATGACGACGTTGCCGTTCTTGCCGGAGGTGATGAACTGCTTGGCGCCGTCGATGACGTAGTGATCGCCGTCGCGGCGGGCGCGCGTCTTCAGGTTGGAGGCGTCGGAGCCCGCCTGCGGCTCGGTCAGGGCAAAGCCGCCGATCCACTCGCCGGATGCCAGCTTCGGCAGGAAGCGCTGCTTCTGCGCCTCGGTCCCGTATTTCAGGATCGGCACGCAGCCGACCGAGCTGTGCACGCTCATGATGGTCGAGCAGGGGCCATCGCCGGCGGCGATCTCCTCCAGTGCCACGGCATAGGCGACGGTTCCCGTCTCCGAGCCGCCATAGGCTTCCGGCACCAGCATGCCGAGGAAGCCGAGCTCGCCCATCTCCTTGAGCTCCTCGCGGGGGAAGCGGCTCTTCTCGTCGCGCTCGGCCGCGCCCGGCATCAGCCGTTCGCGGGCGAAGTCGCGCGCCATGTCGCGGATCTGGATCTGCTCTTCGTTCAGGATCATGCGCCGGTCTCCTCCCCGAAACCGTTCAGTGCGTTTCAGTGCAGTTCGACGGCGAGCGCGGTCGCCTCGCCGCCGCCGATGCAGAGCGTCGCCATGCCGCGCTTCATGCCGTAGCGCTCCAGCGCGGAGAGCAGGGTGACGAGGACGCGGGCGCCGGACGCGCCGATCGGATGGCCGAGCGCGCAGGCGCCGCCGTGGACGTTGACCTTGTCGTGCGGCAGGTCGAGGTCGCGCATCGCCGCCATGGCGACGACGGCGAAGGCCTCGTTGACCTCGAACAGGTCGACGTCCTTCAGGTTCCAGCCGGTGCGCTCGCTCAACTTCCGAAGCGCGCCGATCGGGGCGGTCGCGAAGAGATTGGGCGCCTGCGCATGGGTGGCGTGGCCGACGATGGTGGCGAGCGGATCGATGCCCTCCCGCTCGGCCTGCGAGCGGCGCATCAGCACCAGTGCCGCGGCGCCATCGGAGATCGAGGACGAGTTGGCGGCCGTCACCGTGCCGTTCTCGCGGAAGGCCGGCTTCAGCGTCGGGATCTTGTCGAGGCGCGCCTTGCCCGGCTGCTCGTCCCGGGCGACCACCTGCTCGCCGCGGCCGTTCTTCACCGTCACCGGCACGATCTCGGCGTCGAAGGCGCCCTTCTCGATCGCCTGCTGCGCGCGGGTCAGAGAGGTGACGGCATAGTCGTCCTGTGCAGGACGGGTGAACTGGTAGGCCTCGGCACAGTCTTCGGCGAACGTTCCCATCAGGCGGCCCCTGTCATAGGCATCCTCCAGCCCGTCGAGGAACATGTGGTCGACGATCCGGCCGTGGCCGAGGCGATAGCCGCCGCGGGCACGCTCCAGCAGATAGGGCGCATTCGTCATGCTTTCCATGCCGCCGGCCACCGCGATGGCGGCGCTGCCCGCGGCAAGCAGATCGTGGGCGAGCATCACGGCCTGCATGCCGGAGCCGCACATCTTGTTGACGGTCGTGGCGCCGGTGCCATAGGGCAGGCCGGCGCCGATCGCGGCCTGGCGGGCGGGCGCCTGGCCCTGGCCGGCCGGCAGCACGCAGCCGAACAGCACCTCGTCGACCGTCTCCGGGTTCACGCCGCTGCGGTCGAGCGCTGCGCGGATCGCGGTCGCGCCGAGCTGCGGCGCGGTCGCGTCCTTCAGTTCGCCCTGAAAGCCGCCCATGGGTGTCCGTGCCATGCCGACGATGACGACCGGGTCTTCCATTGCCATTGCGTTTCCTCCCGAGCCTCTATTGGCTGTTCCGATCCTGTGTCAGCGGGGCGCCATGCGCAGCGCGCCGTCGAGGCGGATGACCTCGCCGTTGAGCATCACGTTTTCGCAGATATGGCGCACCAGCGCGGCAAATTCCGGGGGGCGGCCGAGACGCGGTGGGAAGGGGACGCTCTTTCCCAGCGCATCCTGCACCTCCTGGGGCATCCCGGCCATCATCGGCGTCTCGAAGATGCCGGGTGCGATGGTGACGACGCGGATGCCGTGGCGGGCGAGCTCGCGGGCGATCGGCAGCGTCATCGCCGCCACGCCGCCCTTGGAGGCCGCATAGGCCGCCTGGCCGATCTGGCCGTCGAAGACGGCGACGGAGGCCGTGCTGACGATGACGCCGCGCTCGCCGTCCTGCTCCGGCGCCTCGTTGGCGATCACCGCGGCGGCGACCCGGATCATGTTGAAGGTGCCGGTCAGATTGATGGCGACGGTGCGGGCGAAGCTGTCCAGCCGATGCGGGCCGTCGCGGCCGAGCACTTTTTCGCCCGGGGCGACGCCGGCGCAGTTCACCAGGCCGTGCAGATGGCCGAAGCGGGCGATCGCGGCGTCGACGGCGGCCTGGGCGTCGTGCTCCTGCGTCACGTCGGTGCGGACGAAGACAGCGGCATCGCCGAGCGCGGCGGCGGTCTCGGCGCCGGCCTGGTCGTTGATGTCGGCGATGACGACGTTGGCGCCGGCGCCCGTCAGCATGCGGGCGACCGCGGCGCCGAGGCCGGAGCCGCCGCCGGTGACGATGAACGATTTGCCGGCGATCACCATGGCTTCGCTCCCACGATGCCGATGCGATCCGCGCGGCGGTTCCGATAGGCCATGCAGTCCTCCCAGCGCTGCATTGCCGCCGGGCGCTCATGCCCGACGTTCGCTCGATCCTATTCCGGCGGAATATTGCAAGCGATGACCGAACCATCTCGATTTTTCGGCCGATTTTACCATATGATCGCGGCCATGACGATGACGGAAACCGGGCGGCGCATGATATCGCCCTCCTTTGTGGAGGAGGCGCTGGATTGCCTGCGCCGGCGCGGCAGGCCGGTGGAGCCGGTGCTGGCGGCGATCGGCCTGCCGCCGGCGATCCATGTGCCGGTGTCGGCGGAAAGCTATGGCCGCCTGTGGCTTGCGATCGCGGCCGAAGTGGACGACGAGTTCTTCGGCATGGGAGGCCGGCCGATGCGGCGCGGCAGTTTCACCCTGCTCTGCCATTGCGTGCTGCATGCCGGCACGCTGGAGCAGGCGCTGCGGCGGGCGCTGCGCTTCCTCGACGTGGTGCTGGAGGATCCGGCGGGGCGGCTCGACATCGCCGACGGGCTGGCGCAGGTCACGCTGTCGGACCGCGGCGGCCCGCGGTCGGCCTTCGCCTATCGCACCTACTGGATCCTGTTGCACGGGATCGCCTGCTGGCTGGTGGGGCGTCGCATCCCGATCCGCTCCGTCGATTTCCGCTGCTCCGAGCCGCGGCAGGCCGCCGACTACCGGCTGTTCTTCGGCGCGCCGGTGCGCTTCTCCCAGCCGGCGAGCCGGCTTTCGTTCGACGCCAGCGTGCTGAAGCTGCCGATCGCCCGCAGCGAGCAGGCGCTGAAGCAGTTCCTGCGCGGCGCGCCGGCCAACATCCTGGTCCGCTACCGCTACGACGCCGGGCTTGCGGCCGGGGTGCGCAAGCGGCTGCGGCAGGTGCCGCCGGTGGCGTGGACCGGCTTCGACGCGCTCGCCGCGCAGATGCGCATGGCGCCTTCGACGCTGCGGCACAGGCTGCAGGCGGAGGGCCAGAGCTATGCCGGCATCAAGGACGAGATCCGCCGGGAGATGGCGATCGAGATGCTGCAGACGAGTGCGCTCGGGATCGGCGAGATCGCGGTGCAGCTCGGCTTCTCCGAGCCGAGCGCCTTCCATCGCGCTTTCCGGAAGTGGACCTCGAAGAGCCCGGCCGCCTATCGGCGCGAGACGATGCCGGGCCGGCCCGAAGGCGGCGGAGGAGAGGGCGAGGTCGCGCGCCCGTCGTCGCCCGCAGCCTAGGATGCGGATCCCGGCGGCTCTGGCGGCTCTGGCGGCTTGCGGCCGTCTAGGTGTCGAAGTCGACCCGCGTCCGGCCCGCGGTGATGTCGATCAGCATGCGGGCAATCGTTTCCGCGCCGGCCTCCGGGAGCGCCACCAGCAGTTCCGCGCCGGTCTCGACGAACGTCTCTTCATCGATGCGCACGCCGGGCGCGGCTGCGAGGCGTGCCCGGACGAGGGCGAGGTCGGTAAAGACGCAAGCGACGCGCGCGGTGACGCGGGCGACCAGTTCGATCCTGTCCATCGCCCGCAGGCAGGCGGCGGCGGTGCCGCCATAGGCGCGGACCAGGCCGCCGCTGCCGAGCAGAATGCCGCCGAACCAGCGGGTGACCACAACGGCGACGCCGTCCAGCGCCTGGCCGTCGATCGCCTGGAGGATCGGCTTTCCGCCGGTGCCGCCGGGCTCGCCGTCGTCGCTGAAGCGATAGACCTGGCCGATGCGCCAGGCAAAGCAGTTGTGGTTCGCGGCCGTGTCCGAATGGGCGGCGACGAACGCCCGTGCCGCCTGCTCATTGGCGATCGGGCCTGCCGTGGCGCGGAACCGGCTCTTTTTGATCTCCTGGTCGAAGGTCGCGGTGGCTTGCAGGGTGAACACGGGCTTGACCATCGGAAGGGCTGACATCGGGCTGCCCCGGCGTGCGCGGGGCTGCTGGAAGCGGACTTGTCGCAGAACTTCGACGATCTTGCCAGCCCTTGCCTCTTTCCTGCCACTGGATGTCGCGAACCGATGCGCCCGCACCCGGCGGGCCGACTTAGCTTGCGCTCACATGCGGGCCTTGCCAAAGCCGCCGGCGATTGAGATATCGTCAGCCGCCGATGGGCGGGGTCCGAGGCCCGCAGCGGGGCGTATCGACAGCGAGAGTGGAACCGATGAAGAGCTATGTACTGACCGTATCTTGCGTTTCAACCCGCGGCATCGTTGCCGCCATCACC
Organism: Mycoplana sp. MJR14; assembly: GCF_029210525.1. Classification (NCBI taxonomy): domain Bacteria; kingdom Pseudomonadati; phylum Pseudomonadota; class Alphaproteobacteria; order Hyphomicrobiales; family Rhizobiaceae; genus Mycoplana; species Mycoplana sp. MJR14. The sequence goes on from NZ_JARGEO010000004.1 coordinate 214,074, forward strand.
ACGTATCTCGCCGACAAGGGTGGCTACATCTCCGACAGCTCGCAGTTCGACGACCTGGAGACCGGCATGTTCTTCATGCGGCTGACGTTCATCAGCCAGGAGGGCGCCACCGAGACCGAAATCAGGGAGGGCTTCGAGCCGGTCGCCAAGAAGTTCGGCATGACCTGGCAGATGCACGATTCCGAGGCGCGCATGAAGGTGCTGCTGATGGTGTCGCGCTTCGGCCACTGCCTCAACGACCTGCTCTACCGCTGGAAGATCGGCGCGCTGCCGATCGACATCGTCGGCGTCGTCTCCAACCACTTCGACTACCAGAAGGTCATCGTCAACCACGACATTCCCTTCCACCACATCAAGGTGACGAAGGAGAACAAGCCGCAGGCCGAGGCCCGGCTGATGGAGATCGTCGAGCAGTCGGACGCCGACCTGATCGTGCTCGCCCGCTACATGCAGGTCCTCTCGGATGCGGTGTGCAAGAAGATGTCGGGCAGGATCATCAACATCCACCATTCCTTCCTGCCGTCGTTCAAGGGCGCCAACCCCTACAAGCAGGCCTTCGAGCGCGGCGTGAAGCTGATCGGGGCGACGGCGCACTACGTCACCGAGGATCTCGACGAAGGCCCGATCATCGAGCAGGACGTCGCCCGCATCACCCATGCGCAGTCGGCCGACGACTACGTCTCGATCGGTCGCGACGTGGAGAGCCAGGTGCTGGCCCGCGCCGTGCACGCCCACATCCACCACCGCGTGTTCATGAACGGCAACAAGACGATCGTCTTCCCGGCAAGCCCGGGCTCCTACAAGTCCGAACGCATGGGCTGAGCGAAAAGGCCCGCAACAGAGAAAGGCCGGCGATCGCTCCGCCGGCCTTGTCGTTTTCGGGGGCTGCCCGGCCGGTCGCTACAGGCCGAAGGCGTCCTTGAACTGGTACCACCAGGAACCGATGGTGGAATACTGGGCGCGGAACATGCGGCCGCCGGGGAAGGGGATCCAGGGCAGTTTTTCGAACTGGCCGAAGCGGGTGGCGTCGCCATGGATCGCCTCGCTCAGGATCTTGCCGAAGAGATGCGAGCCGGTGACGCCGTGGCCGCTGTAGCCATGGGCGAAATAGGTGTTGGGCCCGATCTTGCCCATCTGCGGCACGCGCGAGAAGGACAGCGCGAAGTTGCCGCTCCAGGCATAGTCGATCTTCACCCCCTTCAGCGACGGAAACACCTTTTCCAGGTTGGGCTTCAGCTTGGCGCGCACGTCGGCCGGGTCGGTGCCGCCGTAGACGGTGCCGCCGCCGAAGATCATCCGCTTGTCGGCGGAGAGGCGGAAGTAGTCGAGGATGTAGCGGACGTCCTCGACGCACATGTCGCTCGGGATCAGCGCATCGGCGCGTTCGGCGCCGAGCGGCTCGGTGGCGATCATCTGGGTGGAGACCGGCATGACGCGGGAGACGAGCTTCGGCACCACGTCGCCGAGATAGGCATTGCCGCAGAGCACCGCGACGTTTGCCGTGACCCGGCCCCGTGCGGTGTGGATCACCGGGCGCGCGGCATCGTGCTCGACCTTCGTCACCGGCGACTGCTCGTAGACCACGCCGCCGAGCGTCTCCAGTGCCGCGGCCTCGCCGAGGACGAGGTTCAGCGGATGCATGTGGCCGCCGGTGCGGTCGAGCATGCCGCCGACATAGGCGTCGGTGTTGACCAGCCTGTGGATCGCCTCCCTGTCGAGAAGCTCGTGGTCGTCCATGCCGTAGCGCTGCCAGAGCGCCTTCTTGTGCTCCAGTTCCTTCATGTGGGCGCTGGTGTAGGCGGCATAGATGTTGCCGTCCTTCAAGTCGCAATCGATGCCGTACTGGCTGACGATGCGGCGGATGATCCGTCCGCCCTGCTGCACGAGCGATCCGACGAAGGCGCCGGCCTGCTCGCCGTAGCGGCGGCGGATCGTGTCGAGGCTGGCGTTCAGGCCGTTGACGACCTGGCCGCCGTTGCGCCCGGACGCGCCCCAGCCGACCCCGGCCCCTTCGACGACCACGACCTTGTAGCCCTTCTCGGCGAGATGGATCGCCGTCGACAGCCCGGAATAGCCGGCGCCGAGGACGGCGACGTCCGCCTCGACATCGCCTTCGAGCACCTTCGGCGTGCGGATGACGTTACGTGAGGCAGCATAGTAGCTGCCCGGATAGCTGCCGTCGCCGGCATAGGAGACTGGGGATTTGGAGGTAATGTCGAGCATCAGACGATTTCCAGATAGGCGCTGAATTCGAAGTCGGTCACCTGTTCGGCAAAGCCGGCGATCTCCTGTCGCTTGCAGGCGATCAGCATGGAGCGGAACTCGGGATCGAAGATCTCCGAGACGATGGCGCCGTTCTCGAAGGCGGTCACCGCCGAGCCCCATTCGCTGGGGATGCGCGCGGCCTTGGCCTGGTAGGCGCGGCCGGTCACCGGCGCCGGCGGCTCCCACTTGTTGCGGATGCCCGTGAGCGCGGCCCCCAGGATCCCGGCGATGACGAGGTAGGGGTTGGCGTCGGCGCCGGCGACGCGATGCTCTATGCGCCGCGCCGAGGTGTTGCCGCCGGGAATGCGAATGGCTGCGGTGCGGTTCTCGTAGCCCCAGGTGATCGAGGTGGGGGCATGCGTATCCGGGCGCAGGCGGCGATAGGAATTGTAGTGCGGGGCGAAGAGAAGCGTCGTCTCGGCCATGCCGCGGGTGAGGCCGGCGACCGCATGGCGCATCACGTCGGAGCCGAGCTCGGTGCCGTCGTCGAAGACGTTGCGGCCGTCCTCGTCGATCAGGCTGAAATGGACGTGCATGCCGCTGCCGGAGCGCAGGCCGTAGGGCTTGGCCATGAAGGTGGCGGCAAAGCCGTGCTTGCGCGCCACGCCCTTGATGATGCGCTTGAAGAACAGGGCGTCGTCGGCGGCCTTCAGCGGGTCGTCGGTGTGCATCAGGTTGATCTCGAACTGACCGATGCCGTTTTCGGCGACGGCGGAATCCGCCGGCACGTTCTGCCGCTCGCACTCGGCATAGACGTCGGAGAAGAACTGGCCGAAGTCGTCCAGCTCGTCGATCGACAGGATCGCATCGGAATCGAGGCGCTTGCCGGTATAGGGGGAAATCGGCGGCTCGGCGTGGTCGGGCTCCGAATCGATCAGGTAGAACTCCATCTCGGAGGCGACGACCGGCCGCAGGCCTAGTTCGTGATACTGGCGGACGATATGGGCGAGTGCCTGGCGCGGGTCGGCCAGGAAGGGCTCGCCCGTCTCCTTGAACAGCCAGAGCGGCACCACCGCACTCGGCTTCAGCGTCCAGTTGACCGGCAGGGCGCCGCGCCCGGTGGGGCTGCAGATGCCGTCCATGTCGCCGCTGGCGAAGACCTGCGACGAGCCGACGATGTCCTCGCCCCAGACATCGACGCCGACGATGGACAGCGGCATGCGGATGCCGCCCTCGAGCACCTTCTTGGCCTGCCCGATCGGCACGCGCTTGCCGCGAAGGATGCCGTTCAGGTCACAGACGACCGCCTGGATGCTTTCGACGGAATCAGCGTTCGCAAGCCAGTCTTGCGCCTCGGAATCGGACATGAACCCCTCGAATTCCTGTGAAACTTATTCAGTATCACATATTGATTTTTGTGATCACATTTTGAAAATATGCACACTTTCTTGTTTCCGGTCAAGCTGGTAAGAGCGGAGCGGAGAGGGGACTCGAATCGGCCTCGGCCGCATCCCGGCCGGCCAGGAGGGGACTTTGGCAGTGTTGAAACTGGAGCCGCTCGATCGGCCCGAAGGCATGACGACCCATGAATACGCGCACCGCAGGCTGCGGCAGGCGATCATGGTCGGCTCCATCCGCCCCGGAGAATCGCTGACCATCCGCGGCATCGCCGAGGCGATGGAAAGCAGCCCGACGCCGGTCCGCGAGGCGCTGCGGCGGCTGTCCTCCGAGGGGGCGCTGAAAGTGCTGGACAACCGGCGCATCATGGTGCCGAAGATGACCGTCGAACGGTTCGGCGAACTGATCGCCCTGCGCGCCACGCTCGAGCAGCATGCCGCCCGCCGTGCCGTCGGCCACATCACGGAGCGGCAGATCGACCGGCTGGTGGCGATCGACAAGGCGCAGGACGAGGCGATCGCGAAGAAGGACAACGCCGCGGCCCTCCTCTTGAACCAGGAGTTCCACCGCACGCTCTACACCGCCAATCCCGACCAGATCATCATGCCGATGGTGGAAAGCGTGTGGCTGCAGCTCGGGCCGTTCCTCGGCATCGCCATGGCGCATGTGGCGCAGCTCTATTTCGTCGACCGGCACCAGGAGGCGATCGCGGCACTCCGCAAGCGTGACGAGGACGCGGTGGCGGCGGCAATCAATGCCGACATCTGCGAGGGCATCGGCGGCTTCGAGCGGGCGGCGATCGAGAACCTGCTGCGGCTGGCCGGGCAGTAGCCCGACCGGCGCCGATGCCGCGCCGGAGCGCACCAATCCCGCCGAACAACCCGTCCGTTCCCCTGCTCCCATTGCCGCCGCGTCGAGGCGCGAATGACGGCTGCGGACTGGTAATTTCGTCCGCCGCGTGATCCATTCGACACGGGCGGTTCCGATCCGGCAGGCTGCCGGCGGGATCGACCGGAACGCATCGGGAGGAATGAACAGCATGGCATTTCCATTGTTTGATCTCGCCGGACGCCGCGCGCTGGTGACCGGCTCGGGCCAGGGCATCGGCTTTGCGATCGCCGAGGGCCTTGCGGCCCATGGCGCCAGCGTGCTCGTCAACGGCCGTTCGGCGGAGAAGCTCGCAGGTGCCGTGCGGGTGCTGCGCGACAAGGGCTACAGCGCCCAGGCCGCGCCCTTCGACGTCACCGACGGCGCGGCGGCGGCGCAGATGGTCGCGGTCATCGAGGCGGAGACGGGGCCGATCGACATCCTCGTCAACAATGCCGGCATGCAGTTCCGCGCGCCGCTGGAGGACTTTCCGGGCGAGAAGTGGGACGAACTGCTGCGCACCAACGTGTCCAGCGTCTTTCACGTCTCCCGGGCCGTGGCCCGGCCGATGATCGCGCGCGGGCGCGGCAAGATCATCAACATCGCCTCGGTGCAGAGCGAGCTCGCGCGCACGGGGATCGCCCCCTATACGGCGACGAAGGGCGCGGTGCGCAATCTCACCCGCGGCATGTGCGCCGACTGGGCGAAATACGGGCTGCAGATCAACGCGATCGCGCCGGGCTATTTCAAGACGCCGCTCAACAAGGCGCTGGTGGAGGACCCGGATTTCACCGCCTGGCTGGAAAAGCGGACGCCGGCCGGCCGCTGGGGCGAGGTCGGCGAACTCGTCGGGGCGGCCGTGTTTCTCGCCAGCGACGCCTCCTCCTTCGTCAACGGCCACACGCTCTATGTCGACGGCGGCATGAGCACGTCCGTCTGACGATGCGAGCCTTGCCACCGAACGGCGGGCGTGCATGATCGCGGCAAAGCAAGCGAGAATTCGGGGCCCGGCATGAAAACGGATGTCATCGTACTTGGCGCGGGCGTCGTCGGCATCTCGACGGCGATCCATCTGGCGCGGCGGGGGAAATCCGTCGTGCTCGTCGATCGCCGCGGGCCGGCGGAGGAGACGTCCTACGGCAATGCCGGGCTGATCCAGCGCGAGGGCGTCTTTCCCTACGGCTTCCCGCACGATTTCGGGGCGCTGTTCCGCTATGCGCTGAACAACACGATCGATGCGCACTATCATCTCTCGGCGCTGCCGGGGCTGGTGCCGTTCCTGCTGCGCTACTGGTGGCATTCCGGCTTCACTCAGCACCAGCGGATCGCCCATCTCTATGCGCCGCTGATCGAGCATTCGGTGAGCGAGCATGCCGACTTGATCAAGGCGTCGGGCGCCGAGGCGCTGATCCGCAAGGACGGCTGGATGAAGGTGTTCCGCACGGAGAAGGCGCGCGATGCGGCCTATGCGGACGCCGAGCAGCTTTCGGCGAAGTTCGGCGTCAACCATCAGAAGTTCACCCCGGAAGAGATGAAGCGGCTCGAGCCGCACATCCGCGTCGAGCTGACGGGCGGCCTGCGCTGGACCGACCCCTGGTCGATCCTCGATCCGGGCGGGCTGCTGAAGGCCTACGTGACCTATTTCCAGTCGCTGGGCGGGACGCTGAAGGCCGGCGACGCGGCGACCATCGAGCATGTGCTCGAGGGCGAGGGCTGGCGGGTGGCGACACCCGAGGGGCCGCTGGAGGCGACGGACGTCGTCGTCGCGCTCGGGCCCTGGGCGGACACGGTGACGCGCAGGTTCGGCTATCACTTCCCGCTGGCCGTCAAGCGCGGCTACCACATGCACTATGGCGCGGCCGACGGCGCACGGCTGAACAACTGGGTGCTCGATTCCGAGCGCGGCTATTTCCTGGCGCCGATGAACCGCGGCATCCGGCTGACGACGGGGGCCGAGTTCGCCAAGCGCGACGCGCGCAAGACGCCGGTGCAGCTTCGCCGGGCGGAGCGGGTGGCGCGCGAGTTCTTTCCGCTCGCCGAGCGGCGCGACGAGGAACCGTGGATGGGGGCGCGGCCCTGCACGCCGGACATGATGCCGATCATCGGCAAGGCGCCGCGCCATGCCGGCCTGTGGTTCGCCTTCGGCCACGCCCATCACGGCATGACGCTCGGGCCGGTGACCGGGCGGGCGCTGGCGGAGGCGATGCTCGGCGAGAAGACGATCGTCGATCTCGCGCCCTATCGGCCCGACCGCTTCCTCGCGTAGACGCGCGACGGTGGGCGGTCCCCGCGGGTTGGAGGGCGCCGATAATTTGTTACCCGGCTAACGGCGGATGCGCGTCGACAGGATGATCGAGGACAGCGTGCGCTCGACGCCCTCGATCTCGCCGATCCGGTCGATCAGGTGGTCGAGCTCGGCGATCGAGCCGGCCGCGACGATGGCGATCAGATCGAAGGCGCCGGAGACCGAATGCAGCGTCTGCACCTCGGCGATGGCGTGAAGCTCGCCGGTGATCCGCTGCAGCGTCTTCGGGGCGATGGTGATCAGAACGTGCGCCTTGACCATGCCGCTCTCATAGGCGTCGGAGAGCCGCACTCCGTAGCCGGTGATCACCCCCTCGCGCTCCAGCCGCTCGATCTTGGCCTGCACCGTGGTTCGCGACAGGCCGAGCCTACGGGCGATCGCCGCCGTCTGTTCGCGGGCGTTGTCGCTGAGGATGGCGAGCAATTCGCGATCCTTGGCGTTTAATGTCGTTATGCTCATTTCGGTCGTCGTTCTGCCGATGAAGATGCTGCATTATGCCAGATCGGCAGCTGTGAATCGACAGGATTCGGCGTCAGAATCATCAGCGAACGTCTAACCTGCGGGGAAAAACAAAAATGAAGGATATCGTCGTCATCGGTGCGGGAAAGATCGGCTCCACGATCGCGCGTCTGCTTGCCCATAGCGGAGACTACCGCGTCACGGTCGCCGACCGTTCGGCCGAGCAGCTTCTCGCCATCGAAGAGCACAAGGCCGTCACCACGGCCGTGGTCGACATCGCCGACACGGCCGCACTCGTGGCCCTGCTCAAGGGCCGGTTCGCCGTGCTCAGTGCGGCGCCCTACCACCTGACCGTCGCGATCGCCGAGGCGGCCGCGGCTGCGGGCGTCCACTACCTCGACCTGACCGAGGACGTGGAGTCGACCCGCCAGGTCAAGCGCATCGCCGAAAACGCAAGGACGGCCTTCATCCCGCAGTGCGGGCTGGCGCCGGGCTTCATCTCGATCGTCGCCAACGATCTCGCCAGCCGCTTCGATACGCTGGAGAACGTGCGCATGCGCGTCGGCGCCCTGCCGCAGTATCCCTCGAACGCGCTGAACTACAATCTCACCTGGAGCACCGACGGCGTCATCAACGAGTACATCGAGCCGTGCGAGGCGATCGTCGAAGGCGCGCTGATCGAGGTTCCGGCTCTGGAGGAGCGTGAGGAGTTCTCGCTCGACGGCGTCACCTACGAGGCGTTCAACACCTCCGGCGGTCTCGGCACGCTGTGCGAGACGCTGAAGGGCAAGGTACGGACGCTGAACTACAAGACGATCCGCTATCCCGGCCATGCCGCGATCATGAAGGCGCTGCTCAACGACCTCGGCCTGCGCCATCGGCGCGAGGTGCTGAAGGACATCTTCGAGAACGCGCTGCCGGCGACGACCCAGGATGTCGTCATCGTCTTCGTCACCGTCTCCGGCCGCAAGGACGGGCGCCTGATCCAGGAGACCTACGCCAACAAGATCTACAGCGCCGTCATCGCCGGGCGCATGCATTCGGCGATCCAGATCACCACTGCCGGCTCGATCTGCGCGGTCCTCGACATGCTCGCCGACGGCTCGCTGCGGGCTGCGGGCTTCGTGAAGCAGGAGGAGATCTCGCTCGACGCGTTCCTCGCCAACCGCTTCGGGCACTACTACGCCCAGGAGCAGCACGGCCACCGCGCGGCGGGTTGACGGCTCATAACCGTGAGGGAACACTGTCAGCGCCCCGGCTCGTCCGGGGCGTTTTCGGTTGCGTGTCGGCAGCGGATGCACACAACTTGACAGGGACGGGTCTCAATGGCGGTATTTCGGCCAATGCCGGGACACGACATGGCTCGACCCTATCCAGAGACCGCCAGAGGCAACGCGCGCAAACTTCGCAGGGATGGGACGGACCCCGAAGCGATCATCTGGTCGTTCGTGCGCAATCGCCAGCTGAATGGCTTCAAGTTCCGTCGCCAGGTGCCGATCGGGCCGTACATCGTCGATTTTGTCTGTCAGGAACGCAGGCTGGTGGTCGAACTCGACGGCTGGCAGCATGCCGACGACCTCCGCGACGTTGAGCGCGGCAGGTTCCTGCAAGGCGTCGGATACCGTGTGCTGCGCTTCTGGAACCAGGAGGTGTTCGCAGATCGGAGCGCCGTGCTCGAACACATCGTCGCGGTGCTGGAAGGCAGGGCGTAGCGTGCCGTTCCTCTCCCCCTGAGGGAGAGGATACAAAATCGAGGGCTTAGCCAAAGGGCGTCGCCCTGCAGGCTAAACCTCAGATTTTGTTGGTGAGGGGGCGGCACCGGATAGCCCCCTCATCTGCGAAAACTAGCACTTAGCCTTGCGGCTAAGATGCTGATTTCGCTTCTTCTCCCTCAAGGGGATAAGAGACTTCAGCGACGTCGCGCCCCTCCTGCGGACCATGAGCCGTAGAGATCGCAAATTTCCTACACCAGCTTCGCGCAGGCCGTCGCGATCCGCGTCAGGGCTTCCTTCAGCTCGCCTTCCGACGTCGCGTAGGAAATGCGGAAGTAGGGCGAGAGACCGAAGGCGGAGCCGGGGACGACGGCGACGTGGGCGTCTTCCAGCAGGTAGTCGGTGAAGTCGGCGTCCGTCGCGATCCGCCTGCCCTTGGGCGTGATCTTGCCGATCAGCCCGGCGCAGCCGGCAAAGGTGTAGAAGGCGCCTTCGGGCGTGCGGCAGTCGATGCCGGGGATGGCATTGAGGGCGGCGACGACGAGATCGCGGCGGCGGCGGAAGCTCTCCTGCCGTTCCTTCAGGATGTGTTGCGGCCCGTTCAGCGCCTCGACGGAGGCCGCCTGGCTGACGGAGCTCGGGCAGGAGGTGGCTTGGCTCTGGATGACCGCCATCGCCTTGATCAGCGCCTTCGGGCCGCCGGCGTAGCCGATGCGCCAGCCGGTCATGGCATAGGCCTTGGAGACGCCGTTGATGGTCAGCGTGCGCGCCTTCAGCTTAGGCTCGATCGCCACGGGGGTGACGAAGCGGAAGCCGTCATAGACGATGTGCTCGTACATGTCGTCGACCATCAGCCAGACATGCGGATGGCGAAGCAGCACCTCCAGCAGCGGCCGGTAGTCGGCCTCGCCGTAGGCGGCGCCGGACGGGTTGGACGGCGAGTTCAGGAGCAGCCACCGGGTCCTGGGCGTGATCGCCCTTTCCAGCTGGTCCGCCTGCAGCCGGAAGCCGGCTTCCGCGTCGCAGGGGATCAGCACCGGCATGCCGCCGCAGACCTCGACGATATCGGAATAGGAGGTCCAGTAGGGCGTCGGGATGATCACCTCGTCGCCCGGATCAATGCTGGCCATGAAGGCGTTGAACAGGATCTGCTTGGCGCCGGTCGCGACCGTCACCTCGTCGAGGGCGTATTCGACGCCGTTCTCGCGGCGGAACTTTTCGACGACCGCCTTCTTCAGCTCCGGCGAACCGTCGAGCGCGGTGTACTTGGTCTCGCCGCGATCGATCGCGGCCTTGGCCGCTTCCTTGACGTTGTCCGGCGTGTCGAAATCCGGCTCGCCGGCGCCGAGGATGATGACGGGATGGCCGTCGCGCTTCATCTGACTGGCGCGGGCGCCGATCTGCAGGATCTTCGAAACGCCGATCGCGGCGATCCGCGAGGCGGGCCGGAAGCCCGCCTCCTCGATCTTGGTTGCCATGGTCATGGATGTGTCCTTCGCGCCCTATTCGATATCGAAGGAAACGCCCTGGGCCAGCGGCAGGGCCTTCGAATAGTTCACCGTGTTGGTGGCGCGGCGCATGTAGGCCTTCCAGGCGTCGGAGCCGGATTCGCGGCCGCCGCCGGTCTCTTTCTCGCCGCCGAACGCGCCGCCGATCTCCGCACCCGAGGTGCCGATGTTGACGTTGGCGATGCCGCAGTCGGAGCCGTCGGCAGCGAGGAAGCGCTCGGCCTCCTGCATGTTCAGGGTGAAGATCGACGACGACAGGCCGGCGGCGACGGCATTGTGCTCGGCGAGCGCCTTGTCGAAGTCGGAATATTTCATGACGTAGAGGATCGGCGCGAAGGTCTCCTCGAGCACGGGGCCGGCCTGCTTCGGCATTTCGACGATCGCCGGCTTGACGTAGTAGGCGGTGTCCTTGCCGGCCTCGGCGACGCGGGTGCCGCCGGTGACCTTGCCGCCCTCGGCTCTTGCGGCCTCCAGCGCCTTCTGCATGTTGTCGAAGGCCTGCCGGTCGACCAGCGGGCCGACGAGGGCGGAGGTTTCCAGCGGGTTGCCGACGGAGACGCTTTCATAGGCCTTCTTCAGGCGTGGCACGAGCTGGTCGTAGACGCTGTCGTGCACGAACAGGCGGCGCAGCGTCGTGCAGCGCTGGCCGGCGGTGCCCATGGCGCCGAAGGCGATGGCGCGCAGCGCCATGTCGAGGTCGGCCGACGGGCAGACGATGCCGGCATTGTTGCCGCCGAGCTCGAGGATCGAGCGGGCGAAACGTTTGGCGAGCCGCGGGCCGACCTCCTTGCCCATGCGGGTGGAGCCGGTCGCCGAGACGAGCGCGACCTTCGGGTTGTCGACGAGCGCTTCGCCGACCGTGCGGTCGCCGATCAGCACCTGCGAGAGGTTCTTCGGCGCGTCGCCGAAGCGGGCGATGGCGCGCTCGAGGATCGCCTGGCTGGCAAGTGCCGTCAGCGGGGTCTTCTCGGACGGCTTCCAGACGACCGGATTGCCGCAGACGAGCGCGAGCGCCGCGTTCCAGGACCAGACGGCGACGGGGAAGTTGAAGGCGGAGATGATGCCGACGACGCCGAGCGGATGCCAGGTCTCCATCATGCGGTGGCCGGGGCGTTCGGTGGCGATCGTCAGGCCGTAGAGCTGGCGGGAGAGGCCGACGGCGAAATCGCAGATGTCGATCATCTCCTGCACCTCGCCGAGGCCCTCCGAGGTGATCTTGCCGGCCTCGATCGAGACGAGGCGGCCGAGATCGGCCTTGGCGGCGCGCAGTTCCTCGCCGAGAAGGCGGACGAGCTCGCCGCGCTTCGGCGCCGGCACCAGCCGCCAGGCCTTGAAGGCCTCGTGGGCGGCGTCGATGACCTTGCCCGCATCGGCGGGCGAATGGGTCTTCAGCTTGGCGATCTCCTCGCCGGAAACGGGGCTGAAAGAGGCCATGTCGCCGTTCTGCCAGGCGGAGGCCGGCACGCCGAGCTTGTCGAGAAGCTTTGCGGTTTCCTGTTTCACATCGACCTTGGTCATCGTCCTGTTCTCCATCGTGACTGTGTTTCGCAAGGCGGCATGACGCCGCCGATCTTTCAGAAGGTTACGCTGCCGAGCGGGCCGGGCGAGGTGATCGCCTTCAGCCCCGCAGCCAGGCGGCGGATCTCGTCCGGCGTGTACCGTTCGTAGAAGACCTGGTTCTTGCGGCCGATCGCGTGCTCGGCGCTGTAGCTGCCGCCGAAGTCCTCGACCGCGATCTGGAACACCCACGCGCGCAGGGCCCCCTCGAAGCCGGCATCGGCAAGGCGCGGGTCGTCGGCGGGGACGACGAGATTGAAATGCACGCCGCCGTCGCCGATATGGCCGAAGTCGCAGATCGTGACATTCTCGAACCGCCTCGGCATCTCGACCTTCATATGGTCGAGGAAGCGCATGATATCACCCCGGCGGAAGGAAAGATCGAAGGCGATCAGCCGGCCGCTGTGCTTGACTCCTTCCGACAAGCCGTGGCGCAGCGCCCACATCTCGTGCGGCGGGCCGATGAAGGCGTCGGCGAGCGGGGCGTCCTCGCGCTCCCACAGGCCGGCCAGAACCTCCTCCAGCACGGCGTCTAGCGGCTGTTCGCCGTCGCGCGGCGGCGAGGTGCGGCAGATCTCCGCCAGGATGACGAAGTCCGGGACATGGCCGCCCTGGAAGGGATTGCGCAGCGCGGGCACGTGGGCGAGCGCGGCGGACACGGCGTTCCTCGACATGCCCTCGAAAGCCGACAGGTAGCTGCCGAGTGCCTCTTCCATGGCGACCAGGAGTTCCGGCACGCGGTCCGGCGAGGACGGGACGAGGAAGGCGGTCGCGGTCTGGCGCGGCAGCGGTTCCAGGTTCAGCACGCATTCGGTGACGATGCCGAAGGCGCCGGAGGTGCCGATGAAGAGCTGCTTCCAGTCGACGCCGGTGTTGTTCTTGCGCAGGCCCGAGCCGAGCTCGAGCACGGTGCCGGCCTCGTCGGCGAGAACGACCGTCAGCCCCAGCGTGTTGCGGCGGACGTCGCCGTAGCGCAGGAAGCGCGAGCCGCCGGTGTTCGTCGCGATCATGCCGCCGAGGCGGGGATCGGCGCCGAGGTCGATCGGGAAGAACAGGCCTGCCTGCTCGAGCCGCTGGTTGACGTCCGACAGGCGAAGGCCGGCGCCGGCCGTGACCGTCCGGTTCACCCGGTCGAGGTCGAAGACGGCGGTCAGGCGATCGAGGCTGAGGATGCCCTGGCTGCCGGACGCGTCGGGCGTCGAGCCGGAGACGAGGCCGGTATTGCCGGATTGCGGCACCAGCGCGATGCCGTTCCTGACGCAGTAGGCAACGGTGGCGGAGGCCTCCTGCGTCGAGGCGGGGCGGGCGACGAAGGCGGCACGGCCCTTGTCGTAGCGCGCGCCGGTCTCGTAAGACGCCATGTCGGTGGGCGCGGTCAGAAGACCCTTTCCGCCGAGAAGCCGCCCTAGCGCTTCGATGTGCCTGCTATCGATCATCGGCCGACCGTCACTCTGCGGCGTCCGCCATGGATGCGGCGCCGAGGCACTCTTCCATAGAGGCCTTTTCGATGCCCGCATAGTGGGCGAATTCGTCGAGGACGGCCACACCGAGGTCGCGCTCGAACATCACCTGGTTGGGGCTGGCTGCGAATTCCTGCGTCGCCTCGTCGCCGAGGTTCGACTGGAAGATGCCGGCGGCGGAGACGGGCAGGAAGTCCTCGTAGACGATCGGGTCGAACTGGACGTGGCCTGCGGCGATCAGGGCCTCGATGTCGTCGCCGAGGTTCCGGCCGGAGGCCCTTGCAGCGCGCCCCTTGTCCGTCAGCGAATAGGCGAAATAGCCGAGGCCCTCCTTGCGGATCGTGTTCCAGTCGTCGGGGAAGGCCTGGAAGACGCTCGCGAGCGCGGCTTCGTATGCGGCGGCGTTGGAGCCGTCGGCGGCGGGCCGGGCGATGGCGCGGGTGTCATTCAGAAGCCGGTCATAGAGGGCGCGGCCCTTCGGCGTCAGGGCGATGCCGCGCTGCTCGATCTCGCCGAAGCGGGCGGTGTGCGAGCCGGCCTTCCACGCGCCGTCCTCGCCGATGAAGGACACCGGCTCTTCCAGCGCCTTGAACGAGGTCTGGCGCAGGAGGATCGGGCAGTTGCGGGTCGGCGGGCCCTCGACGACGGCCTTGGGCGCGATGCCTTCTTCCGGCATCAGCGCCTGCACCCTGTCGATGTCGAGCGTGCGCGGCGTCAGGTGGTTGATGTGCGGCCCCCTGAAGGAGACGACGTCGGCGATCAGCCGGTGCGCGTCGTGCAGGCGCCGGTACATGTCGGCGCTGACGATCGCCTTGTCGTGCCAACGGAAGGTCTCCAGTACCTCATGGACGAAGGCCTTCGCGTCGGCAGCGTCGAGACCCCCGTCCCGTTCGGCCTTGCCGACCAGTTCGATGGCGTGATCGGTGAAGATCCTGCGGGCGCCCAGGACGCCGGCGGCCTCCTCGCGCAGCGTCTCGTCGGCGATCAGGTCCAGACGGAGCAGCGAGGTGAAGACGCGGAAGGGATTGCGCTTCAGCGCCGCGTCGCCGACCGGCCGGAAGGCGGTGGAGTGGACCGGGACGCCGGCGGTCGACAGGTCGTAGTAGCCGACGGGGTACATGCCCATGATCGCGAAGACGCGGCGCATCATCGACAGCTCGTCCGGCGTGCCGAGGCGGATCGCGCCGTGGCGCTCCTCGGAGATGCGCTCCAGTGAATCGGTGGCCTCCAGGCGGCCCTTGAGGTGCGGGTCGGCTGCGAGCGTCTCGTCGTTGACGCGGGCGACGAGCGCCATCAGCGTGCCATAGGCCGGCACCTCGTCGCGATACATGGCCGACATGGCGGCGGAGAACTCCGAGCGGATCGCGTCGGCGGAAACGTAGGTTCTTTCTTTCATGGCGGTCCGTCCCGGCTCAGTTTCGGGCAATCCCGGGCGGAAAAGCGCTTTCCACTCTTCCCGGATTTGCTCTACAAGGGGCAAGCGCCCCGATCATTCTCAAAACGGATCATAGTGGATCGGAATGCCGATTGATCGCGCATGTTCTGAACAGGTTGATGCGAGAGCCGAATGAAGTTGAGCCGCAGGCTGATCCCCGACGTGACCACGCTGCAGGCGTTCGAATGCGCTGCGCGTCATGGCAGCTTCACCCAGGCCGCCAATGAGCTGAGCCTGACCCAGAGCGCGGTCAGCCGCCAGATCAAGGATCTCGAGGAGCAGCTCGGCGTGCTGCTTTTCGAGCGCGTGCGCCAGCGCGTGGTGCTGTCGGAAGACGGCCGCCGCTTCCTGCCGGAGGTGCGCAAGCTCCTGCACCAGACCGAGGAGACGATGCTGCGCGCCATGTCGGCGGCACGCTCCGACCACAGCCTGACGATCGCGACGTTGCCGACCTTCGGCAGCCGCTGGCTGACGCCCCGCCTTCCCGCCTTCCTGGCGCAGTATCCCGGCACGGTCATCAACGTCGCCTCGCGCTCCGCCCCCTTCGACTTCGAAGAGGAGAGCTTCGATCTCGCCATCCACTACGGCCAGCCGGTCTGGGCGCGGGCCAGCTGCTCCTATCTCTGCAGCGAGGTGATCCTGCCGGCGGCGAGCCCGGAGCTGATGGAGCGCTGGCGGCCGGAGGAGCCGAAGGACCTGGAGCGGGCGCCGCTGATGCACCTGGCGACCCGGCCGAAGCTCTGGGCGCAATGGTTCGAGATGAACGGCGGAGCGACGGAAACGGCCTATCGCGGCCACCGCTTCGACCAGTTCTCGATGGTCATCGAGGCGGCGGTGGCCGGGCTCGGCTTCGCGCTCCTGCCGCGCTACCTGATCGAGCAGGAACTGGCGAGCGGGCGGCTGGCCGTCGTGTTCGACCGGCCGATGCAGACCGACAACAGCTATTATCTCGTCGTGCCGGAGGGGAAGCTGGAAAATTCGCTGAGCCAGGCCTTCCGGGCGTGGATCGGCACGGAGGTCGGCTGAGGCGGCGGCGGCCGGCTCATTCGCGTCCAGAATGACCCGGTGCCGAAACGGCATTTTCCTCCTTGCGGGCAATGGCGGATTGTGGCGCCATCCGAAAATCCTTTCGAAGCAGGTTGAAGCAGAAACCCGATGCAGAACGATCCCCGCTCCCACGGCCTCTGGGAACTGACCGCCCCGCCGGCGCCGCAAACGCAGACCCTGTCCGGCCCGATGGAGGCCGACGTGGTGGTCGTCGGCGGCGGGTTCACCGGCTTTTCCGCGGCACTCCATCTCGCCGAGCGCGGCACGAAGGTGGTGCTACTGGAGGGTCGCGAGATCGGCTTCGGCGGCTCGGGACGCAATGTCGGCCTCGTCAATGCCGGCATGTGGACGATGCCGGACGAGCTTCCGGGCGTGCTCGGACAGCTCTACGGCGACCGCCTGCTCGACCTGCTCGGCAATGCGCCGAAAGTCGTCTTCGAGCTGGTGCAGAAACACGCGATCGACTGCGAGATCAATCCGGCAGGCACGCTGCACTGCGCGATCGGCCGGTCCGGGCTGGAGGAGCTCGAGGCGCGCGCGGAACAATGGAGCCGCCGCGGCGCGCCGGTGACGCTGCTCGACGCGGCGGAAACCGCGCGGCGGGTGGGCACCGACGCCTATGCCGGTTCCCTGCTCGACATGCGCGCCGGCACGATCCAGCCGCTCGCCTATGTCCGCGGGCTGGCGAAGGCGGCGATCGCGGCGGGCGTCCAGGTGTTCACGGCAAGCCCCGTGACGGCGGCGGAGCGGTCCGGCAGCCGCTGGACGGTGAAGACCGAGCGCGGCTCGGTCTCGGCGGACTGGGTGGTGGTGGCGACGAACGCCTATACCGTCGCCCCCTGGGCCGAGGTGCGAGCCGAGCTCGTCCACCTGCCCTATTTCAACTTCGCCACGACGCCGCTGTCGCCCGCGTTGCAGAAAAAGATCCTGCCGGGACGGGAAGGCGCCTGGGATACGGCCGAGATCCTCTCCTCCTTCCGCTACGACAGGCTCGGGCGGCTCGTCTTCGGCAGCGTCGGGGCCTTGCGGGGGACGGGAACGGCGATCCACAAGGCCTGGGCGCGGCGGGCGCTGAAGAAGCTCTTCCCCGAAATCGGGGAGATCGCGTTCGAGGCGGAGTGGTACGGCAATATCGGCATGACGGCGGACAACCTGCCGCGGTTCCACCGGCTG
Source organism: Mycoplana sp. MJR14 (assembly GCF_029210525.1). Lineage (NCBI taxonomy): Bacteria > Pseudomonadati > Pseudomonadota > Alphaproteobacteria > Hyphomicrobiales > Rhizobiaceae > Mycoplana > Mycoplana sp. MJR14. The sequence goes on from NZ_JARGEO010000004.1 coordinate 231,200, forward strand.
GCGCCGAACGTCATCGGCTTTTCCGGCTACAACGGCCGCGGCATCGCGCCGGGCACCGTGTTCGGCAAGGTGCTGGCCCGGCATATCGCCGGCGAACTCACCGAGGGCGACCTGCCGCTGCCGGTCACCGACCCCATGGCGCAATCCTTCCGGCCGATCCGCGAGGGCTACTACGAGGTCGGCGCCCAGCTGGCGCATCTGGTGCAGGCGCGGATCTGAGCTGCAACGACCGGAACGGACGCAAAGCACCCGCCATCCGGGGATGGCGGGTCGTGTTTCCTATCGCACGAGCCGGCTGGTCGGCAGGCGGGGCAGGAGGACGGTGAGGATGCCGAGCAGCGGCATGTAGGAGCAGACCCGGTAGACGAAATCGATGCCGTGCGTGTCGGCGAACACGCCCAGCGCCGCCGCCCCCAACCCGCCCGCGCCGAAGGCGAAGCCGAAGAAGACGCCGGCGATCAGGCCGACGCGGCCGGGCACGAGCTCCTGCGCGAAGACGACGATGGCGGAAAAGGCCGAAGAGAAGATCAGCCCGATCATCACGCTCAGGACGCCCGTCCAGAACAGGTTCGCATAGGGCAGAAGCAGGGCGAAGGGGATGACGCCGAGGATCGAGAACCAGATGACGAAGCGGGCGCCGAAGCGGTCGCCGATCGGGCCGCCGAGGAAGACGCCGGCGGCGGATGCGCCGAGGAAGAGGAACAGCATCAGCTGCGCTTCCTGCACCGAAAGTCCGAAGCGCCCGATCGTGTAGAAGGTGAAGTAGCTGCCGATCGACGACAGGTAGACGTTCTTCGTCGTCGTCAAAAGCACCAGCACCGCGAGCGCCCAGGCGACGCGACCGCCGGGCAGCGGCAGGTCACGGCTGACGGCGGGGCGGCTCGCCATGCGCAGGCGCTCCTCGGCGTACCAGCGGCCGACCCAGGTCAGGATGACCATTCCGAGCATGGCGGAGACGGAGAACCAGGCGACGCTCGTCTGGCCGAAGGGCAGGACGATGAAGGCCGCGAGCAGCGGTCCGATCGCCGTTCCGGCATTGCCGCCGACCTGGAACATCGACTGCGCCAGGCCGTGGCGGCCGCCGGAGGCCGCGCGGGCGATGCGCGAGGATTCCGGATGGAATACCGCCGAACCGAAGCCGATCAGGCAGGCGCCGAGGACCAGCACCGGGAAGGAATGGGCATAGGCGAGGAAGAAGAGGCCGAAGAAGGTGCTGCCCATTCCGAGCGGCAGCGAGAACGGCATCGGCCAGCGATCCGTCACCAGGCCGACGACCGGCTGCAGCAGCGAGGCGGTGACCTGGAAGGCCATGGTCAGAAGGCCGATCTGGACGAAGTCCAGGGCATAGTTGTCCTTCAGGAGCGGATAGAGCGACGTCAGCAGCGACTGCATGATGTCGTTCAGCATGTGGCAGACGCTGACCGCGACGATGATGGAAAAACTGGTCTGCGCGGCGCGCGCCGGCGCGGTGGGGACTGCCGTCGACATACGACCTCGATCGATTCTGGTGTTGACTGGATTGTCTTGTGTTTCCTCAAGCGTCCCATAGCGCGGTTGCGTTCTGCCTGCTTTCGTGCTGTGGTCCATTAATTTCGCAAGTGGGCCAAACATGCAGAAGCTCGACCCCGCCATTCTCTCCGTGCTGGACGAGGCGCACGTCCGCAATCTCCTGTCGATGGAGCAGTCCAATGCGGACGTGCTGGTGCACAGCAGCGAGGTTCCGAGCGGCTATGTCGTTCCCGTGCACAGCCATCGGCGCACCCAGGTGCTTTGCGTCTTCGCCGGCGTCGTGGTGGTCTCGACCGAGCGCGGGCGGTGGATGATCCCGCCGGGGCATGCGCTGCTGATCCCGCGCGGGCTCGAGCATTCGGTGGAGATGTACAGCGACGTCAGCATGCGCTCGATCTACGTCCTCTCGCCCGTCGGCCGGGCCGCGGCCGACGCACCGACGGTGCTGGAGGTTTCCGCGCTCGCCCACCATCTTTTGGCCGAGGCGATCCGGCTGAAGGGTCAGGAGGACGATGGCCGCCGGGAGGATCTGGTGATGGCGCTGCTCGTCGACGAGATCGGCCGGCTGCCGGAGCAGCCGCTCGGCCTGCCGTTCCCGGCCAGCGGCCGGCTGACCGCGCTCTGCCGCGAATTTCTCGACCGTCCCATTCCCGGCGCCAAGATCGACGACTGGGCGGGGCGTCTGAACATGAGCCGCCGCTCGTTCACCCGCCTGTTTCGCGAGGAGACCGGGGTCAGTTTCGCCACATGGCGGCAACAGGCCTGCATCTTCGCCTGCATGCCGCGGCTTGCGCGCGGCGAGCCGGTGACGACGGTCGCGCTCGATGCCGGCTATGAAAGCGTCCCGGCCTTCATCACCATGTTCAAGCGCATGCTCGGCGCCTCGCCGCGCAGCTATTTCACCGCCCGCCAGGCGGCCGCCTGAGGCGATGCGTCTCAAAAAGACCGGCAGACGCCGCCCCTGGGGCACTGTTCCTCGCGACGCTTTGGGATTAGGAAGGATGGGCGGGACCCAAATCGGGACGCAACCGGGAGCGCTGGCCGCACGGGGAGTGGACGTGTCGAGGACAATTCTGATCATCGGGATAGGCGCTGGCAATCCCGAGCACATGACCGTTCAGGCGATCAACGCGCTGAACCGCGCGGACGTGCTTTTGATCCCGACCAAGGGGGAGGAGAAGGCCTTCCTCGCCGACATGCGCCGCGACATCTGCGAGCGCTACCTCACCAATCCGAACACCCGCATCCATGAATATGCCGTGCCCCGGCGGCGCACGGACGGCGCTTACGGCGACGGCGTCGACGACTGGCACCATGCGATCGCGCGGATCTACGAGGACCTGATCCTCGAACGCTCGGGCGCGGAGGAGACGATCGGCCTGCTCGTCTGGGGCGACCCGATGCTCTACGACAGCACGATCCGCATCGTCGAGCATGTGCGCGCCTCCGGCCGCGTCGCCTTCGAGCTCGAGGTGATCCCCGGCATCACCAGCATCCAGGCGCTGTGCGCCAGCCGGAAGATCGCCTTGAACCGCATCGGCCTGCCGGTGCAGGTCACCACCGGACGCAAGCTCTCCCAGGGATGGCCTGCGGGCGCGGACGATGTCGTCGTCATGCTCGACGGCGTCGAGGCGTTTCGCTCCGTCGACGATCCCGGGGCGGAAATTCACTGGGGCGCCTATCTCGGCACGCCGCTGGAGATCACGGTTTCCGGCCGGCTCGGCGAGGTGGCGGAGACGATCTCCGACCTGCGCGGCCGGGCGCGGCAGGAGCACGGCTGGATCATGGACACCTATCTGATCCGCCGGACCCCGGGGCAGGCCGGCGAGGGCGAGGCATGATGACGCCCACGCACAAGTCTGCGCCCATGCCCATGCCCATGCCGGCTGGAACAGGCTTTCCGGCCGTGGCCTCGCCCGCTCCGTCCCTGCGTCGTGGCGCCTGCCCGTCGCTGGCGACCCCGATGCAGACCGGGGACGGGCTGCTGGTGCGGCTGCGCCCGTCGCGCCCGGGCCTCACCCCCGGCGACTACATTTGCCTTGCGCGGCTTGCCGCAGACCACGGCAACGGCCTGCTGGAGGTCACCGCCCGCGGCAACCTGCAGCTTCGCGGCCTGAAGGCGGAGACGGTTCGGCGTCTTGCCGAAGGGCTCGACGACGCCGGTATCGACCTTAACCGCGGCGTGGCGGTGGAGACGCCGGCGCTGTCGGGGCTGGATCCGGACGAGATCGCCGATGCGACGAAGCTCGCGACGGCGATCCGTGCGGCGATCGCCGGGCCGCTGTCGATGCTGCGGCTGGCGCCGAAGCTCGCGATCGTCGTCGACGGCGGCGGGCGGCTGAGCCTTGCCGACCAGGTGGGCGACATCCGGCTCGACGCCGTTCGCCGGGGGGAGGGCCAGTTCTGGCGGCTGTCGATCGGTGGCGACGCGCGCACGGCGCAGCCATTGGCGGCGGTCGCGGACGGGGATGCGATCCCGGCGGTTGCGATCCTGCTCAGGGCGCTGGACGGGATGGGCCCTGCGACGCGCGGCCGCGACCTCGACGCCGGGGCCTTGCGGAGCGCGCTGGCGCCGATGACCGTCGATGCGGACTTTCCGGCCGTGCCGGCGTTTCCGCCGTCGCCGGTCGGCCGTCACACGGTCGGGGTGCGGCCGGTGCTCGGCCTCGGCCTGCCCTATGGCGCCACCGACGCCGCCACGCTGGAACGGCTGATGCGCGGGCTTGCCGGGCTGGGCGAAGCCGAGATCCGGCTGTCGCCACACCGGGCACTGCTGGTGCTCGGCCTGGCCGCAGGGGCGATCGATGCCGCGGCGGGACTGGCGGAGGCCGCCGGATACTGGACGCGCGCGGATGCGCCGGGCAATGCGATCGCCGTCTGCGCCGGTGCCCGCGGCTGTGCGTCGGGAACCTTCGACACGAAGGCGGTCGCCGACCTGCTGGTGTCGAGCGCGCCGGAGCTGCTGGACGGATCGATGACCGTCCATGTCTCCGGATGTCCAAAGGGGTGCGCGCATCCGAAGCCGGCCACGCTCGCCCTCTCCGGGCAGGCGGCCGGGATCGGGCTGGTATTCGACGGCCGCAGCGATGCCGCCGCGCTTTCGACGCTGGCGCCGGAGACGATCGGCAGAACCATGGAACGGCTCGCGGCGCTGGTCCGAAAGACGAAATCGAAGGGAGAGACGGTGCGGCAGGCAATCGAGCGGCTCGGTGCCGCAGCGATCGCCGACATCGTCCGGCAAGGCAGACAATGACAGACTACGACTACATCAAGGATGGCAACGCCATCTACGAGAAATCATTCGCGATCATCCGCGCCGAGGCCGACCTCGCCCGGTTCTCGGAGGACGAGGCGGACGTGGCCGTGCGGATGATCCATGCATGCGGACTGGTCGAGGCCGCCGCGCACATCGAATTCTCGGCGGATCTCGTTTCGGCCGGCCGGGCGGCGCTTGCGAACGGCGCCCCGATCTTCTGCGACGCGGAGATGGTGGCCCGCGGGGTGACGGCGGCACGGCTGCCGGCGGAGAACCAGGTGGTCTGCACGCTGCGCGACCCGCGCACGCCCGAAATCGCCCGCGAGATCGGCAATTCGCGCTCGGCCGCGGCCATCCGGCTGTGGCTGGAGCGGCTGGCCGGCTCGGTGGTGGCGATCGGCAACGCGCCGACGGCGCTGTTCTACCTGCTGGAACTCTTGCGCGACGGGGCGCCGAAGCCGGCTGCGATCCTCGGGATGCCGGTCGGCTTCGTCGGGGCGGCGGAATCGAAGGCGGCGCTGGCGGAGAACTCCTATGGCGTTCCCTATGCCATCGTTCGCGGCCGCATGGGCGGCAGCGCGATGACGGCGGCCGCGCTCAACTCGCTTTCGAGGGCGGGCCTGTGAGCCGGCCCGCGACGGGACGCCTCTATGGCGTGGGAACAGGGCCGGGCGACCCGGAGCTCCTGACGCTGAAGGCCGTACGCGCGATCGGCGAGGCGGACGTGCTCGCCTTCTTCGCCAAGGCCGGCCGCTCCGGCAACGGCCGGGCGATCGTCGAGGGGCTGCTGAAGCCCGGCACGATGGAGCTGCCGCTCTACTATCCGGTCACCGTCGAGATCGACAAGGAGCACGCCGACTACAAGAGCCAGATCACCGCCTTCTACGACGCATCGGCGGCGGCCGTCGCCGAGCATCTTGCCGCCGGCCGCACCGTTGCCATCCTCTCGGAGGGCGATCCGATGTTCTACGGCTCCTACATGCACCTGCACGTGCGCCTGTCGGACCGCTTCCCGACCGAGGTGATCCCCGGGATCACGGCGATGTCCGGATGCTGGTCGCTGTCCGGCCTGCCGATCGTTCAGGGCGACGACGTGCTTTCGGTGCTGCCCGGCACCATGGGCGAAGACGAGATGTCGCGCCGGCTGGGGGATACGCAGGCGGCCGTGATCATGAAGGTCGGGCGCAACCTGCCGAAGATCCGCCGCGCGCTGTCGGCGTCCGGCCGCCTCGTCGAGGCGATCTATGTCGAACGCGGCACGATGCCGGAGAGCCGCGCGGTGCGGCTGTCGGAGAAGCTCGACGACAGTGCGCCCTATTTTTCGCTGGTGCTCGTCCCGGGGTGGAGCGGCAGGTCATGAGCGGCACGCTCTACGTGATCGGCACCGGTCCCGGCGATCCGGACCAGATGACGCCGGAGGCGGCGCGCGCGGTTTCGGCCTCGAGCGAGTTCTTCGGCTATTTCCCCTATATCGACCGGCTGTCGCTGCGGCCGGACCAGAAAAAGGTGGCCTCCGACAATCGCGAGGAGCTGAACCGGGCGCAGGCCGCCCTGCTGCGGGCGGCCGAGGGGGTGAACGTCTGCGTCGTCTCCGGCGGCGATCCGGGCGTCTTCGCCATGGCGGCCGCCGTCTGCGAGGCAATCGACGCGGGGCCTTCCGAATGGCGGGCGATCGATCTCGTCGTCGTCCCCGGCGTCACGGCCATGCTCGCCGTCGCCGCCCGCATCGGCGCGCCGCTCGGCCATGACTTCTGCGCGATCTCGCTCTCCGACAACCTCAAGCCCTGGGCGGTGATCGAGCGCCGGCTGCGGCTGGTCGCCGAGGCGGGGCTGGTGACCGCGCTCTACAATCCGATCAGCAAGGCGCGGCCCTGGCAGCTCGGCAAGGCGTTCGAAATCCTGCGCGAGGTGCTGCCGGGACAGACGCCGGTCGTCTTCGGCCGGGCCGCCGGCCGGCCGGACGAACGCATGCTGGTGATGCCGCTCGGCGAAGCGGATGCGGAAAGGGCCGACATGGCCACCTGCGTCATCATCGGCTCGCCGCAGACGCGGGTGATCGCCCGCGACGGCCGCCCCGATCTCGTCTACACGCCGCGCTTCCTGCCGCCGGAGGCGACATGACCGATCAGCGCCAGCGCCTCGTCGATCGTCTGCGCCGTGGGAACATGGCCGCTGCCGGTGCGCTCGACCATGATGACGGGCAGGCCCAGCGTGCGGGCAGCCGCGATCTTGGCGTAGGTCGCCGCGCCGCCGCTGTTCTTGGAGACGACGACGTCGATGCGGTGGTCCCGCAGGAGCGCGACCTCGTCGGCCTCGACGAAGGGGCCGCGGGCGAGAACGTAGTCGACCTCGGGAACCGTCAGCGGCGGATCGAGCGGATCGACGCTTCGAACGAGGTAGGCGTGCTGCGGAGCGGCATTGAAGTGATGAGCCTCCTGGCGGCCGATCGCGAGGAAGACTCGGCGCGGTTCGGCGCCGAGGGCGGCGACGGCGTCCGGCAGGGAGGCGACCGGCGTCCAGCGATCGCCCGCGACCGGTCGCCAGCCGGCCCGCTGCAGCCGGATCATCGCCGTGGCCGTCCGTTCGGCGGCGCGTTCGGCATTGGCCGAGATCTGCCTGGCGAAGGGATGGGTGGCGTCGATCAGGAGATCGATGCGGTTGTCGGCGAGATAGCCGGCCAGTCCCTGCACGCCACCGAAGCCGCCGGTGCGGACGGGGACGGGCTGCGGCGCGGGGTCGAGGGTGCGGCCGGCAAGCGACAGCGTCACCTCCAGGTCACCGCGTTGCGCCAGCCGGCCCGCCAGTTCGCGGGCTTCCGCCGTGCCGCCCAGAATGAGGATGCGCTGCTTGTCCACGCCTGATCGGTCCAAAATGCCTGCCGCGGCCCCATGGCTCACCATCGTCGGGATCGGCGAAGATGGTCTAGCCGGTCTTTCCGACGCGGCCAAGGCGGTAATTGCGAAGGCGGAGGTCGTCTTCGGCGGCATGCGGCACCTCGAACTGGCGGCGGCCGCGATCACCGGCGAGGCCCGGCGGTGGCTCAGCCCCTTCGAGCGTTCGGTCGAGGCGGTGGTCGCCGCACGTGGCCGGCCGGTCGTCGTGCTTGCCTCGGGCGATCCGTTCTTCTTCGGCGTCGGCGTGACGCTGTCGCGGACGATCGCGCGCACGGAAATGACGGTGCTGCCGGCGCCCTCGGCCTTCAGCCTCGCCGCATCGCGCCTGGGCTGGGGGCTCCAGGAGACGATCTGCCTTTCGCTGCACGGCCGGCCGATCGACCTGATCCGGCCGCATCTGCATCCGGGCGCCCGCATCCTGGCGCTGACCTCCGACGGCGATGGGCCGGCGGCACTGGCGGGCCTGCTTTCGGAAGCCGGATTCGGTTGCTCGTCATTGACGGTGCTGGAAGCGCTCGGCGGCCCGCGGGAGCGGGTGAGCACCCATCAGGCGGATACGTTCGCGCTTGCGGCAGTCGACATGCTGAACGTCTGCGCGGTCGACGTCGCGGCCAAGGCGGGCGCCCGCGTCCTGCCCTACGCGCCGGGGCTCGACGACGCGCTGTTCGAGCACGACGGCCAGATCACCAAGCGCGAGGTGCGGGCGCTGACGCTTTCGGCGCTGGCGCCGCGCCGCGGCGAGCTCCTGTGGGACATTGGCGCAGGCTCCGGGTCGATCGGGATCGAATGGATGCTGGCCGATCCGTCGCTGCGGGCGATCGCGGTGGAGGCGGTGCCGGAGCGGGCGGCGCGCATCCGCCGGAACGCGGCGCAGTTCGGCGTGCCGGGGCTTGCCGTGGTGGAGGGCCAGGCGCCCGGAGCGCTGAGCGGCCTGCCTGAGCCCGATGCGATCTTCATCGGCGGCGGCGGCAGCGAGGACGGCGTGTTTGCGGCCGCCGTCGCGGCGCTGAAGCCGGGCGGCCGGCTGGTCGCCAATGCGGTCACGACGGAGATGGAGGCCGTGCTGCTGGCCGCGCAGGCGAAGCTCGGCGGCACGCTGGTCCGCATCGACATCGCCCGCGCCGCGCCGGTCGGAACGATGACGGGCTGGCGGCCGGCGATGCCGGTGACGCAATGGAGCTGGGCGAAGCCGGCGAATGATTGAGGTGACCGGGGGCCCGCGGGCCCTGCACACAATGCGACAGACTGGGAACCGGACCGGTTGTGCAGACGCATGTGGGCGCACGGCCATCCAGGGGACAAGGCGACCGCGGCCGGGACGGCCCTGCGGCAGGATCGAGGAAAGACCATGACCGTTCATTTCATCGGCGCGGGGCCGGGGGCCGCCGACCTGATCACCGTCCGCGGGCGCGACCTGATCGGCCGCTGCCCCGTCTGCCTGCACGCAGGCTCCATCGTCTCGCCGGAGCTCCTGCAATACTGCCCGCCGGGTGCTCGCATCGTCGATACCGCGCCGATGTCGCTCGACGAGATCGAGGCGGAATATCTGCGCGCGGCGCAGGCGGGCGAGGACGTGGCGCGGCTGCATTCGGGCGATCTTTCGGTCTGGAGCGCAGTTGCCGAGCAGATCCGCCGGTTGGAGAAGCACGGCATCGACTACACACTGACGCCCGGGGTGCCGTCCTTTGCGGCGGCGGCGGCGGCGCTGAAGCGGGAACTGACGATCCCGGCGGTGGCGCAGAGCCTCGTGCTCACCCGCGTTTCCGGCCGTGCCTCGCCGATGCCGAACCGGGAGACGCTGCAGGGCTTCGGCGCGACGGGGGCGACGCTTGCGATCCACCTCGCCATCCACGCGCTCGACCAGGTCGTGTCGGAGCTGGCGCCGCTCTATGGCGCCGACTGCCCCGTGGCGATCGTCGTCAAGGCCTCCTGGCCGGACGAGCGGGTCGTGCGCGGCACGCTCGCCGACATCGCTGCGAAGGTCGCCGAGGAGCCGATCGAGCGGACGGCGCTGATCTTCGTCGGAAGGACGCTCGCGGCGGAGGATTTCCGCGAAAGCTCCCTCTACGATCCGGCCTACCAGCGGCGGTTCCGGGGACGAGGGGAATAGGCGTCAGCGGACAGTCAGGCCGGCAAGGGCCAGGAAGCGGTCGATCATGGCGTTGACCTGGCCGGGCACTTCGAGCTGGCAGAAATGGCCGGAGCCGACCGTCTGCCCGGCCATCAGGTGCGGAATGAGCTGCAGCAGGCGGGCCATGTCGCTGCGCGGCGACGGCTCGTTGGCGGCAATGTAGAGGCTCGGCGACAGGACGGGCACCTGGCCGGCGGCGGGGTCGAACGCTGCGAGCCCGCGATAGGCGCCGACCACCACATGCTGCGGGGCGGCCGTCATCGCCTGCAGGATCTGCGCGCGCCGCGCGGGGTCGTCGCTTTCGAGGAAGAACGTGGTCGTCACCAGCCGGCGCAGTTCGTCGCGGTAGTCGGGGCCGCTCAGCTTCTCGGCGATCGGCCCCATCATGGCGCGTGCCGCCGCCGGCCGGGCCACCGCCGAATCGATCATGACGATGCCGGCGGCAAGGTCCGGCCAGCGGGCGGCGATGTCGTAGGCGACGTTGCCGCCCATGCTGTGGCCCAGGAAAACCGGCCTTGCCAGGCCGAGTTCGCCGCACGCCCACACCACATCGTCGGAAAAGCCGGATATCGGATAGGGCTGGTCCGGCGCGTCACTGCGGCCATGGCCTCTCAGGTCGAGGGAAAGGATCGCATGGCCGGCAGCCGCGAGGTGTTCGCGCTGCGGGGCGAGGAAGCTCAGATCGCAGCACCAGCCGTGCAGCAGCACGACCGGCGGCGCGCCGCCGTCGTCCCATTCGTAATACAACGCCGTCCCGTCGCGGTGCAGATAGGGCATGCGGCAACTTTCGGCGGCTCCGGCCCGCTTGTCAAACGGGGCGGTGGCGCGAGCGCGAGACATCGCGCCGCTGGTCGGCCGGGCACCGCCCGGGTACGCGGCGGAACGGCGGGTTGCAGTCGCTTCGTCGTCTACTCCGCCGCCACCGCCGCGGGCGCCGGCACATAGTTCAGCACCGGGCCGAGCCAGCGTTCGACCTCGGCGACGTCCATGCCCTTGCGCGCCGCATAGTCCTCGACCTGGTCGCGCTCCACCTTGGCGACGCCGAAATAGTAGCTTTCGGGGGAGGCGATGTAGAGACCGGAGACGGAGGAGCCGGGCCACATGGCCATGCTTTCGGTCAGGTTGACGCCGATCTGTCGTTCCGCGTCGAGCAGGCGGAAGAGCGTCGTCTTCTCGGTATGGTCGGGCTGGGCCGGATAGCCGGGGGCGGGCCGGATGCCGGCATAGGGCTCGGCGATCAGTTCCTGCGGCGTGAAGGCCTCGTCCGGCGCATAGGCCCACAGCTCCTTGCGGACATATTCGTGCATGCGCTCGGCGAAGGCCTCGGCGAAACGGTCGGCCAGCGCCTTGACCAGGATCGAGGAATAGTCGTCGTTGGCGCGCTCGAAGCGCTCGGCGATGGCGATCTCGCCGATGCCGGCGGTGACGACGAAGCCGCCGAGATAATCGTGGCTGCCGCTGCCGACCGGTGCGACGAAGTCGGAAAGGGCGAGGTTCGGCCGGCCGTCGCGCTTCGACAGCTGCTGGCGCAGCGTGTAGAAGGTCGCAAGCTCCCCGGTCCGTCCGTCGTCGGTGAAGAGACGGATGTCGTCGCCAACGGCATTGGCCGGCCAGAAGCCGACGACCGCCTTCGGCGTGAACCATTTCTCGGCGATGATCTTTTCCAGCATCGCCTGGGCATCGGCGAAGAGCTGGCGGGCGGCCGCCCCCTGCTTCTCGTCGTCGAGGATCTTCGGATAGACGCCCTTCAGTTCCCAGGTCTGGAAGAACGGCGTCCAGTCGATGTAGCGGGCGAGCTCGGCCAGGTCCCAGTCCTGCCAGGTGCGGGTGCCAAGGAAGGACGGCGTCTTCGGGCGATAGGCGGACCAGTCGGGCCGGAAGGCGTTCTCGCGGGCTCTGGCGAGCGGCAGGCGCTTCTTCTCCGCCTCGCTGCGGGCGTGGGCGTCGGCGACCTTGCGGTATTCGGCCTGCAGGGTCTCGACATAGCCGGGCCTGATGTCGGCCGACAGCAGGCTCGCGACGACGCCGACGGCGCGGCTGGCATCGGTGACGTAGACCGCCTGGCCGCGGCTGTAGCGCGGGTGGATCTTGACGGCAGTGTGGACGCGGCTGGTGGTGGCGCCGCCGATCAGCAGCGGGACCTCGAAACCCTCGCGCTCCATCTCGCTCGCCACATGCGCCATTTCGTCGAGCGAGGGGGTGATGAGGCCGGACAGGCCGATGATGTCGACCTTCTCGGCCTTCGCCGTCTCGAGGATCTTCGTCGCCGGCACCATCACGCCGAGGTCGATGATCTCGTAGTTGTTGCAGGCGAGCACGACGCCGACGATGTTCTTGCCGATGTCGTGCACGTCGCCCTTGACGGTCGCCATCAGGATCTTGCCGGCGCTCTGGCGTTCGCCGCCGCCGCCATTGGCGAGCTTCTCGGCCTCCATGTAGGGCAAGAGCAGGGCGACGGCCTGCTTCATGACGCGGGCGGATTTCACCACCTGCGGCAGGAACATCTTCCCGGCCCCGAAAAGGTCGCCGACGACGTTCATGCCGGCCATCAGCGGGCCCTCGATGACGTGCAGCGGCCGTTCGGCGCCCTGCCGCGCTTCCTCCGTATCGGCCTCGACGAATTCGGTGATGCCGTTGACGAGGGCGTGCTCGAGGCGCTTCTCCACCGGCCACTCGCGCCAGGCGAGGTCCTTCTCCCTGGCCTCCTTGCCGGCCGCGCCCTTGAAGCGTTCGGCGATCTCCAGCAGGCGCTCGGTCGACGTCCCGCCGGCTTTCGGAACGCGGTTCAGCACCACGTCCTCGCAGGCTTCGCGCAGGTCGGGTTCGATCGTGTCGTAGACGGCGAGCTGACCGGCATTGACGATGCCCATGTCCATGCCCGCCTGGATGGCGTGGTAGAGGAAGACCGCGTGCATCGCCTCGCGCACCGGCTCGTTGCCGCGGAAGGAGAAGGAGAGGTTGGAGACGCCGCCGGACACGTGGACGTGCGGCAGGGTGGCGGTGATCTCGGCCGTCGCCTCGATGAAGTCGACGCCGTAATTGTCGTGCTCCTCGATGCCGGTGGCGACCGCAAAGATGTTCGGGTCGAAGACGATGTCTTCCGGGGCGAGGCCGGCGACCTCGGTGAGGAGCCTGTAGGCGCGGGTGCAGATCTCGACCTTGCGCGCCCTGGTGTCGGCCTGGCCCTTCTCGTCGAAGGCCATGACGACGACGGCGGCGCCATAGGCACGCACGAGTTTCGCATGGTGCAGGAAGGCTTCCTCGCCTTCCTTCAGTGAGATCGAATTGACCAGCGGCTTGCCCTGCACGCATTTCAGGCCGGCCTCGATCACCTCCCATTTCGAACTGTCGATCATCACCGGCACGCGGGCGATGTCCGGCTCGGCGGCAATCAGGTTGAGGTATTCCACCATGGCCTTGCCGGAATCGATCAGGCCTTCGTCCATGTTGATGTCGATCACCTGTGCGCCGTTCGCCACCTGGTCGCGCGCGACGTCCAGCGCTGCGGCATAGTCGCCGGCGGTGATCAGCTTGCGGAATTTCGCCGAGCCGGTGACGTTGGTACGTTCGCCGACGTTGACGAAGGGGATGGCCTCGGTCAGCGTGAAGGGCTCGAGGCCGGAAAGGCGCATGTGGCGCGGAATGTCGGGGATCGGCCGCGGCCGGTGGCGTGCGGCCGCGGCGGCGATCGCCTCGATATGCGCCGGCGTCGAGCCGCAGCAGCCGCCGACGATGTTGACGAGGCCGTCGCGCATGAAGCCCTCGATCTGAGCGGCCATCTCCGCCGGCGTCTCGTCATACTTGCCAAACGCGTTCGGCAGGCCGGCGTTCGGATAGGCGCAGACGAAGGTGTCGGCGACGGACGAGATCTCGTCCAGATGGGCGCGCATGGCGTTGGCGCCGAGCGCGCAGTTCAGCCCGATCGAGAAGGGCCGCGCGTGGCGGACCGAGTTCCAGAACGCCTCCGGCGTCTGGCCGGACAGGGTGCGGCCGGACAGGTCGGTGATGGTGCCGGAGATCATGATGGGCAGCTCGATGCCCTTTTCCTCGAAGACTTCGCGGGTGGCGAAGATCGCGGCCTTGGCGTTCAGCGTGTCGAAGATCGTCTCGATCAGGATGATGTCGGCGCCGCCGTCGATCAGGCCGCGGACCTGGCCGGCATAGGCGAGCCTGAGATCGTCGAAGGTGACGGCGCGGTAGCCGGGATTGTTGACGTCCGGGGAGATCGAGGCGGTGCGGTTGGTCGGGCCGAGCGCGCCGGCGACGAAGCGGCGCCGGCCGTCCTTTTTCTGCGCGCGCAGGCCGGCGCGGCGGGCAAGGCGTGCGCCGTCGCGGTTGAGCTCGTAGACCATGTCCTCCATGCCGTAGTCGGCCTGGGCGATGGTCGTCGACGAGAAGGTGTTGGTCTCGAGGATGTCGGCGCCGGCCAGCGCGTAGCGATAGTGGATGTCCTCGATCGCGGCCGGCTGGGTCAGCGTCAGGAGGTCGTTGTTGCCCTGCTGGTGGCAGGCGCAGTCGCCGAAGCGGCTGCCGCGGAAATCGTCCTCGACCAGGCCCAGCGTCTGGATCTCCGTTCCCATCGCGCCGTCGAGCACGAGGATGCGCTCACGCGCGGCGGCATGGAGCGCCTCGGCGATGTCCTTGCCGTTGCGGGGTGGAAGTTCCGGACCGAAAAGGTCGTCGAGGTCGGCCGATGCCATGGCGAAGCCCTCCGATGCAGCATGTCTGCATCGGAGATCACATAAAGATATGTTTATGTCAATATGTCTTTATGTTGCTTCAGTGCGGCCTGCCCGTTCGCCCCGCCAGCTGTTCGAACAGCCTCCGGAGCCGGACGATGTCCGGATCGCGGTCCTGATAGGGTGCGAGCTTGCTGATTTCCTTTGCGGCCGCCACGGCGAGATCGGCGCCGCGCGGCTGCCACAGCAGCCAGGAGATGAAGACGGATTCCGGCCTGCCGGAGCCGGAGGGTTCGGAATTGATGATGGCAGACATTTGACTTCCCCAATCTTGGAATTGGGGGATGACCGGACGCACGCATGCTGGAGTTCCGCTTCGACGCGGAGCAAGCGCACCCGTGGGACACCCCGCCCATGGACGTTACGAGTTCATCAGGGCAGGTCTCCTGGCTTGCGGGTCGTCGCTTCTGTCCGGCCTTCCCGACGCTTTCGCGCCAGTGGCATGGGGGACAGCGGCTCGCCGCCTACAGTTGCGGGGGCAGCGCCGGAATGGATGGTTTCCCATCGCACCGGCTTCCCTCTTCGCTTCCTCATCTTCGACGATTCGGAAGAACCCTGATGGCCGCAAGGTGGCTCGGCAGCGGGGCCGCTGTCAACGCGGCAAAAGGCGTTGTCGACCGAAATGAATCCGGAACGGAACCGAATCGGCGGCGTCGCGTTCAGGCCCCGTTCACCGCTGATCGCGTAGGGCAGTCGCGGTATATAATGGCCTATCTATTGTCGGAGTGGACTTGCCCTGCCTTCCAGTTCTGTTGCAACAGCCTGCCATTGCGGCTAAAGAATGCCGTTTTCATGCGTCACTCAGTCAAGCGGGATATGGATATATCGTCCGTTGCAGTTCGCCCACGAACCGATGGGCGCGTGCCCGTGCGTCTTGGTCCTTCCGACGGGCCGTCGCGGAGGAAACGAATGACGCCGTCCCGTGACGCGGAGCCGCACGGATAGTCCCGCCTGCCGAATGCAATCCGGCTGCCGCCGGAACCACCAACCCTGCTCGAAAACAGAAAAAGACGCTGATGTCCCTTCACAACCGACCACAGACTTCGTCGCGCGAGACGGAATCCAAGCAGATCGACTACAACGACTCGATCCGGGATACCTATTTCACCCTCGAGGAACTGAGCGCCTGCGGTGAGGACCTGGCGAGAAACGGCGCGCAGACGCTGCCGGGCTTCACGCCGTTCGACTTCCGTGCCCGGCACCGGGAGAACGAGAAGGAGATCTTCCGCGTCTACCAGACGACCGCCCGCGACGTCGAGGCGGGCATGACGATCACGCCGGCGGCCGAATGGCTGCTCGACAACTACTATGTGGTCGAGGAGGCGATCCAGGAAGTGCGCCGCGACTTCCCGCGGCGTTTCTATCGCCAGCTGCCGACGATGAAGATCGGCGACGTCGAAATCCCGCGCACGCTGGCGCTCGGCTGGCTCTACGTCGCCCATACCCAGAGCAGCGTCTCGCGCGAGAGCCTGACGGCGATCGTCGAAGGCTTCCAGAAGGTCGAGGCCTTCAAGATCGGCGAATTGTGGGCGCTGCCGTCGATCGTCCGCTTCATCCTGATCGAGAACCTGCGGCGCATTTCCAGCCGCGTCGAGCGCTCGCGCGGCATGCGCCGCAAGGCGAACGAGGTGGCCGACGAGCTGATCCGCCAGAACGACCCGGAAAAGAGCGTCGTGATCCTGCGCGAGATCGAGCATCTCGTCGCCGACAACACCTTCGTGGCGCAACTGCTCTATCGCCTGCGCGACGGCTTGCAGGCCTCGGGTGCCGCCATCCAGTGGCTGGAGAAGCAGATCGAGGCGCGCGGCACTGACCTCGAGGAGGTGCTCGTCGCCGAGCAGAACCGGCTGTCGTCCGGCAATGTCACGATGAGCAACCTGATCAAGGGCCTGCGCTCGATCGACGACACGGAATGGCCCGTCTGGGTGGAGAGCGTCAGCCGCCTCGATGCGGCGCTGCGCGAGGGCTCCGACTATACCGAGCTCGATTTCGGCTCGCGCAATTCCTATCGCGACACGATCGAGAAGATGGCCCGCCGCTCGGGCAAGACCGAGCTCGAGGTGACCCAGATCGCGCTGGCGCTGACCGCCGAGGACATGGCGGCCGGCAACGTCGCCGGTGCGCACGAGGCCAATGTCGGCAGCTATCTGGTCGGCCAGAAGCGCGACATCCTGGAAAAGCGGATCGGCTACCGCCCGTCGATCCTGCAGCGCATCGTCCGTTTCGGCCGGTCGCTCGACTGGTTCGCGATTGCCGGACCTGTGGTCCTCCTGACGCTTCTGGCCATGGTCGGCGTCTACTACTTCCTCGACCAGATGGACATTCCGGACGGGGCGTGGCTGATCATGCTGATCCTGTTCGCGGTTCCGGCTTCGGAGGGCGCCGTCGGCCTCTACAACACGCTCGTCACGCTCTGCGTGAAGCCGACCAGGCTGGTGGGCTACGAGCTGCGCGAGGGCATTCCGGAGGAGGCGCGCACGCTGGTGGCCGTCCCCTGCCTGATCTCCAAGCGCGACCACGTCGACGAACTGGTCCGCAACCTGGAGGTCCACTACCTCGCCAATCCGCGCGGCGAGATCTACTTCTCGCTGGTCAGCGACTGGGTCGACAGCACGGTGGAGGAGACGCCGGAGGATCTCGACGTCCTCGAATATGCCAAGCGCGAGATCGCGCTGCTTTCGGCGCGCTATGCCTATGACGGGCGCACCCGCTTCTACCTGTTGCACCGCCGCCGGCAGTTCAATCCGCAGGAAGGCGTGTGGATGGGCTGGGAGCGCAAGCGCGGCAAGCTGCACGAGCTGAACCTGCTCTTGCGCGGCGACGGCGACACGAGCTTCCTGCCGGGCGCCAACATCGTTCCGGAGAACGTCCAGTACGTGCTGACGCTCGATTCCGACACGCGGCTGATGCGCGATGCCGCCACCAATCTCGTCGGCAAGCTGTTCCACCCGATCAACCGTCCGCTGATCGATCCGCAGACCCAGCGCGTCGTCGCCGGCTACAGCATCCTGCAGCCGCGCGTCACCCCGTCGCTGACGACCGGCGACGAGGCCTCGACGTTCCAGCGCATCTTCTCGGCCAACCGCGGCGTCGACCCCTATGTCTTCACCGTCTCGGACGTCTACCAGGACCTCGCCGACGAAGGGACGTTCACCGGCAAGGGGCTCTATCACGTCGACGCCTTCGAGGCGGCGCTGAAGGGGCGCATCGAGGAAAACTCGATCCTGTCGCACGACCTGCTCGAAGGGTCCTACGCCCGTTGCGCGCTCGTCACCGACGTGGAATTCGTCGAGGACTTCCCGATCCGCTACGAGGTTGAGAACTCGCGCCAGCATCGCTGGGCGCGCGGCGACTGGCAGCTGCTGCCCTACATCTTCAAGCCGTCCAGCGGCGTTTCTATGCTCGGCCGCTGGAAGATGTACGACAATCTCCGCCGCTGCCTGATCCCGATCTGCTGGCTCGTCGCCTCGGTCATGGGCTGGTACTACATGGAGCCGCGCCAGGCGCTGATCTGGCAGCTGGTGCTGATCTTCCTCCTGTTCGTCGCGCCCACCCTGTCGCTCTTCACCGGCGCCGTGCCGCGCCGCAGCGACATCGTCGCCCGCGCCCACCTGCAGACGATCCTGTCCGATATCCGTGCGGCGAACGCGCAGGTCGCGCTCCGCATCGTCTTCATCGCCCATCAGGCCGCGGTGATGGCGGATGCCACGATCCGCTCGCTCTACCGCATGTTCGTCAGCCGCAAGCACATGCTCGAATGGCGCACGGCGGCACAGGTGCACAGCTCGTCCGGCGGCGGCATCTGGTCCTACTACGTCGACATGTGGCAGGCCCCGGCGCTGGCCCTGGTCGCGGTCGGCCTGGCGCTCTTCTCCAAGACGGGCCTTCCCTTCATCGCCATCCCGTTCGCAGCGATCTGGATCCTTTCACCGGCGATCGCCTGGTACGTCAGCCAGTCGGCGGAGACGGAGGACCAGCTGATCGTGCCCGAAGGGGTGGTGACCGAGCTGCGCAAGATCGCACGGCGCACCTGGCGCTACTTCGAGACCTTCGTCACCGCCGAGCAGCATTTCCTGCCGCCGGACAATTTCCAGGAGAGGCCGCATCCGGTGCTGGCGGAACGGACCTCGCCGACGAACATCGGCGTCTATCTGCTGTCGGTCGTGTCGGCGCGCGATTTCGGCTGGATCGGCTTCGAGGAGACGGTGCGGCGGCTCGAGGAGACGGTCTCGACCATCGACAGCATGCCGAAGTTCCGCGGCCATCTCTATAACTGGTACCGCACGAACACGCTCGAAACGCTCGGCCCGCGCTATGTGTCGGCGGTGGACAGCGGCAACCTTGCGGGCCACCTGATCGCCGTCTCGTCGGTCTGCCGCGAATGGGCGGAAGCGCCCTCGGCACATCTGCACGGCAGCCTCGACGGCATCGGCGACGCAGCCTCGATCCTGTCCGAAGTGCTGGCGGAACTTCCGGACGACCGCAAGACGGTGCGTCCGCTGCGCCGTCTGCTGGAGGAGCGGATCGCCGGCTTCCACAATGCGCTCGCCGCGGTCAAGCGCGAGCACGAGTTCGCCTCGATCCGCGTGATCAACCTTGGCGTGCTGGCCCGCGACGTCCACAAGCTGATCGCCAACCTCGACCACGAGATCAAGAGTCCGCAGAGCGCGGAAGTGGTGAAGTGGGCCGATGCGCTGGTCGCCAGCTGCGAAGGGCACATCGCCGACAGCATGTTCGACCTCGGCAGCATCGAGGCCCTGCGCCAGCGCCTCGTCGTACTGCGCGACCGCACCCGCGACATCGCCTTCTCGATGGATTTCGGCTTCCTGTTCCGGCCCGAGCGGCGGCTGCTTTCGATCGGCTACCGCGTCGAGACGAACGAGCTCGACGAGGCCTGCTACGACCTTCTCGCCTCCGAGGCCCGCCTGACCAGCCTGTTTGCGATCGCCAAGGGCGACCTGCCGACGGAACACTGGCACAAGCTCGGCCGCCCGGTCGTGCCGATCGGTTCGCGCGGCGCGCTCGTCTCCTGGTCCGGCTCGATGTTCGAGTACCTGATGCCGCCGCTCGTCATGCAGGAGCCGCAGGGCGGCATCCTCAACCAGACGAACAACCTGATCGTCCAGGAGCAGCAGAACCACGGCCGGCGGCTCGGTACGCCCTGGGGCATCTCGGAAGCGGCGTTCAACGCCCGCGACCACGACATGAACTATCAGTACACCAACTTCGGCGTGCCGACGCTCGGCCTGAAGCGCGGCCTCGGCCAGAATGCCGTCATCGCGCCCTATGCCTCGCTGCTAGCGACGCAGTATGCGCCGAAGGCGGCACTCGACAACCTTAACGAGCTGCGCAAGCTCGGTGCGCTCGGGATCTACGGCTTCCACGACGCGGTCGACTTCACGCCGACCCGCGTGCCGGAGGGCAAGCGCTGCGCGGTCGTGTACAACTACATGGCCCACCATCACGGCATGTCGATCGCAGCCGTGGCCAACGTCGCCTTCAACGGGGCGCTGAGGGCACGCTTCCACGCCGACCCGGTGATCGAGGCGGCCGAACTCCTGCTGCAGGAGAAGGCGCCGCGCGAGATCCCGATCATCAACACCAAGCGCGAGCCGGAAACGGTCGGCAGCACGCAGGCCGACCTGCTCAGGCCGGAAGTCCGCGTGATCAAGGATCCGGTGGCCGAGGACCGCGAGGCGGCCTTCTTCTCCAACGGTCACTACTCGGTCATGCTGACCGCGACCGGCTCTGGCTACTCGCACTGGAACGGCCAGTCGGTCACCCGCTTCGAGCCCGACCCGGTGGAGGACCGCTGGGGCACCTTCGTCTTCCTGCGCGACACGGCCACCAACGAATGGTGGTCGACGACCGTCGAGCCCAAGCGCGCCGAGGGCGAGGAGGCAAAGACGCAGTTCAGCGACGACAAGGCGGAGTTCATCAAGACCGTCGGCACGCTGTCGAGCGAGCTGGAATGCCTGGTCGCCACCGAGCATGACGCGGAGGGCCGTCGCCTGACGCTGCTCAACACCGGCGCCGAGGATCGCTTCATCGAGGTCACCTCCTACATGGAGCCGGTGGTCACGACCGACGACACCGACAATGCGCATCCGCTGTTCGCGCGCATGTTCCTCAAGACCGAGATCGGCCGGCGCGGCGACGTCGTGCGCATCCTGCGCAACAAGCGCAGCCCGGGCGATCCGGACATGTGCGTGGCGCACCTGATCGTAGACAATGCCGGCTCGCGCCGCACGGAGGTGGAGACGGACAGGCGGAACTTCATCGGCCGCGGCCGCAGCCTTGCGACCGCCGCGGCCTTCGAGCCGGGCGCGCAGCTCTCGGGCACCGACGGCTTCACGCTCGATCCGATCGTGTCGCTGCGCCGCGTCGTGCGCGTGCCGGCCGGCAAGAAGGTGAAGGTGATCTTCTGGACGATCGCCGCGCCGAACCGTGACGAGCTGGACCGGGCGATCGACCGCTACCGGCATCCGGAAGCGTTCAACAACGAGCTCATCCATGCCTGGACGCGCTCGCAGGTCCACCTGCGCCACATCGGCGTCACCTCGCAGGAGGCGGCGAGCTTCCAGGCGCTCGGCCGCTATCTCGTCTATCCCGACATGCACCTGCGCGCCGATGCCGCGACCGTCCAGGCGGGCCTTGCCTCGCAGTCGGCGCTGTGGCCGCTGGCGATTTCCGGCGACTACCCGATCTATGTCCTTCGCATCAACGACGATGCGGACCTGGAAATCGCCCGCGAGGCGCTGCGGGCCCAGGAGTATTTGCGCCACCGCGGCGTGATGGCCGATCTCGTCATCCTGAACGAGAAGGCCTCCTCCTATGCGCAGGACATGCAGCACACGCTCGAGCAGATCTGCGAGAACCTCAGGATGCGCGGCCAGTCGGATGGCATGCGGCAGCACATCTTCGCGGTCCGCCGCGACCTGATGGACGTCTCCACCTGGCAGGCGCTGTTGGCGACGGCACGCGCCGTCTTCCACGCGCGCAACGGCACGCTTGCCGACCAGATCGAGCGTGCCATCTCGATCTTCGCCACGCCCGCCGTCGCCGCGGAGGAAGCAACACGGCAGTCCGCGCCGGCGCCGGCTTCCGATCGCAAGGGGCAGCCCGTGGCGATCGACGGCGGCGATCTCGCCTTCTGGAACGGCTATGGCGGCTTCGATGCGGCACGGCGCGAGTATGTCATCAAGGTCCGCGGCGGCGAGGGCACCCCGCATCCCTGGATCAACGTGATCGCCAACGAGAACTTCGGCTTCCACGTCGCCGCCGAAGGCGGCGCCTTCACCTGGAGCCGCAACTCGCGCGACTACCAGCTGACGCAATGGACGAACGACCCGGTCATCAACCGGCCGGGCGAGGCCTTCTACGTCAAGGACCGCGACAGCGGGAGCGTGCACGTTCCCTTCGCCGGCCTGTCGCGCGATCCGTCCATCCTCTTCGAGGCCTGGCACGGACTCGGCTATTCCGCCTTCCGCAGTTCGTCGGGCGGGCTGGAGCTGGACCTCGTGCAGACGGTCGATGCCGAGCGTCCGGTGAAGTATTCGCGCCTGATCGTGCGCAATACCGGCAAGTCGGCGCGCAATCTTTCGGCCTATGGCTATGTCGAATGGGTGCTCGGCAACAACCCGGCCAAGACGGCGCCATTCGTCCTTTGCAGCCAGGACGAGGCGAGCGGGGCGATCTTCGCGACCAATCCCTACAGCCTCGACTATTCGGGCCGTGTCGCCTTCTTCGCCACCAACGGCAAGCTGGCCGGGGTGACGACGAGCCGGCGCGAGTTCATCGGCCGCCAGGGCGACATCGTCATGCCGGCGGTGCTTGCGACCGGTGCCGGACTGTCGGGCACTATGGAAAGCAACGGGGCGCCGTGTGCGGCGCTGGTCACCGACTTCAAGCTGCAGCCGGGCGAGGAGAAGGAAATCCTCTTCGTTCTCGGCGACTGCGACACGGCGGAGGCGGCGAGCGCGCTCGCAGGCGAGGCGATATCGGTGTCCATCGACGCGGCCCTGAAGAAGATGCGCGACTTCTGGGGCGAATTCACGGGGACGCTGCAGGTCGAGACGCCGGATCCGGCGCTGAACCTGATGGTGAACACCTGGCTGCCCTACCAGAGCCTCGGCTGCCGCGTGCTGGCGCGGGCCGCTTTCTACCAGGCGAGCGGGGCCTACGGCTTCCGCGACCAGCTGCAGGATACGCTGGCCTTCCTGACGCACAGGCCGGAGCTCGCCAGGAAGCAGATCCTGAACGCGGCGTCGCGGCAGTTCCCCGAAGGCGACGTGCAGCACTGGTGGCTGCCGGAAACCGGCGCGGGCGTACGCACGATCATTTCGGACGACGTCGTCTGGCTGGCCTATGCGGTCACACAGTACTGCCGTTCGACCGGCGATCATGCGATCCTGAGCGAGAAGCTGACCTATATCGAAGGGCCGCCGCTGGCCGAAGGGCAGCACGATTCGTTCTTCAAGCCCGGGCGCTCGACGGAGCCGGCCGAACTCTACGAGCATTGCGCCCGGGCGCTCGATCTCGCGATCCGCAGAACGGGCGAGAACGGCCTGCCGCTGATCCTCGGCGGCGACTGGAACGACGGCATGAACCGTGTCGGCGAGGCCGGCAAGGGCACGAGCGTCTGGCTCGGCTGGTTCCTGGCGGGCACGCTGCGCGCCTTCGCGCCGATCGCGCGCGAACGGGGCGACAACCATCGCTCCCGGGTCTGGCTGGAGCATCTGGAGAAACTCAAGGCGGCGCTGGAATCGGCCGGCTGGGACGGCGAACACTACCGACGCGGCTATTTCGACGACGGCACCCCGCTCGGCTCGAAGGACAATGCGGAATGCCGCATCGATTCCATCGCGCAGTCGTGGAGCGTTCTTTCCGGCGAGGGCGACAAGGAGCGGGCGTGGCTGGCGATGGACGCGGTGCTGGCCGAGCTTGCCGACAGCGAGGCGGGGATCATCAAGCTGTTCACGCCGCCCTTCGCAAAGAGCCAGCAGGATCCCGGCTACATCAAGGCCTATCCGCCGGGCGTGCGCGAGAACGGCGGCCAGTACACGCATGCGGCGGCATGGGTGGTGATGGCGCTGGCCATGCAGGGCCGGGCGGACGATGCCTGGAACTGCCTGAACATGCTGAACCCGATCAAGCACGGCCAGACGCCGGAGGCGATCGAGACCTATCGCGTCGAACCCTACGTGGTGGCGGCCGACGTCTACGGCGAAGGCGATCGCAAGGGCAGGGGCG
The DNA here is from genome assembly GCF_029210525.1 of Mycoplana sp. MJR14. NCBI lineage: Bacteria > Pseudomonadati > Pseudomonadota > Alphaproteobacteria > Hyphomicrobiales > Rhizobiaceae > Mycoplana > Mycoplana sp. MJR14. The sequence goes on from NZ_JARGEO010000004.1 coordinate 254,981, forward strand.
GCTGGACGTGGTACACGGGCTCGGCCGGCTGGCTCTATCGGGCCGCCGTCGAAGGCTTGCTCGGCATCCGCAAGGAGAACGGCCGCCTGGTGGTCGAACCGGCGATCCCCTCGCACTGGTCGAACTTCTCCGCCACGGTCACCCTCGACGGCGTGAAGCACGAAATCCGTGCGGAACGCAAAGCCGACGGCAAAATCGACGTGAAGATTGATGAAACTGTCATAAAGAGCGCTCAAGAAGAGTATTCGCTCTAGGCTCGGATTGCAGACATTGGGGCATGTCGGTTCCAGCGGGTGACGCGGGGGCCGCCGTGCCCCTTTTCACGTCGACTGTTCGGGAAGGCAGGCATTGATACGGAATGAAGGAACCACGAGCGTGGCGGCAACGCCGGTGGCAAGGCCGGCACGCGATACGCGGATCGACGTTCTGCGCGCGCTGGCGCTGATTGCGATCTTCATCAACCACGTTCCGGGCAACCTGCTCGAGCACCTGACGCACAAGAATTTCGGGTTCTCCGATTCGGCCGAGGCCTTCGTGCTGATCTCGGGCATTTCGGCGGGCCTCGCCTTCGGGGCGACGTTCGTCCCCGGCAAGCGTCTCGCCGTCAGCGTGCGGATCCTGCGGCGCGCCTTCAGCCTCTATGTCGCCCATGTGATGACGAGCCTCGTCACCTTCGCGATCTTTGCCGGCGGGGCGCTGTGGTTCTCGCGGCCCGACCTGCTGTCGGAGATCAACCTGCGCGCGGTGGTCGACCGGACCGAGGAGGGGCTGCTCGGCATGGTGCTTTTGGGCCACCAGTTCGGCTACAACAACATCCTGTCGATGTATGCCGTCATCCTGCTGATGCTGCCCGGCATGCTGTGGCTGCATGCACGCAGTCCCATGCTCATGCTCACACTGTCCGGGTTGCTGTGGCTTGCGGCCGGCGTCTTCAACATCGCGCCGTCCAACCTCCTGGACGACGGCTACTGGTTCCTCAATCCGTTCTCGTGGCAGTTCCTCTTTGCGATCGGCCTCGCCGCGAGCAGCCGGGCCCGGCGCGGGGACTGGCCCGCGGCGAACAGGGCGGTGATCGCGCTGTGCTGCGCCTATCTCGCCCTCTCGCTCGTCTGGGTGGCGCTGTCGCTCTGGTGGATCGACACCTCGTTCGGGTTGCCGGTGGTCCTCACCGGCTTCGACAAGACCTTCCTGTCGGCGCCGCGGCTGCTGCACGTGCTCGCGATCGCCTATCTCCTGGCGATGGTCCCGGCCCTTTCGCGCCGGCTGGCCCTGCCTGTGGCCCATCCGCTGACATCCGTCGGCCGCCATGGCCTTGCGATCTTCATCTTCGGGACGATCCTGGCGATGACCGGCCAGGTGCTGGTCTTCATCTCCGGCAGGAGCCAGCTCGTGGGCACGGTCTTCGTGCTCATCGGGATCGGGCTCCTCTTCGCCTATGCGCGCTACCTGGACTGGCTTGCGGGCCTGTCCAGGCCGGTCGCCGCCAAGGCCGGCAAGCAGCCCGCCTGACGTCGGCGATCGCGGCAACAGGGCCGGTGCTTGCCTTCTTGCGTGCGCCTGGGGCCACAACGCAAGACGCCGCACTCGAAACCGAATGCGGCGTCAGATTGTCGACCGACCGAAAGCCTTAGGCGGCGGTGTGGCTCTTGCGGACGTCCTCGTCGGTGAGGATGCCGCTTGCCCGCAGCAGCGCCGCGAAGCGACCGTTGCTCTGGCTGAGCTCGTGGAAGGTGCCCATCTCGGCGATGTGGCCATGGTCGAGGAACAGCACCTTGTCGGCCTCGCGCACCGTCGACAGGCGATGGGCGATGATGAAGGTGGTGCGGTTCTTGCGCAGGTTGTCGATCGCCGCCTTGACGCGGGCCTCGGTCTCGACGTCGAGCGCGCTGGTCGCCTCGTCGAGCACGAGGATCGGCGCGTCCTTGAGGATGGCGCGGGCGATCGCGATGCGCTGGCGCTCGCCGCCGGAGAGCCGGTTGCCGCGCTCGCCGACCCGGGTATCGTAGCCTTCCTGACGCGACTGGATGAAGTCGTCCGCGGCGGCGGCCTCCGCCGCATCGATGACCTCGTCGTCCGTAGCACCCTCGCGGCCGAGGCGGATGTTGTCGGAAATCGAGCGGTTGAGCAGGCCGGCGTCCTGGAAGACGGTGGCAATCGAGCGGCGCAGCGACTTCCGCGTCACCGTCGAGATGTCGACGCCGTCGATCAGGATCTGGCCGCTCTTGGGCTCGTAGACGCGCTGCAGCAGGTTGACGAGCGTCGTCTTGCCGGCACCGGTGGGGCCGACGATCGCGACCGTCTGGCCGGCCTCGGCGGTGAACGAAATGTCGCGGACGCCCTGCGTCGCATTGGCGAAGTCGAAATTGACATCGCGGAACTCGACCTTGCCGCGGACATCGGTCAGCTCGCCGGCGTCAACGGGCTCCTCGCGATCCTTGACGGAATCCTCCAGGACGAAGAAGTCCTCGAGCTTGGCGCGCGCCTCGAAGATCTGCTCGGCAAACTGCTTCATCTGGTCCAGGCGGCCGATGAGAAGGCCGGCGAAGCCGATGAAGGCGATGACGTCGCCGACGCGCAGCTCGCCGCGCTGGACGAGGACGGTGCCGATCACGAGGATCGTCATCATCGAGATCGTCGAGGCAATGCGGTTCAGCGCGCTGGCGAGCGCCCACCAGTCGAGCACCGGATACTGGGCATTGATGAGCTGCTGGGCGAACTGCTTCAGCTGCTTCGTCTCGGCCTCGATGCGGTTGTAGCTATGGACGACCGAGACGTTGCTGATGGAATCCGACACGTGCGAGAAGACGGTGTGGTAATGGCCCTCCACCGAAGCCTGGCCATCGCGGGTCTTGTTCATCACCACCTTGCCGATGATGACATAGGCGATGCCGAGGACGAGGAGGACCAACGACAGCCGGTAGTCCATGACGAAGGCGGTCGGCACCAGCAGCACGAGCGCGATCGCGGTCGCCAGATGGGTGCGCATGAATTCGAGCCAGAGGCCGAACATGGTCTCGCAGGCGCGCAGCAGCGTATGCAGCGCGTTCGAGGTGCCGCGCTGGCTGTGCCAGGAGAGCGGCATGGAAATGATCCGGCCGAAGGCCTCCGTGATCAGGCTCGCGCGGCGGCCATGGGCCAGCCGGTCGGCCTCGCGCGCCACCAGGACGAAGGCGATGGTGTTGAACACGCCGAAGCCCGCCCACATCAGGAGCATGGGCGTGACGGCGCCCTTCGACGAGATGGCGTCGATGATCTTGCCGAACAGCACCGGCTCGGCAATGGTGATGATTGCCAGCACGACGTTTGCGACGACGATAGACGACACGCGGAACCGATATACGGAAAGATAGCTTAACGCTCGCGTGTAAACCTGGAACAACGACACTTCGAAACCCTTTCGCGGTCCTGTAGTGTGCACTGCGCCAATCCTGCGATTGAGGCTCGCACACGGTCTGTGACCGGTCCTCTCCGGGAGGCTTGTCCACCGGGCACATGTTCAGCGATGGCCGAATGCTATTTGCTTGTCGATGAATGGACGCTGAACGGTACGTTGCCAAATCGGCGCAACTTGATAAACGGGTCGTCAGCGGGGTGTTTTTCCGCACCGTGCCCGTTTTGCGAGCAGGGGCCACTTAGTGACAAAGTGTTTTGGAGGGGCCGCGTGACCGGTCTATTTTATTATGAACATCAATCTTCTGGCCCAGTTTACGGGCCTGCTCGATGAACTGTCCGAACCGAGCGAGCTGCTGCCGGAGTTCGAGCGGCTGCTCGACCGCTACGGCTTCGACTATTACGTCGTCGCCCGTCAGCCGAAGCCTCACGACGATGTGATGAGCCTGGTGCTGGCGGGGCGCTGGCCCGATGGCTGGCCGGAGGTCTACGCCCGGAAGAAGTACATCGTCATCGATCCCACCGTTCAGTACCTCAACCACGCCCATTCCGGCTTTCGCTGGCGCGATTCGCTCGCCGCCCTGCATGCCAATCCGCATCGCAAGCGGATGGAGCGGATGATGGTCGACGCGCGCAACAACGGCCTGCAGGACGGCTACACGTTTCCGGTTCACGGCCGCCGCGGCCTGCTCGGAAGCATCACCATCGGCGGGAAGGTGGTGGACCTTCATCCGGCCGAGATCGGACTGTTCGAGAACGTCGCGAAGAAACTGTTCTGGAAGCTCCTGCAGCATGTCGATCCGCAGAAGTCGCTGGAGCTGTCGGCGGAGGTCAACCTTCACCTGACGCGCCGGGAGATGGAGGCATTGAACTACCTCGCCGACGGCATGACCTCGCACGAGATCGCCCGGGTGCTGTCGATTTCCAACCACACGGTCGACTGGTACATGAACGGAATCCAGGAGAAATTGAAGGCCAAGAACAGGCACCACGTGGTCGCTCTGTCCTTCCGGCTGGGGCTGATTTCCTGACGGCGCAAATCCTCTGCGGCAGCGGATGGCGGAAATTGAACTTCCGTCCGGGACTCGCTAATGTTTCATTTCGCGGGTGCAGCATACCCGTGTTCGAGTCAATGAGGAGTCCGACTTGCCCATATCCAAGATCCTTGTCGCCAACCGTTCCGAGATCGCCATCCGCGTGTTCCGCGCGGCCAATGAGCTCGGTCTGAAAACAGTCGCGATCTGGGCCGAGGAGGACAAACTGGCGCTGCACCGCTTCAAGGCGGACGAGAGCTACCAGGTCGGGCGCGGGCCGCATCTTTCCCGCGATCTCGGTCCGATCGAGAGCTATCTGTCGATCGACGAGGTCATTCGCGTCGCCAAGCTCGCCGGGGCGGACGCCATCCATCCGGGTTACGGCCTGCTGTCGGAAAGCCCGGAGTTCGCCGAGGCCTGCGCGGCTGCCGGCATCACCTTCATCGGGCCGAAGCCGGAAACGATGCGCCAGCTCGGAAACAAGGTGGCCGCGCGCAACCTGGCGATTTCGATCGGGGTGCCGGTCGTGCCCGCGACCGATCCCTTGCCGGACGACATGGCGGAAGTGGCGAGGATGGCCGAAGCGATCGGCTACCCCGTCATGCTGAAGGCGTCCTGGGGCGGCGGCGGGCGCGGCATGCGCGCGATCCGCGACCCCAAGGACCTGGCCCGCGAGGTGACCGAAGCCAAGCGCGAGGCGAAGGCGGCCTTCGGCAAGGACGAGGTCTATCTCGAAAAGCTCGTGGAGCGGGCCCGCCACGTCGAGAGCCAGATCCTCGGCGACACGCACGGCAACGCGGTGCACCTGTTCGAGCGCGACTGCTCGATCCAGCGCCGCAACCAGAAGGTCGTCGAACGCGCGCCGGCGCCCTACCTGTCGGAGGCGCAGCGGCAGGAGCTTGCAAACTATTCGCTGAAGATCGCCCGGGCCACCGACTATGTCGGCGCCGGCACGGTCGAGTACCTGATGGACGCCGATACTGGCAAGTTCTACTTCATCGAGGTCAACCCGCGCATCCAGGTCGAGCATACCGTCACCGAGGAAGTGACCGGCATCGACATCGTGAAGGCGCAGATCCACATCCTGGACGGCTTCGCCATCGGCACACCGGAATCGGGGGTGCCGGCGCAAGAAGACATCCGCCTCAACGGCAACGCGCTGCAGTGCCGCATCACGACCGAGGATCCGGAGCAGAACTTCATTCCCGACTACGGGCGGATCACCGCCTATCGCGGCGCGACCGGCTTCGGCATCCGGCTCGACGGGGGCACGGCCTATTCGGGCGCGGTGATCACGCGCTACTACGATCCGCTCCTGGAAAAGGTGACGGCCTGGGCACCGACGCCGGAGGAGGCGATCCAGCGCATGGACCGGGCGCTGCGCGAATTCCGCATCCGCGGCGTCGCCACGAACCTGACCTTCCTCGAGGCGATCATCGGCCACCCGAAGTTCCGCGACAACAGCTACACCACGCGCTTCATCGATTCGACGCCGGAGCTGTTCGCCCAGGTCAAGCGGCAGGACCGCGCGACCAAGCTTCTGACCTACCTCGCCGACGTGACCGTCAACGGCCATCCGGAGGCCAAGGGCCGGCCGATGCCGTCCGACGACATCGCCGCGCCGGTGGTGCCCTATTCGGAGGGTCCGATCGCCGCCGGCTCCAAGCAGAAGCTGGACGAACTCGGTCCGCAGAAGTTCGCCGAATGGGTCAGGGCGCAGAAGCAGGTGCTGCTCACCGACACGACCATGCGCGACGGGCACCAGTCGCTGCTGGCCACGCGGATGCGGACCTATGACATCGCCCGCATCGCCGAGACCTATGCGCGCACCCTGCCGCAGCTGTTCTCGCTCGAATGCTGGGGCGGGGCGACCTTCGACGTTTCCATGCGCTTCCTCACGGAGGACCCGTGGGAGCGCCTGGCGATGGTCCGCGAGGGCGCGCCGAACCTGCTCCTGCAGATGCTGCTGCGCGGGGCGAACGGCGTCGGCTACAAGAACTATCCGGACAACGTCGTGAAGTATTTCGTCCGCCAGGCGGCCAAAGGCGGCATCGACGTGTTCCGCGTGTTCGACTGCCTGAACTGGGTGGAGAACATGCGCGTGTCGATGGACGCGGTGGTGGAGGAGAACAGGATCTGCGAGGCGGCGATCTGCTACACCGGCGACATCCTGAGCTCGGCCCGGCCGAAATACGACCTGAAGTACTACACGGCGCTGGCGGCCGAGCTGGAGAAGGCCGGCGCGCACATCATCGCGCTGAAGGACATGGCGGGCCTGCTGAAGCCCGCGGCCGCGCGGGTGCTGTTCAAGGCGCTCAGGGAGGCGACCGACCTGCCGATCCACTTCCACACGCACGACACCTCGGGGATCGCGGCTGCGACCGTGCTCGCCGCGGTGGAGACCGGCGTCGACGTGGTGGATGCGGCGATGGATGCGCTGTCCGGCAACACCTCGCAGCCCTGCCTCGGCTCGATCGTCGAGGCGCTGCGCGGGTCGGAGCGCGATCCGGGGCTGGATCCGGAATGGATCCGCCGCATCTCCTTCTACTGGGAGGCCGTGCGCCACCAGTACGCCGCCTTCGAAAGCGATCTCAAGGGGCCGGCCTCGGAGGTCTACCTGCACGAGATGCCGGGCGGGCAGTTCACCAACCTGAAGGAGCAGGCCCGCTCGCTGGGGCTGGAGACGCGCTGGCACGAGGTGGCGCAGGCCTATGCCGACGCCAACCGCATGTTCGGCGACATCGTCAAGGTGACGCCGTCCTCCAAGGTCGTCGGCGACATGGCGCTGATGATGGTGAGCCAGGACCTGACGGTGGCCGATGTCGAGAGCCCCGCCAAGGACGTGTCGTTCCCCGAATCGGTGGTCTCGATGCTGAAGGGCGACCTCGGCCAGCCGCCCGGCGGATGGCCGAAGGCGCTGCAGGCGAAGGTGCTGAAGGGCGAGGCGGCCTATACGGACCGGCCGGGTTCGCTGTTGCCGGACGCCGATCTTGACGCCGAGCGCAAGGCGATCGAGACGAAGCTGGAGCGCAAGGTCACCGATTTCGAGTTCGCCTCCTATCTGATGTATCCGAAGGTCTTTACCGACTATGCGCAGGCGGCCGAGACCTACGGCCCGGTCAGCGTGCTGCCGACGCATGCCTATTTCTACGGCATCGCGTCCGGCGAGGAGCTCTTCGCCGATCTGGAGAAGGGCAAGACGCTCGTCGTCCTCAACCAGGCACAGGCCGAGGTCGACGAGAAGGGCATGGTCAAGGTGTTCTTCGAGCTGAACGGCCAGCCGCGCCCGATCAAGGTTCCCGATCGCAACCGCGGGGCTTCCGGCGCCGTCCGCCGCAAGGCGGAAGCCGGCAACGCCGCCCAGCTCGGCGCGCCCATGCCGGGCGTCGTCTCGACGGTGGCCGTCGCCGCCGGCCAGTCCATCAAGGCCGGCGACGTGCTGCTCTCGATCGAGGCCATGAAGATGGAGACGGCCCTGCATGCGGAGAAGGACGGCATCGTTGCCGAAGTCCTGGTGAGGGCCGGCGACCAGATCGACGCCAAGGACCTGCTGATCGTGTTCGGCTAGCCGGCAGGCGCCGTGGGCGCCCCCCCGCCGGGGTGTCCTTCCGTCCGGCTGGCGGGAGCACCTTGCGGGACGGATGATGTGCGGCTATGCGGTGGCGATCCGGCCACCGCGGGGGCGTGCGACGAACCGCCCCGCCGCGTCTCGCGCTGGTCCTGTAGCGTCAGCCTTTTTCATCAAGCCAATGGTTGCCCAAAGATGGCCTTTACCATCCGCAATGCCGCAGAAGGCGACATCGCCGAGATCGCCGAAATCTACCGCGAATCCGTGCTTAACGGGGTTGCCTCCTACGAGATCGAGCCTCCGGGGCTGGACGAGATGCGGGCCCGCTTTGCCGCCATCACCTCGGCGCGCTATCCCTACATCGTCGCCATGGGCGAGGACGGGACGATCCTCGGCTATGCCTACGCCTCCGCGTTCCGCACCCGGCCGGCCTACCGCTGGCTGGTGGAGGATTCCATCTATCTTGCGCCGGAGGCGCGCGGCCGGGGCATCGGGGGCGCGCTGCTCGCCGAACTGATCGCGCGCTGCACGGCGCTCGGCTTCCGGCAGATGGTGGCCGTCATCGGCGGCGCGCATCCGGCTTCCGTGGCAGTTCACCAGGCGGCCGGCTTCGAGCATGGCGGGCGGATGAAGGCGACGGGCTTCAAGCATGGCCGGTGGCTCGATACCGTGATCATGCAGCGCGCGCTGGGCGAGGGCGCGGGCACGGATCCGGACCCCGGCGTCCCCCTGTCGGAAGCGAAGATCTGACGGCGCGGCTCCGGCCCGTTGCCATCGGCATTCTTGGCAAGCGTGTTTGAAGGCCGTATCCATCGGGCCGGAAGCCGCCGAACGGCGTTGGGATGGAACGATGACAATCGACACGGAACTGAGCTTCGTGAAGGTGGCCGAGGACTGCGGCGTCCTGCGCGACGCGCCTTTGCCACCGGAGTTCAGGGACAGGGCCTACAATGCCCTTTTTGACTTCGACACGCTGTTCTACGACGTCTACCGGTGCGGGAACTATACCGTGCTGCAGGGGCCGCCGCTGTTCAATTTCCAGGGCCATCTGGAGGAGACGGCGTTCCATGCGGATTCATCCGGAACGGTGGCGTCGTCATCGACCGGTCGTCGGGGGTGGAGCTCTGGCTGAAGGGAGGTCCGCCGGACATCAGGATCGAAGGCCGCCTCGGCCGCGTCGAAGTGCGGGTGCAGCCGGAGCTCGGCCAGGTCTTTCGGAACAAGCGCGTGCTCTTCACCCTCTCGAAGGATAACGACGTCCAGTGGATCAAGGACTGGGTGCAATTCCATGTCCGCATCCACGGCGCGGACGCGGTGCTGCTCTATGACAACGCATCCACCGCCTACAGTGCGCGGGAGCTCGAGGCGGAACTGGAGCGGACCTTTCCCGGTGTCACCATCCGTGTCGTGAACTGGCCCTTCCGGTTCGGCCCGCGCGTCTGGCGTCGGCGCGATGCAAGCGGCAACGAGCGGCGGATCAGTTCGAAGTTCTGCCAGGCCGGCGCCCTGCAGCACGCCCGGTTCCGGTTCCTGCAGAAGGCGAGGAGCGTGCTCAGCTGCGACATCGACGAACTGGTGCTGCCGTCGCGCGCGGGCGGATCTGTCTTCAGGGCGGCGGAAACGTCGCTGTTCGGCGCCGTTCATTTCCGCGGCCGGTGGATCGGCGACGCCGGCGCCGGGCGCGGCGAGCAGGTCCCGCGCCATGCCGATTTCGCCCGATACGATGCGAGCGACAAGGCCGGCTGCCCGCTGAAATGGGCCGTCGTTCCATGGCGCTGCACGCGGGCGATGACGTGGTCGGCGCATCGGGTGAAGGGGCTGGAGAACTACTTCACCCGTTCCAGCCGCTTCGCCTACGGCCATTTCAGCGAGATCACCACGAACTGGAAATACAACAGGACGGCGCGGAAGGCACCGTCGGATGCCGCGCGCTACCGGGTGGACGAGGCGCTCCTGCGCGCGATGCAGACGGCCGGTCTCCAGGGCACGTTCCAGCCGGCGTGAGTTCGGCGGAAACGGACGTCAGGTTTCGACCAGTTTCAGGACCTTGTCGAAAACCTTCAGCACCTGCTGCAGCTCGCGTCCCCGCTTGAGGATCATGCCGTGGGTGTTGACGACGCTGTAGGCGCCCTGTTTCGACGCCAGCTTCGGGTTCTTCTCGACCCGGAACAGCGGCATCTCGCCGGAGCGTTTGAAGATCGAGAACACCGCCTTCTCATGGGTATGGTCGATCGCATAGTCGCGCCATTCTCCCTCGCCGACCATACGGCCGTAGATCCGGAGGATGCAGTCGAGTTCCTTGCGATGGAAGGTGACCGGAAGCGGGTCTTTGCGGTTGCGGTATTCCCTCAGGTCGACGACGACACCCGACCCTTGGGATACCGCTTCTCCCGGCGACAAATCCGGTTGATCAGTCATCAGTTCTCCGCACTTCGACAATGACGGTTGGATGACAGTGTGCCTCACCTGAACGGAATTGCAAGCGCCGGAGGCAGGCCCGGGGCGCCGAATATGCCTGGCAAGCCCGCAAACGCACGGAAAACAGGCAGGGAATTCCATCGCGCCGCTGCGCCTGATTTGCGGGCATTCGGATCGAAACGAGGGCCGTCGCGGATGAAAAAAACCGCGCCTGCGGCCGGATTTCCACAGGCCGGATCGCCGATCGCAGTGTGCCCTTCCCGGGCAAATGCCTGAAAATCCGGACAAAACCGTTTCGATCCGGGACGCCGTTAACCAGTACGGCACGGCAAAATGCGTCCTTGCCCCAATTCAGACAAATCCGCGCCCAATTTTTCTAGGAAAGTCATCACGCTGCCCTGCAGCCGGACCGCTTTGCATGTGCGGGAAATCGGTCGGCCACAGGGGTATGCGTCGAAGCTCATCCTGTATTCCGTTGCCGGAAGCTTCGTCAAGGTCCGGCCCGGCGTGTCTTCGAACCCTCAAGCCCCAGCCCCTCGAAGAGCCCGGTCCGGACCCCCCCCCCCCCAACCTTCACCATCAGCCTTGGAAGTCAGTCAGCCCGGTCGGGCGCTATTGCCGACGCGCCGTCTGCGGCAGTGTCGATCTGACGACGGTCGCGCCGAGAATCGCACCCGGCGTGTCGGCGGTCTTCATCCGTTGCACGAGGATGGCGCAGCCGCCCGTGCCTTTCTGATTGAGGATGCTGGCCGGCAGGACGAGGGTCGTCTCGGCCCCTTCCCACATGCCGATCGTCTCCATGTCGCGCACCGCATGCCAATAGGTCACCCGCCGGCCGCGGTTCTCGCCCTCCATGATGTCCACATCCTGCTGGTCGTCGAAGTAGGCGGCAAACACGTTGGCCTTGCCGTGGCCGTTGCCGATCCGGATGCGGATCTCGTCCTGGACGACCTCTGCCGACACGTCGACCGAGAGGCCGCGCCCCTGCGCGCCGAGCGCTTCGACCTGGCTGCGGATCTGTCCCAGTTCGCCGCCGTTGACATGCGCGCGGCCGTTGATCACGGCCTGGGGGGTGTAGACGCTGCCGCGCCCGAACATGCGGGCATAGTCGTACTGGCGCTCGGTGTTTTCCTTGGTGGAGAGCGTGTCCGTCCAACCGAGGTAGTTCCAGTAGTCGACATGATAGGCGAGCGCCACCACCCGGCCTTCGCGAATCAGCGTTTCCAGCGCCTTGTCCGCCTTCGGGCAGGACGAGCATCCCTGGCTGGTGAACAGTTCGACGACGCCCATCGGCTGCTTGCCGGCATCCTGCGCAACTGCGCCGCCGACTGCCGGGATGACCGCCAGCAGGCTCGCAATGCAACCGATGATGAGCAGTCTGGACATTGGGAATTCCGGAGAATGCAGGCTGGGCGCCATTGTCGCGACCGTCATACCCGCTTGCACAGTCAACAGGAAGTCACGAAGGAGTGAGGCTTCCTTAACGGGAACTATGGCCCGAAAACAAATGCCGGGGCAATCGCCCCGGCACCGCATTGATTGAAAATCCAGTCGAAATCAGGCGGCGAGATCGCGCAGAACCGTCTGCAGGATACCGCCGTTGTTCATATAGGTCACCTCGTCGAGCGTATCGATGCGGCAGAGGAGCGGAACCTCCTTCACCGTGCCGTCGGAGTAGGTGATCTTGGCGATCTTCTTCTCGCGTGGCTTGATCTCGCCCTCCAGCCCGTCGATCTCGACGAGTTCGTCGCCCTTCAGGTCGAGGCTTGCCCAGGTCGTGCCTTCCTCGAAGACGAAGGGCACGACGCCCATGCCGACGAGGTTGGAGCGGTGGATGCGCTCGAAGGACTGGGCGATCACGGCCTTGACGCCGAGCAGGTTGGTGCCCTTGGCCGCCCAGTCGCGCGAGGAGCCGTTGCCGTATTCGACGCCGGCGAAGATGACGAGCGGGGTGCCCTCTTCCTTGTACTTCATGGCCGCATCGTAGATCGACATCTCTTCCTTGGACGGATAGTGGATGGTGTAGCCACCTTCCTTGCCGTTCGGGCCGAGCATGTGGTTGCGGATGCGGATGTTGGCAAACGTGCCGCGCATCATCACCTCGTGATTGCCGCGGCGCGTGCCGTACTGGTTGAAGTCGGCGACCTGGACGCCGTTGCCGAGCAGGTAGGCGCCGGCCGGCGAGGCGGCCTTGATGGAGCCTGCAGGCGAGATGTGGTCGGTGGTGATCTTGTCGCCGAACAGGCCGAGGACGCGCGCACCCTTGATGTTCTTGATGCCGGAGCCCTTCTTGCCCATGCCGACGAAGTAGGGCGGGTTCTGCACGTAGGTCGACTTGTCGTCCCAGGCATAGGTCTGGCCTGCCGGAACCTGCACCGCCTGCCAGTTGGCGTCGCCCTTGAAGACGTCGGCGTACTTGGTGGCGTAGAGTTCGCGGGTGACGTACTTCATGATGAAGTCCTGGATCTCCTTGGAGGAGGGCCAGATGTCCTTCAGATAGACCGGCTTGCCGTCCTTGTCCTCGCCGATCGGCTCCTTGGTCAGGTCCTTCTGGACCGTGCCTGCGAGCGCGTAGGCGACGACGAGCGGCGGGGAAGCCAGGTAGTTGGCCTGGACGTCCGGCGAGATGCGGCCTTCGAAGTTGCGGTTGCCCGAGAGCACGCCGGCGGTGATCAGGCCCTTGTCGTTGATCGTCTTGGAGATCGGCGCCGGCAGCGGGCCGGAGTTGCCGATGCAGGTCGTGCAGCCGAAGCCGACGAGGTTGAAGCCGAGCGCGTCGAGGTCCTTCTGCAGGCCGGACTTGGCGAGGTATTCGCCGACCACCTGCGATCCCGGTGCGAGCGAGGTCTTCACCCACGGCTTGGACTTCAGCCCCCTGGCGACCGCGTTGCGGGCCAGAAGGCCGGCGGCGATCAGGACGCTCGGGTTGGAGGTGTTGGTGCACGACGTGATGGCGGCGATCGCCACGTCGCCGTGGCCGAGATCGAAGTCGGTGCCTTCGACCGCATAGCGGTTCTGGAGCTGGCCGGGCTTCTTGTAGTCGTTCTCGAGCGCGGTCGCGAAATTGGGCGCGATGGTCTCGAGCGGCAGGCGGCCTTCCGGACGCTTCGGGCCGGCCATCGAGGGGACGACGTCGCCGAGGTCGAGCTCCAGCGTGTCGGTGAAGACGAGGTCGGAGCCGTCGCCTTCGCGCCACATGCCCTGCGCCTTCGAGTAGGCCTCGACGAGCGCGATCCGCTTCTCTTCGCGGCCGGACATGGTGAGGTAGTTGATCGTCTCCGCGTCGACCGGGAAGAAGCCGCAGGTGGCGCCGTACTCAGGCCCCATGTTGCCGATGGTGGCGCGGTCGGCGAGCGTCATGTTGTCGAGGCCGGGGCCGAAGAATTCGACGAACTTGGAGACGACGCCCTTCTTGCGCAGCATCTGCACGACGGTCAGCACGAGGTCGGTGGCGGTGACGCCTTCCTTCAGCTTGCCGGTCAGCTTGAAGCCGATGACTTCCGGCAGGAGCATGGAGACCGGCTGGCCGAGCATGGCGGCTTCCGCCTCGATGCCGCCCACGCCCCAGCCGAGAACGCCGAGGCCGTTGATCATCGTCGTGTGGCTGTCGGTGCCGACGCAGGTGTCCGGATAGGCGATCGTCTCGCCGTCCTCTTCCTTGGTCCAGACGGTCTGGCCGAGATATTCGAGGTTGACCTGGTGGCAGATGCCGGTGCCGGGGGGGACGACGCGGAAGTTCTTGAACGCCTGCTGGCCCCACTTCAGGAAGCGGTAGCGCTCGCCGTTGCGCTCGTATTCGAGCTCGACGTTGCGGGCGAAGGCGGAAGCGGTGCCGAACTCGTCGACGATGACGGAGTGGTCGATGACGAGGTCGACGGGCACGAGCGGGTTGATCTTTTCCGGATCGCCGCCGAGCGCCTTGATACCGTCACGCATGGCGGCGAGGTCGACGACGGCAGGAACGCCGGTGAAGTCCTGCATCAGCACGCGGGCGGGGCGGTAGGCGATCTCGCTCTCCGTCAGGCCCTTGTTCGTCAGCCAGGCGGCGACGCTCTCGATGTCCTTCTTCGTGACCGACCGGCCGTCCTCGTTGCGCAGCAGGTTCTCGAGCAGCACCTTCATCGAATAGGGGAGCTTCGAGACGCCGGCGAGGCCGTTGGCCTCGGCCCTGGGGAGGCTGTAGTAAACGTAGTCGACATCGCCGACCTTGAGCGTCGAGCGACAGTTGAAGCTGTCTAGGGATTTGGACACTTGATACCCCGTTCCGTCTGGTCGCCAAAAGCTGACGTACGAACGCCCGTGCGCCTGGGAGGCGCTGTATGGGATGCGGGTGCGGCCATTTCCGCTGTCCGTACGCGGAAGTCATTTCCGGGTTCGGCGCTAGGATGAAATTCACGCCGACCGCTGGCGTGTTGCGGGCCTTATAGATAATTTCTAAGGAACGATCCAGAGGACCGGTGTATGGATCGGAAGAATTTTTTTGCAGTGCGACCAAGGTCGCAGAGGGAAAGCGAACAGGATGCGCCTCGTTGCCGAGCGGCTGAGTGCAAGACGGGGCGAAGACCTGATCTTCCGGGACATTTCCTTCGAAATCGGGCCCGGAGAGGCCCTGGTGGTGAAGGGGCCGAACGGGTCGGGCAAGTCGACATTGCTGCGCGTCGTGGCGGGCCTGCTGCCCCGCGAGGCCGGCAAGGTCGCGCTTGCCGGGGAGGGTGCGCAGGCGTTCGAGACCGTCGCATCCGCCTGCCACTATCTCGGCCACCGCAATGCGATGAAGCGCGAGCTGACGGTGGAGGAAAACCTGCATTTCTGGAAGGCGTTTGCCGGTGATTCGCACGGCGGCGCGGGCGTGGCGATCGACGCGGCGGCAGAGGCCGTCGGCCTCGGCGGCATCGTGCACCTGCCGTTCGGCTACCTGTCCGCCGGCCAGCAGCGGCGGATGGCGATGGCGAAGCTGCTCGTCGCCTGGCGACCGATCTGGATTCTCGACGAACCGACGGCGGCGCTGGACGCGGCCGCCGAGACGATGTTCGCCGGGCTGGTGAAGGCGCATCTTTCGCAGGGCGGGCTGGCGCTCGCCGCGACGCACCAGCCGCTGGGACTCGGAGCGGCGCAGGAGCTGCACATGGCGGGGTTCGCCGGGGTTTCCGTGGAGGCGTGGGCGTGAGGGATTTCTGCGTTTTCCATGTACGTTTGCCCATTCGGTGCGCATGGCCCCTCACCCTGACCCTCCCCCCGCAGGCGGAAAGAGGGGACGGAGACGTCAGCGGCACGCGTCCTTTTCCCCGCATGCGGGGAAAAGGTGCCGGCAGGCGGATGAGAGGTGGCTGCGCGCACACCGGCCGGAGGGCTTTCGCATGACCGCCCTCCTCTTCCGCGACCTGAAGCTCGCCGTGCGCGCCGGGGGCGGGGCGATGATCGGGGTCCTGTTCTTCATGACCGTGGTCGCCGTCATCCCCTTCGGCGTCGGACCGGACCTGAACCTGCTCGCCCGCATCGGCCCGGCGATCCTGTGGATCGGCGCGCTGCTCGCCGCCCTCCTCGGCCTCGACCGCCTGTTCCAGGCCGAGCGCGAGGACGGTTCGCTCGACCTGATCCTGATGCAGGAGACGCCGCTGGTGCTGACGGTGCTGGTCAAGTGCCTGGCGCACTGGCTTGCGACCGGCCTGCCGCTGGTGGTCGCCTCGCCGCTTCTGGCGCTGTTCATGAACATGGACGCAGCCGCGATGGCGGCGACGATGCTGACGCTGCTCGTCGGAACGCCGGCGATCACCTTCATCGGCGCCGCCGGCGCCGCCGTCGCCGTGGCGCTGCCGCGCGGCGGGCTGCTCGTCTCGATCCTCGTCCTGCCGCTCGCGATCCCGGTCCTCATCTTCGGGGTCAGCGCCGTCTATGCCGCCGTGCAGGAGCCGGCGCCGTTCCTGCCGCCGTTCCTGTTTCTGACCGCGCTGACGCTGGTCTTCGCCGTCATCGGCCCGGTCGCCGCCGCCGCGGCACTTCGCGCGTCGACGAATTGACGCAAATGTGATTGATGGCGGTCAATTGCAGCTGTGGGGGGAAAGCGGTAGATAGAGCCCATGAGCGAACAGAGCCTGGCCATCCGCAAGTTTTCCGATCTCGCCAACCCGACCCGGTTCCTGGCGTTGAGCGCGATCGTCTGGCCATGGATGGCGGCGATCACGGCGTTGTTCTTCGCCGTCGGCCTCTATCTCTGTTTCATATCGGTCGGCGACTACCAGCAGGGCGAGACGGTCCGGATCATGTATGTGCACGTGCCGGCGGCCTGGCTGTCGATGATGTGCTACTCGGTCATGGCGGTCTCGGCGCTGGGCACGCTCGTCTGGCGGCATCCGCTCGCCGACGTCTCGGCGAAGACGGCCGCGCCGATTGGCGCCTGTTTCACCTTCATCGCGCTGATCACCGGCTCGCTGTGGGGCAAGCCGATGTGGGGCACCTGGTGGGTCTGGGACGCCCGGCTGACGTCGGTCTTCGTGCTCTTTCTGATGTATCTCGGCCTGATCGCGCTGAACCGCGCCGTCGACGATCCCGCGCGCGCGGCCAAGGTCAGCGCCATCCTGATCCTCGTCGGCTTCGTCAACATCCCGATCATCAAGTTCTCGGTCGAGTGGTGGAACACGCTGCACCAGCCGGCGAGCGTCATCCGCCTCGACGGGCCGACGATCGACCCGGAATTCCTGTGGCCGCTGCTGGTGATGGCGATCGCGTTCACGCTCTTGTTCTTCACCCTGCACATCCTGGCCATGCGCAACGAGATCCTGCGCCGGCGGGTGGCGACCCTGCGGCGGCTGGCCGCCCGCTCCGCCGGCTACGGGGAGGCGTCCCGATGAGCCATGCCGCCTATGTCGCCGCCTCCTATGGCGCCGCCCTTCTGACCGTCGCCGGTCTCATCCTCTGGGTCTGGCTCGATGGCCGCGCCCGCCGGCGGGAACTGGCGGCGCTGGAGGCGGCCGGCATCCGCCGTCGCTCCGCCGGGGAGGCCATGTGAGCGTGCCGGCAGACGGAAAGCCGGCCGACGACAGGCCGGCCGGGTCACGGACGCGCGTGCTCCTGGCGCTGCTGCCGCTCGCCATTTTCGTCGCACTGGCCTCGATCTTCTTCTTCCAGCTTCGATCCGGGCGCGATCTTTCGGAAATCCCCTCCGCCCTGATTGGGACCAAGGCGCCGTTCCGGAACCTGGAGCCGCTTGCGGGGGCGATGCGCGACGGGGTCCCGGTGCCGCCGCTGACGGCGGAGACGGTGAAGGGCAAGCTGACCCTCGTCAATTTCTGGGCGTCCTGGTGCGTGCCGTGCCGGCAGGAGCACCCCGTCATCATGGCGCTGGCGCAGGATCCGCGGCTGACCGTCGTCGGCGTCAACTACAAGGACGGCAACGAGAACGCGCTGCGGTTCCTCGGCGAGCTCGGCAATCCCTTTGCCGCCATCGGCCTCGATCCGCAGGGCAAGATGGCGATCGACTTCGGCGTTTACGGGATTCCCGAATCCTATCTCGTCGGGCCCGACGGCACGATCCTCTACAAGAAGGTCGGGCCGTTCGACGGGGACAGTCTGAAGAACGGGCTGATGCCGGCGATCGAGAAGGCGCTGGCCGCTCCCGCGCCGGCAGGCTGAGCTTCCGACAATCGTCGCGCCGGGCCTCGAGCGGTATCCGGTCCGCGCAAGTTGTCGTGCGATAAGGCATTTTTCGCGCCGCGGACGCGACGCTGCCGGATCCCGGATCAAGGCCGGGATGACGGCATAGAGTGTGGCGGCGCCGAGATGAAAAGGCCGGACGGTCGGCGGGCGTGTCTTTCGTGCCCTCAGGGCGTCCGGCCCTCTTCCGGCTGCTCCACCGAGTATTTCATGATCAGCGGCATCTGGGCGAGGGTGAAGAGGATGGTGATCGGCATCGTGCCCCAGACCTTGAAGGCCACCCAGAAGTCGGTGGAGAAGCTGCGCCAGACGACCTCGTTGAGGATCGCGAGCACGAGGAAGAACAGGCCCCAGCGCAGCGTCAGACGGCGCCAGCCTTCCTCGGTCAGCCTGAAGGCGGCGTTGAAGACGTAGCCGAGCAGCGGCTTGCCGAAGGCGAGGCCGCCGAGCAGGATCGCGCCGAACAGCGTATTGACGATGGTCGGCTTCATCTTGATGAAGGCGTCGTTCTGCAAATAGAGCGTCAGCGCCCCGAAGACGAAGACGACGATGCCTGAGACCAGCGGCATCATCGGCAGGGTGCGCGTCAGCGCCCAGGAAACGATCAGCGCCGTCGCGGTCGCGGCCATGAACAGGCCGGTGGCGATGAAGATCGGGCCGCCGAGTTCCGTCAGGGCCGGGAACTTCCCAGCCAGCCATTCGCCTTTCGAATTGGCGAAGAAGAAGACGACGAGCGGGCCGAGCTCCAGCAGGAGCTTCAGCGCCGGGCTGACCTTGGGCTTGCCGGCGTCTTCCAGCGTCTCGATGATCCTGTCGTTGCTCATGCCTCAACCCCTGCAATCGCCTGCGCGAAATCTTTCGCCTCGAACGGTTCGAGGTCGTCGATCCCTTCGCCGACGCCGATGAAATAGACCGGCAGCTTGTGCTTGGCGGCGATCGCCACCAGGATGCCGCCGCGAGCCGTACCGTCCAATTTTGTCATGATCAGGCCGGAGACCCCCGCGACGTTGCGGAAAATCTCGACCTGGTTCATCGCGTTCTGGCCGGTCGTGGCGTCGAGCGTCTGGAGCACGGTGTGCGGGGCGTCCGGATCGAGCTTGCCGAGCACGCGGACGATCTTCTCCAGCTCCGCCATCAGTTCGGCCTTGTTCTGCAGCCGGCCGGCGGTGTCGACGATGAGGACGTCGCTCTTCTTCTCCTTCGCCTGCTCGTAGGCCTCGTAGGCCAGCCCCGCGGCATCGGCGCCGAGCTTGGAGGAGACGATGTCGGACCCGGTGCGCTCGGCCCAGATGTGGAGCTGCTCGATCGCGGCGGCGCGGAAGGTGTCGCCGGCGGCCATCATCACCTTCAGGCCGGCGCCCGAAAGCTTTGCGGCGAGCTTGCCGATCGTCGTCGTCTTGCCGGTGCCGTTGACGCCGACGACGAGGATGACGTGCGGCTTGTGCGAGAGGTCGAGCTCGAGCGGCCTTGCGACTGGCTCGAGCACCTTGGTGATCTCGCCGGCCATGATGCGGCCGACGTCTTCCCCGGTGACGTCCTTGCCATAGCGCTCGGCAGCGAGCGTGTCGGTGATGCGCAGCGCCGTCTCGACGCCGAGGTCGGCCTGGATCAGCAGGTCCTCGAGATCCTGCAGCGTCGCATCGTCGAGCTTGCGCTTGGTGAACAGGCTGGCGATCTGGCCGGTCAGGTGCGAGGAGGTGCGCGCAAGGCCGGCGCGCAGGCGCTGGAACCAACTGAGCTTCGGCGCCGGCGCGGCAGCCGCCTCTTCCTTGGGCTTCCGGTCGGCCGCGGAGAAGCCCTTCGGCAGAACCGGTTGCGGGCGGCTCTCGTCGTCGGCCTCCCGGTCGGTCTGTCTTGCCTTCTTCGCCTTGGGACGGGCCGGCTTTTCGACCCGGGTCGCGGGCTCGTCGAGCGGAAGGGGCGACGGTTCGGAAAGCTCGGCTTCCGCGTCGGCATCGGCGGCCCTGAACGCGTCGTCAGCCGCGGCGGTATCGACCGGCGCTTCCGCGGCGATCTCCTCATGGGCGTGTTCGACGCCGCCCAGGCCGATGTTCACCAGTTCGGCGGCGCGGATGGCTTCCGCCTCGGGCGTGAGCGCCGTGTCGGGTTGGCCGACGGCCTCTTCGGCCGGCTCGACCAGGTCCGGCGCCGGGCCGCCGGCGGTCTCGATCTCCGGCTCCAGCACCTCGTCGGGCGCGACCGGCAGCGGATGGACGACCGGCGGGAGCGGGTAGATGTCGATCTGCGGCTCGCGATGGAGCGTGGCCTCGGGATTGGCGGCCTCGGCCTCCTCGAGCAAAAGGTCGTGCTCGCCTTCGGGCTCTGCGGACACGGGCCCGGCGTCGATCGGCTCGGTCGGCGGAATGCCGGCGTCCTCGACAAGCGGGGCCCGATCGGGCGGTGCGGCCTCCTCATGCTTTTCCGGCGCGGGCGCGGTGTCCTTGCCGAAGGTGAAGACTTTCTTGATGAAGCCGAAGGCCATGAATGATTTCCGCTAGTTGCGAACGGATGCGGGGTCTGCCCGCACGGTCAGGTGCTTGCCATTGTGGCCGGTGACGATCACCGAAACAAGGTCACGCGGGACAAGGCCGGTGGCGTCGGCCAGCGTGAAATTCTCCGTATGCGCCAGGCCGTTGTTTTCGACAAGGATCGTCTGTCGGCTGCCGGTCATGGCGGAGAAATGGGCCAGTTGCAGCTTTTGTCCAGTCTCGCGCAGGTGCGCGGCGCGCTCCTTGACCAGCGCGCGGTCGAGCTGCGGCATGCGCGCGGCCGGCGTGCCCGGCCTCGGGCTGTAGGGGAAGACGTGCAACTGGGCGATGCCGCAGGCCTCGGCGAGTGTCGCGCTCTGCTCGGCCATCTCCGCAGTCTCGGTCGGAAAGCCGGCGATCATGTCGGCGCCGAAGCTGATCTGCGGCCGAAGGGCGCGCGCCTTGCGACAGAACTCGATCGCGTCCTGGCGCGAATGCCGCCGCTTCATCCGCTTGAGGATCAGGTCGCAGCCGTGCTGCAGCGACAGATGCAGGTGGGGCATGAAACGCGGTTCGTCGGCGATCAGGTCGAAGAGGTGGCCGTCCGCCTCGATGCCGTCGATCGAGGAAAGCCTGAGCCGAAGGATGTCGGGTACCTGCCTCAGCAGGGTCTTGGCGAGCAGCCCGAGGGTCGGCTGCCCGGGAAGGTCCGCGCCGTAGCTCGTGGCGTCGACGCCGGTGAGCACGATCTCGCGATAGCCGCCCTCGACCAGCCGGCGCGCCTGGTCGACGATCGCGCCCATCGGCACGGAGCGGGAATTGCCGCGGCCGAAGGGGATGATGCAGAAGGTGCAGCGGTGGTCGCAGCCGTTCTGCACCTGGATGAAGGCGCGCACATGGCCGTCGATGGCCTTGACCATCTGCGGCGCGGTCTCGGTCACGCTCATGATGTCGTTGACGCGGACTTTTTCCTCGGCCGAGACGCCGAAATCCGGCAGGGATCGGTAGGAGGCGCTTTTGAGCTTCTCCTCGTTGCCGAGCACGGCGTCGACCTCCGGCATGCCGGCAAAGGTCTCCTTCTCCGTCTGCGCGGCGCAGCCGGTGACGATGATGCGGGCATGGGGATTGTCGCGGCGGGCGCGGCGGATCGCCTGGCGGGCCTGGCGCACGGCCTCGCCGGTCACCGCGCAGGTGTTGACGAGGATGGCGTTGTTCAGCCCCGCCTTTTCGGCCTCGCCGCGCATCACTTCCGATTCGTAGGTGTTGAGACGGCAGCCGAAGGTGATGACCTCGACGCCGCTCAAAGCGCGGCCGCTCCGCCTTCGGCCACGTCCCGGCGCCAGGTGCCGGTCGCAGGATCGACGGTGCCGGACCACTCCCATTCGGCCGGCCCGGTCATGATCACGTGGTCGTCGCTCTCGCGCCACTCGATCTGCAGCGTGCCGCGGTTCGGGCTGCTGGCGACGGTGATGGCGACCTTGCGCCCGGTGCGCCCGGTGCGGGCGCCGCTGACGGCCGCGGCACAGGCGGCCGAGCCGCAGGCGAGCGTCAGCCCGGCGCTGCGTTCCCAGGTACGCGTCCTCATCGACGAGCGGGACGTGACCTCGGTCAGCGTGATGTTGGCCCGCTCAGGGAAGATCGGGTGGTTCTCGAGCAGGGGGCCGAAGCGGGCGAGATCGAAGGACATCACGTCGCGATCGACCCAGAAGACGGCGTGCGGATTGCCCATCGACACGGCCGAGGGCGAATGCAGCACCGGATCGTCGATCGGACCGATCTGCAGTTCGATGCGGCTGGTATCGAAGAATTCCTCTGCCAGCGGGATCCTGTCCCAGGCGAAGACGGGCCTGCCCATGTCGACGGAGATCGTGCCGTCTTCGTGCTCCACCGCGTTCAGGATGCCGGCGACGGTCTGGAAGGCGAACGCCTTCTTGCCGGTCTCGGCGGCAAGCGCCTGGACGACGCAGCGCGTGCCGTTGCCGCAGGCCTGCGCCAGGGTGCCGTCGCAGTTGAGGATGTCGATGAAGGCGTCGGTGCCGTCCGCCTTCGGATCGTGGATCGCCATGATCTGGTCGAAGACGGTCTCGGCATCGGCGGCGAGCGCGATCGCCGCCGCCGGCGTCACCCGGTCGGTGCGGCCGCGCATGTCGACGACCAGGATCTTGTTGCCAAGCCCGTTCATCTTCGCGAATGCGACAAGGTCTGCCATGTTGCCCATCCCGTCGGGCGCCGATTGCCCGTCTTCAGGCGTATATGGCGGAACTGCCGGAAAATTACCAGAGGCGTGCGGGCCTACCGGATCTCAGGCAAACGTCTCTTCCACCAGCGCATGCACCCGGTTGAAGGCGGCCTTGGCGCCTTCGGCGACCTTGAGCTCGTCCGCCTCCGACATGGGCAGGGCGTTGTAGGCGGAGACGAAGTTGCGCCAGTGCAGGCCGCGGCCGTCCGGATGGCCGGCAAGATGCCGTGCGCCGGCGTCTTCCGACAGGCCGAGCTTGATCGCCTCCTTCAGCAGGAAGGCGGCGCCGAGGTTGGATCCTTCGGCGACATAGACCCAGCCGAGCGCGGTCGGAAGGTCGAGCGCGCCGTTGCGGCTTTCGATCGCGGCCGGCTCGTTGCCGGTGATGTCCCGGATGTCCTGCTTGATCGCCTGGAAGCGGCAGCGGTCTGCAAGGCCCGGCAACAGCCGGTTGAGCTCGGGCGCGGCATAGAGCGGGGCGACATCGGCATGGAAGCCGTGCTGCACGTCCAGAAACTGCGCATAGCGTTCCTTGCTCGCGAAAGGCTGGGCGGCCATGATCCGCTTGTCGAGACGGTCGTGCGTCGCATCCGTCATCGCCTTCAGGCGCTGGATCCGGGTGGCCGCGGCGGGATTGTCCAGTTCGATCTGCATTTCTTTCCCCAAAAACTCATGAATTAACCTATCAAGCAAATGTGAGCGTCTTTCGTCAAGCCGGGACATCGAAGACTTCGCCGGAATGCATCGGCCGGAAGCGCCAGGGGGCGATGCCGCGGCGGTCGAGTGCCGCGTGCAGGGCCGCCAGCGGATCGCCGATCGCCTCGTCGGTCAGCTGGAACGTTCCCCAATGATGGCCGATCGCGAAGTCCGCGCCGCAGAGCAGCATGCCCTCCACCGCCTCTTCCGGGTTCTGGTGCTGCGCCTTCATGAACCAGCGCGGCTCGTAGGCGCCGACGGGCAGGTTGGCGAGCCGGAAGCCGCCATGCTTTTCCTTCGCCGCGCGGTAGTTCGCGCCGCCGTGGAAGCCGGTATCGCCGACATGGTAGATCTTTCCGGCAGGCGTGGCGACGACGAAGGCGGCCCACAGGGCCATGCGGCGGTCGCGCGTGCCGCGGGCCGACCAGTGGTGGCAGGGCTCGCAATCGATGGCGATCCCGCCTTCCAGCGAAAGCCGGTCGCCCCAGTCCATCGTCGAAAAGCGGGCGCCGGGGATCACACGGCGGATGATCGTGTCGTTTCCGAGCGGGGTGACGATGCGCGGTGCGTGACGGGCCTGCAGCCGGCTCAGCGTGGCGAGATCGAGGTGGTCGTAGTGGTTGTGGGTGACGATGACGATGTCGATCGGCGGCAGGTCGTCGAAGCGGACGCCCGGCGCCGCCACCCGCCTCGGACCGGCGAAGGAAAACGGGCTGGCGCGTTGCGACCATACCGGATCGGTGAGGATGTTGAGGCCGGCGACCTGGATCAGCAGGGACGCGTGGCCGATCATGGTGACCCGCAGGCCATCGCCGCCCACGCGCTCGTCGGGCCGCACCGGCGCAAAGGGGCTCTCCGCGCGCTTCGGCCACCGCGCCCGGCCGCCGCCGAACTGCCAGCGCATTAGATCGCGAAGGCCGAGCGGCGTTTCCCCTTCGGGATTGAAGAACACCGTGCCGTCGAAGTGATCGGAGACGGGTCCGTCATAGTAGGGGTTGCGAGGCCTGTTCTCGCGCGGCGTCTGTTTCATGCCGAACCAATCAATGTTGCTGGACGCATGATCTGGGAGGTCGGCGCGTGCTTTGTAAGGGTTCCGGCCGGCTTTCGCGCATTTTCAGCCGCTATCCTTGACTTTGGCGCCGCTTTCCTGTTTATCCGCGCCATCTGCGACAAGTTCAGACACTTGAAGCCGCCGACCGGGACCCGAAAAGGTATAAAGAGATCCCGGAGGTCAACACCCGACAGCGCGATGCGCCCTCGGGTGGTTTTCGGCTTTGCGTCTTGTTTTCGTCGCAGATAGCACCGACGTTTCCGGGGAGCCGGAAACAAGAAGGAAGACCCGATGTTTGAAACACTCCAGGACCGCCTTGGCGCCATCTTGAATGGGCTGACAGGCCGCGGTGCGCTCTCCGAGGCCGACGTCTCGGCGGCGCTGCGCGAGGTCCGCCGCGCGCTTCTGGAAGCGGACGTGGCGCTGGAAGTGGTGCGCGCCTTCACCGATGCCGTGCGCGAAAAGGCGGTCGGCGCGGAGATCCTGAAGTCGATCAAGCCCGGCCAGATGGTCGTCAAGATCGTCCACGACGAGCTGGTCTCCATGCTCGGCTCCGAGGGCGTGTCGATCGACCTGAACGCCGCCGCGCCCGTCGTCATCATGATGGTCGGCCTGCAGGGCTCGGGCAAGACGACGACGTCGGGCAAGATCGCCAATCGGCTGAAGACGCGCGACAAGAAGAAGGTCCTGCTGGCCTCGCTCGATACGCGCCGTCCGGCCGCACAGGAGCAGTTGCGCCAGCTCGGCGTCCAGACCGGCATCGACACGCTGCCGATCATCGCCGGCCAGTCGCCGACCGATATCGCCGCGCGCGCCGTTCAGGCCGCGAGGCTCGGCGGCCACGACGTCGTCATCCTCGACACCGCCGGCCGCACGCATATCGACGAGCCGCTGATGATCGAGATGGCGGAGATCAAGCGGAAGTCCAATCCGCACGAGATCCTGCTCGTCGCCGACGCGCTGACCGGCCAGGACGCGGTCAACCTCGCCCGCAACTTCGACGATCGCGTCGGCATCACCGGCCTCGTCTTGACCCGCATGGACGGCGACGGCCGCGGCGGTGCGGCGCTTTCGATGCGGGCCGTCACCGGCAAGCCGATCAAGCTGATCGGCGTCGGCGAGAAGATGGGTGAGCTGGAGGAATTCCATCCCCGCCGCGTCGCCGACCGCATCCTCGGCATGGGCGACATCGTCTCGCTCGTCGAGAAGGCGGCCGAGAACATCGACGCCGAAAAGGCGGCCGCGATGGCCGCCAAGATGGCGAAGGGCAAGTTCGACCTGAACGACCTCGCCGACCAGCTCCGCCAGATGCAGAAGATGGGCGGCATGGGCGGCATCATGGGGCTGATGCCCGGCATGGCCGGCATGAAGGACAAGATGGCCGCGGCCGGCCTCGACGACAAAATGTTCGGTCGCCAGCTCGCCATCATCTCGTCGATGACGAAGGCCGAGCGCGCCAACCCCGACCTGCTCAAGCATTCGCGCAAGAAGCGCATCGCCGCCGGTTCCGGCACCGATGCCGCCGACATCAACAAGCTTCTGAAGATGCACCGCCAGATGGCCGACATGATGAAGATGATGGGCGGCAAGAAGGGCGGCATGATGAAGCAGATGATGGGCGGCCTTGCCGGCAAGATGGGGCTGGGCGGCCTCGGCGGCGGCATGGGCGGTATGGGCGGCATGCCCGACCTGTCGAAGCTCGACCCGAAGCAGCTCGAAGCGTTGCAGAAGCAGGCGGAAGCCGCGGGCCTCAAGCCGGGCGGCGGCATGCCGGGCCTCGGCGGCGGCGGGCTTCCCGGCCTCGGCGGCAAGCTGCCCGGCCTTGGCGGCGGTTTCCCGGGCCTTCCCGGCCTGCCGAAGAAGAAGTGAGGTAGCGGGCGATGACCGATCCCGAGATCAAGAAGCAGCTGGCCGAGTACCGCCAGTCGATCGACAACATCGACGCCGCCCTGGTGCATATCCTGGCCGAGCGCTTCCGCTGCACCAAGGCCGTCGGCGTGCTCAAGGCCGCCCACGATTTGCCGCCGGCGGACCCGGCGCGCGAGGAATACCAGATCGAACGTCTTCGTCGTCTGGCGAAGGACGCCAATCTGGATCCGGATTTCGCGGAGAAGTTCCTGAACTTCGTCATCCGCGAGGTGATCCGGCATCATGAAGCCATCGCCGCCGATTACAGCGGCTCCAACAACCAGCCTACCGCTTGAAGACAAGCGGCCTCTGATTACGCTCAAGGAGAAATGAAATGTCCCTGAAGATCCGTCTCGCCCGTGGTGGTTCCAAGAAGCGCCCGTACTACCAGATCGTCGTTGCCGACGCCCGTTCGCCCCGCGACGGCCGCTTCCTCGAGAAGGTCGGTTCCTGGAACCCGATGCTGGCCAAGGACGATGCCAAGCGCGTCGAGCTCAATGCCGAGCGCATCAAGGAATGGCTTGCCAAGGGCGCCCAGCCGACCGACCGTGTGCTGCGCTTCCTGAACGAAGCCGGCCTTGCCAAGCGCGACGCCCGCAACAACCCGGAAAAGGCAAAGCCGGGCAAGAAGGCGCTCGAGCGCGTCGCCGAGAAGAAGCAGAAGGCCGAGGACGCCGCTGCTGCCGCTGCCGCCGAATAATCCCGGCGCAGCGAAATTCGGGCGGGCGGCGTGTCTCATGCCGCCCGTTTTCGTTTGGCGTATTCTTTGTCTGACTGTTTTTGACCGCGGGCCGGATCGATGAGCAAACTTCAAAATCCCGTGCTGATGGGCACGATCGGCGCAGCGCAGGGCCTGCGCGGCGAAGTCCGCGTCAAGAGCTATACGCTCGATCCCGTTTCGCTCGGCGACTACGGCAACCTTCACAGCGAGGACGGCCGGGTCTTCGAGGTGCTGGAGATCCGCGAGCAGAAGGAGATGGCGATCGTCCGCTTTCGCGGCGTGAACGACCGCACCGCGGCCGAGGCGCTGCGGGGCCTGGATCTCTATATCGAACGTGACAAGCTGCCGGACGAGGAACTGGACGACGACGAGTTCTTCTACGCCGATCTCGAAGGGCTGGAGGCGGTCGATGCCACCGGGCGCAGCCACGGCACGGTCAGCGGCATCTTCGATTTCGGCGCCGGCGACCTTCTGGAGCTGAAAGGGCCCGGCAAGCGGCCGGTGCTCATTCCCTTCTCCGAGACCGCCGTGATCGAGATCGATCTGGAGAACGGGCGGCTGCTGATCGATCCGGTTGCCGCCGGGCTCGAAGGCGGCGACGAGGAGGGACCGGGCAGCCGCAAGCGCCGCCCGCCGCGCGAGGGGGAATGACGTGGCTTTCCGCGCCACCATCCTGACGCTCTACCCGGAGATGTTTCCGGGCTTTCTCGGACAGTCCCTGTCCGGCAAGGCGCTCCTGCGCGGCGACTGGTCGCTCGAGACCGTCCAGATCCGCGATTTCGCCACCGATCGGCATCGGACGGTGGACGATACGCCGGCCGGCGGCGGTGCCGGCATGGTGCTCAAGCCCGACGTGCTCGCACAGGCGATCGACCAGGCTTCGCCGGATGGGGACGCACGTCCGCGGCTGCTGATGAGCCCGCGTGGCCGGCCGCTGACGCAGCAGCGGGTGCGCGCGCTTGCCGCGGGCGAGGGTGCGGTCATCGTCTGCGGCCGGTTCGAGGGCGTGGACCAGCGGGTGATCGATGCGCGCGGGCTCGAGGAGGTCTCGATCGGCGACTATATCCTCTCCGGCGGCGAGCCGGCGGCGATGATCCTGCTCGACGCGATCGTCCGCATCCTTCCCGGGGTGATGGGCAACGTGCTCTCCGGCGTTCACGAGAGTTTCGAGGGCGGGCTGCTGGAGCATCCGCACTATACCCGGCCGCAGGTGTGGGAGGGCCGGGAGATCCCGGCGGTGCTGACCTCCGGCCATCACGGCGAAATCGAGAAATGGCGGCTGGCGGAGGCGCGCCGGCTGACCGAGGAGCGTCGCCCGGATCTGCTCGGCCCTCAGCCCGAGACGAAATAATAGACCGTCAGCAGCGCACCGACCGCGACGACGAGGGCGCGGATGACGGTCTGCGGGACGCGGCGGGCGACCCAGACGCCGGAATAGCCGCCAATCGCGCCGGCGGGGATCATCACCGCCGCCTGCGGCCAGCCGACCACCTTGCCGCTGGCGAAGATGACGATGGCGACGGCGGCGATCACCATGGCGAGGAAATTCTTCAGCGCGTTCAGGCGATGATAGTCTCCGCCCTTGGAGAGGCCGAGGACGGCAAGGGTCATGATGCCCATGCCGGCGCCGAAGAAGCCGCCATAGATCGAGGTCGCGAACTGGCCGACGAGCCCGAGCGGGCCGAGCGGCTGCTCGGCATGCAGGTGTTTCGGCTTCAGGAGCGGACCGGCGGCGAAGACCGCGGTGGCGCCGAGAAGCAGCCAGGGCACGAGCGCGCGGAAGCCCGGGTTGGACATGGAGAGCAAAAGCAGCGCGCCCGCGAGCCCGCCGACCAGCGACAGGGCGCCGACGACGAGCGCCTCCTTCCAGTCGGAGCGGATCTCGCGCCGGTAGGCGAGCGCGGAGGTGACATAGCCGGGGAACTGGGTGATCGAGGAGGTGGCGTTGGCGACGATCGGCGGCAGGCCGGTCAGCGTCATGGCGCCGAAGGTGAGGAAGGTGCCGCCGCCGGCGATCGCATTGACCACGCCGGACAGGAAGCCCGCGACGAACAGAATGGCGGCATCGACGATCGACATGCTCTCTCCCCCGGGGGCAGCCCGACGAGCCGCCTGTTCCTCCGGAAGCGCTGATATCGTCCGCCGCGCCGCGCTGCAATCCTCCAAAAGCCGCAAGGGCCAACGATTTATCGTGCCGCAAGGGATGACAAGGGTCGAGGAATGGTGTATTGGCCCGCTCGGTTTTGGGATCGTCCCGGAAAGCCGCAAGCAAAGAATGGCGAATCCGCTCCTGTCCGGCAACGGACATCTCCCCGAGGTTTTCACCCAAGGGACAAGGTCGAGCGCTCTGGCTGTTTCAGAAGAACGTAAAGGTTAGACCGATGAACATCATTGAGCAGCTCGAGGCCGAACAGGCCGCAAAGATCGCCGCCAAGCGCACCCTTCCCGAATTCTCCCCGGGCGACACGCTGCGCGTCAACGTCCGCGTGACGGAAGGCAGCCGTACCCGCGTGCAGGCCTATGAAGGCGTCTGCATCGCCCGCTCCGGCGGCGGCCTGAACGAGAGCTTCACCGTTCGCAAGATCTCCTACGGTGAAGGCGTCGAGCGCGTATTCCCCATCTTCTCGCCGCTCGTCGAGAGCGTCGAAGTCGTCCGCCGCGGTAAGGTCCGCCGCGCCAAGCTCTACTACCTGCGCGATCGCCGCGGCAAGTCGGCTCGTATCGTCGAGAACACCGGCACCCGCGCCCGCAAGCTGAACGACGCCGAGCGTCAGGCCGTCGCCGAGGAAAAGGCACGTCTTGAGGCCGAGAAGGTCGCAGCTGCACAGGCGCTCGCGGCCGAAAAGGCAGCGGCCGAGGCCGCGGAAGCCAAGGCCGCCGAAGAGGCAGCAAAGAACGCTGAAGCAGCGGCGGAATAAGTTTCCGGTCCCATCGGATTGACGAAGAGGCGGCTCTCGGGCCGCCTTTTTGCTGTCTGCTACCTGCTGACCGTCTGCTGCGCTGCGGAAAAAGCCCCTCTCGCGAATAGGCCGCCCGCCGGCAGCGGTATGCCAATCCATATCAGCAGGAGAATGCCGGTCGCGGCGCGAAGCCAGGCGCTCCGGCGGGGCTGCGAGATATCGATTGATCGCAGGATGGCCTGGGCGTCACCCGCTTGCGATGCAGGGACACGGAGCTCGATCCCTCCGAGCGCCGTGACGTGGTGCCATGCAACAGATGCATGGTGATAAGAGTGTGGCAGCACGAAAATGCCGGCCGCCCTCAGGATCGAGATGGCCAAGGCTGCTGAGTCCGGGCCGTAAGCCCAGCCTGCAGTTACAAAATCCCGCGCCTCCAAGGGCATGCCAACTCCGATACCGCACGAGGAAATGCCAGCCACTGCATTTGCTTGGATATTATATTTCTCCAACTGCTGTCGTACAGCGTGCGCGCTGGAAGAATGCCACTGGAAGTGCATTTCTGGTGGGGATAGTTGGAAGGGTCGGATTTTTCGCCCATGGAGTGACCGGGGCACATTCAAGCTTGCCAGCCCCGATTGTTCTGTGACACGTTTCGCGTGCCACAATTTCTGGAGCATTCCGATGTTTTCGCGCCGCACAGTTCTCGCCGGGCTCTCCGCCCTTGTTCTCATGCCGCTGGCCGGCAACGCCGCCGAACTGCCCGACCTGGGCGGCAAGACGGTGGTGGTCGTCACGGAGAACGCCTATCCGCCGCTGCAGTTCGTCGACCCGAAGACCGGCGAGCAGATCGGCTGGGAATACGACGCGATGAACGAGATCGCCAAGCGGCTGAACTTCAAGGTCGAGTACCAGAACACCAGCTGGGACGCGATGATCCAGGCGGTCTCCGACAACCAGTACCAGATCGGCATGACCGGCATCACCATCAAGGACGATCGCAAGGAGAAGGTCGACTTCTCCGACCCCTACATGCGCTCGCAGCAGTTCATGCTCGTCCGCGGCGACGAGAGCCGCTTCACCGACGCCAAGAGCTTCGGCGCCTTTGCCGACGGGCTGGTCGGCGCGCAGCCGGGCACCTCGCCGTTCTATGCCGCCGTCTACGAGATCCTCGACGGCAACGAGCAGAACCCGCGCATCAAGCTGTTCGAGACCTTCGGGGCGACGGTGCAGGCGCTGAAGGCGGGCGACGTCGATCTCGTGCTGACCGACAGCGTCGCCGCCAAGGGCTATGTCGACGCGTCCGCGGGCACGCTGAAGGTGATCGGCGAGCCGCTCGGCACGGAGGATTTCGGCTTCATCTTCCCCAAGGGGTCGGACCTGGTCGCGCCCGTCAATGCCGCGATCGCCGCGCTGAAGGCGGATGGCACGCTGGACGCTCTGAACAAGAAGTGGTTCCTCGACTACAAGATGGGCCAGTAAGCCCTTCATGGCTGCTGCATCCCGGAATCCGGATACGACGAAGGGCGACTATCCCTGGTGGCTGGTCGCCCTCGTTGCGATCGGTCTTGCGCTCGCCGTCGTGATCGCCGCCAACGAGATCTATGCGCAGGTCTTCGGCGTCATCCTGCAGGGCCTGTGGGTCACGATCTTCGTCACCGTCGTCGCCTTTCTGCTCGCCACCCTCGTCGGGCTCGGGGTGGCGCTGCTCGGTCTCTCCGACCATGCGGCGCTGCGCCAGGTCGCGCGCTTCTATACGGAGGTCATCCGCGGCGTGCCGATCCTGGTGCTGCTGTTCTACATCGCCTTCGTCGGTGCGCCGGCGGTGGTGGCGCTCGCAAATTTCGTGCTCGGCCCCCTAATCGCCGCGGGCTATGCCGAGCCGCTCCTCGTGCGGGACGTCTCCCTGATGTGGCGGGCGATCCTGGCGCTGACGATCGGCTATTCCGCCTTCATCGGCGAAGTGTTCCGCGCCGGCATCCAGTCCGTGGACAAGGGGCAGGTGGAGGCGGCCAAGGCGCTCGGCCTGTCGCGCACCCAGCGTTTCCGCCTCGTCGTGCTGCCGCAGGCGATCCGCGTCATCCTGCCGCCGCTCGGCAACGACTTCGTGGCGATGGTGAAGGACTCCTCGCTCGTCTCGGTGCTCGGCGTTTCCGACATCACCCAGATGGCGAAGATCTATGCCTCCGGCTCGTTCCGCTTCTTCGAGACCTATTCGATCGTCGCCTATGTCTACCTGATCCTGACGGTCGGGCTGTCCCTGGCGCTGCGCGGCCTGGAGCAGCGCTTGCGAAAAGGGGCCGAGCGGTAAGGGCATTGCCCCTTGCTGTTCGAGAGGGTCATGTATCGGCCGCTTCGACAGCCGTTGCCGAGGCCCTCAAAAATTGGTATGTGCAGGCCCATGGAATCCAAGTTCGCATGCATCGGCGCGCGCATCTTCGTACTGCAGGACCACAAGCGCCTGCCGGTCCGTTTCTTTGCGCGTGTATGCGGGGCGCTTACCAGCCGCCTGGCCTGATCCCTGCCGGATCCGCGGCACAGCCGCATTTTGCTTCCATTCCCTTTGCATTCCACGGATGAAGAGCCATGAGCGCACCCCGTACCCTCTATGACAAGATCTGGGACGACCATGTCGTCAACACCCAAGAAGACGGCACCTGTCTTCTCTACATCGACCGTCATCTCGTTCACGAGGTAACGAGTCCGCAGGCCTTCGAGGGCCTGCGCATGGCCGGCCGCAAGGTCCGCCATCCGGAGAAGACGCTCGCCGTCGTCGACCACAACGTGCCGACCTCGCCGGATCGCAAGCACGGCATCAAGAACGAGGAGAGCCGGATCCAGGTCGAGGCGCTGGCGAAGAATGCCGCCGACTTCGGCGTCGAATACTACTCGGAGAACGACGTGCGCCAGGGCATCGTGCACATCGTCGGCCCCGAGCAGGGCTTCACCCTGCCCGGCATGACGATCGTCTGCGGCGACAGCCACACGTCCACGCACGGCGCCTTCGGGGCGCTGGCGCACGGCATCGGCACGTCCGAGGTCGAGCACGTGCTCGCCACCCAGACGCTGATCCAGAAAAAGGCGAAGAACATGCTGGTGCGCGTCGACAACCAGCTGCCGCCGGGCGTCACGGCCAAGGACATCATCCTCGCCATCATCGGCGAGATCGGCACCGCCGGCGGCACCGGCTACGTCATCGAGTTCGCCGGCGAGGCGATCCGCTCGCTGTCGATGGAAGGCCGCATGACGATCTGCAA
The DNA here is from genome assembly GCF_029210525.1 of Mycoplana sp. MJR14. NCBI lineage: Bacteria > Pseudomonadati > Pseudomonadota > Alphaproteobacteria > Hyphomicrobiales > Rhizobiaceae > Mycoplana > Mycoplana sp. MJR14. Next base: position 288,278 of record NZ_JARGEO010000004.1, read on the forward strand.
CATGACGATCGAGGGCGGCGCCCGTGCCGGCCTGATCGCGCCCGACGAGACGACCTTCGCCTACGTCAAGGACAAGCCGCGCGCGCCGAAGGGCAAGGCCTGGGACATGGCGCTCGACTACTGGAAGACGCTGCACACCGACGAGGGCGCCCACTACGACCGCGTCGTCGTGCTGGATGCGGCCAACCTGCCGCCGATCGTCTCCTGGGGGTCGTCGCCGGAGGACGTCGTCTCCGTGCAGGGCGTCGTGCCGAACCCCGACGAGATCCAGGACGAAACGAAGCGGGCTTCCAAGCAGCGCGCGCTCGACTACATGGGCCTGAAGCCGGGCACGAAGATCACCGACATCAACATCGACCGCGTCTTCATCGGTTCCTGCACCAACGGTCGCATCGAGGACCTGCGCGCCGTCGCCAAGGTGGTCGAGGGCAAGAAGGTCGCCGCGACCGTCTCGGCGATGATCGTCCCGGGATCGGGTCTCGTGAAGGAGCAGGCGGAGGCCGAAGGTCTCGACCGGATCTTCAAGGAGGCCGGCTTCGACTGGCGCGAGCCCGGCTGTTCGATGTGCCTGGCGATGAACGACGACCGGCTGAAGCCGGGCGAGCGTTGCGCCTCGACGTCGAACCGCAACTTCGAGGGTCGCCAGGGCTTCAAGGGCCGCACGCACCTCGTCTCGCCGGCCATGGCGGCGGCGGCGGCGGTTGCCGGCCACTTCGTCGACATCCGCGAATTCAATTGACGGCCTCGGGCGGGTCGCCTGGCCTGCCTGCCGGTTCTTCATGATGGCGAGGGCCGTCCCGTTCGGGACGGCCCTCCTGCAATTTGGCGGCGGCAACGATCGTATTTCGCGCTTCGGGGCTTTGTCGGTGCACGCATTTGTCGCAAGATCGGCTGCACGCCTTGCGCCACGCGCCGAAAGGAACGGACATGACCCATCGCCGCCTCATGCTGTTGCGCCATGCCAAGTCCGCCTGGCCGGACGGGGTTTCCGACCGGGAGCGGCCGCTGGCGCCACGCGGGCAGAAGGCGGCGCCGCGCATCGGCGAGTATCTCGAAGCCGAAAAGCTCATCCCCGATCTCGTTCTCGTCTCCAGCGCTCGCAGGACGCAGGAGACATGGGCGCTGGTCGCGCCGCACCTGCCGAAGGGCACGGAAGGGCGCGAGATCGACGTGCTCTACGAGGCGCCGGCCAACCGGCTGCTGGAGATCGTGCGGGCCACGGATGCCTCGGTTCGCACCCTGATGCTGATCGGGCACAATCCCGGCCTGCAGCATTTCGCGGCAGCACTCGTCGGCGCCGGGGACGGCAAGACGCTGAAGCGGCTGGAGGAGAAGTTCCCGACGGCAGGGCTGGCGGTGATCGACTTGCCGCTCGACCTCTGGCCCGACCTGCATGCGGGAACCGGGACGCTCGAGCGCTTCGTCACGCCGCGGTCGCTGGAATAGGGGATGGAAAAGCGGCCGGGTGGTTCCCGGCCGCATCGAAGACAGGCGTTCCGTGCTCAGAAATCCGCGGTCTTCGGGTCGGGCCCGATACGGGCGTCCGCGCGGTCCAGGGCGGCGATCGCGGTCAGGTCGTCGTCGTCCAGCTTGAAATCGAACACCTGGAAGTTCTCCTCGATCCGCGACGGCGTCACCGATTTCGGGATGACGACCAGGCCGTTGTCGATGTGCCAGCGGATGATCGTCTGCGCGGCGGTGCGGCCGTGCTTCTTGGCGACGGCGCTGATGGTCGGGTTGTCGAGCAGCGTGCCCTGGCCGAGCGGGCTCCAGGATTCGGTCACGATGCGCCGGGCGGCATGGGCCTTGCGGGCGGCCTTCTGCTGGAAGTCGGGATGGAGCTCGATCTGGTTGATCACCGGCTCCTCGCCGGTCTCGGCAATGATCATTTCGAGATGTTCGGGGTAGAAGTTGGAGACGCCGATCGAGCGTGCCCGGCCCTCCGCCTTCAGGCGGACGAAGGCCTTCCAGGTGTCGACGTAGAGGCCGCGCTGCGGCGCCGGCCAGTGGATCAGGTAGAGGTCGACATAGTCGGTGCCGAGCCGCTTCAGGCTCTCGTCGAAGGCCCTCAGCGTGGAATCGAAGCCTTGCTGGTCGTTCCAGAGCTTGGTGGTCAGGAAGATCTCCTTGCGGTCGACGCCGGACGAGCGAATGCCCTCGCCGACGCCTTCCTCGTTGCCGTAAATGGCTGCGGTGTCGATATGGCGGTAGCCGGCGGCGAGCGCGGTGCGCACGACGGGCGCGGCCACGTCGTCGGGCGTGCGCCAGACGCCGAGGCCGACCTGGGGGATGGTGTTGCCGTCGCTGAGAGGTATGGCGGGCGTCTTGGTCACGAAAGGTCTCCACATATGAATGCGTCAGAATGGTTGCGAGGGGCCGGCATGCCCGGCCCGGCGCGCAGCGCCACAGGGCCGGGCGCGACCGGGTTCATATAGGGTCGCCATCGGCAGATTCCACATCCGCCGGAGCCTGAAAGTTGCCCGGCAGAAAGAGTCTCAAACGACCTTCAGCATTGTTCCGCGTCCGATCAGCGTCAGCAGGCGGCGCATGTCGGCGGGACGGATCGCCACGCATCCCGCCGTCGGCTCGAAACCGGGGCGGATCAGGTGGAAGAAGATGGCCGATCCGCGGTAGCGGCGACGGGAGGTGACGTTCCAGTCGAGGACGAGGCAGGCGTCGTAGAGCCCGTCCTTGCGCCGCATCTCCTCGTGGCTCGCTTTCAGCGGCCGGCGGACGAGGCGGTTGTAGTTCGGATCGCGCGGCTCGTCGCACCAGAGCATGTCCGGGCGGATGCGGCGCATCGGCAGGCGGGTGCGAAGGTCCCGCATCCTGTCGCCGCGAAAGAAGCCGTTGAGCAGCCGCATCGACGCGATCGGGGTGGCGCCGTCGCCCTCGCGTTTCCGGGCGGTGGTGCCGCTCCGCCCGATCGCCGCGGGCATGGACAAAGGGCCGTATCGCAGGATGGCGCGGCTTTTGTTCAGCGGCGCGCGACGGATCACGATTGTGCCGCGATTGTCTGATGCTGTCTTGTTTGCCCGTCTCATGACCGTGCCTGTTTCATGCTCACGCGAATGTGCGTTGCCCGGAAAACCGGGTCCAAGCATATGCTCGCCGGCGGGCATGGGGTTTGCATATATCCTTGACGGACTTGTCAAAAGAGCAATTTCGCATAGGGTCGTTCCAATATTCGAAGGGAAGCATATGACATCGCGAACCATCCTCATTGTCGATGACGACAACGACCTGCGCGAGACGCTGGTCGAGCAGCTTGCGCTCTACGAGGAGTTCACGATCCAGCAGGAGGCGACCGCGGCGAAAGGCATCCAGGCCGCCCGGGCGGGGCAGGTGGACCTGCTCATCATGGATGTCGGCCTGCCGGACATGGACGGACGCGAGGCGGTGAAGCTCCTGCGCAAGGGCGGCTTCAAGGCGCCGATTATCATGCTGACCGGACACGACACCGATTCGGACACGATCCTCGGCCTGGAAGCGGGTGCGAACGACTACGTCACCAAGCCGTTCCGTTTCGCCGTCCTTCTCGCCCGCATCCGCGCGCAGTTGCGCCAGCACGAAAGCAGCGAGGACGCCACCTTTACGGTCGGTCCCTACACGTTCAAGCCCGGCCAGAAGCTCCTGACCATGGAGAACGGCCAGAAGATCCGGCTGACGGAGAAGGAGGCGGCGATCATCCGCTACCTCTATCGGGCGGACCAGAAGGTGGTCACCCGCGACGTGCTCCTGGAAGAGGTCTGGGGCTATAACTCCGGCGTCACCACCCACACGCTCGAGACGCACGTCTACCGGCTGCGCCAGAAGATCGAGCGCGACCCGTCGAACGCGCAGATCCTCGTCACCGAGAACGGCGGCTACAAGATCGTTCCATAGGCCGGTCGCCGGCGCCATCGTGCCGGGATTGCGGGGCCGGGCGCTGGACGCCGCCCGGCCTTGTCGGCTATTCATTCAGGCAACAGACCAGGGCTGCGGCCGCGATCGCCGCGCCCGGCCGCAAGACGGAGGCGCCGCTTGGCTCTCATCGACGACATCAGGCTTTTCGCGCAAGTGCCGCTGTTTGCCGGCCTGGCCGAGGACAAGCTGCGATTGATCGCGTTCGGTGCGGAGAGGCGGAGAATCGTCGAGGGCCAGACGCTCTTTCGTGAGGGGGCTTCGGCCGATTGCGGCTTCGTCGTCGCCTCGGGGAGCTTTCGCCTCACGTCCACGGCGCGCGACGGCTCCGTGCGCGACGAGGGCACTGCCGATGTCGGAACGCTTCTGTCGGAGCTTGCGATGATCTCGGTCATCGAACGGAAGTTCACGGCGACCGCGGTCGAAGACAGCGAGGTCATCCGCATCAACCGCCCGCTGTTCAGAAGGATGCTGGAGGAATATCCGGACGTGGCCGTGATGGTGCAGGGGCGGATCCGCGCCAACCTGGCGGCGATGGTCGACGGGGCCTCGGGGATGGCCGGACGGTTCGCCTGACGGTCCGGCGCGGAAGGCACCGGACTTGCGCAGATAGCCTAAAGATCGAAGGTGGCGATGACCGGGACGTGGTCGGACGGGCGCTCCCATCCGCGCGCCTCGCGCAGCACCGTGATCTCCGACAGGTGCGGATCGAGATCGGCCGACGACCAGATGTGGTCCAGCCGGCGCCCGCGGTCGGCTGCCGCCCAGTCCTGGGCGCGATAGCTCCACCAGGTATAGAGTTTCTGGTCGGCCGGGATCTTGCGGCGCATCAGGTCGACCCAGGCGCCTTTCGTCATGACCTCCGTCAGCCCCTCGACCTCCACCGGCGTGTGGCTGACGATCTTCAGAAGCTGCTTGTGCGACCAGACGTCGTGCTCGAGCGGGGCGATGTTCAGGTCGCCGACGAGGATCGAGGAGATCCCGGTCTCGGCTTCCGCATGCAAGAGCTTCATCTCCTCGATGAAGTCGAGCTTGTGGCCGAACTTCGGGTTGATCGTGCGGTCCGGTTCGTCGCCGCCGGCCGGCACGTAGAAGTTATGCAGCCGGATCGACTTGCCGCCGTGGCGGAAGACGACGGAGACGTGCCGCGCATCGCCGACGCCGCAGTAGTCGCGCCGCTCGACGAGCTCGGTCAGCGGCAGGCGGGAAATCGTCGCGACGCCGTGATAGCCCTTCTGGCCGTGCATGACGATGTACTCGTAGCCGAGCGCCTTCAGCGGCTTGGACGGGAACTGGTCGTTCGGACACTTGGTCTCCTGCAGGCAGAGGATGTCCGGCGCATGGGTCTTCAGGAGATGCTCGACCAGGCCGATCCGCAGGCGGACGGAGTTGATGTTCCAGGTCGCGATGGAAAGGCTCATGCGGTCGGCATCCTCGTTGTGCCCGGCAGGCAGGTCGCGAGGTACTTAGCCGATAAGAGCCGGGACCGGAATCGGTTTTCCGCCGATCCGGCCGAAAATCGGGCCGTCACCCACTACCACGAGGCGCGGCGCGGTCCGGTGGAAGTTCGAGCCGTGCCGGCCGCATCAGCGGCCGTGGATCTCGTTGTAGGGGATGGCGAAGATCTTCGAATCCAGCGGCACGCCGCTCTTGACGTTGAAGATCATCACGGACGTGTCCTTGCCCTGGGCATCCCTGATCGTCCACTGGCGAAGGTCGTAGGTCTTCGGGTCGAACATCATGGTGATGGTCGAGGAGCCGAACATGTTGCGGTCGCCCAGCACGATGGTGATGAGGTCGTCCTCTTCCTTCACGTTGCGGACCATGCGGGTGGAGAGATCGATCTGCTCGCCCAGCAGCAGCTTCAGCGGCGTCTTGGAAAGGGGATAGACGTCCCAGGTCTTCAGCTTGCGGTTGCCGATGACCACCGTGCGGCCGTCGGAAATGACGCGCATCGGCGAGGGATCCTCGTAGTTGAAGCGGATCTTGCCCGGGCGGCTGATGAAGAACTTGCCGCCCGTCTGCTCGCCGCGGGGACCGAACTGCACGAACTCGCCCATCATCGTCTTCACCGACGAGAAGTGATTGGCGATCTTCTGCGCCGTGCCGGAGGCCTGGGCGGCAGCCGGATCCGATGCCAGCAGGGACGGGCCGCCGACGAGGACCAGCGCCAGCAGTCCGGCAAGGTTCCTGCGCGTGATATGGCCGGCCGGGGTGGTGTCGTGAGCGTTCATCTTGGTCTCCTTATGCCGCTCTGAATGTCCGCCAAGTACGGCGTGATCATGGCGCGAGCCGGACGCCTGCGACCGTGACGGCACAGGTAGAGCGACTTGTGTTCCCGTCAACGGCCCGTGATGTCGTCTTCCGTCGGAACCAGGATCTCGCGCTTTCCGGCGTGGTTCGCCGGGCCGATCAGCCCCTCCTGCTCCATCCGTTCGATGAGCGAGGCGGCACGATTGTAGCCGATCCCGAGCCGGCGTTGAATATAGGACGTCGACGCCTTGCCGTCGCGCAGGACCACGGCGACGGCCTGGTCGTAGGGGTCGTCGGAATCGTCGAGGTTGGCGGTGCCGGCCGGGCCTGCGCCGTCCATGTCGTCATCGTCGTCCTGGGTGATCGCGTCGAGATACTGCGGCGCGCCCTGCGCCTTCAGATGGGCGACGACCCCCTCCACCTCGTGGTCGGAGACGAACGGGCCGTGCACGCGCTGGATGCGCCCGCCGCCGGCCATGTAGAGCATGTCGCCCATGCCCAGCAGCTGCTCGGCGCCCTGTTCGCCCAGGATCGTGCGGCTGTCGATCTTGGAGGTGACCTGGAAGGAGATGCGGGTGGGGAAGTTGGCCTTGATCGTGCCGGTGATGACGTCGACCGAGGGACGCTGCGTCGCCATGATGACGTGGATGCCGGCGGCGCGCGCCATCTGCGCCAGGCGCTGGACGGCGCCTTCGATGTCCTTGCCGGCGACCATCATCAGGTCGGCCATCTCGTCGATGATGACGACGATGTAGGGCATCGGCTGGAGATCGAATTCCTCGGTCTCGTACATCGCCTCGCCGGTCTGGCGATCGAAGCCGGTCTGGACGGTGCGCGTGATCTGTTCGCCCTTGGCGAGCGCCTGCTCGACGCGGCTGTTGAAGCCGTCGATGTTGCGCACGCCGATCTTCGACATCTTCTTGTAGCGCTCCTCCATCTCGCGGACGGTCCACTTGAGCGCCACCACCGCCTTCTTCGGATCGGTGACGACGGGGGAAAGGAGATGCGGGATGCCGTCATAGACCGACAGTTCGAGCATCTTCGGGTCGATCATGATCAGGCGGCACTGCTCCGGCTTCAGCCGGTAGAGGATCGACAGGATCATGGTGTTGATCGCCACCGACTTGCCCGAGCCGGTCGTGCCGGCGACCAGCAGGTGCGGCATCTTGGCGATGTCGGTGATCACCGGTTCGCCGCCGATCGTCTTGCCGAGCGCCATGGCGAGCTTGGCCTTGCTGGTCTCGAAGTCGCGGGCGGCGAGCAGTTCGCGCAGGTAGACGGTCTCGCGGCTCTGGTTGGGCAGTTCGATGCCGATCGCGTTGCGGCCAGGCACGACGGCGACGCGGGCCGCAATCGCGCTCATCGAGCGGGCGATGTCGTCGGCAAGGCCGATCACGCGCGAGGACTTGATGCCGGGCGCCGGCTCGAGCTCGTACAGCGTGACGACCGGACCCGGGCGGACGTGGATGATCTCGCCCTTGACGCCGAAGTCCTCCAGCACGCCTTCGAGCATGCGGGCGTTCTGCTCCAGCGCATCGGCGGACAGCGACGCGTCTCGGGCTACGTTGCGGGGCTCGGCCAGCAGGTGCAGCGACGGAAGCTGGAAGCCGCCGGGCGCGGCGAAGGAGGCCTGGGCCTCCCGTTCGACCCGCACGCCGGGCTTCGGCTTGGGAGCGGCGGCGGCGATCCGCGAGCGCAGGCCCGCCGGTGCCGGCGCCTTGCGCGGCGCCCAATCGTCGGCCATGTCGTCGTCCGGCAGGATGCCGGCCGGGCGCGGCACGTCGTCGTCCTCGTCCATCTCCTCGTCGTCGTAGCCGGCCATCGGCGGCGGTGCGACATGGCGGCGGGCACCGCCGTCGAGCGACGGCTCGACGCGCTCCGAAAAGCGCGGCGCGGCCTTGGCACGGGTCGGTTCGTTCAGCGTGCCGAACTCGTCATCGTTGAAATCATAGGGCTGCTCGACCGCGCGCGAACGGGTCTTGCCGCGTCCGGTGAGCCCGAACAGGCGGCGCAGGCGGGCCTGGTTGGTGTACCAGGCATGGGTCAGCGCGCCGGCGACGACCATCAGCGGCCCTTCGGCCTCGTCCTCCTCGTCGGGTTCGCTGACCGTGCGCGTCCGCTCGACGCTGACGGGGGGTGCGATCTCGTCGTCTTCCACCGGATCGTTGCCGATCAGGCCGGCGCTGAAGACGAGCAGCCAGCCGGCCGGGATGGCGACGATCCCGCCGAGGATGCTCGCCAGGATTCCGGTCGGATAGGCGCCGGTGAAGAGTGCTGGAAAGCGCAGGATCATGTCGCCGAAGACGCCGCCGAGGCCGTTCGGCAGGGGCCAGGTGATCGGGGCGGGGATGCAGCTGAGCGCGGCGGAGGCGAGCACGGCGCCGACGAACCAGCAGCCGAGCCGCTTGACGATGCGCGACAGGCGGCGGTTCTTGATCAGCGCCAGCGCCCAGGCGACGACCGGCAGCAGGGCGATCACGCAGGCAAGCCCGAAGAACTGCATGAAGATGTCGGCAAAGGCCGCGCCGGCATAGCCGAGCGCGTTGGTGGGCTCGCTGCCCGATGCATAGGAGAAGCTGGGGTCGGAGACGTTCCAGGTGGAGAGGGCGGCCACGGCGAGCGCCAGCGCCACGAACAGGCCGAAACCCAGGAGCGCCCTGATCTGTCGCCATAGGAAGGCCGACAGAACAAATCGTTCGGGACGATTGTCCAGCATTGCGGTTGTGCTTCTCGCCATGTGTCTTCAGCCTGTCGCGCGATTGGTCCCGGTGCGGTCGTTCCACCGGGCCCGGAGGGCATGGATGATGTACGACCCTAACGGGACAAGCGTTAATGGCGTATTAACCATGGCGCGCAGAGCGGCCCCAATGCCAAAAATGCCGGCCCGGCACACAAAAAGCCCAGACCGCGAGGTCCGGGCTGTCGCCTGCTTGCACAGGCGCGGAGGGAGGATCAGACGGCGCCGGTCCCAACCGGCGCCGGTAGCACGCATCAGACGTGGTAGGCGGCTTCGCCGTGCGAGGACAGGTCGAGACCTTCGCGCTCGGCTTCGGCGGTGACGCGCAAGCCGACGATCGCATCGACGATCTTGTAGAGGATCGCCGAGACGACGCCGCACCAGACGATGGTGATGGCGACGGCCGTCAGCTGGGTCATGAACTGGCTGCCCATGGTGACGCCTTCGGCATAGCCGATGCCGCCGAGGGTGTCGGAGGCGAAGATGCCGGTTGCCAGCGCGCCGAACAGGCCGCCGATGCCGTGCACGCCGAACACGTCAGCGGTATCGTCGTAGCCGAACTTCGCCTTCACGACCGAGATGAAGAAGTAGCAGATCGGCGAGACGACCAGGCCCATGACGATGGCGCCCATCGGACCGGCGATGCCGGCGGCCGGGGTGATGGCAACGAGGCCGGCGATCATGCCGGATGCCGCACCGAGCATCGAGGCCTTGCCGCGGGTGAAGGTTTCGACCAGCGACCAGGAGACGATGGCTGCGGCCGTTGCGATGAAGGTGTTCACGGTTGCGAGCATCGCGCCGCCGGAGGCTTCGAGGTTGGAGCCGGCGTTGAAGCCGAACCAGCCGACCCACAGCATGGCCGCACCGACGAGGGTGAGGGTCATGGAGTGCGGGGCCATCATGTCCTTGCCGTAGCCGATGCGCTTGCCGACCATGACCGCGCCGACCAGACCGGCCACGCCGGCGTTGATGTGCACGACGGTACCGCCGGCGAAGTCCAGCGCGCCCATGCCGAACAGAAGACCGTTGGCGTCCCAGACCATGTGGGCGATCGGGAAGTAGACGAAGGTCGCCCAGAGCACGCAGAACAGCACCGCGGCGGAGAACTTGATGCGCTCGGCGAAGGCGCCGACGATCAGGGCCGGGGTGAGCGCTGCGAAGGTCATCTGGAACATCACGAAGATGAATTCCGGGATGACGACGCCGTCAGAGAAGGTCGCAGCGGTCGATTCCATCGTCACGCCGGAGAGGAACAGCTTGGCGGTGCCGCCGAAATAGGGGCTGGTGGAGCCGCCGAAGGCGAAGGAGTAGCCGTAGATGACCCAGACGAGCATCATGACGGCGCCGATGATCGTGCACTGCATCAGCACCGACAGCATGTTCTTGGCGCGGACCAGGCCGCCGTAGAACAGGCCGAGGCCGGGCATCAGCATGAACAGCACCAAAAGGGTGCTGATGAACATGAAGGCGGTGTCGCCCTTGTCCGGAACGGGGGCGGCAGCGGCGGCCTCGGCAGCGGCCGGTGCGGTTTCCTGCGCGAAGGCGACGACCGGCGCGAGAACGGCCGCAGCAGCGGCGCCAACGCGGCCAAGGATGGAGTTGAGAGTATGCGATGACATTGATATTGCTCCTGATCTGCCGGTTCTTACAGCGCTTCGGAATCGGTTTCGCCGGTGCGGATGCGGACGGCGTGGTCAATCGAGTAGACGAAGATCTTTCCGTCGCCGATCTGGCCGGTCTTGGCGGCGGATGCGATGGCCTCGACGGCCTTCTCGACGGTCTCGCTCGGGACGGCGATCTCGATCTTCAGTTTCGGAAGGAAGCTAACGGCATACTCGGTACCGCGGTAGATTTCCGTGTGTCCCTTCTGGCGCCCGTATCCCTTCACTTCGGTCACGGTGAGGCCCTGGATACCCACTGCGGTGAGGGCTTCGCGTACCTCATCGAGCTTGAACGGCTTGATTATTGCCATCACGATTTTCATCTGGATTCCCATCCCTTGTGTTCACCCACGGCCGAGGCCGTTTCTCCTTGCTGCCGCGGGCATCATGCCGCGGCTGCCAAGCCTACACATTCAAGGGGCGTGCCAGATTCGACGCACTTCGTAACGTATTGTTAAATAATGATTTTGTCGTCGATGAGCGACGGACGTCAAAAAAGCGCCAATCAGTGAGCGCAAATAATAGGCAATTTTGAAAAAATGCCTTAAATTTGTTCAGTTGCCTTTTTGCGGATCAGCCCTTCCTGGGCAGCCGAGGCCACGAGCAGGCCCTGGCGCGTGAAGAGGCTGCCGCGGGTCATGCCGCGGGCGCCGGAAGCCGAGGGGCTGTCCTGGGCAAACAGCAGCCAGTCGTCGAGCCGGCAGGGCCGGTGGAACCACATGGCATGGTCGAGGCTCGCCACCTGCAGCGACCGGTCGAAGACGGAGGTGCCGTGCGCGAAGAGGGCGGTGTCGAGCAGGGTCAGGTCGGAGAGATAGCCGAGCACGGCGGCCTGGAGGTGGCGATCGTCCGGCACCGGGCCGGTGGCGCGCATCCATACGTTGCGCCCGGTCATGCTGCCGGCAGGGCCGGGGCGGCCGGCAAGCTCGACCGGGCGGAGCTCGATCGGCCGCGGGCGTTCCCAGTATTCGCGAATGGCCTTGGGCGCGCTGGCGAGGAACCGCGCGCGCTCCTCGCCGTCCTGCAGCACCTGCTCCGGCGGCAGGACGTCCGGCATGGGCACGGCATGGTCGAACCCGGGCTCGTCGCCCTGGAAGGACGCCGTCATGAAGTAGATCGGCTTGCCGTGCTGGATGGCGATCACGCGCCGCGTGGTGAAGCCGGCGCCGTCGCGAATGCGGTCGACATCGTAGATGATCGGCACGGCCGGATCGCCCGGCCGGATGAAATAGGCGTGAAGGGAGTGGACGAAGCGGTCCTCCGCCACCGTGCGGCTGGCGGCGACCAGCGCCTGGCCGATCACCTGGCCGCCGAACACCCGCTGCCAGCCCACCTGCGGGCTGCCTCCGCGAAACAGGTTTTCCTCCAGCGTCTCGAGGTCGAGCGTCGACAGGAGTTCCTGCATGGGGGAGCCGCGCTCTTCCGGACGTGACATTTGGACCTTCTCCTGCTGTAGGCTCCCGGTGTAGGAAACTCCGTCTGCGTCATCTATATAGGATGAAAGGACGGCTCAAGGGCACGGAGACCAGCGATGATCGACATTCTTGTGGCAGGCGGCGGATATGTCGGGCTGTCGCTGGCCGTGGCGCTGAAGAAGGCCGCTCCACATCTGCAGATTGAACTCGTCGATCCGGCCCCGGCCGATGCCTGGAGGCGCGACGAGCGCGCCTCCGCGCTGGTGGCCGCCGCCCGCAACCTCCTCGACGTCCTCGGCGTCTGGAACGAGATCGAGCCGGAGGCGGAACCGATCCGCCGCATGGTGATCACCGATTCGCGCACGGCCGATCCGGTGCGCCCCGTCTTCCTGACCTTCGAGGGCGCGGGCGAGGCCGACGACGGCGCGCCTTTCGCCCACATGGTGCCGAACCGCGCCGTCACGGGAAGCCTGGTAGCGGCGGCAGAGCCGCTCGGCCTGCCCATTCGGTGGGCAACCTCCGTGGTGGATTTTTCCACCGACGTGCATGCGAGCACGATCCGCCTGTCGAATGGCGAAACGCTTCAGGCCCGCCTGCTCGTCGCCTGCGACGGTGTCCGCTCGAAGCTGCGCGACCTTGCCGGCATCAAGACCGTCCGCTTCGACTACGGGCAGTCGGGAATCGTGACGACCGTCGAGCACGAGCGGCCGCACGAGGGGACGGCGGAGGAGCATTTCCTGCCGGCCGGCCCCTTCGCGACCCTGCCGATGAAGGGCAATCGATCCTCGCTCGTCTGGACGGAGCGGACCGAGGACGCCAACCGCCTGATCGAAAGCGACGACCTGGTGTTCGAGGAGGAACTGGAGCGCCGCTTCGGTCACAAGCTCGGCGCCTTGCGGGTGGTGGGCGGCCGCAGGGCCTTTCCGCTGGGGCTGACGCTCGCGCGATCCTTCGTCGCTCCCCGCTTCGCCCTTGCCGGCGACGCGGCCCACGGCATCCACCCGATTTCCGGCCAGGGCCTGAACCTCGGCTTCAAGGACGTGGCGGCACTGGCCGAAACCGTGATCGAGGCGGACCGGCTGGGCCTCGACATCGGCCTTATCTCGGTGCTCGAGCGCTACGAGACGTGGCGGCGCTTCGATACGTTCCGCATGGGGGTCACGACGGACGTGCTCAACCGGCTGTTCTCGAACGACCTGACACCGCTGCGCGTCGCGCGCGACCTCGGGCTCGGGATCGTCGACCGGCTGCCGGGGCTGAAGTCGTTCTTCATCCGCCAGGCCGAGGGTCTCGCCGGCCGCGACCAGCCGCGCATGCTCGTCGGCGAAGCGATCTGAGCCGGGCGACCGAACGGGCGTTTCTCAGTCCTTCAGTTCGCGCGCTTCGGAGACGAGCATGATCGGAATGCCGTCGCGGACCGGGTAGGCGAGCTTCGCCCGCTCGGAGACGAGCTCGCCGGTTTCCGCATTCCAGGTCAGCCGGCCCTTCGTCAGCGGGCAGACGAGAAGTTCCAGGAGCTTGGTATCGACGCTGTTGGTCTTGTTTTCCATCGGCGGACCTATTGCAGGCGCGTGTCGACGTCGCCGAAATTGCGCGCCAGCACGATCTCGGTGATCGCGATCAGCGTTTCGGCACGCGTCTTCAGGTCCGGGGCCTCGAGGAGGGCCTGCTTTTCCGCCGGTCCGTAGGGCGACATCATCGACATGGAGTTGACGAGGGTGGTGTTGCTGGCCCGCTCGACGCTTTCCCAGTCGGCCTCCAGCTTGTTGGCGTCGAGATAGGCGCGGAAGGCCGACAGAAGGGCCTCCCGATCGACCCCGCGCTCGTCGTCGGTGCCGGAGAGGTCGCTGATGAAGGGCGCGATCTTGAACGAGCGGTAGGCCTTGCCGGTGCGGACCTCGCTGATGAGGCGATAGCGGCAGACGCCGGTGAGCGAGGTGATGTATCGGCCATCGCCGGTCTCGGCGAAGGAGGTGACGCGGCCGAGGCAGCCGACCTGGCAGAGCGCGGGCGCCTCCGCGGCAGGGTCCGAGACGATGTGATCGCCGAACACCGGCTGAACCATGCCGATCAGCCGGCTGCCGGCGAGAACGTCGTCGAACATCGACAGATATCGCGGCTCGAAGATGTTGAGGGGCAACTGTCCGCCCGGCAGAAGCAGGGCGCCCGTCAGCGGAAAGACCGGAATCGTCCCCGGCAGGTCTTCCGGCTTCAGATAGCGCGCATTCCCGACATGCATTGCATCGCCTTCCCGTCGCATTCGGCATAGCCCGCCGCTGAAGGCGGCAGGCAGCGTCAAGACCCTTGAAATGGGGTCCGGAGCGGATTTCTCAAGATGCGCGGCGGGCAACCGTCAGGAAAACAGGATCGACGACAGCTTCCGCCTGGCGGCGATCGTGGCCGGGTCCTTCGGTCCCCAGACCTCGAAGAACTGCAGCAGTTCGCGCCTTGCGACGTCGTCCTCGAAGCTCCGGTCGCGCTTCATGATCGAAAGCAGATGGTCGGCCGCCGCCTCGCGATTGCCCTCGACATTGCGGATCTTGGCGAGCTTCAGCCGCGCCGCGTGGTCGTCCGGGTCTGCCGCCAACGCCTGTTCGAGCGCCTGCGGGTCGCCGAGCTTGCGGGCCTCCTCGATCTGTTCCAGCTGCTTCTGCACGGCGGCGACGGCTGGATCCTTGGCGACCGCTTCGGGCGCCGAGGCCAGGATCTGGCGGGTATTGTCCAGTTGGCCGGCCGCGATCATGCACTGGGCCATGCCGGCGAAGGCTGCGGCATTCTCCGGATCGGCCTGCAGGATCGCGCCGAAGAGATCGGCGGCCCCGCCGATGTCGTGCTGGGAAAGCAGGGTCTTCGCCTCGTCGAGGATCGCCTCGATCTCGGCCTTCTGGTCGGCATCCGCAGGGCCGGCGATCTTGTCGATGAAGGCGCGGACCTGGCTCTCCGGCAGCGCCCCCATGAAGCCGTCCGCCGGCCGGCCGCCGACGAAGGCGATGACGGCGGGAATCGACTGGATGCCGAGCTGGCCGGCGATGGAGGGGTGGTCGTCGATGTTCATCTTGACGAGCTTCACCCGGCCGCCGGCCTCCTTGACCACCTTCTCGATGATCGGGGTCAGCTGCTTGCAGGGGCCGCACCAGGGCGCCCAGAAGTCGACGAGGACCGGCTGCTGGCGCGAGGCCTCGATGACGTCCTGGGCGAAGGTCGCCGTCGTCGTATCCTTGACGAGATCGGCCGCAGGCGCGGCGCCATAGTTGACTGCGCCGCTCATCTGGCCGCCAAACGACGTCGCATAGGGATTGTCACTCATCTTCCTGCTCCTGCGGACCGTCGCCCGACTTCGTTCAATGCCGCCTGAAGATCGTATGTCAGGAGGTCACTTTCAAGACAAGCGGTTCGTGGCCGGTCGCCGCGATGAAGCGCAGCAGATCGGCTGCGGCGATCGACGTGGTGGCGTCGTTCCGCAGCGGATGGGCGTTGATGACGTCGCAGTGCATCAGGTCCGCGTCCAGGATCAGCTTCACCTTGAGGCCGGTGTCGTTGATCACGCCGAAGGCGGTGACCGAACCGGGAACGACGCCGAGATACTCCATCAGCTTCTCGGGCTTGCCGAACGAGACGCGGCTCGCCGCGCCGATGACCGAATGAACGGTCTTGAGGTCGACGGTGGCGTTCTCCTCCACCGTGAGGAGGAAGTAGTTGTCCTTCTTGTCCTTCAGGAACAGGTTCTTCGTGTGCCCGCCGGGGATTTCGTCGCGCAGCGCCACCGATTCGGCGACGGTGAAGACCGGCGCATGGGTCTTCGTCGTATGGGCGATGCCGAGGCTGTCGAGGAAAGCGAAAAGATCGCCGTCGGTCTTCGGCTGCTGCCTGTCGGAGGTCATGTCCATGTCGGTCCTCAATCGTCGCTGTCGTTACGGCCCGCCCGGTCCGGCCGCCCTGATATGCCGCTGCCGCGTTCCATAATGCCTTCCCGGTCGCCAGGCAACGGCAATGGCGGGCCGCGGCCCGGGCGCTTGCCGGGGCCGGCACCATCGGTCTGAAAATTTCTCGAACATGGCGTCATTTCCCTGTTGCATTTGAAAATCGCTTGGGCCATATAGCGCCCGTCGCCGCAACGCAGCGACCTTCGGCCACCGACTACCCCAGGCCGTCGACGATGAGCGGGTGTAGCTCAGGGGTAGAGCACAACCTTGCCAAGGTTGGGGTCGGGCGTTCGAATCGCCTCACCCGCTCCATTCTTTCAAGCCCTTCGAAGCCTCGGTTCGCCGGGGCTTTTGTGTTTTCTGGCGCGGTTGAAATCGCCAGCCGCCAAGGGTCGTTGGAAGGTCGCGGTTACCCGGGGTTACAGAATTGCGTAACCGATGAGACATGAAGCGCGGCCTTGTTAAGGCGTACGCAAACTTCCTCTAGTATCGGGCGATACGCTGGCTTCGAATTGGCGTGGGGGGACGGAATCGAACCGCCCTGCGGTCTCCCGGCTTGGACTTATGGGCTCGTTCCCGCTTCTTGTTGATGGCGTGTCTGCTCGCTACCCAGGCCCCACAGAACCGCGAGAGCATTCATACCAGTTTTGAGCATTGCCTTCATGTAAGCCTCCGTCAGCCAGTCAAGGTTGAAAACCCAGTCTATGCAGAGCCAGAAAGCGAATAGACACGCCCCAACATCTCCGATGGTGAAACCCAAGGTCACTAACGCCGAACCTTGAAATCATTGGAGATAGATAGGAATACTGGTCCAGTTTTGCAACCGCCGCATTGACGCTTCGCGACTACGCCGCCCTGCCCTCACTCCGTAAGCTGGGGAATTGGAGGGTGTCGCATTTTCCAGTTAGGACCGTAACTTACAACTCAGGTTGGCGCCTAACCTGTCACTGCGCGCAGACCAGGAAAATAGGTAGATATCGGCGTTTCTACCGCATCAGCGTTGTCGAGTGCTCTGCGTATCTGGGAGGAAATTTCCGTTTGGTATGTAGCGATCTTAGGGACAAGTGTAAATATATCAGTGGTGTCGATTACTATTGTTCTCATCTGATTTATGTCGAACGGAATTGGATCAGACTTCCGAATTATTTGAACTATAGGGAGTCTCATCATGTGTCGTATTGCTAGTTCGTAAAATACATTTGGATTATGATAGGATAGATCAACGATAACCAAACGTGATTTCACAATGTATTCTATTATTTGCTTTGTAATGACGCCGGGCTTATCGATTCCGTCAGCTCGCACTACGGATAGACCGAATGATTGCAGTGCAGGCTCAATAAATGAGCCGAGAAACAAGTCAGAATGCTTTCGCTGTTCGCTATCTGGCAATCCAATTGGAGTAATGTAAAAACATGTTGATTCGAAATGGGCGTGCTCAGCCGTGACGATAGCACTTTGTTGTCCAATGACTGACTGGGGGCGCACCGAAGGACCGGAGGCGGGAAGCTGATCAAGCGCGTGATCCTTCGAAACAATCCGCTCCGCCCCAGACAGCGTGATTAGCAAGCCGACAAATCGCAAGTTAACAATAAATGTATCAATCGCCTCCTCGGCAGCATCCCTAGATGAACCAAACTCCATAGCGGCGTCTATGAGTGCTGCCCTAGCGGGTAACGCTTTTCCTACAAATCTTTCATGGAGTTTGGCGAAGACCTCGATGTCCTCAATGGCGAGCTTGATTCTCGCGCGGGCTTGATCGCGTACCGGAATCTGAGGATCGACTGCGCGTACGCCATCCGAAGTCAGTTCGATAATATCTGATTGGTAGCCTCCTTTGAGCAGTCCATAGCGACCTGCGTTAACGATAAGCTGGCGACTTGAACCACTTTCAGGTGCTTTGCTGATATGGTCAAAAAATGAAAGGCGCCTGACAGGTTCGCCGCTTCCAAATTCAAATATTTGTCTTGCGAAATCGACCGGCTCCTCAAAAGGCGATGCTGGAAAATTGCGCACAATACGCTTCCTTCGAGCGACTTCCTGCTTAACCCGCTCGTTTACCTCTTTGATTTTTTCCCCTGTGGTATCAATCTCGGTAGTTGACTTTGCTGATTTACGTACATGTGCCATGCACAGCCCCCCCCTGCAGCAACGTGCCTAACATACTTGAACCGAGGCTACGGAAGTTCCCTCGGGCAATAGGCAGAATCGAGCCCAGCCTAATTGTATGCTGTTGTTACTTCTTGGTGCTGTCAATCTATGAGTGCCGCCAGTAGCTTGCTGGCGCGGACTAGTTGATCCTCGTTCATCCGCGATAACTGTGTTTGAATCTTCGCAAGCTGGCGCGTCCGAGCGTTATCGCTCGTCACCACCAAGCCGACGCCGAAGAATACGGCCCCGGGCACATTAAGCACCTCGGATAGCTTCTCGACAGTTGTGAAGGAAGGAGCTGCGATTCCTCGTTCGATCTTGCTGATCATCTCAGAGGACAGGTCTACCATCGCAGCGAGTTGATCCTGCGTGAGATGCTTCGCCTTTCGCTGATGGCGCAGATTTGTTTCAAAAGTGGTTGCAAGCGACTGCACCTCCGAGCGCCATCGGATGGCGGAGTGGACGGCGGCAAGCTGGCCTGCTTGCAGCATCCGCGCGTCACCGCCACGTTGACCCAGAACTGTTCGATATCCTGGTGCATGCCGCTTCCGCGCCTGACCGTCATCGTCTGGCACGATAGAGGGCAGCGGCGCCATTCCCGGCGCGCGCTACCAAAACGGCACCTATCGGCACGTAAATCTTTCCACTGCCGGCGGCCCGCCATGCGTTCGTGGTGGTCTCAAAATTTGTAATGATTCCTCAAATATCGTTGACATTTCAATATAAAGTCGCGTTATAAAGATAACAACAATCTCTGGAGATCTTGATGCTGGCCATTCTCGCCGACGATCTCACGGGCGCGCTGGACAGTGCAGCGCCTTTCGCCGCGCGGGGCCTGCACGTGGAGGTGGCCCTGGCGGCCGCGGCCGTCGGTGCGGCAGCCGGAGCGGCGCCGGATGTCCTTGCGATCAACCTCGGCACGCGCGAATTGGCGCCATCTGCGGCGCAGCGTGAGGTGAGGGCGGCACTTCACGCGCTTCCGGCCGGAACCCGTCTCTTCAAGAAGGTCGATTCGCGCCTCAAGGGGCATATCGCGGCCGAGCTCGATGCCATGTCCTATCGGTCGTCGCTGGTGGCGCCGGCGATTGCCGACTTCGGGCGGATCGTGAGGGAGGGGTGCGTACAGGGCTTCGGCGTGGACGAACCCATTTCCGTTGCCGAGAAGCTCGGGCCGCATGCGGCGCGCGCGACGATCCCGGACATCGCCAGCCAGGGCGAGATGCGCCTCTGGCTCGAGCGGGCCGACGCGTCGGGGGTCGACCTGCTGGTTGGCGCGCGGGGGTTGGCGGAGGCGCTCGCCGAACAGATGAGCGGAGAGGCGCCGGCGCTGGTGGCCGACATTCCGGCTGGGCCCGCGCTCTTCGTGGTCGGTTCGCGCGATCCGATCACCCTTGCGCAGATCGAGGCGCTGCGCCGCGACGGCGACGTCCGCTACCTGCCGGCGCCGAACGGCCGTCTTGCCGATGTCCCGGCCGACCGCTGCGGGCTGACGCTGGTCCAGGCGGTCCCGGGTGCTGTGGCCGCCACGGCCGAAGAGGTGTCGCAGGCGCTTGCCGACAGCGTCTGCCTCGATCTTGCCGGCGCGGCATCGACGCTTCTGCTTTCCGGCGGCGCCACGGCGGAGGCGGTGCTGCGGAAAATGGGGATCATCCGGTTTCGGCTGCTCGGCGAATGCCTGCCCGGACTGGGCTTGGCGCATGCCGACGGGCATTGCATTATCGCCAAGTCGGGAGGATTTGGGCAGCCGGACACATTGAGGCAGATCGCGGGCCGGCTGCGCGGCAGGACAGGATAGGAAATGGGACTGGAGAACGGAACAGCGCGCAGGAGCCTTGGCGATCTCGTCTTCGAACGCATGCACCGGGCCATCAAGTCCGGCGCCTACAAGCCGGACGAGCGGCTGCCGACCGAGCATGACCTGGCAATCGAGTTCGAGGTGTCGCGGCCGATCATCCGCGAGGCCCTGCGGCGACTGCGCGAGCAGGGATTCATCTATTCGCGGCGCGGTGCCGGCAGTTTCGTTCGCGCCGTCGGCATGCGCGAGCCGCTCGGCTTCGGGCAGCTCGAAAACGTCGCCGACCTTCTCAACTGCTACGAATTCCGCCTGACGGTCGAGCCGGCTGCGGCGGCGGCGGCGGCGGAGCGCCACGACGCGGTGACGCTGGCCGCCATCCGCCAGGCGCTGGAGCTGATGCGGGACGCCACCAACCGCCAATCGCACCGCGAGGATGCCGACTTCCAGTTCCATCTGGCGATCGCCCGCGCTGCGCAGAACAGCTATTTCTTCACGGCCATGGAAGCGCTGAAGGATCACATCGCCGTCGGCATGCGGTTCCACGGCGCCTCGGTGAAGCGCGAGAGCACCGGGCTCAGCCGGGTGTTCGGCGAGCACGAGGCGATTGCCGAAGCGATTGCCGCGCGCGACGCGGCGAAGGCGCGGCAACTCATGCACGACCATCTCACCGGGTCGCGCGAACGGCTGTTCCAGGCCACGAAATAGTGCGCAAGGCCCCGGCCGAACCGGGGCCTTGATGTCGCAGTGCGGTGGCGCCCGGATCGTTTCCACGGTCCGGGCGCCAAACCGTTTTGGACGGCAGTGCGGATTGTCCTAGAAGGCCGCCCGGTAGATGCCCAGCACGTCCTCGACGCTCATGTCGATGGGATTGTTGTCCATCAGGCGGCGATTGGCGTGGGCCTCGCCGGCATAGACGGGCAGGTCGTCCGGGGTTGCGCCATGGGCGGCGAGCGCCATTTCGATGCCGAGGTCGCGGCAGAAGCCATGGGCTTTGGCAAGCAGGTCCTGGGGGGCGAGGTTCTCGCCGAGGCCGAGGGCTTCGGCCACCTCCGCCGTCTTTTCAGCCGCGACCTTCTGGTTGAAGGCGAGCACGTGCGGGAAGATGATCGCGTTTGCCAAGCCATGCGGGAGGCGAAGCCGGGTGCCGAGCGGGTAGGCAATCGCGTGTCCCGCGGCGGTGTTGACCGGGCCGAGGCAGATGCCGCCATAGTAGGAGGCGAGCATCATCCCCTCGCGGGCTTCCGTGTCGGCGCCGTCGCGCACGGCGCGGGCGAGATACGTTCCGACGAGCCGGAATCCCATGCGGGCAAAGCCGTCGATCATCGGGTGCGCACGGCGGTTGGTGAAGGCCTCGACGCAATGCGCCATGGCGTCGACGCCCGTGGCCGCGGTGACGGCCGGCGGCACGGAATAGGTCAGCTCCGGATCGAGCACGGCGAAGTCGGCGATCATGTGCGGGCTTTCGACCGCGATCTTGTTGCCCTTGCCGGGATCGATGACGAGCGAGCGAATGCCGGCCTCGGAGCCGGTGCCGGCGGTGGTGGCGACCTGGGCGAGGCGCGTGCGGCGCCCTGCCACCCGGTTCGGGCCGGCAACATCTGCGAGCGTCTGTTCGCTGTCCCAGAGGACGGCGACGAGCTTGGCGACGTCGAGGACCGAGCCGCCGCCGAGGCCGACGACGAGATCGGGCCGGCACCGGCGCGCGATCTCGAGCGCGGCCTCCAGTGTCGCGGTGTCGGGTTCGCCGGGAATGGCGTCGAAGACGCTGACGCGGCCGGACAGCTTCAGGCGATCGACGAAGCCGGCCGTGACGGGGGTGGCGATGACGAGCACGGAGGCGGCGTCTGCCGCCCAGGCGCCGACCTCGCCGATCGTGCCGGCGCCGACGGCCAGCCGGCGGGGCTGGTGGAGCGTGATGGGGGCGATGGTCATGGCGTCATCCTCGCTTGGCGGCGCCCGACACCAGCTTGCGGGCGTAGGCGATGGCGGAATTCATGTTGCCGTGATCGGCGATACCCTTGCCGGCGATGTCGAAGGCCGTGCCGTGATCGACGGAGGTGCGGTCGATCGGCAGATCCACGGAGACGTTGACGGCGGTGTCGAAGGCGACCAGCTTGACGGGGATGTGCCCCTGGTCGTGATACTGGGCGACGACGAGGTCGAAGGCGCCCGAATAGGCGCGGTAGAAGACCGTATCGGCGGAGATCGGGCCGTAGGCGTCGATGCCCTCGGCGCGGGCCGCCTCGACCGCGGGCGCGATCTGGTCGTCGTCCTCGGTGCCGAAGAGGCCGTTTTCGCCGCAATGCGGATTGATGCCGGCCACGGCGATCTTCGGCGCGGCGTAGCCGATGCGCTTCAGGTGGGCGTTCCCGGCCCGGATGGTGGCGAGGACCCGCTCCGTCGTCGAGCGGCGGATCGCCTCCTGCAGGGACACGTGGGTCGAGACGTGGATCACCTTGAGGCGATCGGAGGCGAGCAGCATATAGGCGGCCCTGGAGCCGGTGAGGCTGCGCAGCATGCCGGTATGGCCGTCATAGTGATGGCCGGCGAGGTTCAGCGCCTCCTTGTTGATCGGTGCGGTGACGATGCAGCCGATGGTGCCGGCTTCGGCATCGCGCACCGCCTTCTCGATGAAGCGGAAGGCGGCGTCGCCGGCGACGGGGCTGAGCTGGCCGAAGGCGAGCGGCGCGCCCTCGATCGGCAGGTCCACGACATGGGGCGCAAGGTCGATCTCGATGCCGAGGGCTTCGCGCGCCGCCTCGAGCGTGGCGAGATTGCCGTAGATGCGGATCGTCGCGCGGTCTTCCGGCGTCATGCCGGCAAGCGCCTTGACGGAGATCTCCGGGCCGACGCCGCACGGGTCGCCCATGGTGATGCCGATGATATTGCTCATGATGGTCTCCAGGTGTCGGCCCGCTCCCAGCCGGGTGCCAGGCGGACATATTTGATGGCTCGGCGGTGATAGGTGTAGGCGAGGTGCAGCGTGCCGTCGGCTTCCGCCAGCAGCCAGGGATAGGACATTTCCTTGTTCCGGCCGTCGGTCGAATCGTTGGACAGGCAGGTACCCGGCCCGTCCTCGACCAGCAGCCGGACGGGGAAGGTGTTGCCGCCATCCTCCGACAGGCAGAGCGCCACCGGCGCGCGCGGCACGCCCCAGACGGGAACGCAGCCGCCGGCGGGGTCCGCATCGGGGCGCCCGTCGTCCTCGCCGAGCTCGTCATAGAGCGAGGCGCGGCGGTCGGCCGACCGGTCCGCGTTCACGGGATTGCAGATCATCGCGACGCGACCGTCGCTGAGACGGATCGCGGCGATCGAGGAATTGTTGTTCGGGACATCGGTTGCTTCTGGGGTCGACCAGGACCGGCCGCCGTCGCGGCTTTCCGTCCGGTAGACGAAGTCCGCCTGGCGCCGGCGGAAGAAGGCGGCAAGGCGTCCGTCCTCCAGCGCGACCGGCGACATGTGCACGCAGCCCAATGACCGGGCGAGATCCTCCAGCCGCCAGGTCCTGCCCTCGTCCAGGGAAATGCCGACGGCGGCGGTGTCGTGGCTGCCGTTCCATTTCTGGCCGGGGCGCTGGACGCAGCGGAAGATCGGCAGAAGCCACGCCCCGTCGGCGCGCACCACGAGCGGCGCACGCACGAAGCAGCCGAGCGGCAGATCCAGATAGCGTCCCTCTTCGGCCGTCAGCGCCAGCGGATCCGCCGGATCGCGCCGGACTTCGGCCATGCGGATCCGGCATTGGTCCTGGTTGCCGGACGGCTGCGCGGTGTGGAAGAGCCAGAGCCGGCCGTCCGGCGCGGTGAACAGAACCGGGTTCTGCTCCGAATGCGCGGAATCGAAGCTGAGCCGCTGCGGCAGGCCCCAGGCGGAAGCGCCTTTTTCCAGCACGGATGCGAAGATCGAGATGTCCGACTTGCCTTCCAGCGTGCCGCCGAACCAGGCGCAGGCGAGCGCACCGTCGGCCAGAAGATGAAGGAAGGCGGCATGGTTCTGGATCATGGGCGAGGGCAACAGCGCTTCGGTGCGTCCGGGCGACGCGTCCTGAAGCAGGCCATCCATGTGGCGGGCGACTTCGTTGGGGTCCATTCTCTCCTCCTGCTGCCGTTGAAGATCGCCAAAATTACAAAGTTGTCAAGTTTAAGAATGTTATGAATGGCGACGAACGCTGAATTTGAGGCACTTAAATTATTGAATTTAATGCATATATTTTTTGCATCGTCGCCGAATAGGAATTACATTCCGAAATAATTTGACAAACTTGAGGGAAAGGAGGATGGTCAGGCTGAGCCGGCAGAGAGGAATGCCGGGCAGGAGGATCCATCCATGCCGCAAGCCGGCGCCCCCCCAGACGTCAACGATGGCTGCGATTGCCCGGCTCGTCTCTGCGGTCCGCGTGCCGGCCGAGGCCATGGTCCCGGCGACGGTCGGCATCGTGGCGGTCGGCCTTCTCGGCGCGCTTGCGATCGCCGGTCTGTCGGGCGCGGAGATGGATCTTGCCATCGTGGTCGCGCTTGCGGGCGCGGCCCTGAATTTGCCGGGTCCTTGCGGTCCGGCGGCCACAAGCCGTTGCGCGGCATTGCCGGCCGCGCGATCCGGAAAAGCAATATCAGCCTGAACGCTATTTCACTAGGGAGGAAAATGTCGTGAAGAAAATGCTTGTCCTGGGCGCCCTCATGCTGGGCTCCGCCCTGTCGCCAGCCTTCGCCGGCTCGGGGCCGATCAAGATCGTGCTGGCCGAGGAGGCGGACCTGCTCGAGCCTTGCATGGCGACCCGATCGAACATCGGCCGCATCATCATGCAGAACGTCAGCGAAACGCTGACGGAACTCGATGTGCGCGGCGACAAGGGCGTGATGCCGCGGCTCGCCGAAAAATGGGAGCAGAATGCCGACGGCAGCTGGCGCTTCACGCTGCGCCAGGGGGTCAAGTTCTCCGACGGCACGACCTTCGACGCCAAGGACGTCAAGCACAGCTTCGACCGCATCATGAGCGACAAGAACGCCTGCGAGTCGCGCCGCTACTTTGGCGGCATGACCGTCACGCCGACCGTCGTCGACGACTACACGATCGACTTCAAGGCCGATCCGGTGCAGCCGATCCTTCCGTTGCTGCTGTCGCTCGTCACCATCGTTCCGGAGGAAACGCCGCTCGAGTTCGTGCGTGAACCGGTGGGCACCGGCCCCTACAAGCTGACCAACTGGACCCCCGGCCAGCAGATCGTGCTTTCCGCCCGCGACGACTACTGGGGCGACAAGCCGGAGGTGACGGAGGCGACCTATCTCTTCCGTGCCGATCCGTCGGTCCGCGCGGCGATGGTGCAGGCCGGCGAGGTGGATCTCTCGCCGTCGATCTCGCAGCTCGACGCCACCAACCTCAATACGGACTTCTCCTATCTCGACAGCGAGACCGTCTACCTCCGCATCGACCACAACATCGCGCCGCTGAACGACGTCCGCGTCCGCCGCGCTCTCAACATCGCGATCGACCGCGAGGCCTTCCTCGGCACGCTCGTCCCGGAAAGCGCGCTGCTCGCCACCGCCATCGTGCCGCCGCCGACGCTCGGCTGGAACCCCGACGTCAAGGTCTTCCCCTATGATCCGGAAGGCGCCAAGAAGCTGCTCGAGGAGGCCAAGGCCGATGGCGTGAAGGTCGATACGCCGATCACCATCATCGCCCGTTCGGCAAACTTCCCGAACGTCACCGAGATCATGGAGGCCATCCAGGCGCAGCTGCAGGAAGTCGGGTTCACGATCGACCTGAAATTCGTCGAGGTCGCCGAGCACGAGCAGTACTACTCCAAGCCCTTCAAGGAAGGTCGCGGCCCGCAGATCGTCGCCGCCATGCATGACAATTCCAAGGGCGATCCGTCGTTCTCGATGTTCTTCAAGTATGCGACGGACGGCACGCAGTCGGGCTTCTCCGATCCGAAGGTCGACGACCTGATCAAGCGCGCTTCGGCCGCCGTCGGCGATGAGCGCGCCAAGCTGTGGTCCGAACTGATCGCCTATCTCCATGACGACGTCGTCGCCGACGTGCTGCTGTTCCACATGGTCGGCTTCTCGCGCGTCTCCGAGCGCCTCGATTTCAAGCCGACGATGGCGACGAACGGGACGTTGCAGCTCTCGGAAATCAAGATCAAGTAAGCTCGCGCTGGCGCGCGCAGCGTTTGCCAGCCACAACAGCAATCAAGGCGGCGGGAGAAGCCCGCCGCCCGGTTTTCCGGGGATGCCATGCTTAGCTTCATTCGAAAACGCGCAGTGGCCAGCCTGATCTCTCTCGTCGGGCTGATCGTGATGGTCTTCTTCCTGTCGCGGCTGACGGGGGATCCGGCTGCGCTGTTCCTTCCGGTCGAGGCTTCGGCCGAGATGAAGGACCAGTTTCGCGAACTGCATGGCCTGAACGATCCGCTCCTCGTGCAATTCGGCCGCTACGTGGGCGACGTCCTCACAGGCGATCTCGGCGAGTCCCTGCGCAAGGCCCGCCCGGCGCTCGATGTCGTGCTCGAAGCCTTCGTCTGGACGCTGTGGCTTGCGATCATCACCATGACGCTCGTCACGGGGGCCGCCATCGTCGTCGGCTCGCTTGCCGCCTTCCGCGCCGGCGGCTTCTTCGACCGCCTGTCTTCCATCATCTCGCTGTTGGGCGCCTCGGTGCCCGACTTCTGGATCGCGATCGTCGCCATCGTCGTCTTTTCGGTGAACCTCGGCTGGCTGCCCACCTCGGGCACCGGATCGCTGCTCCACTGGATCCTGCCGATCTGCGTGCTCTTCATCCGCCCGTTCGGGATCATCGTGCAGGTGGTGCGGGGCTCGATGATCGGCGCGTTGTCGTCGGCCTACGTCAAGACGGCGCGCGCCAAGGGCGTCCGGTCGGGGCCGATCATCTTCGTGCACGCGCTGCGCAACGCCATGCTGCCGGTCATCACCGTCATCGGCGACCAGGCGGCGAGCCTTCTCAACGGCGCGGTGATCGTCGAGACGATTTTCGGCTTTCCCGGCGTCGGCAAGCTGATGATCGATTCCATCCTGCAGCGCGACTTCAACGTGGTGCTCGCGGCGATCCTCGTCACGGCGCTCGCGATCTTCCTCATGAACCTGCTGATCGACCTTGCCTATGCGCTGCTCGATCCGCGGATTCGCCACTGAGGAGCATGGCCATGACCCAACAGACGACCGATGCCGTCCTCGTCGAAGAACCTCATTTCGCCAGGCGCATGTTGCGCATGCTTCTGGCCGACAAGTTCGCGCTGTGCGCGGCGATCTTCCTTCTCGTGATCCTGGTCCTTGCAATCGTCGGGCCGAGCTGGCTGGGCGACCTCGCCACCAAGCAGAACCTGCGCGGCCGCAATGCCGCCCCGTTCGACTGGGAACGCGGCTGGGTCTGGTGGATGGGGGCGGATGCCCTCGGCCGTCCGCTGCTCGCCCGCATCGTCGTCGCCAGCCAGAACACGCTGCTGGTGGCCGCCGGCGCCGTCGCGCTCTCGGCGGTCGTCGGCACCCTGCTCGGCCTCGTCGCCGGCTTCTCCTCGCCGCGCGTCAACCAGGTGATCATGCGCCTCGCCGACGTCATCATGTCCTTTCCGTCGCTGCTGATCGCCGTGATCGTGCTCTACATCCTCGGTTCCTCCATCCTCAACCTCGTGCTGGTGCTCGCGATCACCCGCATTCCGGTCTACCTGCGCACCACGCGGGCGGAGGTGCTGGAGATCCGCGAGCGCATGTTCGTGCAGGCGGCGCGCGTCATGGGCGCGTCCAGCCGACGCATTCTCTTCCGCCACATGCTGCCCGTCGTGCTGCCGACGCTGACGACGCTGGCGACGCTCGATTTCGCCTATGTGATGCTCGCCGAAAGCGCGCTGTCCTTCCTCGGCATCGGCATCCAGCCGCCGGAAATCACCTGGGGCCTGATGATCTCGCAGGGCCGGCAGTATCTCACCAATGCCTGGTGGCTGTCGTTCTGGCCGGGCCTTGCGATCATCCTCACCACCCTGTCGCTGAACCTCCTGTCGAACTGGCTGCGCATCGCGCTGGATCCGGTGCAGCGCTGGCGTCTCGAAATGAAGGGCCGCAAGAATGGCTGAGCATCTTCTCGAAGTCCGCAACCTCTCGGTCGAATTCCACACGGCGGCGGGCGTGGTGAAGGCGGTGCGCGACATCTCCTACCATCTCGACCGCGGCGAGACGCTGGCGATCCTGGGGGAGAGCGGATCCGGCAAGTCGGTGTCGTCCTCGGCGATCATGAACCTGATCGACATGCCGCCCGGCCGCATCAGCTCCGGCGAGATCCTGCTCGACGGCGTGGACCTGCTCAAGATGCCGGCGCACGAGCGGCGCGCCGTGAACGGGCGCCGCATCGCCATGATCTTCCAGGACCCGCTCAGTCACCTGAACCCGGTCTATACGGTCGGCTGGCAGATCCGCGAGGCGCTGACCACCCATGGCACGGCGGCCGCGACGGCGCAGGCGGAGGCCCTCCGCCTCCTCACCCGCGTCGGCATTCCCGAGCCCGAACGCTCGCTCGACAAGTACCCGCACGAATTCTCCGGCGGCCAGCGCCAGCGCGTCATGATCGCCATGGCGCTGGCGCTGCGCCCGGACCTCCTGATCGCCGACGAGCCGACGACGGCGCTCGACGTCACCGTGCAGGCCGAAGTGCTGGCCCTGCTCGAGGAACTGCAGCAGGAGACCGGCATGGCCGTGCTCATCATCACCCATGACCTCGGCGTGGTCGCCGAGATCGCCGACCGCGTGGTGGTGATGGAGAAGGGCGTGCTGGTCGAGGCCGGCACGGTCCGCGAGGTCTACCGCAACCCGCAGCACCCCTATACCCAGAAGCTGATCGCAGCCGCCCCGGGCAAGGGCGCGATGCACGAGCCTGCCGCCCGCGCCGAGCCGGTGCTTTCGGTGCGGGACGTGCGCAAGCGATACGGCGCCTTCGAGGCGCTGAAGGGCGTATCCTTCGACCTGATGCCCGGCGAGACGATGGCCGTGGTCGGCGAAAGCGGTTCCGGCAAGTCGACGCTCGCCCGCGTGCTGCTCCGCCTCGACGAGCCCGACGCCGGCAGCGCGCAGTGGAAGGGGCGAGATCTCTTCACGCTGTCGCCGGCCGAACTCTACAAGCTGCGCCGCGACCTGCAGATGGTGTTCCAGGACCCGACCCAGTCGCTCAACCCGCGCATGACCGTCTACCAGCTCATTTCCGAGGCCTGGCTGATCCATCCCGATATCCTGCCCAGGGCGAAATGGCGCGATCGCGTGGCCGAGCTCCTGGTGCAGGTCGGCCTCGGCCCGGAGCACATGGGGCGCTATCCGCACCAGTTCTCGGGCGGTCAGCGCCAGCGCATCGCGATCGCCCGGGCGCTCGCGCTCGAACCGCAGCTGATCATCTGCGACGAGGCGGTATCGGCGCTCGACGTCTCGGTGCAGGCGCAGGTGATCGCGCTGCTCGACAGGCTGCGCCGGGAAATGGGCATCGCCTTCATCTTCATCGCCCACGACCTGCCCGTCGTGCGCGATTTCGCCGACCATGTCATGGTCATGCAGAGGGGCAAGGTCGTCGAGTTCGGCACGGTGCGCGACGTTTTCGAGGCGCCGCGCGAGGGCTACACCCGCGCCCTGCTCGCAGCCGGCCTCGATCCCGACCCGGACGTTCAGGCCGCCCATCGCGCCGCCCGTCTTAAACGCGCCTGAAGGGCCGCCACACTCAAAGGAAAGATCCATGTCGAAACAAGCCTTCGTCGCCCTCGTGACCTGTTTCAACGAGGATGAAACCATCAACTACGCGGCGACGCGCGCCCAGGTGCGTCGCCAGGTCGAGGCCGGCAACAACATCATGTGCGCCGGCACCAACGGCGACTTCACCGCGCTGACCTTCGAGGAGAAGGTCCGGCTGACGCAGGAGGTGGTCGACGAGGTCGGGGGGCGTGTACGGGTGATCGTCAACGCCGGCATGCCGGCGACCTTCGAGACGGTGAAGCTGGCGCGGGAATTCGACAGCATCGGCGTCGACGGCATCGCCGTCATCACGCCCTTCTTCATCGCCTGCACGCAGGACGGGCTCGTGCGCCATTTCTCCACCGTCGCCGATGCGGTGCAGACGCCGGTCTATCTCTACGACATCCCGGCCCGCACCCAGAACCATATCGAGCCCGAAACCGCCCGCCTGCTTGCCGGCCACGGCAATATCGCCGGCATCAAGGATTCGGGCGGGGCGAAGGAGACGCTGGAAGCCTATCTCGCCGTGGCAAAGGACGTCGCCGGGTTCGAGGTCTATTCGGGGCCGGACCACCTGGTGCTCTGGTCGCTGCAGAACGGCGCGGCGGGGTGCATTTCCGGGCTCGGAAACGCCATGCCGCATGTGCTCGCCGGAATCCTGAAGGCGTACAACGCCGGCGATGTCGCCGAAGCGGAGCGGCAGCAGGCGACCTTTGCCGCTTTCCGCACGGATCTCTACGCGCTGGGATTTGCGCCCGCCATGGTCAAGCGCGCGCTCTATCTCCAGGACGCCTCCGTCGGCGCCAGCAGGCAACCGGCATTGCTGCCCAATCCGGAACAGGACGGCCGGATCGCAGAGATCCTGCGCCGCTACGCGCTTCTCTAGCTAACTCCTGACCGAGGCCGGGTCGTCGGGGCCGGCCTGAGGGGGCTGAGGCCTCAGTCCTTCAAGCCGTTTGCCGCGGCGACGAAGTCCGACAGCATCGGAACGAAGTCCTCGCCGCGGCCGGCGCCGACGGCCTCGGCGAAGGTGTTGCGGACGGCAGCACCCATCGGGTTGGCGGCACCCGCCGCGTTGGCGAAGGCGGCGAGGTAGCTCATGTCCTTGAAGCCGTTGCGGATGGCGAACTTGTGGGCGTTCGGGTCCCGTTCCAGCACCCAGCGGAAGAAGGTCTGGTAGAAGCCGCAGTCCATCCGTCCGCCGCGGATCACGCTGTCGAAGGTCGCCGGCGCCAGTCCGGCTTTGCGCCCCAGCATCAGCGCCTCGGAGTAGAGTGCCGCATAGCCCATCGAGAGGAAGTTGTTGAGAAGCTTCATCGTGTGGCCGGTTCCTGTCGGGCCGGTGTGGATGACCCGGCCGGCAAAGCAGTCGAGGATGGGGCGGACCTGCGCGACGTCGGCCTCGGCGCCCCCGACCATCACGTCCAGCGTGCCGGCGGCAGCGTCGGCCGGCGTCCGTCCCAGGGGCGCGTCGACCAGCGTGATGCCCTTCTGCGCCAGCCGCCCGGCTAGTGCCGTGGTGATCGACGGTTCGGAGGTGGAGCAGTCGACGATCGAGAGCTTCCGGCCGGCGGAAGCGATGCCGTCCGGCCCCTCGACGATGGCGAGCACTTCGGGCGAGCCGGTCACGCAGAGCACGATCACGTCGCACTCTGCCGCCATCTCGCGCGGCGTCTTCGCCTCGCGCGCGCCCTTGGCGACAAGGGCTTCGAGCGGCGCCCGGTTGCGGTGCGCCATGCACACCAGCGGATAGCCCTTGGCCAGGATGTTGGCGGCCATGCCCTGGCCCATGTAGCCGAGCCCGATAAATCCCACCGTTTGCTTCGTCATGACAATTGGCCTCCCTTCCAGATTGCGTGTTGCTGCGCCGGCTGTCGCGGCGACATGAGGATACCGCCGCCAGGCTTGTTTCCCCGTCTCACACTCCTGCAGACGGGGCGTGCGGCCGGCGGTCAGCCCTTCGTGAAGATGTAGTCGGTTTCCTGGCGCAGCGTCTCGCCCGGCCGCAGGACCGCCTGCGGAAAGCCCTGGTGGTTGACCGCGTCGGGCCAGACCTGCGTTTCGAGGCAGAAGCCGGCGAACGGGCCGTAGCGGCGCCCCTCCAGGCCCGGCACGGCGACGTTGATCATGGAACCGGTGTAGAGCTGCACGCCGGGCTCGGTTGTGTGCACCTCGAGCGCGACGCCGGAACGGTTGCTGCGGGCAAGCGCCACCGGCGTCTTGGCGCGTCGTTCCTTCGCCAGGCAGAAATTGTGGTCGAAGGCGACGCCGCCGGCTTCGGTCTGGCGGCGCAGCGGCGTCAGCGTGCGCAGGTCGAACGGCGTCCCCGCCACCGGCCTGATCTCGCCGAGCGGGATCAGGCGCTCGTCCACCGGCAGGTAGTGCTCGGCGGCAATGCTGATCTCGTGTCCCAGCGCGTCGCTTTCGCCGTCGAGGTTGAAGTAGCTGTGCTGGCAGAGATTGGCGATCGTCGGGGCGTCCGTCGTGGCCTCGTAGGTGACCGACAGCGTTGCCGGGGCGTGGAGGCGGTAGGTGCAGGTGACGGTGCAATTGCCCGGGTAGCCGGCACGGCCGGCCGGGTCGACGATCCGCAAGGTCACGTGGCTGTCCGACTGGTCCACGATCTGCCAGTTGCGCCGGCCGAGGCCGTCGCTGCCGCCATGGAGATGGGTCACGCCGCGCTCGTTCAGTTCGAGCTGGAAGGACGCGCCGTCGATGGCAAAGCGCCCGTTGCCGATGCGATTGGCGTTGCGGCCGGGGGTGGCGCCGAAATAGGGCGAATGGGCGAGGTAGTCGGCAAGGCTTTCGAGGCCGAGAACCAGCGGCGGCGCGTGCCCGTCCAGGCGCAGATCCTGGATGACGGCGCCCCAGGTGATGATCCTCGCCGTCAGCCCGCCGCCGGTGAGGACGACCAGCTGGACCGGCTCGCCCGTTTCGAGCCGGCCGAACAGTTCATTGCGCGCGTTCACCGATGTCCCTCCCGGCATTCTCGAATCCGCGCCGCAAACTGCGGCAAAACCGGCCGGGGGGCAACGGAAAAATCATACATATTCTTCGCCGCCCCCGCCGTGGCGACGATGGGACGGACGAACCCTTAGAGGCCCTTCTGGTAGACGATGAAGGGCGTCTTGTCGGCGATCCTGTCGTAGAGCCGGCGGGCGGTGGCGTTGAACTCCTGCGTCATCCAGTAGACCTCCGCCGCACCGGCCTCGGCAGCCCTGGCATAGACCGCCTCGATCAGGGCGCGGCCGATGCCGGTGCCGCGGACCGCCGGGTCGGCATAGAGGTCCTGCAGGTAGCAGACGTTGCCGACCGTCCAGCAGCTGCGATGGAACAGGTAGTGGGCGAGACCCACGGGCCTGCCGTCGACGACGGCGAGCAGGCCCGCAAATTCGTTCGCCCCGCCGCCGGTCAGCCGGGCGAAGGTCGTGGTGAAGATCGCCTCAGGCAGGACGGTTTCGTAGAAGGCGAGATAGGCGGTCCAGAGGCGCCGCCAGTCGGCCTCGTCCGAGGGAGAGAGGGGTCTGATCGTCAGTCCACCCATGGCTTCATCCTTGCTGGCCGATCTTTTCGAGGTCGTAGGGCGTCGTCTGGTACATCTCGTTGATCCAGTTGCCGAACAGAAGATGCGCATGGCTGCGCCAGCGGTTCATCGGCGCGATCGTGGGATCGTTGTGGGGGAAATAGTTCTTCGGCATCTTGATCGCCACGCCCGCGTTGACGTCGCGGAAATATTCGTCGGCGAGCGAAGTCGAATCATACTCCACATGGTTGAAGACGTAGAGCCGCTTGCCGCCCTTTTCCTGGACGTAGCAGACGCCCGTCTCGTCGGATTCCATCAATATCTCCAGGTCCGGGTGCTTGCGGATGTCTTCCGCCCGCACCTCGGTCCAGCGGGACACGGGGATCTGGAAGTCGTCGGAGAAGCCGTTCAGGAAGACCGACGCCGGATTGCGGTTGTGGTGGCGGAAGACGCCGAAGGCCTTCTCGTCGAGCGCATATTTCTGCACGCCGTGGAAATGATAGATGGCCGCCATGGCGCCCCAGCAAACATTCAGGGTGGAATGGACGTTGGTGACGGTCCAGTCGAGAATGCGCTTCATTTCGTCCCAGTACGTCACGTCCTCGTAGTCGAGCGTCTCGATCGGGGCGCCGGTGATGATGAAGCCGTCGAACTTGCGATGCCGGATCTCCTCCCAGGTGTCGTAGAAGGCGAGCAGGTGATCCTCGGAGGTGTTCTTCGCCTTGTGCCCGCCGATGCGCACGAGCGACAACTCGACCTGCAGCGGCGAGGCGCCGACGAGGCGCGCCATCTGGATCTCGGTCTTGATCTTGTTCGGCATGAGGTTGAGAAGCCCGATCTGCAGCGGGCGGATGTCCTGCCGGACGGCCACCGTTTCGGTCATCACCCGCACACCCTCGTGGACGAGGGTTTCGAATGCGGGCAGCGTATCGGGAATCTTGATGGGCATGTTTCACTCGATCAAAATAAAAAAACCGGCGGCGACGTCAGTCGCAACCGGTCCACGGAAGGTCTCTTCTCGCGGCCCTTTAGCGACTTGTTTTACGTGGCTGCAAGCCGGCCGGCCAAATCACCACGGGACGGGTCCTACATAGCGCCAGTCCGAAGAAGAATCAATGTCGGCTGTCCGGCGGCGCCGCTTCGGCCCCGCCGGTCCTTCCCGGCAGGCGTCAGACGAAGAACTGCCCGCCGTTGGCGGAGATCGTCGAGCCGGTGATGAAGCCCGCCTCGTCGGAGGCGAGGAAGACGACGCACCGCGCGATCTCCTCCGGTTCTCCCAGCCGTCCGACCGGGATCAGCGGGATGATGCGTTCGTTCAGCACCTTCTCGGGGATCGCGCGGACCATCTCGGTGCCGATATAGCCCGGGCAGATGGCGTTGACGGTGATGTTCTTTGCAGCCCCTTCCTGGGCGAGCGCCTTGGTGAAGCCGAGGTCGCCGGCCTTGGCGGCCGAATAGTTCGCCTGCCCCATCTGTCCCTTCTGGCCGTTGATGGAGGAAATGTTGACGATGCGGCCGAAGCCGCGGTCGCGCATGCCGCCCCAGACCGGGTGCGTCATGTTGAACAGGCCGGACAGGTTGGTGTCGATGACCTCGCGCCACTGCTGCGGCGTCATCTTGTGGAACATGACGTCGCGGGTGATGCCGGCATTGTTGACGAGGACCTCGATGGGGCCCAGGTCGGCCTCCACCTTCCTGACGCCGTCGGCGCAGGCCTCGTAGCTGGACACGTCCCACTTGTAGACCGGAACCCCGGTCTCGGCCTTGAAGGCGGCCGCCGCCTCGTCGTTTCCGGCGTAGTTGGCCGCGACCGTATAGCCGGCCGCCTTCAGGCCGACGGAGATGGCCGCACCGATACCGCGTGTGCCGCCGGTTACCAAAGCTACCCTGCTCATGTGTGCACTCCCCCCAATGTTGTCTGCCATTGTTCTTGGGTCGGGCCGGCACCTTGTGGGCCGCCCCGATGCGGCTTGTTGGTCAAGGCAGTCGGAAAGCTCCTCCTTACATCCTCTCGACGCACATGGCGACGCCCATGCCGCCGCCGATGCAGAGCGTGGCCAGGCCCCTGGAGACACCGCGGCGCTTCATTTCGAAGAGCAGCGTGTTCAGCACGCGGGCGCCGGACGCGCCGATCGGATGACCGATGGCGATGGCGCCGCCATTGACGTTGACGATTGCGGGATCCCAGCCGAGATCCTTGTTGACGGCGCAGGCCTGGGCGGCGAAGGCCTCGTTGGCCTCGACGAGGCCGAGGTCGCCGGTCTTCCAGCCGGCCTTCTCGAGCGCCTTGCGGGAGGCGGGAATAGGACCCGTTCCCATGATCTGCGGATCGACGCCGGCCGTCGCCCAGGAGACGATGCGGGCGAGCGGCTGGATGCCGCGGCGACCGGCCTCCGCCTCGCTCATCAGAAGTGTCGCGGCCGCGCCGTCATTGAGGCCGGAGGCGTTGGCCGCAGTCACGGTGCCGTCCTTGTCGAAGGCGGGCCGCAGCTTGGCCATCTGGTCGAGCGTCGCGCCGTGGCGGATGTACTCGTCGCTGTCGACGATCACGTCGCCCTTGCGGGTCTTGACGGTGAACGGAACGATCTCGTCCTTGAAGCGGCCCTCCTTCTGGGCGGCCTCGGCCTTGTTCTGCGAGGCGACGGCAAAGGCGTCCTGCTCCTCGCGGGAAAGCTGCCATTTCTTGGCGACGTTCTCGGCGGTGATGCCCATGTGATAGCCGTAGAAGGCGTCGGTCAGGCCATCCTTGATCATCGTGTCGATCATCTTCAGATCGCCCATCTTCACGCCGCCGCGCAGGTGGGCGCAGTGGGGCGCCATCGACATGGATTCCATGCCGCCGGCGACGATGATGCCGGCATCGCCGGTCGCGATCTGCTGCATGCCGAGTGCCACCGCGCGCAGGCCCGAGCCGCAGAGCTGGTTCATGCCCCAGGCGGTCTTTTCCTGCGGGACGCCGGCCTTCATGGCGGCCTGACGCGCCGGATTCTGGCCCTCGCCGGCGGGCAGCACCTGGCCGAGGATCACCTCGTCCACTTCCTCGGCCGAGACGCCGGTCCGCTCGAGCACGGCTGCGATGGCCGCGGCCCCGAGTTCGTGGGCGGGCGTATTGGCGAAGGCGCCGTTGAAGGAGCCGACGGCGGTCCTGGCTGCGCTGGCGATGACGATGGACGGGGTAGCCATGAAGCGTCTCCTCACGTGTTTCGTGCCGAAACCGTTGGCGGCGAGGCGCTGCGGCCCGCCCGGTTGTCGGAATTACCCTTTTCGGTTGCGTCGCCGGACGACCGCCGGCGTGAGCAACCGCCTCAAGGCAAACCTGTCAAAGCTTAGGGGGAGAGTCAAACGACTTGTCTTGGCATCGCCGCCCCGATGCGCGGCCGGCCGGCACGGCGAAAATGATTTTGCGCAGCATTTTTTCACTGCAACGCACAATGCGTTTGTTATAACGTAGTTTTTTGCGGATACTCGCAAATGCATGGAGCGATGGGAATTCGGGGAGGAGGAGACCCAGATGGCCAAGAACGACAATCCGATTACAATCAAGAAATATGCGAACCGGCGCCTCTACAATACCGGAACGAGCACCTACGTGACGCTCGACGATCTCGCGGTGATGGTGAAGAAGGGAGAGAACTTCACCGTCCAGGACGCGAAGTCCGGGGAGGACATCACCCACTCGGTGCTGACGCAGATCATCTTCGAGCAGGAATCGAAGACCGGCAACACGCTGCTGCCGATATCCTTCCTGCGGCAACTCATCAGCTTCTACGGCGACCAGATGCAGATGGTGGTGCCGAGCTATCTCGAACATTCGATGCAGGCCTTCACTGACCAGCAGGCGCAGATGCGCGAACAGATCAACAAGGCCTTCGGCGACAGCCCGCTGACCAAGAACCTGCAGATGCCGATGCAGCTGGTCGAGGAGCAGGTGCGCCGCAATACCGAGATGTTCCACAAGGCGATGCAGATGTTCTCGCCCTTCATGACGGCGCCGCAGCCGAAGGAAACGAAGAAGGCCGAGGCGAAGGACATCGACGAGCTGAAGGAGCAGCTGCGCGCGCTGCAGTCGAAGCTCGACAATCTGGGCTGAGGCTGAGGCGGGCTCGGCCGGCGCATTCAACCGAGCCGTCAGGGTCGATCGCCGCGCGCGGCCATGCCCATACGGCGGCGATCCCGCAAGAAAAAAGGCCCGGACGAGCCGGGCCTTTCAAAACATGTCGCTCTGCTGGACAGCGCTTATGCGCTTTCCTTCGGCGTCAACACCTGGCGACCGCGGTACATGCCGGTCTTCAGGTCGATGTGGTGCGGGCGGCGCAGTTCGCCGGAATTCTTGTCTTCGATGTAGCTCGGAGCCTTCAGGGCGTCGGCGGAGCGGCGCATGCCGCGCTTGGACGGGCTCGTTTTTCTTTTCGGTACAGCCATTTCACTACTCCACTGAACGGGCAAACACATCCAAGGCCACTGAAAATGGCCGAAAAAGACGTGCATCTATCTCGGAAATTTGGCGGGCTTATACATGGCTAATACCGGCTTGACCAGTCCCCGCGGGCATTTTTTCGCTTTTGCCGGAGCGGCTGCGATCGGCCGCCCCGGCACCCGGTCTCTCAGGCTTCGTCTTCCGGGACGATCCAGGTTTCGGCAAGGGCCGCCGCCTGCCATTTCTTCCAGGCCGGATGCGCCATGACGCGGTCCATATAGGCGAGCGTGGTCGGGTTCTTCGTCAAGAGGTAGGCGTGGAAGCGATTGACGACGGGGGCGAACATCGCGTCGGCCGCCGAGAAGCCGCCGAACAGGAACGGCCCGCCCCAGCGCTGCAGCGCATCGTGCCAGATGGTCTCGATGCGGGCGACGTCGTCGGCGACGCCGTCGGGCAGGTCGATCGCCCGTTGCGGCCGGCGAATGTTCATCGGGCAGGCGCCGCGGAGCGCCCGGAAGCCGGACAGCATCTCCATCGACACGGATCGCGCCTGGGCCCTTGCCTCTCTGTCCTGCGGCCACAGGCCCGCCTGCGGGAAGAGTTCGGCCACGTATTCGATGATGGCGAGCGATTCCCAGACCCGCACCTTGCCGTGATGGAGCACGGGAACGCGGCCGGTCGGGGACAGCTCCTTGAAGGCCGGATTGCCGGCTGCGAAGTCGAAGGGGATCACCCGGTCGGAAAAGGGGATCCCGGCCGCCTCCAGCGCGATCCACGGCCGGAACGACCAGGAGGAATAGTTCTTGTTGCCGATATAGAGGACGAGGTCGGTCATGCGCGGCGCTCCTGGCGGATGTCATCGGCGGCAACCCTAGAAGTCCGATCGGCCGGGCGCCAATGAAAACCCATGAAGTCAGTCATAAAGGCACTTGATGTATTCGCCGGAACGGCTGGCACGGCGCTCGATCACGCCGGCGAGGCGGCGGAGCCCGCGGCCGGGCTCGCCGGCATTGCGCTCGATCGGGTTGGGGAGCGACACGGCAAGCAGCGCCGCCTGCCGCCGGGAGAGCTTGCTGGCGGGGACGTTGAAATGGTGCCGGGCGGCCGCCTCGACGCCATAGATGCCGGGTCCCCACTCGGCGACGTTCAGATAGATCTCCATCAGCCGCCGTTTCGACCAGACGAAGTCGGCGGCGACCGCCAGCGGCAGTTCCATCCCCTTGCGGAGGAAGGAGCGGCCGTTCCAGAGGTAGAGGTTCTTCACCGTCTGCATCGGGATCGTGCTGGCGCCGCGCGTCTGGGCGCCTTCGAGCGCGTCGTTGACGACGCCGCGCATCTCGCCCCAGTCGACGCCGCCGTGGCGGCAGAACTGGCCGTCCTCCGACATCATCACCGACTGCACGAGGACGGGCGCGATGTCCTCGAAGTCGACCCACCGCCGGTCGTAGCCCTGAAAGGTCACGAGATCGCGCAGCATCAGCGTCGAAACCGGGTGGACGAAGCCGACGGCGTAGACCGGAATGAGCAGGTAGGGCAGGAGCAGGAACGCCACGACGAGGAGAGCGACCTTGCGCCAGCTGCGCCGGAGCCGCCGGGTCACGCTCTCGTTCGCGCCGGCGCCGTCCGCGGCGGCATCGCCCTGCCTAGCATCGAAGTCCGCATCAGCGCGTGTTTCCGGTGATATCTCCAAGGGCGGCGTCCGTCCTTTTGCGTTCCCGGTTTTCATACCGTCATGCCGGGCGGTTTGCCAGTGGTTGCCGCCAACTTTGCCGGCTTTGATGCGGCTATCCCGGCCTGTGCCGTTGCCTAACGCCGCGCCCCGTGCCAAAGAGCGCGCATGACCAGCCCGTCCGCCCTTTTCCAGCAACGCCTGAAATCGAACGCCGAAAGCGTCGAGATCATGCTCGCCGGTCTTCTGGCCGCGGATGTGCAGGCGGGTGAGATCGCGCGGCCGGAACGGCTGCTGGCGGCCGTCCGCCATGGCGCCCTCAACGGCGGCAAGCGGCTGCGGCCCTTCCTCGTGATCGAAGCGGCCGCGCTGTTCGGCAAGGAGCATGCCGCTTCCGCGGTTCGGGTGGGGGCTGCGCTCGAATGCGTGCACTGCTATTCGCTCGTGCACGACGACCTGCCGGCGATGGACGACGACGACCTGCGCCGCGGACAGCCGACGGTTCACGTCGCCTATGACGAGGCGACGGCGATCCTCGCCGGCGACACGCTCCTGACGCTGGCCTTCGACATCATCGCCGCCCCCGAGACGGTCCTTGCCGACCGCATCAAGACGGAACTCGTGCTGGCGCTGGCACGCGCCGCCGGCATCGGCGGCATGGCCGGCGGGCAGGCGCTGGACCTGGCTGCCGAGAAGAACGCCCCCGGCGAGGCGGGCATCGTCCTGCTGCAGGCGATGAAGACGGGCGCGCTGATCCGCTTTGCCTGCGAGGCTGGTGCGATCGTCGCCGGTGCGGATGCCGAAGCGCGAAGCCTGCTCAGGCGATACGGCGAGACGGTCGGGCTGGCGTTTCAGCTGGCGGACGACCTGCTCGACCTGACGGCGGACGCGCAGACGATGGGCAAGGCAACAGGCAAGGACGTGGCGCGCGGCAAGGGAACGCTGGTGGCGCTGAAGGGGCAGGACTGGGCGGAGCGACGGCTGAACGAACTCGTCGCAGACGCCGAGGCCCTGCTTGCGCCCTTCGGCGAACGGGCCGGCATCCTGATAGAGACTGCCCGCTTCGTCGCCAATCGCAGGAGCTGAACGCATGAGCAAGTTCTGGTCGCCGGTCGTTGCGACGCTGAAGCCCTATGTCGCCGGCGAGCAGCCGCGCATCGCCGATCTCGTCAAGCTCAACACCAACGAGAACCCGTACGGCCCGTCGCCGAGGGCGATCGCGGCGATGCAGGCGGCGGTGTCGGACAGTCTGAAGCTCTATCCGGATCCTTCCGCGCTCGGCCTGCGGCAGGCGATCGCCCGCACCTACGGCGTGGAAGCGGAGGAGGTGTTCGTCGGCAACGGCTCCGACGAAGTGCTCGCGCACGCCTTCGTCGCGCTGCTGAAGCACGAGAAGCCGCTGCTCTATCCGGACATCACCTACAGCTTCTACCCGACCTATTGCGGGCTGTTCGGCATCGAGGCTGTCGAGGTGCCGCTGAAGGACGACTACACGATCGACATTGCCGACTACCGGCGGGCCTGCGGCGCGATCATCCTGCCGAACCCGAACGCGCCGACCGGCATCGGCCTGCCGCTTGCCGTGATCGAGAGGCTGGTGGCCGAGCACCCCGACCAGCCGGTCGTCATCGACGAGGCCTATATCGACTTCGGTGGCGAGAGCGCTGTGCCGCTGACGCGAAAGTACGACAACCTGCTCGTCGTCCACACGCTGTCGAAGTCGCGCTCGCTCGCCGGCCTGCGGGTCGGCTATGCGATCGGCCAGCGACCGCTGATCGACGCGCTGGAGCGGGTGAAGGACAGCTTCAATTCCTATCCCCTCGACCGGGTGGCGCAGGCGGGCGCCACGGCTGCGATCGAGGACGTCGCCTGGTTCGACGAGACGCGGACCAGGGTGATGGAGACGCGCGAGCGGGTCACTGGCGCGCTGCGCCAGCGCGGCTTCGAGGTGCTGCCGTCGCAGGCGAACTTCGTCTTCGCCCGCCATCCCGGCCACAGCGGCGCAGACATCGCCAGGGGCCTTCGCGAGCGCGCCGTGCTGGTGCGCCATTTCGCCAAGCCGCGCATCGCCGATTTCCTGCGGATCACGATCGGCACGCCGGAGGAATGCGACCGGCTGGTGGCTGCGCTGGAAGAATTCATTTGATACTTCGTACGGCGTGAGCTGCAGCAAAGCATAGGGATATCCGCCTTGAAGTAGAGCAGGGACGCTACACATCCAACAGTAAGTGTGCTTTCTTGTGAGGATGACGCGACAGAGAAAATTACTTCAATTGCTTGCGACCCTAGAGTGGCAATGGTCCCTATGGAATCTGGCTAAGGGCAGTGGCATTGTCGGCAGCTTTGCCTTGCCTGCATGGGCAGTATACGCAACAGACTTGTTTGCGCGGTATCAGCCACTTTCATGGGTGGTTGCTGGATTCGCGGGCGTGCTCACGACTGCTGTAGCCTACGCCATATTTGCCCGTGCACGCGCAAGCTTGATCCGTTCCGCATATGACAACAATCTGTACCAGCGCAGTGGATTCGTTGATCCCATGGCGGCCACGTTCGAGAACAAACGCATTTTTCTTGCAGATTTTGTCTTGCCTTCGGATCTATTCATATCCGATAAGACATTTATAAACTGCGAAATCGTGGGTCCTGCAAATTTATTTCTTCGTGGAAATTATCAGGTGCACGAGCAATTACTTACAATGGTCGATGCAGTAATGTTAAATGGCGATAGAAATTTCAATAATGGAGTAATTGTAGAGAACTGCACGTTTAGAAAGTGCTCATTCAAGAGAATAACTTTAATGATGCTCCCCCATGAGTACGAACGTTACAAGAATTTGGATTGGCTTCATTGGATTAGTAGACCCGGTGACAGGCAGGAGGAGTTACCGGGTGTGCTGACCGTCGAGCAGGCCGAGCAGCCCCTGACATAAGCGAGGCATACTCGCAATTTGCGGTCGGGATTAGCGCTTGAATTGTCAATCACTGCTGGCGCGAAGGCTTGGCCGCTATTCCGCCGCCGCCTGGCCCCGGCCGAAGCGCTGTTCGATGTAGTCGGTGACGAGCGCTTCGAATTCGCCGGCGATGTTGGTGCCGCGCAGCGTCATCGCCTTCTTGCCGTCGATGTAGACGGGGGCGGTCGGCAGTTCGCCGGTGCCCGGCAGCGAGATGCCGATGTCGGCATGCTTGCTCTCGCCCGGGCCGTTGACGATGCAGCCCATGACGGCGACCTTGAGCGCTTCGACGCCGGGATACTTCTCGCGCCAGACCGGCATGTTCTTGCGGATATCGTCCTGGATCTTCTGGGCGAGTTCCTGGAACACGGTCGAGGTGGTGCGGCCGCAACCCGGACAGGCGGCGACGACCGGCAGGAACTGGCGGAAGCCCATGACCTGCAGCAGTTCCTGGGCGACCTGCACCTCGCGGGTGCGGTCGCCGCCGGGCTCGGGGGTCAGCGAGATGCGGATGGTGTCGCCGATGCCCTGCTGCATGAGGATGCCGAGCGAGGCGGAGGAGGCGACGACGCCCTTGGTGCCCATGCCCGCCTCGGTCAGGCCGAGGTGCAGCGCGTGGTCGGAGCGGGCCGACAGCATGGCGTAGACGGCGATCAGGTCCTGCACGTTGCTGACCTTTGCCGACAGGATGATCCGGTTGCGTGGCAGGCCGATTTCCTCGGCGAGCTCGGCGGACAGGAGCGCGGAGGCGCAGATCGCCTCGCGCATCACCTGCTGGGCGGTGAGCGGAAAGCCCTTCTCCTGGTTTTCGTTCATCAGCCGGGTGAGGAGCTCCTGGTCGAGCGAACCCCAGTTGACGCCGATGCGCACCGGCTTGTCGTGGCGGATCGCCGTCTCGACGATGGCGGCGAACTGCCGGTCCTTCTTGTCCTTGAAGCCGACATTGCCGGGGTTGATGCGGTATTTTGCCAGCGCCTCGGCGCAGGCCGGATGATCGGCGAGCAGCTTGTGGCCGATATAATGGAAGTCGCCGACCAGCGGCACGTCCATGCCGAGCCTGAGCAGCCGTTCGCGGATCTTCGGCACCGCGGCGGCGCTCTCGTCCCGGTCGACGGTGATGCGGACGATCTCCGATCCGGCGCGGAAGAGGGCAGCGACCTGCGCCACCGTCGCATCGACATCGGCCGTGTCCGTGTTCGTCATCGATTGCACGACCACCGGCGCACCGCCGCCGACCATGACGCCGCCGACGTCGACGCCGACGGACTGCCGGCGCGGCTTGGGCTCGAAATCGAAGGAGAAGGACATGATAAGCCTCGTCGTGGCCCCGCTTGGGTTCCGTCCAGGCCGTCGATCATGACGGCGCGATGCGGGAACGTTCATCCCTCAGGTGGAGCAGGAAATGTGGCTTGTCAACTGCCAGGCCTGTTCCCGGCCTCGCCAAATCCCGCCCATTGCCGCGCCCCGCCGCTATCGTCGCGTCGCCGCCGCCACCAGCCGCACGACATCGGCGATCGAATGCTCGGCCTCGTCCAGGGAGGCCATGCGCAGCTTGATGCCTTCCATGGCGTCGACGACGAGGCGCGCGAGCCGCGACGCATCGAGGCCGCTGCGGCCGAGGTCCAGCCGCCCCGCTTTCGACTCGGCGACGAACGCTTCTTGCAGCGCCTGTTCCACGCCCTTCATCCAGTCGGCAAACAGGTCGGCGGCGATCTCCTTGTTGACGCCTATGAG
This sequence comes from Mycoplana sp. MJR14, assembly GCF_029210525.1. Taxonomy (NCBI): domain Bacteria; kingdom Pseudomonadati; phylum Pseudomonadota; class Alphaproteobacteria; order Hyphomicrobiales; family Rhizobiaceae; genus Mycoplana; species Mycoplana sp. MJR14. Next base: position 332,123 of record NZ_JARGEO010000004.1, read on the forward strand.
TTCCTCGCCGTGCGGCGAATCGGTGATCAGCCGGTGCGGGGCGAGGAAGGCCCCGTCGAGGGCCCTGGCGAGCTTCGAGGAGAAGTCGCCGTCGCCGGCAAAGGCCGTGCCGATCGCCTGCAGGGTCGAGGCCATGATCAGCGTGACATAGGCGCGGAAGATGTCGGCCTTGCTGCTGAAGTGCTGGTACAATGCCGGGCGCGAAACGCCGGCGGCCTCGGCGATGTCGCTCATGCTGGTGCGGCGAAAGCCGTAGGTGACGAAGACCCTGAAGGCGGCCTGCAGGATGATGTCTCGTCGCGGATCTTCGGCGGTCATTTCCATTTTTGACATTCTGACATTTTTTGTTATTCTGTCAAAGGCGTTGAAACGCGGCGCAACCGTAACACATCGCATGAACGGGCGGAAAGGCGTTGCGCCCATCGCCCGTCGCTGCGGGTCTCGAGGAGACGAAGATGAAGCTGAACGTGAATGGCCGCGAGCATGAGATCGATGTCGAGCCGGAAATGCCGCTTCTGTGGGCGCTGCGCGACGCGCTGGACATCCGCGGTCCGAAATTCGGCTGCGGCATCGCCCAGTGCGGCGCCTGCACCGTCTTCATCGACGGCGCTCCGGTGCGCTCCTGCTCGGTCACCGTCGGCGAGGTGTCCGGTGCGGTCACGACCATCGAGGGCCTGGCGGCGGACGGCCGCCTGCATCCGGTTCAGCAGGCCTGGATCGACGAACAGGTCGCCCAGTGCGGTTATTGCCAGGCCGGGCAGATCATGACGGCGGTGGCGTTGCTGCAGGCCGTTCCGGAGCCGACCGACGAGGACATCGACAATGCGATGTCGGGCAATCTCTGTCGATGCGGGACCTATCCGCGCATCCGCGCCGCGATCAAACGGGCGGCCAGCGCCACGGCGGGGGCCTGAGCATGGGACGGCTCGGAACGATCGCGCGTCGCACCTTCCTGATCGGCACGGGGCTCGTCGCCGGCGGCCTGGCGGTCGGCTACTACTATTACCGCAAGCCCTACCCCAACCCGCTCGAGGGTGAGCTCGCCGCGGGCGAGGCCACGTTCAACCCCTACGTCAAGATTGCGCCCGACAACACCATCACCCTGATCGCGCCGCGGGCGGAGATGGGCCAAGGCGTCGCCACCACGCTGGCCGCGCTCGTCGCCGAAGAGCTCGACGTCCGGCTCGACCAGGTGATCGTCGAGCACGGCCCGGCCGGCCACGCCTACGCCAACACGACGATGCTGGAGGAGGGGGTGCCGTTTGCGCATTTTGACGAATCGACCGTCGCGGAACTGATGCGATCGGGCATGGCGGTGGCCGGCAAGTTCCTCGGCATGCAGGGCACCGGGGGATCGACCTCGATCGTCGACGGCTTCGACCGGATGCGGCAGGCCGGTGCGGCGGCGCGCGAGGTGCTGAAGCTGGCGGCGGCCAACCGGCTGGGGGTCGATGCCGCCTCGCTGTGGACATCGGACGGCATCGTCACCGATCCGGCCTCCGGCAAGACCTTTCCCTATGGCGCGCTGGCGCAGGAGGCGGCGGCCCTGGCGCCGCCGGCCGAGATCCGCCTGCGCGAGAAATCCGAGTGGAAGATCCTCGGCAAGCCGCAGAAGCGGATCGACATGCGCGCCAAGGTGACCGGCGCGCCGATCTTCGGCATCGACGTCCGCCTGCCCGACATGCTGTTTGCCACGCTGCGGATGAACCCCTATCGCGGCGGCCCGATTGCGGGCCTCGACGCGACGGACGCCGAGAGGATGCGGGGCGTCGTCAAGGTCGTGAAGGTCGAGACCGGGATCGCCAACGGCTTTGCCGTCATCGCCGACAACAGCTGGCGCGCGTTCCGCGCGGCCGATGCGGTCAGGGCGGAATGGGGCAAGGGTTCCTACCCAGCGGACAGCGCCGGCATCCGCCAAGTGCTGGAGACGGCGCTGAAGGAGGGGGACGCCAGCTACGGCCGGGACGACGGCAACGTCGAGACGGCCTTTGCCGACGCGCCGCGCGAGCGGATCGTCGAGGCCGACTACAGCGTGCCCTATCTGGCGCATGCCACGATGGAGCCGATGAATGCGACGGCGCAGCTGAGAGACGGCCGGCTCGACATCTGGGCGCCGAACCAGATGCCGACGATGGTGCGCCAGCTCGCAGCCGCCGCCGTCGGCATTGCGACGGACAACTGCTTCGTCCACACGACCTATCTCGGCGGCGGCTTCGGGCGTCGCGGCGACATCGACTACGCGATCTATGCCGCCGTCGTCGCCAGGGAGACCGGCGGACGGCCGGTGCAGGTGACCTGGACGCGCGAGGAGGACATGCAGCAGGACATGTATCGTCCCGCAGCGCTCGGCCGCTTCCGCGCCCGGCTCGGCGAGGACGGACTGCCCGTCGCCGTCGACATGTGCATTGCCGCGCCCTCGATCATCGGCAGTCTCCTGCCGCGCTACTTTCCCAGCATCTCCCCGATCGGCCCCGACAAATCGATCACCGACGGGTCGGCGAACCAGCCCTACACGATCGAGAACTATCGCGTCGGCGGCATCAAGGCACCGGTTTCGGTGCCCGTCGGCTTCTGGCGTTCGGTCGGCAACTCCTTCAACGGATTCTTCCACGAAGGCTTCATGGACGAGATCGCCGTTGCCGGCGGCCTCGACCCGCTCGAACTGCGGCGAAGGCTGATGGCGGCCCATCCGACCGCCGTCAACGTGGTCGACAAGGTCGGCGCGATGTCGCGATGGGGCGAGAAGCTGCCGCCGGGGAGGGCGAAGGGCTTCGCCTTCACCCTGTCCTTCGGAACCTGGGTCGCGCAGGTCGTGCAGGTTGCCGACGTCGGCGGCCGGATCCGCATCGAGAAGGTGTGGTGCGCTGCCGATCCCGGCCAGGTCATGGATCCGGCGATCTTCGAGGCGCAGATGATGTCCGGCATCGTCTACGGCCTGGCGTCGGCGATCGGCGAGGAGATCACCTTTGCCGACGGCGCGGTGCAGCAGTCCAATTTCCACGACTACACGCCGATGCGGATGCACCAGTGTCCGCAGATCGAGGTCGGCATTCTGGAGACGGCGCATCGGATGGGCGGTGCCGGCGAACCGGGCACGCCGCCGTCCATCCCCGCGCTGGCCAACGCGATCCACGCGCTCACCGGAAAGCGGATCCGGTCGATGCCGCTGTCGAAGGAAGTGGAATTCGTATGACCGATCGGCGCAGGACCTTCGTCGGGCTCGCCGGTCTCGGCCTCGCTGTCGCGCTCATCTCCGTAGGCCCCGGGCATGCGCAGGATCCGGGGCTCGATGCATGGCAGGGCATCTATGCCGTCTTTTCGCATCCGCGCTGTGCCAACTGCCATGTCGAGGACGCGCGGCCGCGCTGGTCGGGTGCGCACTACGGAAAGACGCGTGTGCACGGCATGAACGTCCAGCGCGGCGCAGACGGGCTCGGCAATCCGGGCCTGCGCTGCACGACCTGCCACCAGGAGGAGAACGCCGCGCAGCTGCACGGCCCGCCCGGCGCGCCCGCCTGGCACCTCGCACCGGCCGAGATGGTCTGGTGGCAGAAATCGTCGAAGGAGATCTGCGAGCAGGTGAAGGACCCGGCCCGCAACGGCAACAGGACGCTCGAGGAGATCGCGGTGCACGTGCGCGACGACGACCTCGTCGGCTGGGGCTGGGCGCCGGGCAAGGGCAGGGAGCCGGCGCCGGGATCGGCGGAGGAGACCTACCGGCTGCTGCAACAATGGTCTGCGGCCGGAGCGCCCTGTCCGGCCGAGTAAAGCGTCGATCCGGCGCCGGAGGCCCGATCAGTGGCGCTCGTGCACGTCCGCATGCACGGCGTGTTTCGACAGGAGCAGCACGACCAGCAGCAGGGCGGGCAGCGCGGTGAAGATCAGGCCGAAGCTCGTATATTCGGCGATGAAGCCGATCGACGAGGGGGCGAACAGCGAACCGGAGTAGCCCATCACCGTCGTTACCGACAGCGCCACGCCCTGGGCGAAGCCCGGCAGGTTTCCGGCCGCAGAGAAGGCGATCGGAACCATGTTGGAAATGCCGATCCCGCAAATGGCAAAGCCCACCATCGCCAGATAGGCGTTCGGCGCGAAGCCGGCCATCATCATGCCGACGATGGCGAGCACGCTGGAGACACGGAGCGTCCGGACGGCGCCGAAGCGGTCACGCACATGGTCGCCGGCGAAGCGCATGATGGCCATGGTGGCTGAGAAGGCGCCGAAGGCGAAGCCCGACAGCGCCAGCGAGGCACCGAGTTCGTCGCGCATGTAGAGGGCGCCCCAGTCGAGGATGGCCCCTTCGGGGATCATCGTGAACAGGGCCATGATGCCGATCAGCCAGGGCAGCGGCGACATCGGCAGACGAACCTTCTGGCGCGTTTCCGTCGGGTGCGGCCGGTCGTGCAGGATCGAGGTCCAGAGGGCTGCCAGGCCGGCGATCGCGAGCGCGGTCAGGAGACCGGCGTGGCCCAGGACGCCGATGGTTTCGATCAGGTAACCGCCGGTCGTGGCGCCGAGGAACGCGCCGAGGCTCCAGAAGGCGTGGCAGGAGGACATGATCGCCCGCCGCATCGATTTTTCGACCTCGACGGCATTGGCGTTCATGGCGATGTCCATCGCCCCGGTCAGTCCACCGAAGAGGAAGATGGCGATCGCGCCGGTCCAGATGTTCGGGGCCAGCGACAACAGCAGCATCGTCGGAATGAAGGCGATGGTCGCGCCCCGCACGGCGCGCGACGTGCCGAGATGAGCGATCAGGATGCCGGCGAGCGGCATCAGGACGAGCGAGCCGATGCCGAAGCCGACGATCATTAGCCCGAGCTGGGATTCGCTTAAGGACAGGCGGCTTGCAAATTCGGGAATCTTCGGCGCCCAGGCGCCCATGAAGGTGCCGTTCAGGAGAAACAGGCCGGATACGGCCGTTCGCGGCGCCGGGAAGTAGGACGATCGCAGGGCCGCGGTTGCTGTGTTTTCTTGGGTGCTCATTTCGCTTCCAGTCTGTCGGTGGCCGGTGCGGTGCCGCCCGGGTTCGTTCGTGCGGCCTTGGCCTGCGTGGTGTCCGCATTCCTCGATCGCCGGCCGGGGCGCGGTTCCACAGGCTCCGCGCGGATGACGTGCAGTCCCGCCGCCGCGCATTCGGCGACCTCCTGCGCGTCGGCATCGGCCTCGAAGATGGCCCGGTCGAGCCGCTCGATCGGAATCACCGTGTAAGGGGCAGCCATGGCGAGCTTGTCGTTGGTGACGGCGGCCAGCACCGCGCGGCTGCGCAGCGCCATGAAGCGCTTGAATTCGGCGTCCTCGAAGCCGAAGGCGGTGACGCCCACGTCCGGGTGGAGCCCGCAAACGCCGAGGATGCAAAGGTCGGGGCGCAGCATCTCGGCGTCGCGCAGCGCCTTCGCGCCGATCGCCGCGCCGGTCTTCCTGTCGATCGGGCCGCCGATCTGGATGACCTCGATGCCCGGCCGGTCGATCAGCACGGCTGCGATGGCCGGCATGTTGGTGGCGACCGTCAGGCGTTTGTCCTCCGGCAGGGCGCGGGCGATCGCGAGATTGGTGCTGCCGCCGTCGAGGAAGACGCATAGGCCCGGCTGGACGAGGGCGGCGGCGGCGCGCGCCAGCGCCTCCTTCCGTTCGTCGTCGGTGCCCACGCGCTCGCTGAACCTGGTGTCCGGGGTCGGCGGCAGCGCGCCTCCATAGACGCGGCGGCACAGCCCCGCCGCCGCCATTTCCCGCAGGTCCCGGCGGATCGTATCTTCCGAGACGCCGAGCTCCTGGGCGAGGTCGGCCGCGATCACCCGGCCTTGCGCGGCAAGCCGGGTCTTTATCAGTGTCTGGCGTTCGCCAAGGAGAAGTTCGCTGAGCGACATTCGATCTCCAATCATGCATCTTCATGCACAAATGCGCACAATCATGCACGATTGGCAAGTGCTTTCCGCCATCGCCGACCGCCAAACAAAAACCCCGCCGTTCCCGGCGGGGTTGGTCGTCACACGGATTGCGGTCTGCAGGCTGGCCGGCAGACGCTCAGCTGTTCCGGTTGCCCATGAAGCGCAGCAGGAACAGGAACAGGTTGATGAAGTCGAGGTAGAGGGTGAGCGCGCCCATGATCGCCTTGCGACCGGCCACCGCCACCTCGTCGGCTTCGTAGTACAGTTCCTTGATCTTCTGCGTGTCCCAGGCGGTCAGGCCGGCGAACACCAGCACGCCGATGGCGGAGATCGCGAAATCAAGCGCGGTCGACTGCAGGAAGATGTTCACCAGCGAGGCGATGATCAGGCCGAACAGGCCCATGACCATGAACGAGCCCATCGCGGAGAGATCCCGCTTCGTCGTGTAGCCGTAGAGCGACAGGGCGCCGAAGGCCGCGGCCGAAACGAAGAAGGTCTGCGCGATGCTGGCGCCGGTGTAGATCAGGAAGATCGACGACAGCGACAGGCCCATCAGGCCGGCATAGACCCAGAACGTCGCCTGCGCGGCCGCGACACTCATGGTGTGGATCCTGAAGCTCAGGAAGAAGACCAGTGCCAGCGGCGCGAGGATCACGACCCACCGGAGCGGGCTGACATAGATCGCCTGGCCGAAAGCGGTGAGTTGGCCGCCGGAGAAGGCAGCCTGGGACGCGAAGAACGCGACCACGCCGGTGATTGCCAGGCCCAGTGCCATCAGGTTGTAGACCTTCAGCATATAGGCGCGGAGGCCCTCGTCGACGACGGCGCCGGCCTGTGTGCCGGTATTCGTCACGCGCGTCTGGTAGTTGCGGAAATCTGACATTTTGTCCTCTCGAAAGCCCCGTTGGTTGTTACGGTGTCGGGTGTCGCATCCCGTCCTCTTCCGGACAGGGCGATCTTTCGGCTGCTCCAGGCTTTCCAGCCGGCCTCGTGCCGAACACCCAGGCGCCGCTGCGGGGCCCCAGCATGCCTGCCATCAATATGATCACTAAGCTGCTGTTGTACAAGTACCAATGCCGGGCGGGCGATCAGTTTCGCGCGAGCGTGGTAGCCGCCCGATGCCGCCCTTGCGCCCTCAGAGCTCCCGCAGGACCGTTGCCGCCTTCTGCCCGAGCACGCGCCAGGTGCCCGCCAGGCCGATGCCCACCGTCATGGCCAGTGCGATGAGCACCGTCGTGACGGCGACATCGGGAAGAAAGCGCGACGGCAGGGTCATGATGCGGCTGACGACGAACCAGGCGGCGACGCCGCCGGAGAAGAGCGCAAACGTCGCCGTCGCCAGGCCGAGCATGATGTACTCGTAGCTGAAGGCGCGGATCAGGGTCGTGCGGGTGGCGCCGAGCGTCTTCAGCACCACGGCGTCATGGGTCCTCGCCCTGTTGCCGGCCGCGAGCGCGCCGGCGAGGACCAGCACCGATGCGATCAGCGCCACGGCGGCGGCGGCGCGCACGGCGGTCGCGAGCTGGCCCATCAGCTCGTTGACGATATCGAGCGCATCCTTCACCCGCACGCTGGTAATCGTCGGATAGGCGTTGGTGACGGCGCGCAGCGTCGCCGCTTCCTGGTCCGCCGTCGCCTCGGGGTCGATCATGGTGGCGAGCCAGGCATGCGGCGCGCCGGCGAAGGTGTTGGGCGAGAACACCATGACGAAGTTGATCGACAGGGATTCCCATTCGACGTTGCGCAGGTTGGCGATGCGGGCGGTCAGGTTGCGGCCGAGCACGTTGACGGTGACCGTGTCGCCGACCTTCAGACCGAGTTCGCCGGCCTCCTCGGCCGAGAAGGACACCAGCGGCTCGCCGGCATAGTCGGCCGGCCACCACTGGCCGGAAGCCAGCGTCGAATTCTCCGGCAGGGTCTTCGCATAGGTGATGCCGCGGTCGCCCTGCAGCACCCAGCGGCCGGAGGGCGGCACGTTGCGGCGCGCGACATCCTCGCCGTTGAAGGCGGTGATCCGGCCGCGCAGCATCGGCACCTCGACGATCTTGCCGTCCGGCATGCTGTCGCTCAGGACCTTGCGGAAGCCGTCCAGGTCGCTGCCCTGGATGTCGATGAAGAAGAAGTTGGGCGCGCGTTCCGGCAGGCTGCCCGTCAGTTCGCGGCGCAGGTTGCCGTCGATCAGCGTCAGGGTGACGAGCAGCGCCAGCCCGAGCCCGAGCGACAGCACGACGGAGGGCGTCAGCGCGCCGGGGCGGTGGATGTTGCCGATCGCGAGCCGCAGCGCCGGCGAATTGACCCGCGGCGCGCGGCGGGCCAGCGCGGTGACGAGGGAGGCGACGAGCCTCAGGACGACGAAGGCGAAGGCGATCGAGCCGAGGAAGACGAGGGCGATATAGCGGTCATAGGCCGTCCAGACGGCCAGCCCGCCGAGCGCCGCCAGGAAAAGCCCCGCGCCTGCGATGTAGGGCCAGGCGGGCAGGCGGCTGCGCTCGAAGCCCTGCTCGCGGAAGAGCGCCGTCGCCGGCACCTCGCGGGCATGGCCGAGCGGCATGATGGCGAAGGCGAGCGCGGTGATGATGCCGAAGGCCGCGGCGAGCGCGAGCGCGCCCGGGTAGATGGCAAGGCCGGCGGGGACGGGCAGGACGCCTTCCAGAAAGCGGACGGCGACGATCGGGATCAGCATGCCGAGGACGAGGCCGATCAGGATGCCGATGGCCGCGATCAGGATGATCTGGATCAGGTAGATCGCCGAAATCAGGCGGGCGGGCGCGCCGAGGCACTTGAAGGTGGCGATCACGCCGCGCTTGGTGTCGAGATAGGCGCGCACCGCATTGGCGACGCCGACGCCGCCGACGATCAGCGCCGTCAGGCCGACGAGCGTCAAGAATTGCGAGAAGCGGGTGATGTTGTTGGTGAGCGCGGGAGTGGCGTTGTTGCTGGTGCGGATCGACCAGCCGGCGGAGGGAAACGCCCGCTCGGCCTGCCGGCGGATCTCGGCGATGCGCCGCGACGTCGGTTGATCGAGGCGGATCTTGTACTGATGTTCCACCAGGCTGCCGGTCTGCACGAGGCCGGTGGCCGCCAGCGCGTCGTTGGAGATCAGGAGGCGCGGCGCCAGCCCGAAGCCGTCCGACAACGCGTCGGGCTCCCGGTCGATCGTCGCGGTGATGCGGACCCTGGCGTTGCCGAGCAGGAGTTCGTCGCCGACGCCGATGCCGAGGCGCTCGAGCAGGAGCGGTGCTGCGAGCGCGCCGAAGCTGCCGCCAGTCTCCGCCGTCAGCCGGGGCAGCGGCCCGGCCGGTGTGGTCTCGACCGTGCCGTAGAGCGGATAGGCGCCGTCGACGGCCTTCAGCTCGACCAGTGCCTGGTCGGAGCCGTCCAGCAGGCGCGCCATCGAGCGCAGGCCGGAGGAGACGGAGACGTCGCCGAGCGTGTCGAGATAGGCCCGTTCCTGCTCCGTTGCCACGCGGTTGCGCAACTGGAAGCGGATGTCGGCGGCCAGCAGCGTCTGGCCCTGGGCCTCGATGGATTCGCTGATCGCACCGGAGACCGAGTTGACGCCGGCGATCGCGGCCGTGCCGAGCGCGATGCAGGCGAGGAAGATGTAGAAGCCGCGCAGGCCGCCGCGCATCTCGCGCAGCGCAAGCCGGAAGGCGAGCGCCATCCAGGCGGTGGAGCGCGCCGGCGCGTTCATGCCGAAACCTTCTGGCCGGTCGCCGCCGGGGCGGCCTCCGTGCCGACGATCTCGCCGGAGCGCATGCGCACCTGGCGCTGGCAGCGGCCGGCGAGCGCGGGATCGTGGGTGACCAGCACGAGCGTCATGCCGCGTCGGGCCTGTTCGGCGAAGAGCAGGTCGGAGATCTGCCGCCCGGTGTCGCCGTCGAGATTGCCGGTCGGCTCGTCGGCGATCAGAAGGCGCGGCTGCGGGGCGAGCGCCCGGGCGATGGCGACGCGCTGCTGCTCGCCGCCCGACAGCTGGCCGGGGTAGTGCGACAGCCGTTCGCCGAGCCCCACGGCCTCCAGTTCGCCCCGGGCGATGGCAAAGGCGTCCTTGACGTTGGCGAGTTCCAGCGGCACGGCGACGTTTTCGAGCGCGGTCATGTTGGGGATGAGGTGGAAGGACTGGAAGACGATGCCGATGTTGCGGCCACGGAAATCGGCGACCTGGTCCTCGCTCATCGTGTGCAGCGCCGCGCCGCCGATATGGATCTCGCCGCGATCGAGCCGCTCGAGGCCGGCCAGCACCATGAGAAGGGTAGACTTGCCGGATCCCGAGGGGCCGACGATGCCGACCGACTGGCCGGCGGCGATCTGCAGGTCGATCCCCTTGAGCACATGGACCGAGGCCGCGTCCCGGCCGAGCGTGAGGTCGGCCTTTTTGAGATCGATGATGGTTTCGCCCACGGAAATCTATCCTATATCTTGATGCAATGCGGGATCGGCAGGGCAGTCCCTCCGCTCTCCCGAAATCGCAGCCCGCAGGCGCGGTTCCGGAAATGTCCGGGAGCTGCGGCAGCAACTTAGGATCAGCGAAATGCCGTTTAAAGCCGCTCACGGAATTTTCATCGCCATGGCCCTCATGGTGTTGTCGGCCGCGCGCCCGGCCGCAGCCGAGCCCGTGGCCCTCGTCGGCTTCGGCGACAGCCTGATGGCAGGATACCAGCTTCCGGCCGAAGACGCCTTCCCCGCACAGCTGGAAAGGGCGTTGCGAGCCAGGGGCGCGGAGGTCGCCATCGCCAATGCCGGCGTTTCGGGCGACACCACCTCGGGCGGGCTCGCCCGCCTCGACTGGTCGGTGCCCGACGGCACGAAGGGCGTGATCCTCGAACTCGGCGCCAACGATGCGCTGCGCGGCATTCCGCCGGAACAGACGGAACAAAACCTCGACAGGATGATTTCCGGGCTCAAGGGCCGCGGAATGGCCGTGCTGCTCGTCGGGATGCTGGCGCCCCCCAACATGGGTGCCGCGTATGGCGAGCGCTTCAACGGCATGTACCAAAGGCTGGCCGAGAAGCATCAGGTGCCCCTCTACCCGTTCTTTCTCGACGGGGTGGTGACGCATGCCGACCTGCAGCTCGAGGACGGCATGCATCCCAACAGCAAGGGAGTGGCAGTGATGGTCGACAAGATGCTGCCCTCAGTTCATCAGTTTCTAAAAAGCCTGGGGGTAAACGAGTGAGTGATTTCGCGGGTGCGAAATTGGGGTTGCGCATATGAGTAATGCGTGATTCCCTGAGCAAACGATCACAGATTCGGGGAGCTCGCCATGCCGAGACTATTTGTTGCCCTCGAAGTGCCGCGTAATGCCGCCATGAGCCTCTCGTTGCTCCGCGGCGGACTGCCCGGAGCACGCTGGATCGACGTCGAGAACTTCCACATCACATTGCGGTTCATCGGCGACATCGATGGCCGCACCGCCGATGAGGTCGTCGACCGGCTCGATCGCATCGAGAGACCCGAGTTCCAGCTGTCGCTTTCGGGCGTCGGTTCCTTCGGGTCCAGGAAGCCGCATTCCATCTACGCGGGCGTCTCGCAGGCGCCGGAGATGTATGCGCTGCAGGCGGAGATCGAGCGGATCTGCCAGCGCCTGGGCCTGCCGGCCGACCCCCGCAAGTTCACCCCGCACGTGACGCTGGCCCGGCTCAGGAACGCGCGGCTCGATGACGTGGTATCCTATCTCTCCGGGCGCGGGAATTTCTATTCCTCCCCGTTCATGGTCAACCGCTTCGTGCTGATGTCGTCGAAGGAATCGGTCGGCGGCGGACCCTATGTGACCGAAGAGGTCTTTCCGCTCTACGAGGGGGGCTCGTCCTTCGGGCTGCCGGCCATGGAAGCGCATCCCCGGTAGAGCATGCGGTAGACGTCCTCGAACTCGGCCCTGCCGCCAAAATAGGGGTCGGGCACATCGTCCGCAGTTGCGAAGGCGTGTTCGGCGAAAAGCGCGATCCGGGCCGAAGCGCCCGCGGGTGCGGATTCCCTCAGGCTCTGCAGGTTCTTGCGATCGAGCGCCAGGATCAGGTCGAAGCGGTCGAAGTCCGCCGCCTCGACCCGGCGCGCCCGTAGCGTCGAGATATCGATCCCGTGCTCGGCGGCAACGGCGATGGCGCGGCTGTCCGGCGGATCGCCGACATGCCAGGCGCCGGTTCCGGCCGAATCGATCAGGAATTCATCGGCGCGACCCGCCGCTGCGGCGAGATGGCGAAGGATTCCCTCGGCCAGCGGCGAACGGCAGATGTTGCCGAGGCAGGCGAACAGGATCGAGATCTGGGGCACGAAGGGCTCCGCGAAGGTGAAGGGTAGCAAATTATCTGCTAAGAGGAGGGCCTGCAACGGAGGACACTGTCGATGAAGCAGGACAAGCTCAGCACCGAGGCGATCACGTCCAGTCTCTCCATGCTCGAGGGCTGGACGCTCGAGGATGACGGGCTCGCGATTGCGAAGTCGTTCAGGTTCAAGACGTTCGCGTCGGCGTTCGCGTTCATGACCGAGGCTGCGCAGGCGGCGGAGCGGCTGAACCACCACCCGGAATGGTTCAACGTCTACAACAAGGTCGACGTCCGCCTCACGACCCATTCGGCGGGGGGGGTCACGGCGCTCGATTTCCGGCTGGCCGAGGCGATGGAGAAGGCGGCGCGGGCGCGCTGAGCGCTTGCCGCGGCGGGCGAGGGTCCCCATATCAGGGCGTGCCCGCTGTCGCGGGCGCTGCGCAACGGAGTGTCGGAATGGACGATGTGAAGTTCGGGGAGATCCTGCTGCCGGGTGACGAGGAGGAGCAGGAGAGCCAGCGCAAGCGCGTCCGCAAGCGCTTCTGGCCGGTGCTGAAACGGGCGATCCGGCAGATTCCGTTCAGCCGCGATCTCGTCGCCGCCTATTTCTGCGCTTTCGATCCCAGGACGCCGACGCGGGTGCGCGGCATCCTCTTGGCCGCGCTCGCCTACTTCGTGCTGCCGCTCGACGGCATACCGGACCTCTTCGCCGTGGTCGGGTTCTCCGACGACGTCGCCGTGCTGACCGCCGCGTTCGCCGCCATCCGCGGCCATATCCGCGAGGATCACTACGTCGATGCCGATCGTGCGCTGATGGACGGGCTGGAGGAGGCCGGCTGAAGGCGGTCGGGGCCCAAGTCGGGGCGGGCTTTCGCCGGTCGCGGCGGTGGCGCCAGCGGGCCGGAACGTTCGGTCCGTGCCAGGATGGTGCATTGTCAAACTCTTGCCTGAATCTTTGCCGACATCATCAAGCCGATGGGATGGGCTTCTTCATCGGCACCACGGCGATCCGGCCTCGAAGTCCGGCGGCAATTTGCATTGCCGTCCGTTTCATAGTAACCGCCGCATCGACGAGATGAGGGTTTGTTGACGATTTGGTAACCAGAATTAAGTCAAATTAAATCAAATCGTGATCATTCGAGCCGTTACGTCCGCGCTCGGGCGACGACAGCAAGACAACCGGCAGGGAATCATGTTTGTAAGAAAATTCGCAACCGCACTCACCCTGGTCGTGGCGACGGCCGGCGTTGCCATGGCGCAGTCGCCGACGCGCATCCAGCAGTTCAACGCCTGGGGCGCCTACTCCTACCAGGCCAACAACGGCAAGGTCTGCTACGTTCTCTCGGTGCCGAAGGAAAAGGCGCCGGCGGGCGTCGACCACGGCGACATCTTCTTCCTCGTCTCGCAGCGCCCCGGCCAGAACATTTCCTACGAACCGCAGGCGATGATGGGCTATCCGCTTCAGGAGAACTCCAAGGTCAACGTCACGATCGACGGGCGCACCTTCGTGATGTTCACCAAGGGCAATTCGGCATGGGTGGAAAACGCCGCCGAGGAGCCGGCCCTGGTCGCGGCGATGAAATCGGGCAAGGACATGTCGGTCAAGGCTACGTCGCGCCGCGGCACCGGCACCAGCTATTCCTATTCGCTGTCGGGAATTTCCGCGGCGCTGAAGCAGATCGAGACCTGCAAGTAAGCCGTCTGCCGTTCCGTTGCAGAAGGCCGGTCCCGCGACCGGCCTTTTCGCTTTTGCGGGGTGGACGTGACTTCCGCGCCGAAGGATGCTAAAGGCCGGCCCAACGGCTGGAGCGCGCGCAGAACGATGCGCCGGGCGCTCCTTGGATTTCATGATCGAGACGCGGCGGATCTTTCGGGTGGACAGCCCGGCGGCATGAACGCGCAACGGGATTGTACGAATGGCGACCTTGGATTTTCTCAGCGGCACGGAACCTGCAACCGCCCGGCCGACGCGCACGGCGCCGGTGGCCGAAAAGCCGTCGCTGATCGGCCTGTCGCGGCAGGACATGGCCGCGGCGCTGGTCGAGAAGGGCGTGTCCGAGCGGCAGGTGAAGATGCGCGTCAGCCAGCTCTGGCACTGGCTCTACGTGCGCGGCGTCTCCGACTTCGACCACATGCTGAACGTGTCGAAGGACATGCGCGAGATGCTGAAGACGCATTTCACGATCGCGCGCCCCGAGATCGTCGAGGAGCAGGTCTCCAACGACGGCACGCGCAAGTGGCTCCTGCGCTTTCCCGCCCGCGGCGCCGGCCGCCCCGTCGAGGTCGAGACGGTCTATATCCCCGAAGAGGGTCGCGGGACGCTCTGCATCTCCAGCCAGGTCGGCTGCACGCTCACCTGCTCCTTCTGTCACACCGGCACGCAGAAGCTGGTGCGCAACCTGACGGCCGAGGAGATCCTGGCGCAGTTGCTCTTGGCGCGCGACCGGCTCGGCGACTTCCCGGACCGCGAGACGCCGGCCGGCGCCATCGTGCCCAATGAGGGCCGCAAGGTCTCCAACATCGTCATGATGGGGATGGGCGAGCCGCTCTACAATTTCGAGAACGTCAAGCAGGCGCTCCTGATCGCCACCGACGGCGACGGGCTGTCGCTGTCCAAGCGCCGCGTGACGCTGTCGACGTCGGGCATCGTGCCGGAGATCTACCGCACCGGCGAGGAGATCGGCGTGATGCTGGCGATCTCGCTGCATGCGGTGCGCGACGAGCTGCGCGACATGCTGGTGCCGATCAACAAGAAGTATCCGCTGAAGGAGCTGCTTGAGGCCTGCCGCGCCTATCCGAGCCTGTCGAACGCCCGCCGCATCACCTTCGAATACGTGATGCTGAAGGACGTCAACGACAGCATCGAGGACGCCAAGCTGCTGGTGCAGCTCCTGAAGGGCATCCCGGCGAAGATCAACCTGATCCCGTTCAACCCGTGGCCGGGCACGAACTACCAGTGTTCGGACTGGGAACAGATCGAGAAGTTCGCCGACTTCATCAACCAGGCCGGCTATGCCTCGCCGATCCGTACGCCGCGCGGCCGCGACATCCTCGCCGCCTGCGGCCAGCTCAAGTCGGAATCGGAGCGGATGCGCAAGGTCGACCGCATGGCCTACGAGGCGATGATGATCGCCGGCCACGGCGAGGACGACTGAGGCACGCGGATCGCTTCGCCGGCGATATCGCCCGAGGCGTTCAGCGCGTCTGCGTCATGAAGATCTTCACGGCGAAGACCGAGAACACGCCGGCGAAGGTGTAGTCCAGTCCGCGCAGGACGCGGCGGTTGTTGCGCAGCCAGGCGGAGAGCTTGTCGGCGGCGAGCACGACGATCGTGTTGACCGGCATGCCGATCATGATGAACAGCAGTCCGAGAACGATCAGCTTTCCGGTCACGTCCGGATCACCGGCCGAGACGAACTGCGGCAGGAAGGTCATGAAGAAGATGATGACCTTGGGGTTCAGAAGGTTCACCCAGAAACCGGTCGAGATGTTTCCCCACACCGAAGCGCCCTTCGGGGCGCTCATGTCGACAGGCTTGTCGGAGAAGCTCGAGCCCACCCGGATCGCCTGGATCGCCAGCCACAGCAGGTAGCCCGCACCGCCGGTCTTCAGGATCATGAAGGCGGTCGGCGAGGCGGTAATCAGCGCGGAAATGCCGAATGCCACGAGGAGCGTGTGCACCACGATGCCCATCGAGGTGCCGAGCACCACGAACAGCGCCGGACCGCGGCCCTGCGACAGGGCGCGGCTGATCGACAGCGTCATGTCCGGCCCCGGCGTCGCGGCCAGCAGGAGGCTCGCGGCGGTGAAGGCGATGAAGGTGGCAAGCGAGGGCAGGTAGTCCATGCCGGCGGGTCCGCTTTTTTTCGATGCGCTGCGTTCGATACTCCTGCGCAACCGGCTTGGAAAGGCAAATCGTCAGTCGGGCATGCGGCAACGCTTGTATCGGCGCGCTTTCTGGCTAAAAGATGCCGGCGACATATGGCGCGGCGCGGCCGCATTTCCTGACACCAGACGGACAGACAACCATGGCATCTCCCCAGAAAGTCAAGAAGGTCGTTCTCGCCTATTCCGGCGGCCTGGACACCTCGATCATCCTGAAGTGGCTGCAGACCGAGCTCGGCGCTGAGGTCGTCACCTTCACCGCCGACCTCGGCCAGGGCGAGGAACTGGAACCGGCGCGCAAGAAGGCGGAGATGCTCGGCATCAAGGAGATCTTCATCGAGGACGTGCGCGAGGAGTTTGTCCGCGACTTCGTCTTCCCGATGTTCCGCGCCAACGCCGTCTACGAGGGCGTCTACCTGCTCGGCACCTCGATCGCCCGGCCGCTGATCTCCAAGCACCTGATCGACATCGCCAGGAAGACGGGCGCCGACGCGATTGCCCACGGCGCCACCGGCAAGGGCAACGACCAAGTCCGCTTCGAGCTCTCGGCCTATGCGCTGAACCCGGACATCAAGATCATCGCGCCGTGGCGCGACTGGTCGTTCAAGAGCCGCACGCATCTGCTCGAATTCGCCGAACAGCACCAGATCCCGGTCGCCAAGGACAAGAAGGGCGAGGCGCCGTTCTCGGTCGACGCGAACCTCCTGCACTCCTCCTCCGAAGGCAAGGTCCTGGAAGACCCGGCCGTCGAGGCGCCGGAATACGTGCACATGCGCACGATTTCGCCGGAGGCGGCACCGGACAAGCCGACCGTCATCACCGTCGGTTTCGAGCGCGGCGACGCCGTCTCGATCAACGGCGTGCGCATGTCGCCGGCAACGCTGCTGGCGGCGCTCAACACCTATGGCCGCGACAACGGCATCGGGCGGCTCGACCTGGTCGAGAACCGGTTCGTCGGCATGAAGAGCCGCGGCGTCTACGAGACCCCCGGCGGCACGATCCTGCTGGCCGCCCACCGCGCCATCGAGAGCATCACGCTCGACCGCGGCGCGGCCCACCTGAAGGATGAGCTGATGCCGCGCTATGCGGAGCTGATCTACTACGGCTTCTGGTTCTCGCCGGAGCGCGAGATGCTGCAGGCGGCGATCGACCTCAGCCAGAAGAACGTCGAGGGCGAGGTGACGCTGAAGCTCTACAAGGGCAACGTCATGGTCATCGGCCGGCAGAGCGACAAGTCGCTCTATTCCGACAAGCTCGTCACCTTCGAAGACGACCAGGGCGCCTACGACCAGAAGGACGCCGCCGGCTTCATCAAGCTCAACGCGCTGCGCCTGCGCACGCTCGCTGCACGCAACCGCAAGGGCTGAGCGCTGCCGGTCACGGCCCGATCCCAACAGCCCGCCGGGACGGTTTCCGGCGGGCTTTTCGTTGCCCGTGAGCGGACCGGTCCGTCACACTGCAGGGCGCCGGTTGCGACCCTGCCGCGGTCAGCGGCGCCTGTGATGCCGTATCCCGCAAAGCGGGCCCTTGACGGCCCGCGGGCGACACGTTCAGATGGGCTCTTTCCTGCGGAGATTCCCATGACCGGTTCGATGCTGTTCGGCGCCTTCCTCGCCGCGCTGTTCTATGTCCTCATACCAGGCCCGGCCTTCCTGGCGCTGCTCGGCATCGGCGCCGGTCAGGGCCGGAAGGCGGGGGCGATGTTCATGGGCGGGCATCTGGCGGGCGACCTCGTCTGGTCGACGCTGGCGCTGGTTGCGATCGTCGGGGCAAGGACGATCGGCACGCTGGTGTTCGACGTGCTCGGGCTCCTTTGCGGGCTCTATCTCGCCTGGATCGGCTGGACGGCGCTCAGGGCCAGGCCGCGCGGGGCGGACAAGCCGCTCGTGACGGTGGAGCGGCCGCTGCGGCGCGGCCTGATCTTCGGGCTGACCAACCCGAAGGGTTATCCGGTGGCGCTCGCGACCTTCACGGCGCTGCTCGCCGGTTCGTCCAGCGCGCTGGAGTTCTCGTCCCTGCCGATGCTGCTCGCCGTTTCCCTCTTGGGGTTCCTGGTCGCCGATATCGTCCTGATCGCGGTCATCGGCGCCTCCGTCGTGCGCCGCTTCTACCGCCGGCACGAGCTTGCGATCGTTCGGATGTCGGGCGTGCTGTTCCTCGGCTTCGCGGTACAGGCCGTCTGGCACGCCGCACCCGGGCTTGCGGGCTGGCGCAGGGCGTAGGCTGCCTAAGGACACGCCGGATCTTGGGGGCCGCCCGTCGTCAGCCGGCAGGGACGCCGGTGGGGAAAGTGATGGTGGCGCGCAGGCCGCGCCCGTCCGGATTGTCCTCCAGCACCAGGCTGGCACCGAACAGGGCGGCGATTTCCTGGACGATCGGCAGGCCGAGTCCCATGCCCGGCGCATCGCCCGTTCCGCCGCGGGCGAAGCGCTGCAGCACCTCGGCGCGGCGTTCGGCGGGGATTCCGGGGCCGTTGTCCACCACCTGCAGGCTCGTCCCGCCCCCCTCGGCCCGCACGGAGACCGTGACCTCCGCGCCCGGCCCGGCATAGGCGATCGCATTCTCGATCAGGTTTCGCAGCATCTCCCCGAACAGCAGCGGCTCGGCGCGCACCGGTGCCGCCGCCTCGCCCTCGAAGCCGAGATCGATTCCCGCCTGGGCGGCAAGCGGCACATAGTCGGCGGTGGTCGACTGGGCCAGCGCGGTGACATCGATCACCTCGAGCGGGCGGGGCTCTGCCGACCCCGCCGCATCGATCTTCGCCATCAGCAGCAGCTGGGCCAGGATGCGTTCGGCATGCGCCACGACCGCGTCGCCCTTGCGTGCCGCATCCCTGGCCTCTTCCAGCGTGTCGGCCCGGGTCGCCAGCGCGAGCTGGGTGCGGATGATGGCCAGCGGCGTGCGGAGCTGGTGGCTGGCGTTGCCGGAAAAGTGACGCAGCGAATTGAGCGCCGATTGCAGGCGCACCATGAAGGAGTTGACCGTCTCGACGAGGCCCTCGACTTCGCTGGGCACCTGTTGCTCGATCGGGTGCAGGTCGTCCGGGCTGCGCTCGGCGATGGCGTCGCTGAGACGATAGAGCGGGCGCAGGGCGAGCGTCACGGCGATCCAGACGATGGCGGCAGCACCCGATATCATCAGCGCCAGGCGCAGGGCCGATCGGACGAGAATGGCCTGGGCGAGCTGGCGCCTGGCGATCGTGGTCTCGGCGACCGTGACGACGAAGGGGACCGAATTGACGCCGGTGGAGGCGGAGCGGTGCAGCACGGCGACGCGGATCGGCTCGCCGCGGAAGCTGGCATCGGCATAGGCGGTCGGCGCGCCGTCGGTGTCGGTGATCGTCGGCAGCGCCTGGTAGCCGGTGATGAACTGGCCGGGCGGCCCCTCCACCCGGTAGAAGACGCGGTCCTGCGCGGCCGATGTCAGCATCTCCAGCGCGACGTAAGGGATATCCACCTCGAGCGCCCCGTTCTCGTTGACGACGACCCGCTCGGCGATCGCCAGCGCCGAGCCGGCGAGCACCCGGTCGGAGACGGTGTTGGCGGTTTTGACGGCCTCGCGATAGGTGTCGATCAGGGCCAGGACGCCGAAGACGGCGGTGGCGACGAGGAGCCACAAAAGCAACTGCCGGCGAAGCGATGGGGCCGGATTGCGCATCAGGCGGGGGTCACCTTGTCCAGATAGTAGCCGATGCCGCGGGCGGTGCGCACGGTCAGGCCGTGCGGCGCGATGCGCCGGCGCAGGCGGCTCACATATTGCTCGATCGCGTTGGCGCTGAGATCGTCGTCGAAGGCTGCGAGCGACTGCATGATCGCCTCCTTGGAGACCACCTTGCCGGCGCGCATGAACAGGATCTCCAGGAGCCCGAGTTCCCGCGCCGGGATGTCGAGCGGTGTGCCGCCGGCGGAGAAGGTGCGGGAATTGAGGTCGAGGTCGACGCCGCCGAAGCTCAGCGCCGACGAACGCAGCCCCGCCTGGCGCCTCAGCAGCATCCGCACGCGGGCCTCGAACTCGGAGATGTCGAACGGTTTGCTCATGTAGTCGTCGGCGCCGAGATCCAGCCCCTTCACCTTGTCTTCCGCCGCGCCGCGCGCGGTCAGGATCAATACGGCCGCCCGGTTCTGCCGAGCGCGCATCGCGCGCAGCACCTCCAGCCCGTCCATCTCCGGCAGCGTCAGGTCGAGGATCACCAGGTCGAAGGCTTCGGCGGAGATCGCCGCGTCGGCTGAGGCGCCGTCATTGACCACGTCCACCGCATGGCCGGTGCCGCGCAGGATGGCGGACAGCCCGTCGGCCAGCGCCCGGTTGTCTTCGACCAGCAGTATGCGCACCTGTTACCTCCCCGTTCACCTTCCCCGTCCGCCGTGCCGGCGTAAGGAGCGGCCAACACTTTGACTTTGCGCATAAACAGGCCAAAAAATCGATAGCGATCTTTCATTCCCGCCGCAGGCCCGCCGAGCGGGCTTGAGAACGGCGTCCCGGTCAGGCAATCTCGCCACATGCGCCTCCTCATTGCCTTTTTGCTTGCAGCATCCTCCTGTCTTCCCGCCGCGGCCGCCGAGACCTTCTACCCGGCACCGGACGGCAAGGGAAACGCCCCGGTGCTCGTCGTCTACTCCTCGCTGGACGAGCCTTTGGCGCGGCCGATGATCAAGGGATTCCAGGCCGCCAATCCCGATGTGGCGGTGCGTTACGAGGAAATGCTGACCGGCGAGGTCTATGACCGCGTCGTCAAGGAGACGGACGCCGGCCAGAAGACGGCCGACTTCGCCTTCTCCTCGGCGATGGACCTGCAGGTCAAGCTCAGCAACGACGGCTATGCCCAGCGCAGCGACCTGCCGATGAGCGAGCAGTGGCCGCAATGGGCCAACTGGCGCAACACCGCCTATGCGCTGACCTTCGAGCCCGCCGTCTTCGTCTATCACAAGCCGAGCTTCAGGAAGGAAAAGCCGCCGGCCTCGCGCGCGGAGTTCCTCGACTACCTCGACCGTCACGGCGACGAGATCCACGGCCGCATCGCCACCTACGACATCGAGCGCTCCGGCGTCGGCTTCCTGTTCATGGCGCGCGACCAGGAGCAGTTCGGCGACATCTGGACGCTGATCCGCGCCATGGGGGCGGCCGGCGTGAAGCTCTATTCCACAAGTTCGGCGATCCTGGAGCGGATCGCGGACGGGCGGTTCGTGTTCGGCTACAACATCCTCGGCTCCTATGCGGCGGACTGGGCGGCCAATCATCCGGACGTCGGGATCGTGCTGCCCAAGGACTACACCGTCGTGATGTCGCGCATCGGGCTCGTGCCGCAGGCGGCGGCGTCCCCCGATCTCGGCCGCCGCTATCTGTCGTTCTTCATGTCGAAGGAAGGCCAGACGATCATGGCGCGCGAGCTGCAGATCGCGGCCGTTTCGCCGGATGTCGCCGGCGACAACACGGCCACGGGGATGCAGGCGTTGTTGGGAACGCAGCTCAAGCCCGTTCCGGTGAGCCCGGGCCTGATGGTCTATCTCGACCAGGTGAAGCGGGCGCGGCTGATCGCCCACTGGAACGAAGTGCTGCGGACGCAATAGCGGCGGTATCGCGCCCCGATCGTGGCGAGACTGTGCTACGATGTCAGCTGGATGACAGGTTTGTGTGGTGGCTTGAACACCTCGGCGGTTCCGTGGAGGCGGCGCCGGGCAATGGGGAGGAGACCCGCCATCATGGCGCAGCCGGCATGACCGCCGGCGCAGTGTGCTTTCTCCCTCGACAGTTCGAAACGACGCGCGGAGCCAAGCCGCGCCTGACGGAGGATATGCCTTGAAACAGTTTTTCCTTGCTTCCATTCTCGCCGGTGCGATGGCGCTGCCGGCGTTTGCTGCAGACTACAAGATCATAGCACCGGCCAATCCCGGCGGCGGCTGGGACCAGACGGCCCGCACGCTGCAGACGGTCATGCAGTCCGAAGGCATCTCCGGCAACGTGCAGGTGATCAACGTGCCGGGCGCCGGCGGAACGATCGGCCTTGCCCAGTTCGCCAGCCAGGACAAGGGCAATGCCAACGCCCTGATCGTCGGCGGCTACGTCATGGTCGGCGCGATTCTCACGAACAAGTCGCCCGTCACGCTGAAGGACGTCACCCCGATCGCGCGCCTGACCGGTGAGTACGAGGCGATCGTCGTGCCCGCCTCCTCGCCGTTCCAGACCTTTGGTGATCTCGTCGAGGCGCTGAAGAAGGATCCGGGCGCGGTCTCCTGGGCCGGCGGTTCGGCCGGCGGTACCGACCACATCGCGGTCGGCCTGATCGCCAAGGCGGCCGGCGTCGATCCGAAGAAGATCAACTACATCGCCTATTCGGGCGGCGGCGAGGCGCTGGCGGCGATCCTCGGCGCGCAGGTCAGCGCCGGCATTTCCGGCTATGGCGAATTCGAATCGCAGGTGAAGGCCGGCACGCTGCGGCTGCTCGCCGTCTCCAGCGCCGACCGGATCGAGGGCATCGACGCCCCGACCATCAAGGAAAGCGGCCTGGACGTCGTCGTCGAGAACTGGCGCATGGTCGCGGCCGCTCCGGGCCTCAGCGACGAACAGAAGGCTGCCGTCACCGCCGATATCGAAAAGCTCGCCAAGTCGGCCGCCTGGCAGGAACAGCTGAAGACGAAGGGCTGGCAGGATACCTACCTCTCCGGCGCAGCCTTCAACGACCAGCTGGCCAAGGACGTCTCCGCCACCGAAGGCATCCTCAAAGACATCGGACTGGTCGAATGACGGACGGGAACAAACCCGCAAGCGCAACGCGTCGCCCCGATGGGGCGGCGCTCGTCATCGCCGTCGTGCTGGCCGCGATCGCCGGCCTGATCTTCTGGGACGTCTCGCGTCTCACGGGGGCCGCCGGCTATTCGCAGGTCGGCCCGACGACCGTGCCCTATGCGATCGCCTGCTGTCTCATCGGCCTGGCGATCTGGACGGCGATCGAGGCCTGGCGCGGGGAGTTTCCCGAGCGTGAGCCGCAGCACGTCGCACCGGTGGTCTGGATCGTCGGCGGCCTGGCGGCACAGATGCTGCTTCTCAACGTCGCCGGCTTCTCGATCGCGACCGGCCTGCTGTTCGCGCTGACGGCCGCGGGCTTCGGCAAGCGGAAGCTCTGGATCACGATCCCCGTCGGCATCGTCCTTGCCTTCGTCGTCTGGGTGATCTTCGCCAAACTGCTGCAGCTCTCGCTGCCCACCGGGGCGCTCGAGCACCTGTTCTTCTAAGGGGACGGCAGATCATGAATACATTTGACTTCCTGTTGCAGGGCCTGCTGGTCGCCGCCCAGCCGATGAACCTCCTCTATGCGCTGATCGGCGTGACGCTCGGCACGGCCGTCGGCGTGCTGCCGGGCATCGGTCCGGCGTTGACGGTGGCGCTGCTCCTGCCGGTGACCTACAAGCTCGACCCCGCCGGCTCGCTGATCATGTTCGCGGGCATCTACTATGGCGGCATGTATGGCGGCTCGACCACGTCGATCCTGCTCAACACGCCCGGCGAGAGCTCGTCGATCGTCACGGCGCTCGAGGGCAACAAGATGGCGCGCGCCGGCCGCGGCGGACCCGCTCTTGCGACCGCCGCCATCGGCTCCTTCGTCGCCGGCCTGATCGCGACGCTGGCGCTCGCCTTCGTGGCCCCCTTCATCGTCAAGGTCGCGCTGGTGTTCGGGCCGCGGGAGTACTTTGCCCTGATGGTGCTCGCCTTCGTCACGGTGTCCTCGGCCTTCGGCGATTCGACGCTGCGCGGGCTGACCTCGCTCTTCGTCGGCCTGACGCTGGCCATCATCGGCATCGACCAGTTGAGCGGCCAGGCGCGCCTGTCGTTCGGCATCCCGGACCTTCTGGACGGCATCGAGGTGACTACGCTTGCGGTGGCGATGTTCGCCATCGGCGAGACCCTCTACATCGCCGCGCAGGGCGACAAGGGGCCGGACAAGGTCGAGGCTGTCAAGGGATCGGTGTGGATGAACGCCGCCGACTGGGCGCGCTCGTGGAAGCCTTGGCTGCGCGGCACGGCGATCGGCTTTCCGATCGGCGCCATGCCCGCCGGCGGCGCCGAGATTGGCACCTTCCTGTCCTATGCCGCCGAGAAGCGGCTGACGAAGCATCCGGAGGAGTTCGGCAACGGGGCGATCGAAGGCGTCGCTGGCCCGGAGGCCGCCAACAATGCGTCCGCCGCCGGCACGCTCGTGCCGCTCCTGACGCTCGGCCTGCCGACGACGGCGACGGCCGCGATCATGCTGGCGGGCTTCCAGCAATACGGCCTGCAGCCCGGTCCGCTGCTGTTTGCGACCAATCCGCAGCTCGTCTGGGGCCTGATCGCCAGCCTGCTGATCGCCAATTTCATGCTGCTGGTCCTGAACCTGCCGCTGATCGGCCTGTGGGTGAAGCTGCTGACGATCCCGAAGCCCTGGCTCTATGCCGGCATCCTCTTGTTCGCCACCCTCGGCACGATCGGCGCCAACCCGTCGGTGTTCGAACTCGGCATGCTCTTGGCGTTCGGCTTGCTCGGCTATGTCATGCGCATCTTCGGCTATCCCATCGCCCCGGTGGTGGTCGGGCTGATCCTCGGGCCGCTCGCCGAGCAGCAGTTGCGCCGGGCGCTGTCGATCAGCCAGGGCGACCTGACGACGCTGGTCGCTTCCCCCGTGGCGGTGGTGCTGCTTCTCATCGCGGCCGCCGCACTGATCATCCCGCTGGTCCTTCGGGCCCGCGGCAGGGGGCAGGTGCTGTCGCAGCTCGCGGCCAGCGAAGACTGAGCGACCGACCCCACCGATCTGCACAGAAAGCAGGCCGCAAGCAATTGCGGCCTGCTTTCGTTGCATAGCTGCCCTGCCGATCTATCCCTTGTGCGCAGGGCTGTTTGGTATCATTTATTGTGCATCGCAACAGGGTGGTAACCCTAGGACAGAGAGCAAGACAATGAGCCAGAATCGCAGTGGAGTTCGCCGGGGTTTCTTGGGCCGCGCATTCGCGGTTCTGGGTGCGGCGAGTGCAGTCGCAGCCGCAGTCGAAGGCAGCCGTCGCCCGCGCGACCGCGACCTCAGGACGCTCGGCATCGATCCGGCCAACTTCCCGAAGTAAGCATCGTCCGCAAAGGACGGCGGATCCAGCCGGTTACAACGGCGGATCCCGAGCCCAACGAGGCTCGCTGCAGTGACAGCAGTATCCAGCAGAAGGCCCGGCGATCGCGGATCGCCGGGCCTTCTGTCGTTTCGCGGATCAGGGCGGCGCCGCGAGGGCGCCGCCGCGGTTTCGGTCAGACGCTCTCGATCGGCCGCGCGTCGTGCGCCACGGCCTCTTCGCGTCGGTTGTAGCGGATGGAGGACCAGAGCGAGATGCCGATCAGGCCCGCGCCGCCCAGGCCGGTGATGACCTCGGGGATGTGGACCAGCGTCTGGCAGTACATGATCACCGACAGGATCAGGATCGCGTAGAAGGCGCCGTGCTCGAGGTAGCGGTATTCGGCGAGCGTGCCCTTGTCGACCAGCATGATCGTCATCGAGCGCACATACATGGCGCCGATGCCGAGGCCGATGGCGATGACGAAGAGGTTCTGCGTCAGCGCAAACGCCCCGATCACGCCGTCGAAGGAGAAGCTGGCGTCCAGGACCTCCAGGTAGATGAAGGCGCCGAGACCGCCCTTTGCGGCCGCACTCATCGTCTGCTGCGAGGCGTCCAGCAGGCCGCCCACGACTTCGACGGCCAGGAAGGTCAGAAGGCCGTAGATCGCCGAATAGACAAAGGCGTCGGCTTCCGCACCTTCGAGGAAGGTCGAGAAGACGAGGATCAGGATCAGCACGAAGGCGATTTCCACGCCCTTGATCGTCGCATAGCGGGCCATGCGCTTCTCGATGAAGGCGATCCAGTGGACGTCCTTTTCATGGTCGAAGAAGTAGGTCAGGCCGACCATCATCAGGAAGGTGCCGCCGAAGGCCGCGATCGGCAGGTGCGCCTCGTGCATGATGCGGGCGTATTCCTCGGGCTGGCGCGCCGCCAGCACGATCGCCTCGATCGGGCCGATGTTGGCCGCAATCACCACGATCAGCAACGGGAAGACGATGCGCATGCCGAAGACGGCGATGATGATGCCCCAGGTCAGGAACCGGTGCTGCCAGACCGGCGTCATGTCCTTGAGCTTGTTGGCGTTGACGATGGCGTTGTCGAAGGACAGCGAGATCTCCAGCACCGCCAGGACGGTGCAGATGAAGAAGACGGTGGCCATCCCGGCGATCGTGCCGGTCGTCTGCCAGCCAAGCCAGGCGCCGAGCACGAGGCCCAGCGCGGTGACGATGAAGGCCCACGTGAAGTAGGAGAGCGAACTCTGCGGCGTTGTCCGGGTGCTCATATCCGCACCTCGCTTTCGAGGACGGTCATGGCTGCAAGGTCGCAGATGGGGAAAAAGCGCGTGCCGAAAAGGGCATGCGCTATAGGCATGTTCAGGATTTTCATGTTCTTGAATCCGCCGGCTCAATTGCTGGCGGTACCGACATCACGAGAGCGCCGTAAAAACTCTCGCCAGAGGGGCCCGGCACCAAAGTTGGTGCTGCGGCGGGATGTCTAAGGCCGCAGCACTCCCGTTTTCCCCGAAGTGTCCCGTTACGTCAAGTATTTTCGCGCTGCGGACCGTTTCGCCGCATCTGGCCGGGGCATGAAAGAATTGGAGGCCGGCGGCGTACACAAGCGCGCATTCTGTCCCTATATTCCGCCGATCAGACCTGCCGTCACGAGGAACACGTCACAATGAGCGCACCTTCCAAAATCAGCCCCTCCCTGATCGACTGGAGCGGGGTCAACGGCCTGCCGCGCTTCGATCTCGTCTCCGACGACAGTTTTGCCGAAGCCTTCGATGCGGCTTTTGCCCTGCACGAGGCGGAGATCGATCAGATCGCGGCGAACCCGGAAGCGCCCAGCTTCGACAACACCGTGACGGCGCTCGAGACCGCGGGCGACGCGCTTTCGCGCGTGTCGGCGCTGTTCTGGAGCCGGGCCGGCGCCAATACCAACGACGTCATCCAGGCGCTTGAGCGCGAGATCGCGCCGAAGATGTCGCGGCACTATTCCAAGATCGGCAACAATGCCGCGCTGTTCTCGCGCATCGATGCGTTGTGGGAGGGCCGGGACGGCCTCGGCCTGACGCTGGAGCAGACGCGCGTGCTGGAGCGGCACTGGAAGGGCTTCGTCAAGTCCGGCGCCAAGCTCGCCAAGACCGAGCAGGACCGGCTTTCAGCGATCAACGAGCGGCTCGCCGGGCTCGGCGCGCAATTCGGCCAGAACGTGCTTTCCGACGAGAAGGATTGGTCGCTTATGCTGTCGGACGCGGCCGACCTCGAAGGACTGCCCGACTTCCTCAAGGATGCGATGGCGGCGGCTGCCCGCGATCGGGGTGCGGAGGGCGGATATGCGGTGACGCTGTCGCGCTCGATCATCGAGCCGTTCCTGACCTTCTCCGCCCGCCGCGAGCTGCGCGAGCAGGCGTTCAGCGCCTGGACCGCGCGCGGCATCAACGGCGGGGCCACGGACAACCGCGAGATCGTGCGCGAGACGCTGGCATTGCGGGCGGAGAAGGCGGCGCTGCTCGGCTACGAGCACTATGCCGCGCTCAAGCTCGACAACACGATGGCGAAGACGCCCGACGCCGTGAACGGGCTTCTCACCCAGGTCTGGGAGAAGGCGGTGGCGCGCGCGGCGGAGGAGGAGCGGGAGCTCGCACGCCTCGTTGCCGCCGAAGGGCGCAACCATCCGGTCATGCCGTGGGACTGGCGGTACTATGCCGAGAAGCTGCGCGCGGAGAAGTTCGATTTCTCGGAGGCCGAGCTGAAGCCCTACCTGCAGCTGGAAAAGGTGATCGAAGCCTGCTTCGACGTCGCCGAACGGCTGTTCGGCATCCGCGCTGTGCCGCTTGCGGGCGTGCCGACCTATCACCCCGACGTCCGGGTCTTCGAGATCCGCGACCGCGACAACGGGCTGGTCGCCATGTTCCTCGGCGACTATTTCGCCCGCTCATCGAAGCGCTCCGGGGCCTGGATGAGTTCCTACCAGAGCCAGCACAAGCTGCCGCTGAAGAACGGCACGGTCGGCGAGATCCCGATCATCTACAACGTCTGCAACTTCGCCAAGCCCGCCGAAGGCAAGCCGGCGCTGCTGTCGCTCGACGACGCGCGCACGCTGTTCCATGAATTCGGCCATGCGCTGCACGGCATGCTGTCGGATGTCACCTATCCCTCGGTCTCCGGCACGGGCGTCGCGCGCGATTTCGTCGAGCTGCCGTCGCAGCTCTACGAACACTGGCTGACGGTGCCGGAGATCCTGAAGACCTATGCCGTGCACTACGAGACCGGCGAGCCGATGCCGCAGGCGCTCCTGGACAAGGTGCTGGCGGCGCGCACCTTCAACGCCGGCTTTGCCACCGTGGAGTTCACCTCATCCGCTTTGGTCGACATGGCCTTTCACACGCGCGGTGCCGTGGAGGATCCGATGAGGCTGCAGCGCGAAGTGCTGGACGACATCCGCATGCCCGCCTCGATCGTCATGCGTCATGCGACGCCGCACTTCCAGCATGTCTTCTCGGGCGACGGCTATTCGGCCGGCTACTATTCCTACATGTGGTCGGAGGTTCTGGACGCCGATGCCTTCGCCGCCTTCACCGAGACGGGCAATGCCTTCGATCCCGGCATGGCGGGGAAACTGAAGGCCAATATCTACGCCGTCGGCGGCGCCATCGACCCCGAGGATGCCTACAAGGCGTTCCGCGGCAAGCTGCCGTCGATCGACGCCATGCTGGAAAAGAAAGGCCTGGCGGCCTGATCCTGGCCGCCCGGGCGGTCGCGGCTGCGCGCTCCTCCCCCTCGAGGGGGAGGGGCAGGGCGTCATCCTTCCGTCACCGAACTGTATCGCCGGCGTCATCGATCCGTAACGCCGCTGACACGTGACCGCCCGATGGTCGGCCGCGCGGATCGGGCAGCGATTCGCGCGGTTTTTACGAGGGATCCATGGCGACGGCGGCCGACCTCCTGACACGGCGCTCCTTTCTGCTGACGGCGGGGGCCGCCGGCCTTGCCGCCTCCTCGGCGCTGGCCGTCCCTCACTACGCGCGGCGGCACGGCAGTCCGGTCTTCACGCACGGCGTCCAGTCGGGCGATGTCGACACCTCGTCGGGCATGATCTGGGCGCGAACCGATCGGCCGGCGGAGATTGCGGTCGAGTACTCCACCACCGAGAGCTTCACCAACGCCGTGCGCGGGCCGGTGCTGAAGGCGGGGCACGAGACGGACTTCGCCGCCAAGCACCTCCTGACCGAACTCCTGCCGGACCAGGACGTCTTCTACCGGCTGACGGCGACGGACGCCGCTTCCCAGCACCTGGTCTCCGAGCCGATCGTCGGTCGCTTCCGGACCGCGCCGCTGCGGCGGCGCTCGGTCCGCTTCGTCTGGTCCGGCGATACCGCCGGGCAGGGCTGGGGCATAGACGATATCGGCATGAAGACCTATTCGACCATGCGCCTGCACGAGCCGGACTTCTTCATCCATTCCGGCGACACGATCTATGCCGACAATCCGATTCCCGACGAGATCCGCCTTCGCGACGGCACGATCTGGAAGAACCGGATCGTCAGCGACGAGAAGCGCGAGGTGGCGCGGACGCTTTCGGAATATCGCGGGCAGTGGAAGTACAACATGCTCGACCGGCATCTCCTGGCCTTCAACGCGCAATGCCCGACGTTCTTCCAGTGGGACGACCACGAGGTGCTGAACAACTGGTCGGCCTCGACCGACCTCAGGGACGATCCGCGCTATCCGGAGAAGGACATCGGCGTCTATGCCGGCCGTGCGATGCGCGCCTTCCAGGAGATGACGCCGATCCGCTACCGGCCGACGGAGCCGGGCCGCATCTTCCGCAAGATCGCCTACGGGCCGCTGCTGGACGTCTTCTTCGTCGACCTGCGCTCCTACCGCACCGCCAACCGCGGCAGCACCGACAACGGCCTGTTCGGCTGGAGGCAGGCCGACTGGCTGCGCCGCGAGCTGCTCGCCTCGAATGCCACCTGGAAGGTGATCGCCTGCGACATGCCGCTGGGCGTCGTCATCTGGGACGACTACGGGCGCAAGCTCGGCTACGAGGGCGTGGCGGACGGTCTGAACGGACCGCCGGCAGCGCGCGAGGGCGAGATCGCCGACCTCCTGACCTTCATGCGCGACAACGCCATCCGCAACGTCGTCTGGCTGACCGCCGACATCCACTATACGGCCGCCCATCACTACGATCCCGCCCGGGCGCGGTTCAAGGAGTTCGAGCCCTTCTGGGAGTTCGTCTCCGGGCCGCTGCATTCCGGCACCTACGGCCCGCATCCGCTCGACAGGACGTTCGGGCCGGAGGTGCGTTTCATGAAGGCGTCCGGGGGCGGGGCCGACAGCAACCTGCCGCCTTCGGCCGGCCTGCAGTTCTTCGGCCTCGTCGACATCGACGGCTCGAGCCGGCAGATGACCGTGCGGCTGATGGATCGGGAGGACCGGGAGCTCTGGAACGTCACGCTCGATCCGGTCGTGACCGCTTGAGCCCCGCCGGACAGAGTTTCCGCCTGCCTCTTTCGCAATTGCGGAAAACCATGTATGGAGCGCGCCAAATGCACGTGGCGCCTCCTTGTTCGTGCGCGCCCCAAACCTCAGAGATCTGAACATGAACCTTCGCAATATCGCGATCATCGCGCACGTCGACCATGGAAAGACGACCCTCGTCGACGAACTCCTGAAGCAGTCGGGCTCGTTCCGCGAAAACCAGCGCGTGATGGAACGCGTGATGGACAGCAACGACATCGAAAAGGAGCGCGGCATCACCATCCTGGCGAAGGCCACGTCGATCGAGTGGAAGGACACCCGCATCAACATCGTCGACACGCCCGGCCACGCCGACTTCGGCGGTGAAGTCGAACGCATCCTGTCGATGGTGGACGGCGCGATCGTGCTCGTCGACGCGGCCGAAGGCCCGATGCCGCAGACCAAGTTCGTCGTCGGCAAGGCGCTGAAGGTCGGCCTTCGCCCGATCGTGGCGATCAACAAGATCGACCGTCCGGACGCGCGCGCCGACGAAGTCGTCAACGAGGTCTTCGACCTGTTCGCCAACCTCGACGCCACCGACGAACAGCTCGACTTCCCGATCCTCTACGGTTCGGGCCGCTCCGGCTGGATGAACTACGACCCGGCCGGCCCGGTGGAAGACGGTCTCGCGCCGCTGCTCGACCTCGTCGTCAAGCACGTTCCGGCGCCGACGGTGGAGGAAGGTCCGTTCAAGATGATCGGCACGATCCTGGAGGCCAACAACTTCCTCGGCCGCATCATCACCGGCCGCATCGCCTCGGGCTCGATCAAGCCGAACCAGGCCGTCAAGGTTCTCGGCCAGGACGGCAGGCTGATCGAAAACGGCCGCATCTCGAAGATCCTCGCCTTCCGCGGCATCGAGCGCCAGCCGATCGAGGAAGCGCAGGCGGGCGACATCGTCGCGATCGCCGGCCTTTCCAAGGGCACCGTCGCCGACACGTTCTGCGACCCGGCGGTCACGGACGCCATGAAGGCGCAGCCGATCGATCCGCCGACCGTCACCATGTCCTTCATCGTCAACGACAGCCCGCTCGCCGGCACCGAGGGCGACAAGGTCACGAGCCGCGTCATCCGCGACCGCCTGTTCAAGGAAGCGGAAGGCAACGTCGCGCTGAAGATCGAGGAAAGCGCCGACAAGGATTCGTTCTTCGTCTCCGGCCGTGGCGAACTGCAGCTCGCCGTCCTGATCGAGAACATGCGCCGCGAGGGCTTCGAACTCGCCGTCTCCCGTCCGCGCGTCGTCATGCACAAGGACGAGGCCACCGGCGAGACGATGGAGCCGGTCGAGGAAGTCGTGATCGACGTCGACGAGGAGCATTCCGGCGTCGTCGTGCAGAAGATGTCGGAGCGCAAGGCCGAGATGGTCGAGCTGCGTCCGTCGGGCGGCAACCGCGTCCGCCTGCGTTTCTACGCGCCGACCCGCGGCCTGATCGGCTACCAGTCGGAGCTCCTGACCGATACCCGCGGCACCGCGGTGATGAACCGCCTGTTCCACGAGTACCAGACCTACAAGGGCGAGATCGGCGGCCGGGTCAACGGCGTCCTGCTCGCCAACGAATCCGGCGAGGCCGTCGCCTACGCGCTGTTCAACCTCGAAGACCGCGGCCCGATGATCATCGACGCCGGCGAGAAGGTCTATGAGGGCATGATCATCGGCATCCATTCGCGCGACAACGACCTCGACGTGAACGTGCTGAAGGGCAAGAAGCTGACCAACATCCGCGCCGCCGGCAAGGACGAGGCCGTCAAGCTCACGCCGCCGATCAAGTTCACGCTGGAACGCGCGCTGTCGTGGATCCAGGACGACGAACTCGTCGAGGTGACGCCGAAGTCGATCCGGCTGCGCAAGCTCTATCTCGACCCGAACGACCGCAAGCGTTTCGAGAAGCAGCGTACGGCGGGCGCTGCCTGATTCGCCCCGAAGGCGTAAAATCATCCCCAAATCGATCGAGGCTCCGGCAGAAATGCCGGGGCCTTTTTCATGTGTGTGCCGCCCTAATACGGCTTGTGGCGTTTCTTAAAAAAGCGTTAACTTTCCTGGACGCCGCGAGCCAACTTGCCTGTGGGCAAGGAGATCTCCGGAAGGGGCCGGGATTCTCGCGGAGTCGGTGCGGGT
The DNA here is from genome assembly GCF_029210525.1 of Mycoplana sp. MJR14. Taxonomy (NCBI): domain Bacteria; kingdom Pseudomonadati; phylum Pseudomonadota; class Alphaproteobacteria; order Hyphomicrobiales; family Rhizobiaceae; genus Mycoplana; species Mycoplana sp. MJR14. The sequence goes on from NZ_JARGEO010000004.1 coordinate 364,874, forward strand.
TTAGAGTCATTTCGATGAAAACACTATCGATCGATGTGCGGCGTGCCGAGCCGCAGGACGCAGCGGCCATCTCTGAGGCCCATCGGGCGTCCTGGCTGCATGCCTATGCGGGCATCATTCCGCACAAGCCGCTGATGCAGATGGTCCAGCGGCGCGACGCGGCGTGGTGGCGCAAGGCGACCCGCGGGCCGGCGACGCTGCTCGTGCTCGATGTCGCCGGCGTGATTGCCGGCTATGCCACGCTCGGCCTGAACCGGGCGCGCGCCCTGCCGCAGGACGGCGAGATCTACGAGATCTACCTTCGGCCGGAATACCAGGGCCTCGGGCTCGGCCGGATGCTGTTCGGCGAAAGCAAGCGGCTTCTGAAGTCGCTCGGCTGCGAGGGAATGGTGGTCTGGTGCCTGGAGGAAAGCGAGATGGCCGAGCGCTTCTTCCGTGCCGCCGGCGGGGTCGACATCGCCGAGGGGATGGAGGATTTCGGCGAGAAGGAACTGAAGAAGATCGGCTTCATCTTCCGTTAGAGGCCCATGGCGTCGGCGTCCCTCCCGTGCCGTTGATTGACTTCTTCCATTCGAGCCATACCTGATCAGGCGATCGCACCTCTCTGTGAACACGGACGGGTGCGACGGAGGGCTGCCGGCGACGGTGGGTTCAGGTCATCGGCGACAGCGCTCTCCGGCACCCTTGCCTGGAGGAGAGGCTTGCATGCGAACGACGGTTTATTCTCTCGTCTTTCTTTCTGTCACCTGTCTCACGGCCGCCCACGCCCAGGAAGGCGATGCCTCGGCGGGCGAGACGGTCTTCAAGAAGTGCGCGGTCTGTCATGTCGTCGACACCGACACGAACAAGGTCGGCCCGTCGCTGCACGGCATCTTCGGGCGGGCCGCCGGCACGCATCCCGACTTCAAGTACTCGAACGCGATGGTGGAGGCGGGCAAGGCCGGCCTCGTCTGGGACGATGCCTCGCTGCGCGACTACCTGCACAATCCGAGGGCGAAGGTGAAGGGCACCAAGATGGTCTTTCCCGGTTTGAAGGACGAAGGCGACATCACCAACCTGCTCGCCTATCTGAAGCAACACGCGATGCCGTAAGCGAAATCCGGCCGGACCCGGCCGGGCGGCAGCCCCTCCGGAGACGCAATTGCCTGCCATTTTCATTCGTGAGATAGTTGTAACGCAGATTGCAGATTGATGCCCACGGCCGATTCTGGCGGGAGGGACGGATATGGCAGTCGTACTGGTGCTGGTGGCGATCGCGGTCGGGTCGGTGCTCTTTCACCTCCTGAGCCCCTGGTGGTGGACGCCGATCGCCTCCAACTGGAGCTACATCGACCACACCCTCGTCATCACGTTCTGGATCACAGGCGCGGTGTTCGTCGCCGTCGTCCTGTTCGTGGCCTATTGCGTCTGGCGCTTCCGCCACGATCCCGGCCGACGCGCCGCCTACGAACCGGAGAACCGCAGACTCGAAAGCGGGCTCGCCGTCGGCACGGCCATCGGCGTCTTTGCCATGTTGGCGCCGGGGCTGTTCGTCTGGCACCAGTTCATCACCGTTCCGTCGGAGGCCGCCGAGATCGAGATCGTCGGCCAGCAATGGCTGTGGAGCTTCCGGCTGCCGGGCGCGGACGGCAAGCTCGGGCGAGCCGAGACGCGCGACGTGGCGCCCGACAATTCGCTCGGGATCGACAAGGCCGATGCCGACGCACTGGACGACGTCGTCATCGAGGGAGGCGAACTGCATCTGCCGGTCGGCAAGCCGGTGAAGGTGCTGCTCCGCTCCATCGACGTGCTGCACGATTTCTACGTGCCGGAGTTCCGCGCCAAGATGGACATGATCCCCGGCATGGTCACCTATTTCTGGCTGACGCCGACGCGCACCGGCACCTTCGACATCCTCTGCGCGGAACTCTGCGGGGTCGGGCATTCGCAGATGCGGGGCATGGTCGTGGTGGACAGCGAGGCCGACTACCAGACCTGGCTCGCCGAACAGGCGACATTCGAGCAATTGCAGGCCGCCCTGCCGGCCGCGACAACGGTGGCGGAGGCGCCCGGCAGATAGGTCCCGGTCCGGGAGGGATAGGGAGAAGGAGGAGAACGATGGTGGAAGCATCAGGGGCAGGCGACATCATTCCGCCCGCCGCGGTCGAGGACGTCGAGCTCTATCATCCGCACAGCTGGTGGACGCGCTACGTCTTCAGCCAGGATGCGAAGGTGATTGCCATCCAGTACAGCTGCACGGCGATCGCGATCGGCATGGTGGCGCTGGTGCTGTCCTGGCTGATGCGGATCCAGCTCGCCTTTCCCGGTGCGCTGACCTTCCTCGACGCCGAACGCTACTACCAGTTCATCACCATGCACGGCATGATCATGGTGATCTACCTGCTCACCGCGCTCTTCCTCGGCGGCTTCGGCAACTACCTGATACCGCTGATGGTCGGTGCGCGCGACATGGTGTTTCCCTACGCCAACATGCTGAGCTACTGGCTCTACCTGCTCGCCGTCGCGGTGCTGGTGGCGAGCTTCTTCGCGTCCGGCGGCCCGACGGGGGCGGGCTGGACGCTCTATCCGCCGCAGGCGATCCTCTCCAATACGCCGGGCGGACAGGACTGGGGCATCGTCCTGATGCTGGTCTCGCTGATCATCTTCATCATCGGCTTCACCATGGGCGGCCTCAACTACGCGGTCACCGTCCTGCAGGGGCGCACCCGGGGCATGACGCTGATGCGGATGCCGCTCACGGTCTGGGGCATCTTCACCGCCACGGTGATGGCGCTGCTCGCCTTCCCGGCGCTGTTCGTCGCCTGCGTCATGATGCTGTTCGACCGGCTGGCCGGCACCAGCTTCTTCATGCCGGCGATCGTCGAGATGGGCGAGCAGTTGCAGCACGGCGGCGGCAGCCCGATCCTGTTCCAGCACCTGTTCTGGTTCTTCGGCCATCCGGAGGTCTACATCGTCGCGCTGCCGGCCTTCGGCATCGTCTCCGACCTGATCAGCACGCATGCGCGCAAGAACATCTTCGGCTATCGCATGATGGTCTGGGCGATCGTCATCATCGGCGCGCTGTCCTTCGTCGTCTGGGCGCACCACATGTATGTCAGCGGCATGAACCCCTATTTCGGCTTCTTCTTCGCCACGACGACGCTTGTCATCGCGGTGCCGACGGCGCTGAAGGTCTACAACTGGACGCTGACCCTGTGGCGCGGCAACATCCACCTGACGCTGCCGATGCTGTTCGCGCTCGCCTTCATCGTCACCTTCGTCAATGGCGGGCTAACGGGGCTGTTCCTCGGCAACGTCGTCGTCGACGTGCCGCTGTCGGATACGATGTTCGTCGTCGCCCATTTCCACATGGTGATGGGCGTGGCGCCGATCCTCGTGATCTTCGGGGCGATCTACCACTGGTATCCGAAGATCACCGGACGGATGCTGAACGAGGGCATGGGCCAGCTGCATTTCTGGATCACCTTCCTTGGCGCCTACCTGATCTTCTTCCCCATGCACTATGTCGGGCTCGTCGGCGTTCCGCGGCGTTACAACGAGATCGGCGAAACCAGTTTCGTGCCGGCATCGGTGCACGACCTGAACATCTTCATCACGATCATGGCGCTCGTCGTCGGCGCGGCGCAGATCCTGTTCTTGTTCAACCTCGCCTGGAGCCTGCGGCACGGGCGCGAGGCCGGCGGCAACCCCTGGCGGGCGACGACGCTGGAATGGCAGACGCCGCAGACGCCGCCGGCGCACGGCAACTGGGGCAAGGACCTTCCCGTCGTCTACCGCTGGGCCTATGACTACAGCGTCCCGGGCGCGCCGGAGGACTTCATCCCGCAGAACCAGCCGGGCACCTACCCGACGCGGGAGGCCGGCGCATGAGCGCGATGCTTCTGTTCCTGTGCGTGATCGCGGCGATCGCCATCTGGTGGTCGGCCGGGCAGGGACTGCTGTCGAAGCCCTGGCTGGAAGTCGGGATCGCCAGCGGACCGCGGGACGGGCACGATGCCGACCGGCCGAAGCTGCCTGTCCAGAAGGTCGGGCTCGGGGTTTTCCTTGCGGTCGTCGGCGCGCTGTTCACGCTCTTCATCAGCGCCTACCTGATGCGGGTCAACACGCAGGACTGGTGGGCAACGCCGGTGCCGCGGCTGCTCTACGTCAACACGGCGATCCTGTTCGCAAGCAGCCTCTGCCTGCACTGGGCGAAGGTCGAGGCGGTCCGCGGCCGGCGCGAGCAACTGAGGACGGCGATGCTGGCCGGGCTCATGACTGCGCTTGCCTTCGTCACGGGACAGGTGTTTGCCTGGCGGCAGCTCGTGGCGGCGGGCTACCTGCTCGCCGACGATGCCGCCACCAGCTTCTTCTACGTGATCACGGGCATGCACGGGCTGCACATCCTCGGCGGCATGGTCGCGCTCGCTCGCGCCGCCCGCCTCGTGCGGACGGAGGCGATCGTCACCCCGCGGCTCAGGCTGAGCGTTGAACTCTGCGCCACCTACTGGCATTTCATGCTGGCCGTCTGGCTGGTGCTGCTGGCGCTGTTTGCGGGCTGGGCGGGCAGCTTCATCGCCTTCTGCCGGCAACTGATCACATAGGGAGAGCGGGTCATGGCGCAGGTCGTTCAGACACATTCCCCGAAACCGCACCTGCCGCCGGACGGCCGGCAGGGCTTCGTGTCGGACTGGGCTTCGGACCAGCAGGTGTTCAAGAACGTCTCCTGGGGGAAGGCCATGATGTGGATCTTCCTGCTCAGCGATACCTTCATCTTCGGCTGCTTCCTGATCGCCTACATGACGGCGCGGATGTCCACCGTCGTGCCCTGGCCCAATCCCAGCGAAGTCTTCGCGCTGACGATCGCCGGGCACGAGATCCCGCTGATTTTGATCGCCATCATGACCTTCGTGCTGATCTCCTCCAGCGGCACGATGGCGATGGCGGTCAACTACGGCTACCGGCGCGACCGGCGGATGACGGCAATGCTGATGCTGCTGACGGCGATCTTCGGGGCGACCTTCGTCGGCATGCAGGCCTTCGAATGGACCAAGCTGATCCATGAGGGCGTGCGGCCGTGGGAGAACCCGTGGGGGGCGGCGCAGTTCGGCTCGTCCTTCTTCATGATCACCGGGTTTCACGGGACCCACGTGACGATCGGGGTGATCTTCCTGCTGATCATCGCCCGGAAGGTCTGGCGCGGCGACTTCGACACCGAGCGGCGCGGGTTCTTCACCAGCCGCAAGGGGCGCTACGAGATCGTCGAGATCACCGGGCTCTACTGGCACTTCGTCGACCTGGTCTGGGTCTTCATCTTCGCGTTCTTCTATCTGTGGTGAGGCAGCGTCATGGCACAGGCAACCGTCGAGACCTCAGGGCATGGAGCCGCACCGGCAGCGGTCGGGACCGAGCACCAGCAGCATCCGATCAGGCTCTACCTGGTCGTGTGGGGGCTGCTCTTCGTGCTCAGCGTCTGCTCGTACATGGTGGACTATCTCGGCGTGCAGGGGCTGTGGCGCTGGTCGCTGATCATCATCTTCATGCTTCTGAAGGCGGGGCTCATCGTGGCGTTCTTCATGCACATGGCATGGGAGCGGCTGGCCCTGATCTATGCGATCCTGCTGCCTCCGGTCGCGGTGCTGGTCTTCGTCGCCCTGATGGTGCCCGAGGCGCACTACACGCTTTTGACGAGGCTCGCCTTCTTCGGCGCGGCAGCCGGCAACTGAGGCCGGTACAGGGGCGATCCGGCCGGTCGCCGCCAGGCGCTACCAATGGATTGTTGCGTTGCAGCGCGTTTCGCTTTACGAAGCCGCGGACTTTCACTGCACTAACGGAGCGATCATGCGCATCGATGCAATCTCCATCGGCAAGAACCCGCCGGAAGACGTCAACGTCATCGTCGAGGTTCCCGTCGGCGGTCACCCGATCAAGTACGAGATGGACAAGGATGCCGGCACGCTCGTCGTCGACCGCTTCCTCTACACGCCGATGACCTATCCGGGCAACTACGGCTTCGTGCCGCACACGCTGTCGGACGACGGCGACCCGATCGACGTGCTGATCGCCTCCACCCGGCCGCTGGTGCCGGGCTGCGTCATCAATGTCCGCCCGATCGGCGTGCTGATGATGGAAGACAACTCCGGCAAGGACGAGAAGATCATCGCCGTACCCTCGCCGCACCTGACGCTGCGCTACGAAAAGGTCAAGGAATACACCGACCTGCCGGAGATCACGCTGAAGCAGATCGAGCACTTCTTCGAGCACTACAAGGACCTGGAGCCCGGCAAGTGGGTGAAGATCTACGGCTGGAAGGACGCCGCCACCGCGCGCGGCCTGATCAAGGAAGCCGTCGAACGCGCCAAGGCGCAGAAGTAAGCTTGCGAAGGGTCGGGGTTGACCGCCACCGCCGGCCGCTATCGTCGCATCCCTTCAGGCGCCGAGCCTGCTGATGATATCCTCCGGGTCGCCCTCGATCCGGAGGATTTTCTTTCTCTGCGTTTCGCCGCTGACGAGGCTGACGGCGGATTTCGCAACGCCGGCGGCCTTGGCGACGACAGCGACCAGGGCCTTGTTCGCCAGTCCCTTCTCCGGCACCGCGCGGACGCGGACCTTGAGGTGACGCTCGCCCTGAGCATCGGTTTCGATGCCGTCGATCGCGTCGCGGCCGCCGTTCGGCGTCAGCCGCACCGTCACGCTCACATAGCCGTCGTGCCGGCGAAAGGGCATGTCCTCAGATGCCGAGGAGCGCCGGCGCCAGCACGCTGCGAATGATCTGCTCGAGGAAGAAGAGGATAATCAGCACGACGATCGGCGACAGGTCGACGCCGCCGAAATCCGGCAGGAAACGACGGATCGGGCGATAGACGGGCTCGGTCAGGTTGTAGAGCGCGCGCCCGATCGAGGCGATCACCTGGTTGTTGGTGTTGATGACGTTGAACGCATAGAGCCAGGAAAATATGGCCGATGCGATGATGATGAACCACGCGATGCTGATGATGAACAGCAGGGTGTTGATGATCGCGATCATAGTCTTCTCGTCGTCTCCGGTTACTTGCGTCCACATGTAGCCATTGGCCGTGCTGCCAGCAAGTGGCCCCTGTTCCTGCTACCGCAAACATGTTTAATGCGCGCCGTGCATCCCATCGTCGTGTGAAAGTGCAGCTTCATGTCCATGCCCACCGAGGGCCACCGGTTCGCCGCCTTCCGGCACCCCTCCTATGCCCGCTTCTTCGTCTCCCGTTTCCTGTACGGGTTCGCGATGCAGGTCGTCAGCGTGGCGGTCGGCTGGCAGATGTACGATCTGACCGGCGATCCCTTCATGCTCGGCCTGATCGGGCTGATGCAGTTCGCGCCCTCGCTGGCCCTCATCCTCGTCACGGGGTCGGTGGCGGACCGCTACAACCGGCGCATGATCATGGCGGTCTGCCTGGTGGTCTGCACCCTCTGCGCCGCAGCGCTGCTCGGGTTGACGGAGTTCGGCCTGTTCGCGCCGACCCCGGTCTTCGGCGTGCTTGTCGTCTTCGGCATCGCGCGCGCCTTTCTCGGCCCGGCCATGCAGTCGCTGGCGCCCAACCTGGTGCCGGAAAAGGACCTCTCCAATGCGATCGCATGGAACTCCACGGCGCAACAGACGGCGACGATCACCGGGCCGGTGACCGGGGGGCTGCTGTACGGGCTCGGCGTCACCGTGCCCTACGCCGTCGGAATCGCGATGTTCGTGGCCGCGTCCCTCGCCGTCATCTCGATCCCCAAGCCGCCGCAACGCATTTCCGGCGCCGCGAAGAGCTGGGAGAGCCTCGTCGCCGGGTTCCGCTACATCCGCGCGGAGAAGGTGGTCCTCGGCGCGATCTCGCTCGACCTGTTCGCGGTGCTGCTCGGCGGCGCCGTCGCGCTGATGCCGGTGTTCGCCCGCGACATCCTGGTGCTCGGTCCCTGGGGGCTGGGCTTGCTGCGTTCGGCGCCCGGCGTCGGTTCCGTCGCGATGGCCTTCTGGCTTGCCGCGCATCCGATCCGCCATCGCGCAGGCGTGCTGATGCTGATCGGCGTCGGGCTGTTCGGGGTCGGCACCGTCGTGTTCGGGCTGTCGCAGTGGGCCTGGCTGTCGATCGCCGCGCTGGTGATCATGGGCGCCTCGGACATGATCTCGGTCTATGTCCGCAACTCGCTCGTCATGCTGTGGACGCCGGATGAACTGCGCGGCCGCGTGACGGCGGTGAACATGGTCTTCATCGGCGCCTCGAACGAGCTCGGCGAGTTCCGGGCGGGCACGATGGCGGCGATGATCGGGGCGGTGCCGGCCGTGGTGATCGGCGGCATCGGCACGATCGCCGTCGCCGCCCTCTGGGCGCTCCGATTCCCGAAGCTTCGCCGGATCGATTCGCTCGCGGTGCCGGACAGGCGCCGCCTGCCGGGATAGTCCAAGGGGCCGTTCAATTCTCGTAGAAGATGCGGTCAAGGAAGCCCATCATCCACTGGCGCAGCGCGGCATCGTGCACGAGCCGGCCGTCGAGATGGGCGCTGCCGACCTGTGCCCCCGGCAGTTCGAAGCGCTGGGCCCCGTGCACCACCCAGCGATGCATCATCGCCAGCGTCAGCTCGCCGTGGAACTGGATGCCCCAGGCATTGTTGCCGTAGCGGTAGGCCTGGTTCTCATAGTGCTCACCGGTGGCGAGCAGCGTGGCGCCGGCCGGGATCGTGAAACCCTCGCGGTGGAACTGGTAGACCATCGAGGGCCAGATCATCAGTTCCCGGCCTTCATCGGTGGGCTGCAGCGGATACCAGCCGATCTCCGTCATGCCGTCGACATGCGGGCCGACCTCGCCGCCGAGCTGGCGCACCAGCATCTGCGCGCCGAGACAGATACCGAGAAAGGGCCGATCCTCGGACAGCGGCACCTGCAGCCAGTCGATCTCGCGCCTGATGTAGTCGAGGTGATCGTCGTTCGCGCTCATCGGGCCGCCGAAGACGACGGCGCCGGCATGGCCGTCGAGGGTTTCAGGCAGGGGGTCGTCGAGAACGGGACGGCGGATGTCCAGCGCGTATCCCGCCTGCTGGAGGATCTGGCCGACGCGGCCGGGGCTGGACCTTTCCTGATGCAGGATGATGAGGATCGGGCGGTCTTTCGGACCGGGCTTGCGCGGTATCTGAAGCATCTCGTCGGCTATCCTGGCACGCTGCCCTTCCGGGTGCGACATTCTCCCGGCCGGCGCGCGATGCAATCCAAAATGTCAGAGGCAGTCTTTCCTGTCCACCCGATTGCGGAGCGCTGTGAAGGCGGATCCCGTCAGTCGCCCTGGTCTTCCGTCGCTCTGGCGCCGTCGCCCTTGCGGCCGGCCACTTCCTGCCGCTTCATGATCCGCTCCCGCCCGGAGACACCGAGGAGGTCGGCGATCCGCCAGATCGCGTGGTCCTCCAGCTCGCTGCGGTCGCCGTCGGCATAGACGATCTCCCAGAGCAGGCCGACGAGATCGACCTTCTGTTCGTCGGTGAGCTGCCGCTTCAATTCGGACGTGAACTGGAAGAAGTCGATCGCCTCGCTGGCGGCGGCGGTGCCGGTGTCGACGAGCCGTTTGAAGCGGGCGTCGTCGAGGCCGTAGAGCTTCTGGAAGCTGTCCCTCAACGCCGTACGTTCGGCATCGAGGATCCGGCCGTCGGACTCCATGACCTGGATGCACAGGGCCATGACGGCCACGCGCGGATCCCCTGCGTCGAAAGTCTGTCTTCCCGCGCCGGAAAGACCGGAGAGGAACCGCTGCAATTTCTCGAACATATCGCCCCTGTAACATCGCATTGAAATGGATCGGCTGCCCCCAAGCCCCGGGCGCCCGCCTCAGAAGATGCGGAAGCTGCCGCCTGCAGTGCCGGCCTCCCGCTGCGCATCGGACTTCACGCCCGGATCGTCCGGCAGTCCGCCGAAGAAGGGTTTCGGCTCGTCCGCGGCCGTCGCGGCCCTGCCGCCGGCGGCGGGCTTCTCCGTGGCCTGCGGCCCGGCTTCGGGCTTCAGGGTGATGTCGCCGGCCGGTTTCGGCGGCTTTGCAGGCGGGCTTGCAGCGGGCCGCCCGGCAATCGCCACGGGCGGCAGCGTGCGGATGGCCTCGTCGGCGGGGTTGACCGCGCCGTCTTCGATCGGTGCATGCCATTCGCTGACGGGCGTCTTCCATTCGAAGGCGTCGAGCTTGCCGGTGACGGGCGACACCGGAAGCCATTCCGGCGACGTCACCCCGTCGGCCGTCCAGGCCGGATCGCGCGGTGCCTTCAGCGCCTGGTTCATCCAGTGGCGGATCCGGCCCTGGTCGCCGGTTTCGGCGTCCTCGATGTCGGCGAGCAGCAGATAGGCCCGCTCGCAGGGCGCCAGTCGCGCCGCGGCTTCGGCCTTGGGGCGGGCGACCTTGAATTCGCGCGCATCGAGGGCGGCCTGGGCGACGGCGAACAGCGTTTCGGCATTGTTCGGATGCAGCGTCTCGAGCTTTTCGGCGCGCTTCAGCCGGTCGAGCGCGGAATCGCCGGTGCGGGAGTGGACGAAGAGGCGGGCAACATCGGGGTGCGGGTTGGCCTTCCACAGCCGCTCGAGGATGTTGGATGCCTTGCGCAGGTTGCCTTCGCGGAGATAGGCCTTCGCCGCGATCAGGCCCGCGGGAACGAAGTTCTCGTCGATCTTCAAGGCCGCGAGTGCGTCGTCGCGGGCGGCCTTCGGGTCGGTCTGGCTTTCCAGCCGTGCGCCCGCGCGCGCCGTCAACAGGACGACCTTGCGCCGGTCGAGCTGCTTGCGCTCTTCGGCAGAGGCGGGCTTCTGGTGTTCGACGAGCTTCAGCGCCTGGTCCCATTCCCCGGTCTGCGAATGCTGCTCGAGAACCGCGTCGGCCGCCCAGGGCAGCTGCGGCGCCGTCTCGGCGGCGCGTTCGGCATATTGCCGTGCGGCCTCCGGGGCGCCGAGACGCTTTGCCTCGAGGTAGAGCCCGCGCAGGCCGAGCGCGCGCGTCTCCGGATCGTCCGCCATCAGCTCGAACCGGCGGCGGGCCTCGTCGTGATTGCCCTCGATCAACGCCGCCTGGGCCTCCAGGAGATGAACGAGCGGCTCCTGATCCGCCCGGATCAGGCCCTTGGCGCGGGACAGCATCTTGCGGGCGGCGGCTGCGTCGCCGGCGCCGGCGGCGATCAGCCCGGTCGACAGCGCCTGGTAGCCGCGGTCGCGCTTCCGGGCGCGGAAGTGACGCTGGAGGGCGTGGGGCGAGGTGAGCACCACCCGCAGCAGCCACCAGGCGAAGATCACCGCGGCCATCAGCGAGACCGTGATCGTCGCGGCGACCATCAGGCTCATGGCGATGCGCTGGCCCTGCCAGATGATCGACAGTTCACCGGGCCGGTCGGCGAGCCAGGCAAAGCCGAGCCCGAGGGCGAGGACGAGGAGAACGAAGGAAAGCACTCTGATCATGACCGGTGTCGCCCCTCAGCCCTGGTTGCCGCTTTTCGCCATGGCGCCGGAGACGATGGCGCCGACGCCGTCCTCCACCAGGATCCGCTGGTCGAGTTCGGCCTTGAAGGCGGCACCGGCATTGCGCGCGGCTTCCGGCAGGGCCTGCCATTCGATCTGCGCGCCCTTGAGGTCGCCGTTCTGCAGCTTGTTCTCGATGCGCGCCACGATCGCCTCGGGGCTGTCGCCCTCGACGCTGCCGACGGGCCGCACGGTGATGACGGACGAGGCGCTGGCGAGCAGCCGGTCGACGATGCCCTGTTCACCGGCCGGCCGGTGCACCGCCTCGATCATGTCGTCGGCCACCGGCTCGAACTGCCGCACCAGGTCGGCGCGCGAGACGACGCCGGTCGGCGCATGCTCGCGCAAGGGCGCAACAGCCGGATCGTCCGGCGAGACGCTGACATAGGCTTCCAGTTCGGCAAGATAGGGACCGCCGCGGTCGATCGCCGTCTTCAATGCGGTGGCGGCCACGGCGCGAGCCATGGCGACGTCGTCGCGCGGTTCGGCGAGCTTCTGCTCGGCCGCATCGATCCGCTGGGTCAGCTGTGCGGACTGGTCGGAGACCGCGCGCTCGGCGGCAGCTGTGCGGTCGCGCAGGGCCGTGATATCCGCGGTGAGCTTGGCGACGGTGGCCTCGAGCGTGGCGATCGCGCGCTGCGCCTCTTCGTCCACGGCGCCGGCGGCCGGAGCGGCGGCCGTCCGCTCGAGGGTGGCAAGGCGGCTTTCGAGCGGCTGCAGGTCGACGGCGGGCGAGCCTGCCGTAGCCCCTAAGGTGTCCACCCGCGCCTTCAGGGCGTCGAGTTCGGCGCTGAGCGGTGCCAGGTCAGCGCCGGACCCTCCGCCGGGGCCGAGCGTGGGCAGATACCCGCCGTATTGCAGGGCGCCGGCACCCGCAAGGGCGACAAGGCCGCCGACGATGGCGGCAGCAAGGGCTCCCGACTTGCTCGGGCGCTGCTCGGGCTGGGTCTGGGTCTGGTCTGTGAAAGGCCGACCGGCCCCTGGCGCCGCCGAAGTCTCTTCGCGCGCGGGCGCTTCTGCAGGGTCGGGTCCGATCGCTGCGGCGGGAACCGGCTCGTCCGCAGCGCCGAGAGGGGTCTGTTCGACGGTCGGCTGTTCTGCGGTTTCCGGCGCGATGGACGTCGGCTCGGCGGGCTTCGGTTCTGTGTCGGGGACGCCGGTTGCGACGGCGGCATCCGGGTCCTTGGCCGGGCCGGCAGGCGGCGCCTTTGCGTCGTCCGATGCGGGCACGGCTTCAAGATCGATCGTCATGGGCGTCTCGCCGGACTTCCTGCGGCGTGGCGGCTTTTCCGGTTCCATGACGGCCTCCTTGCTTTCCGATGCGATACGTAAACCTAGTAAGGGAAGCCCGGCAGGGAAAGCCCCTCCTTCGATTTAAGCGCCATCTCCCGGCGGCGCCGATGTCAGAGGAGATCGAGAAGGCCCTCTTCCGTCGGCGTGGTAGAGACGACGACGGATTTGGAGAAACGCTCCGGCACCATCGCCGCCACGTTGCGGCTGATGCAGAGGAACAGCGTATTCCCCAGGCTGTCCAGGGATTCGCCGACCAGCGGCAGTTCGAAGAAGTGGCGTGCCGATTCGCGCGAGTAGAAGAGTATCGCGTCCGGCCGTTCGTCGACGATCAGCGGCTTCAGCATCGAGCGCTTCGGTCGGGTGGGCTCCATGCGGTAGCATTCGACCGTTTCGTGGGCGACGCCGGCTGCGGCAAGGCGCGTCTCGAACTGGTGCGAGCGGGGGGAACCCGCCAGGTAGAGGAGCGGTTCGGGCGGGACACCGAAATCCTGCCTGTGGCGGATGATCAGGTCGGCGAGGCTGTTGCCGTCGCTTCCTTCGGCCGCCAGCACGGTGCGAAAGCCCGCTTCGGTGGCCGCGCGCGCCGTGGCACGCCCGACCGCAAAGACGGTGGTCAGCAGGTGGCGGTCGAGTTCGCCGCCGATCGAGCGCAGCACGTGCGCCGCTTCCGCACTGGTGATCGCGATCGCCGAGTGCCGCCGCGCAAGGCCCGCGGTCGCCGCGACCGCGTCATGGACGGGGACGACGAGGGAGAGCAGTACGGGCGTGTGGTGGAGGGCCTTGAGCTTTGCTGCGGTTTTTTCCGCCGAGGCTTGGGGGCGGACGACCAGAACCCGCATCAGGTCCACCCGTCGAAGAAGCCGGTGCCGGCGGCCGCACGCACCGCGTGGCCGGCCTCGGCGCCCAGAGCGGCGGCATCGCTGGCGGCACCCTCGATCGTCGTCTCGTGACAGCGCGTGCCGTCGGGGGTGAGGATCATGCCGCGGAAGCGGATGCGGCTGCCGTCGGAGACGGCGTAGCCGGCGATCGGCGTGCGACAGGATCCGTCCAGCACCCCGAGGAAGCTGCGCTCGCAGGTGACGGCCTCGCTGGTTTCGGGATCGTTGATCGCCGCCAGGAGATCGGCGATGCGGCGATCGCCGGTGCGGGCCTCGACGCAGATCGCGCCCTGCGCAGGGGCAGGGAGGAAAACCTCGGGGTCGAGGATCTCGGTTGCCACATGCTCGCGGCCGATGCGCTTCAGGCCGGCAAAAGCGAGCAGCGTCGCATCGGCCTCGCCTTCCGCCAGCTTGCGCAGGCGGGTGTCGACCTGGCCGCGGAAAATGGTGACGTTGATGTCCGGACGGAGCCTGCGGATCTGCGCCTGCCGGCGCAGCGAGGCCGAACCGACGGTGGCGCCGTGCGGCAATTCGAGAAGCGTCGGGGCCGTGCGGCCGACAAAGGCGTCGCGGGGATCCTCGCGCGGCAGGAAGGCTGCGAGTTCCAGGCCATCCGGCAGCCGGGTCGGCATGTCCTTGGAGGAATGCACGGCGAAGTCGAGATCGCCGGAAAAGAGCTGCGCCTCGATCTCCTCGGTGAACAGGCCCTTGCCGCCGATTTCGGACAGGGCGCGGTCCGTGATGCGGTCGCCCTTGGTCGAGAGCACGACGATCTCGAACATCTCTTCCGGCAGGCCATGGGCCGTCATCAGGCGCGCCCGGGTCTCGTGCGCCTGCGCCAGTGCCAGCGGGCTGCCGCGGGTCCCGATCCTGAAAGGTTTTGTTTGCATCAACCGTGATCCGTTGTTACCGGAAGCTCTCGTAACCGGCTTTTGCCACCATCGCAATCAAACAGCGTGCTTCATGTCGTCCCATCTGACCATCCTCGGCATCGAAACGAGCTGCGACGAGACCGCCGCCGCCGTCGTCGTGCGGGATGCGTCCGGCCAGGGCACGATCCTTGGCGACGTGGTGCTGAGCCAGCTCGACGAGCATAGCGCTTATGGCGGCGTCGTGCCCGAAATTGCGGCCCGGGCCCATGTCGAGGCACTCGACGAACTGATCGGCCAGGCGCTGGCGCGCGCCGGCAAGACGCTGGACGAGGTGGATGCGATCGCGGCGACGAGCGGGCCCGGCCTGATCGGCGGCCTGATCGTCGGCCTGATGACCGGCAAGGCGATCGCGCGCGCCAAGGGCAAGCCGCTCTATGCGGTCAACCACCTGGAGGGGCACGCGCTGACCGCGCGGCTGACCGACGGGCTTTCCTTTCCCTATCTGATGCTGCTCGTCTCCGGGGGGCACACGCAGCTCGTGCTGGTGCGCGGCGTCGGCGACTACGAGCGCTGGGGCACGACGATCGACGACGCGCTCGGCGAGGCCTTCGACAAGACGGCGAAGCTGCTCGGCCTTCCCTATCCGGGCGGTCCCGCCGTCGAAAAGGCGGCCGAGAGCGGCGATCCGGACCGGTTCTCCTTTCCGCGGCCGCTCGTCGGCGAGAAGCGGCTGGACTTCTCGTTCTCGGGGCTGAAGACGGCGGTGCGCCAGGCCGCCCAGTCGATCGAGCCGGTGAGCGAGCAGGACATCGCCGATATCTGCGCCTCGTTCCAGAAGGCCGTCTCGCGCACGCTGAAGGACCGCATCGGTCGCGGGCTGGAGCGGTTCCGGCAGGACTTCCCCGATGTCGCCCGGCCGGCGCTGGTGGTGGCCGGCGGCGTGGCGGCCAACAAGGTGCTGCGGGCGACGCTTCAGGACCTCTGCGACCGCAACGGGTTCGGCTTCGTGGCGCCGCCGCTCGCGCTCTGCACCGACAATGCCGCGATGATCGCCTGGGCGGGGCTGGAGCGGATGGCCGCCGGCCTTTCTGCCGATGACCTTGCCGTCGCGCCGCGCGCGCGCTGGCCGCTCGATGCGGAGGCCGCGGCCGTGCTCGGCTCGGGCAAGCGGGGAGCGAAGGCATGACGAGACGGCCGCATGTCGTGGTGGTCGGAGCCGGCGCCTTTGGTACGGCGCTCGCCACCGTCGTCGCCGAGACCGGCGAAAGCCGGGCCACGCTGCTGGCCCGGCGGGCGGAGACGGTCGCGGAGATCGCCGCGTCGCGCCGAAACGACACCGTCCTTCCCGGCATCGTGCTGTCGGCGGCGCTGGAGGCGACCACCGATCAGGCCGTTTTGAGGGATGCCCCGGTCGTCCTCTTCGCCATGCCGTCGCAGGCGCAGCGGGCGGCGGCCCGCGCGCTTGCGCCCCATCTTGCCGAGGGCGCGACCGTCGTCGTCTGTGCCAAGGGCATGGAGAAGGCGAGCGGCCGGCTTCTGACCGAGGTGCTGGAAGAGGAACTGCCGCACCAGCACATCGCAGTGCTTTCCGGTCCCGGCTTTGCCGCCGACATCGCGCGCGGCCTGCCGACCGCGATGGTGGTCGCCGCGGCGACGATCGAGACGGCGGCGACGCTGGCGCATGCGCTGTCCGGGCCGACCTTCCGGCTCTATCCCTCCGCCGACCGCATCGGCGTGCAACTCGGCGGCGCGCTGAAGAACGTGCTGGCGATCGCCTGCGGCATCGTCGAGGGGGCGGGGCTCGGCGACAGCGCCCGCGCGGCGCTGATCTCGCGGGGGCTCGCAGAGATGTCGCGGTTCGTGGCCGCCCATGGTGGCGACGCGGCGACGGTGACCGGGCTGTCGGGGCTCGGCGACCTGGTGCTCACCGGCACCAGCCACCAGTCGCGCAACCTGCGCTTCGGCATCGAGCTCGGCCGCAACGGCAATGCCGACAACTGGTCCGGCGACCTGGTCGAGGGCGCCTTCGCGGCGGGCGTGGCCGCAAGGGTCGCGGCCGAACGCAACATCGACATGCCGATCACCGAGGCGGTCGCGGCGATCGTCGACGGCAGGCTCGACATTGCGACCGCGATCGGCCGGCTGATGACCCGACCGATCACCCAGGAATTCTAGAGGAAAAGGATATGGCCATGCTTTTTGCCCTTCTCTGCACCGACAAGCCCGGCGCGCTGCAATTGCGCCTCGACACCCGCCCCGTGCACGTCGCCCACCTGACGAAGCTGAACGAAGAGGGCAAGCTCGCCTTCGCCGGCCCGTTCCTCGATGCGGACGGCAAGCCGAACGGCAGCCTCGTCGTCGTCAAGGCCGATAGCGCCGAGGCGGCGCGGGCGCTCGGCGAGGCCGATCCCTTCTTCAAGGCCGGCGTCTTCGAAAGCGTCGTGGTCAAGCCCTGGACCTGGACCTTCAACAATCCGGAGGCATAAGGTTCATGGCCCACTGGCTCTACAAGTCGGAACCGTTCAAATGGTCCTGGCAGATGCAGAAGGATGCCGGTGCCGCGGGCACCGAGTGGACGGGGGTGCGCAACTACCTGGCGCGCAACAACATGCGGGCCATGAAGATCGGCGACAAGGGTTTCTTCTACCACTCCAACGAGGGGCTGGAGATCGTCGGCATCACCGAGGTCTGCGCGCTGTCGCATCCGGATTCGACCGCCGGTGACGATCCGCGCTGGGACTGCGTCGACATCCGCGCCGTCTGCGACATGCCGAAGCCGGTATCGCTCAAGGACATCAAGGCGAACCCGAAGCTCGAGAAGATGTCGCTCGTCACCTCCATGCGCCTGTCCGTCCAGCCGGTGACGGAGGACGAATGGATCGAGGTCTGCCGCATGGGCGGCCTCGACGAGCCGCCGCGCTGACCACGATCCCGTGAAGACCGATCCCGAACGCTTCATCCTCGACAACACCGCGGTGATCGCGCCGCCGCATGTGCCGGAAATCCGGCTGCGCCTGGCCTCCGAGGCGCACGATCTGTGGCTGAAGACCGAAGAGGAACTCGAAGAGATCGGCCTGCCGCCGCCGTTCTGGGCGTTCGCCTGGGCGGGCGGGCAGGGGCTCGCCCGCTACGTGCTGGACCACGCCGAGATCGTGCGCGGGCGCAGCGTCCTCGATTTCGCCAGCGGCTCCGGCCTTGTCGCGATCGCGGCGAAGCGGGCGGGTGCCGCGCGCGTGCTGGCGGCCGACATCGACCCCTGGACGGAGACGGCCGTGCGGCTGAATACTGCGCTGAACGGGGTGGAGGTGGAGTTCAGGGGCGAGGATCTGATCGGCTCGGACGAAGGCTGGGACGTGGTGCTGGCCGGCGACGTCTTCTACGACAGCGCCTTCGCAGGGGCACTGATCCCTTGGTTTCGCAGGCTCGCCGAACGCGGGGCGGCGGTGGTCGTGGGGGATCCGGGACGGTCCTACTGCCCGAAGGACAGGATGGCACCGCTCGCGACCTACGCGGTGCCGGTGACGCGTGTGCTGGAAGACAGCGAGGTCAAGCGGACGACGGTCTGGCGCTTTCTTCCATGATCCCCGTGGTGGTCCGTTGTCGCAGTGCGGGCTGGGGTGAAAAAGAATCTTAACCATATTTCGTCGCGGGGCTTTACAGCGTTTTGGCGCCCGGTTGTGGCGCGGGCCGCGAGACTCGGCCAGCTTGTGGCCGAGATTCAGCATGTGGTGGGGCAAGGTATTGGAAATCCAACATCTTGTAGGGAACAAAACCTGAATCCGAACGAGTCTTCGTTTCGTCTCCGATTCGTTCGCAAGGTGTTCCAGGCCGCTTCGCTATGCCCGGAAATCCGGGTGAATCGACCGCCAATTCGGGGGGCGCACTTGCCATTGCGCGCGGCGATGGGCATTTGTGTTGCCGGCGCGGGCGAACACCGGCGCTGCACGATCGATACACTCCGAGGCATGCCTTGAATGCTGCAGCGATGATATTGAGCGGCCGCGGGGTCACCGCGGTGCTCGGGCCGACCAATACCGGCAAGACCCATTACGCAATCGAACGCATGGTGGCGCATGAGACGGGCGTGATCGGACTGCCGCTTCGGCTCCTGGCGCGCGAGGTCTATACGCGCCTGGTCGAGAAGGTCGGGCATCACAACGTTGCGCTGATCACCGGCGAGGAGAAGATCACCCCGCACATGGCGCGCTACTCGGTCTGCACCGTGGAGGCGATGCCGCGCGAGACCCGGGCCGCCTTCGTGGCGATCGACGAGGTGCAGCTGGCCGGCGACCTGGAGCGCGGGCACATCTTCACCGACCGGATCCTGCACCTGCGCGGCCGCGACGAGACGCTGCTTCTGGGGGCGGCGACGATGAAGCCGATCCTGGAGCATCTGCTTCCGGGCATCACCGTGGTCGAGCGGCCGCGCCTGTCGCAGCTCTTCTATGCCGGCTCGAAGAAGATCACCCGCCTGCCGCAGCGGACGGCGATCGTCGCGTTCTCGGCCGACGAGGTCTATGCCATCGCCGAACTGATCCGCCGCCAGCGCGGCGGCGCGGCGGTCGTGCTCGGCGCGCTCTCGCCGCGCACGCGCAACGCACAGGTGGGGCTCTATCAGGAGGGCGACGTCGAGTATCTCGTCGCCACCGACGCGATCGGCATGGGGCTCAACCTCGACGTCGACCACGTCGCCTTCGCCCAGGACCGCAAGTTCGACGGCTACCAGTTCCGCAATCTCAATCCCGGCGAGCTCGGCCAGATCGCCGGCCGTGCCGGCCGGCATATGCGTGACGGCACCTTCGGGGTGACGGGTCGGGTCGACCCGTTCGAGCCGGAACTCGTGGAGCGCATCGAGGCGCACGAATTCGATCCCGTGCGTGTGCTGCAGTGGCGCTCCAAGCGGCTGGACTTCTCCTCCATCGCCAGCCTGAAGGCGAGCCTCGATGCGCCGCCGGCGATTTCCGGGCTGGCACGCGCGCTTCCGGCCGTGGACCAGCAGGCGCTCGAGCACCTGGCGCGCTATCCCGATATCCGGGACATGGCGACGGCGCCGGAGCGCGTCGAGAAGCTGTGGGAGGCCTGCGCCCTGCCGGATTATCGCCGGATCACGCCGGCGCAGCACGCCGACCTGATCTCCACCCTCTATGCCGATCTGGTCCGGCGGGGTACGGTGAACGAGGACTTCCTCGCCGAGCAGGTACGGCGGGCCGATCGCACCGATGGCGAGATCGACACGCTTTCGGCACGAATCGCCCAGATAAGGACCTGGACCTATGTATCGAATCGCCCGGACTGGTTGGCCGATCCGACACACTGGCAGGAAAAGACGCGGGAAATCGAAGACCGATTGTCCGACGCGTTACATGAAAGGTTGACGAAACGCTTTGTTGATCGCAGGACATCTGTGCTCATGAAGCGCCTGAGAGAGAATGCGATGCTGGAAGCCGAAATCAGTGTGAATGGTGATGTCTTTGTCGAGGGGCATCATGTGGGGCAGTTGGCCGGATTCCGGTTCACGCTCGCTTCGGGCACCGAAGGTCCCGATGCGAAGGCGGTGCAGGGTGCGGCCCAGAAGGCGCTTGCGCTCGAGTTCGAGGCGCGCGCCGCCCGGCTTCATGCGGCCGGCAACAGCGATCTCGCCGTCGGCTCCGACGGCACCGTGCGTTGGCTCGGCGAGCCCGTCGCGCGCCTTGCGGCGAGCGAGCACGTCATGCGCCCGCGCGTCATCCTGCTTGCCGACGAGCAGTTGACCGGAAACGCGCGCGACCACGTCGCCGCCCGTATCGAGCGCTTCGTCAATCATCATATCGCGACCGTCCTGAAGCCGCTCGACGACCTCTCGCGGGCCGAGGACCTGCAGGGGCTGGCCAAGGGGCTGGCGTTCCAGCTGGTCGAGGCGCTCGGCGTCCTGTTCCGCCGCGATGTCGCAGACGACGTCAAGTCGCTCGACCAGGAGGCCCGCTCGTCGATCCGCAAGCACGGTATCCGCTTCGGCGCCTACCACATCTTCATGCCGGCACTGCTGAAGCCGGCCCCGGCGGAGCTGATCACGCTGCTCTGGGCGCTCAAGAACGACGGCCTGGACAAGCCCGGCTATGGCGAATTGATCCCGGCGCTGGCGGCAGGGCGGACCTCGATCGTCACCGATCCGGGCTTCGAGCGGATGTTCTACAAGCTCGCGGGCTTCCGCTTCCTCGGCAAGCGCGCCGTGCGCATCGATATCCTCGAGCGCCTGGCGGATCTGATCCGTCCGTTGCTGCAGTGGAAGCCGGGCACGGCACCGCGGCCGGACGGCGCCTATGACGGCCGCCGGTTCACCGCCACGACGTCGATGCTCTCCATTCTCGGCGCCACGCCGGACGACATGGAAGAAATCCTCAAAGGGCTCGGCTACCGCGCCGACAGCGTAAAGGCCGAGGACGCCGCAGCGTTCCTCGCCGCCGAAGATGCCAAGCTCGCCCCGAAGACGGAGGGCGATGCCCCTGTAGCCGAAAGCGGCGATCAGGCCGCTTCCGCCGATGAAGGCGAGGCGGATGGCGACGCCGAAACGGCGGCCGTCGAAACGCCGGCTGCAGTCGAGGCGACGCCGGCCGGCGAAACGGCGGGCGCGGAACCGGAGGCGGCCGCCGCCGAGACGGCTGTGGCCGATGCGCAGGGCGAAGCGACCGCGGAAGTGGCTGCAGCGGAAGGCGAGGCGCCGGCGGAAGTCCGTCCGGTCCTTCTCTGGCGCCCGGGCGGCCGCAACGACAATGCCCGCCAGGGCCAGCGCGGTCATGCCGAGCGCGGACAGGGTGAGCGTCGCGGCGAGCGGGGCCACAAGCCCGGCGGCCGCAACGACGGCGACAGGCGTGACGGCGATCGGCGCGACGGCCCCCGGCAGGGCGGGCGCCCCGACTTCGCCAAGGGCCGCGACGGAAAGTCGCAGGGTGGCCGACCGGACCGGAACGAGCGCAACGACCGTCCGCAGCGCGACGATCGTGGCGGCAAGCCGGCCAAGTTCGAGGCGCGTCCGCCCCGCAAGGAGAAGCCGATCGATCCGGATTCGCCCTTCGCCAAACTGGCCGCTCTCAAGGAGCAGATGAAGAAGTAGGGACATGAGCGACGGACGGGACCAGCCACGAAGCGAGCGCGAGCCGGGTCAGGGACGCCAGCGCATCGACAAGTGGCTGTTCTTCGCCCGGCTGCGGAAGTCCCGCACACTCGCCGCCAAGTCCGTCGAGCAGGGCGATGTCACGATCAACGGCCAGCCGATCCGGCAACCCTCGTTCAACGTGAAGCCCGGCGACACGGTCGTCCTGTCGCTCGACCGGCACGATCTCGTCGTGAAGGTGCTGCTTCCGGGCGTCCGGCGCGGGCCGTTCGAAGAAGCCCGTACGCTCTACGAGGACCTGACGCCGCCGGCCCCGGCGCGCGACGAGCGCCGGCTTTTCGAGCAGGTCACGCGCGAGCGCGGCACCGGCCGGCCGACCAAGAGAGAGCGGCGGGAAACGGATGCCCTTCGGGGCCGTTTCGATCCGCCGGACGAGTAGAAAACTGTCCCTCTCCGCGTTGATTTTGCGCATGGTTTATCCTTGCAAACAGGGATCAAAGCCGCTACGTCGAACCCATGGGCGGGGCGCGAACCGAGCCGTTTGCATGGCGCTTTCCTCCGCCTGCGCCGGTCTGTCCGGGGAAGTGGCGGTCGACCGTCCCTCGGACTGGAATTTCGCTGGAGTACTTCATGACGTACGTCGTGACCGACAATTGCATTCGCTGCAAATATACGGACTGTGTCGAGGTCTGCCCGGTGGACTGCTTCTATGAGGGCGAGAACTTCCTGGTCATCCATCCCGACGAATGCATCGATTGCGGCGTCTGCGAGCCCGAATGTCCCGCCGAGGCGATCAAGCCGGACACCGAACCGGGGCTGGACAAGTGGTTGAAGATCAACGCCGAATTTGCCCAGGTCTGGCCGAACATCACGGTCAAGAAGGACGCGATGCCGGACGCCAAGGCCTATGACGGCGAAGAGGGCAAGTACGACAAGTACTTCTCGCCCGAACCCGGACAGGGCGACTGACGCCTTCGCGGCCGAGACGCTCGAATTGGGGAAAACCGATCCGGTCTGCCTGAAAGGGGATAGGGCAGGCTTGATGACCCATGCGAAGCAAATTATTGATTTCGGCACTTTTTTGTGGTAGGGTCAATACACTGATCCACGTTGAGGCACTTGGTGTGCCCGAACACCACCACGAAAGCAAACGATCCCAAAGGCGCCGCTCACTTCCATAGGCAACGTCATCGTTGCTGTTTCGTGATGTGCCATCCCATTCGTTTGTGCCTTGTTGGACGGACCAGGAAAGGTGCCACCCAGACGGTGTCTCCGTCTTTCCCGGGCCTTCTTGACCCGGCCCCGGCCGTGCCGCCGGGAGCGTTACAGGGAGTATTTGAATAGAATGACGACCCAGCAGAAGAAGTCTTCCACGCGTCACGGTTTCAAGACCGGTGAATCGATCGTCTATCCGGCTCACGGTGTCGGCCAGATCGTCGCCATCGAGGAACAGGAAGTCGCCGGCATGAAGCTCGAGCTTTTTGTCATCGATTTCGAGAAGGACAAAATGCGCCTGAAGGTTCCGGTCGCCAAGGCTGTTTCCATCGGCATGCGCAAGCTTTCCGAGACCGATTTCGTCGATCGCGCGTTGAAGGTTGTTCAGGGCAAGGCTCGCGTCAAGCGCACCATGTGGTCGCGCCGTGCGCAGGAATATGACGCCAAGATCAATTCCGGTGACCTGATTTCGATCGCCGAGGTGGTCCGCGATCTCTATCGCGCCGAAAACCAGCCGGAGCAGTCCTATTCCGAGCGCCAGCTCTACGAGGCCGCGCTCGACCGCATGGCCCGCGAGATCGCCGCCGTGAACAAGATGTCCGAGACCGAGGCCGTGCGCCTCGTCGAGACCAACCTGAACAAGGGTCCGAAGCGCGGCAAGGCCATCGAAGAGGACGACGCCCAGGACGAGGCAGCCTGAAGAGCTATCCGCCTCCCAGGAAAATTCAACCCGGCTGGTCCCCAGCCGGGTTTTTTATTGGAACTTTCATCCGGCCGACACGTTCAGGTCGAATGACAGTCCATGCTGGCGCGTCTGCTTCTTGGCGATGCGCACAAAAGAGGGTTCGAAAGAAGGACACCCGTCCGCGCCGCCGACCATCGCCATGAAGATTGCCCCTCGCTCGCGGGTCTCGAGCAGTATAGCATGTCCTCGTGCGGCCGACCGGGGCTCTGTCTGACCGACCCGGGTCCAGCCGCCGCGAAGATCTCGCAGACGCATGCATTGTCAGGTGAATACCCTGGTCAGGTTGACCGGGGATCCTTTCAATCCCGGCTCAGGGGAGACGCCCATGGCTACCACCGCCGCAGACCGTCGCATGATCAAGATCGCAATGTCCGCTCCCTATCTCGAGCGCGACGAGGAACAGGCGCTCGCTTTTGCATGGCGCAAGGATCATGACCAGGAAGCGCGCAACCGCATCGCCATGGCCCATATGCGCCTGGTGATATCGCTGGCCGCCCGTTTCCGCAATTTCGGCCTGCCGTTCAACGACCTGCTGCAGGAAGGCTATATCGGTCTGCTGGAGGCCGCCGCCCGCTTCGAGCCGGAGCGCGAGGTTCGCTTCTCCACCTATGCGACCTGGTGGATCCGCGCCTCCATTCAGGATTACGTCCTGCGCAACTGGTCGATCGTGCGTGGCGGCACGAGTTCGGCGCAGAAGGCGCTTTTCTTCAATCTGCGCCGGCTGCGGGCCCGCATCGCGCGGGGCGACGCCCATCTCACCTCCGAAGCCGTCTATCGCGAGATCGCCACGGCGCTGAAGGTCAGTCCGGCCGACGTGCGCAACATGGATGCGCGGCTTGCCGCCTCCGACGTCTCGCTGCAGGCCCCGGTCTCGGGGAGCGAGGAGAACGGCGCCAGCCATATCGACTTTCTCGCAAGCGACGCCCCGTTGCCGGACGAGGAGGTGACGGAGATGATCGACGGCGAGCGCCGCCGCCAATGGCTGCACCGGGCGCTGGAACGGCTGAACGAGCGCGAGATGAAGATCATCCGCGCCCGGCGGCTCGCCGACAGCAGCTCGACGCTGGAGGAACTGGGGGCCGACCTCGGGATCTCCAAGGAGCGCGTTCGCCAGATCGAGAACAGGGCGATGGAGAAGCTACGCATCGCCCTGTGCGAGGCATCGCCCGCATTCGCATGAGGCCGGCTGACGGGGCTGGCTGACCGGCCCCGGCTGCCTGGGCTGGCTGACTGTGCCGACTGACGGGGCCGGCTGATGGGGCCGGACGGATGCTGGCCTGAGCGGGCCGGCGTCAGGCCGGCATCTCACATGGGAGCTGCACCGCCTGCGGCCACCCCGGGCAGCGACCACGGTCCCGGCATGTCCCGGCCCCGGGCGGGTTGCGGGTTGCAGCCCCTTGCACCGGCAATCAGGATGTCGATCCGCCGCCGCCCTCGGCTGCCGCCGCGGCCTGGGCCGCTGCATCGGCCTGCCGCTTGTAGAGGGCGGCGGCTGCGGCCTCCTTCTCCTCGCCGCCCACCTGGAACGTCGGCTGGGCGAAGGAGATGTCGTTTTCGGCAAAGGCCTGGGTGATCATCGTATAGGCGCGCCTGCGGATGGCGGTCTGCTCGCCGGTGGGTCGCGCGGTGAAGCCGAAGCTGATCTCGATGCCGAATTCGCCGATCTGCTCCACGCCCTTCATCTTCAGCGTCTTGATGATATGCGGCCCGAGTTCCGGATCCTCCTGCAGCCGCTTGCCGATCTCCTTGGCGAGCTTGCCGACCTTGCTGATGTCGGTCTTGAAGGGGACGCGGATGCGGAACTTGTCGACGGTCCAGTCGCGGCTGCCGTTGCGGATCGCTCCCAGCTCGCCGAAGGGCACGGTGAACACCGACCCGCGGTGGTGCCTCAGCCGGATCGAGCGCAGGCTGAAGGATTCGACGACGCCGTTGTAGCTGCCGCTCTCAATCCATTCGCCGACGCGGAAGGCGTCGTCCATCAGGTAGAAGACGCCGCTGACGATGTCCTTGACGAGGGTCTGCGAGCCGAAGCCGATGGCGACGCCGAAGATGCCGGCGCCGGCGATGAGCGGACCGATCTGCACGCCCATCTCCGCCAGGATCGTCATGGCGGCCACGCAGATCAGGACCGCCGCCAGCGCGTTGCGGAAGATCGGCAGCAGCGTGCGCAGCCGGGCGCGCCGGGCCGCTTCGTCGGGCGGAATGGAGAGTTCGTTCTCCGCCGGCGTCAGGCGTCCGTCGATGTAGGCCTTTGCCAGTTGCCATGCGAGATCGGCGATCAGCAGAATGATGACGCTCTTGAACGCGCCGTAGACGAACGTCAGGAGCCATGGATTGTCCCTGGCGATCGCGTTCGGGTTGTAGTGCCAGGTGAAGCCGAGCCAGGCCAGCGCCAGCAGGATGACGATGGCGCGCACGCCCCTGACGAGCAGCACCATCCGGGGCGTGTTCGTGTTCTCCTCGTTCCAACGCGTCAGGGCGAAGGCCCTGGTGACGCGATCGGCGCCGGACAGCATCCGGGGCAGGATGACGGCGTAGATGCCGATCCAGAAGAGGCCGGTGAAGTTGATGCACCACAGCAGCCAGAGCAGCACCAGATAGAGCGAGGCCAGGATGTTGGCCGTCCGGGTCGGGGGATTGCCCTTGCCGTCGACCGGACGCCTCCAGATGGCTTCCAGCACGATCGCGAACAGCACCAGGGAGACGATGTAGACGATGTCCGCCCTGACGTCGGGGCTGACCCCGAGGGGCCGGCACATCGCCCAGAGGGCGAAGCCGATGGTGAACACCGCCGCGAAGTTCCGGATCCTGACATACTGGAACCGGCTCATGCCGCCGGTGTCGATGGCGAGGCGGCAAAGGCCCATGAAGAGGCGATAGCCGATGACGGCCAGCAGCGCGTAGAGGACGACGACGCGGACGAGCGGCGGCCAGTCGATGGCGAGGAAGATCAGGGCCGATATGACCGTGAAGACGATCAGCGGGCCGAATTCCACGTAGGCCCGGGTCAGGACGGCGCTCTGGAACTTTGCTCGGTAGGCGGTCCTGCGAAACAGCCACTCGATCGCCGCGCCGACGCAGATGATGCCGAGCAGAAGCACGAGTGCGGGGGCAAAACCGCTTTCGCTCGCCTGCTGCCTCACCCTGGCTGCGGCCGTTGCGATTTCGGTCGGGATCCTGGGAACGGCGGCGCGAAGCGCCTGGAAGCGGGACCGCGCCTGCGCCTCCAGGTTCTCGACCTCCAGCGCAGCTTCCCGCGAGACATCCGGGGTGGCACCCGCGGCGGACCGGCTCTGGAGCCAGCTTCTGATCTCCGGATCGTCCAGGAGCTTGATCAGTTCGTTGATCTTCTCGGGCGGCGCGGCGTTCTGCTGCGCGGGGCTGGCCGCCGTCGATGGCGTCTGCGCTGTCGCCAAGGGAGCAAGGGTCAGCAGAAACAGCAGGACGAGGAACGAAAAAAGCGATGCGGGAAACTTCTGCATAGTACCCCAGCCAGTTTGCGGACTCACGAAATGTCATTCCGCCTGCCGTTGCTTCAAAACGGTAGTATCTAACTAGCATTTACGGGGACAGGCCGAAAGATGGCGCAATCGTGGCGGGCAAGGACGCTGCCACGAACCCGGCGCGACTATTCGGTGATGATCTTCACCTTGTCGCCGGGCTTGACCGTGCTCGTGGGCGTCATCGCATTGATCAGCCGGAACAGGTCCAGCTTCCGGTCGGTGCCCATCATGCGGCCGGCAAGCGAGGCCACGGTGTCGCCCGGGCGGGCGGTGACGACGCGAACGCGCAGCGGCTTCAGCGAGGCCACTTCCTGCGGCGTCAGCTGCCGGAACGAAGTCTTCAGCACATCGGCGGTCGGCTCGAGCGCCGGCGAACCCTGGGGAACCGCCGTCAGGAACCGGTAGATCTGGTTGCCGATGCGCACCACGGTGACGTCGAATTCCCAGCGGTCGGCCGCGGCACGCGCCGTGGCGGCCTCGAGGCCGTTGATCGTGGCGGGCCGGATCGTCTCCGTCTTCAAGCCCGTCACCCAGCCGCTGGAAATGTAGTTGACCAAGCTCTGGCGCTGGTTGTCGGCGACCCCGTCGAAGCGGATGGCGATGTCGCCCGGGCCCGTCGCCAGCACCGCATCCGCCTTGTTGTCGATCTGGAAGCCCGCCGGCACGTCGAAGCGAATGCCGAGCTTGCCATGCAGGAAGGTCTGCCCGCGGACATAGCCCTCCTGCGGGCTGTCGCCGTAGAGCAGGCCATCGATGCCGGCGAGGTAGTAGTCGCGACCGCGGTCGCCCACGGTGCCTTCGGCCCCGAAGGCGCGGGCGTGGCGGCGGGCGAGCTCGACCCGCTGCGGCGCGTTCGGATGGCTGGAGAGGAAGTCCAGGCTCTGGTCGGCCTCCGGGTCGACCGCATTGAACTGTCCGTAGGCGGCCATGCTGTCGAGGAAGCGCGCGGCGGCATAGGGATCGTAGCCCGCCTCGCCCAGCATGCGCACGCCGATCACGTCGGCCTGCAGTTCCTGGTTGCGCGAAAACGCCGCCAGCCGCAGCTTGCCGCGGGCGAGCGCCTGCTTGCCGGCGATGTTGCTGGAAAGGACCTCGGCGACGACGCGGCTGGCGATCACCTCCGCCTCTTCCTTCTTCTGGCGCTCGATGCCGTGGTTGGCCGTCACGTGGGCCATCTCGTGCGACAGCACGGCTGCGACTTCGGAGGCGTCGTTGGCCAGCGCCAAAAGTCCGCGGGTGACGTAGAGATAGCCGCCGGGAAGGGCGAAGGCGTTGATCGCCGGTGAGTTCAGGATGGTGATGCGATAGGACTGGTTGGGGTTTTCCGACACGGCCGTCAGGGCGCCGGCGATGCGGGCGACAAGGCGCTCCGTCTTGGCGTCCTTGTACTGTCCGCCGTAGCTGGCGACGATGCGCGGATGCTCGCGCGCGCCCATGGCCGCGCGCGGATCATTCTTCTGCACCTCATCGACGATCTGCGGATTGGAGGAGGGCGCTACGGTCGGCTCGTAGGTCTGCTCGAGCGCGGACTGGCAGGAGGCGAGCAAGCCAGCGATCACGAGCGCCAGCGCGGCGCGCCCGCCGACCGTCCCGCGCATCCTGCTCACACCCCCATGCTGAAGCCTCTCCAGCATCCGCCCCATGCCCTTTCGCAGACCTTGTCGCATGCCCGCAAGGCAAGCGCATTCTCGACTTTCGGACCGTAGCCGATTCGAAGGCCAAGAACCTCGTTAGTTCGAATTGTTCAACGGCTGTCCGACATATCGCGCACTGCTCGATCGGTCCTGTCCGGACCCGTGGTCGAGAGATAGTCGTACCGTCCCTGGCCGACAACTCCCGATTCCAGAATCGGCTTCCGATGTGGCTGCGGTGACACAGTGGGGCGTCCAAAATATGGCAGGACGCGTCCGAAAAGTATTATCTATCAATGCCAAGGAACTCCGCCAATGCCGGCAGTTTCCGGTTTTCGAGAAAGGTTCCGAGCGGTTCCATCAGGGCGACCGCCCCGTCGTCCACGAACATTGCCCGGTCGGCGAGCCGCCGGACGTCCTCCAGCTGATGGGTGATGAACAGGAGCGTGCTGCCGGTTTCGGCGCGCAGCTCGCGCAGGAGCTCGGCCATGCCGGCGCGCATGGCGGGATCGAGCGCGGCAAAGGGCTCGTCGAGAAGCAGGATCGGGCGACGGCGGACGAACGCGCGGGCCAGCGCGACCCTTTGTCGCTCCCCGCCGGACAGCAGTGCCGGTTTGCGCCGGCCGTATCCCTCCAGCCCGACCCGGGCCAGCGCGTCGTCCACCCGCCGGCGCTCGACTGCGCCGAGGCGAAGCGCGGGATCGACGCCAAGGCCGACATTCTGCTCCACGGTCAGATGGGCGAAGAGGTTGTTCTCCTGGAAGATGATCGAAACCGGCCTTTCGGCAGGCTCCCGCCCCGTCATGTCCTTGCCGAAGATCGCGACGGTTCCCGCGCGTATCGGCTGGAACCCGGCGATGACATTGAAGAGGGTCGATTTGCCCGCGCCCGACGGGCCGGTGACGGCGACGCACGCGCCGGTCGGCACTTCGCACGAGAAGACGAGGCGCTTGTCTTCAAACTGCACCGTGGCCTCGTCGAGGCGGATGGCGGCAGCGCCGGCTTCGGGCATGGAGCGATCAGGCATCGTTTCTCGCATCCTTCACGGCGGCGGTGGAGGGAAGCGTCAGGAGCAGGCAGAGGACCCCGAGCAACAAGGCAATGCCGGCCGCGTCCGCGGTGCGGTAGCTGCCCATGCGGCTGAACAGGAGCCACGGCAGCGTGACCAGGCCGTCCGCGCCGAAGATGGCGACCGCGCCGAGATCGCCGAGGGAAAGGGCCATGGCGAAGGCGAAGGCCGTCAGGAGCGGTCGCTTCAGCGCCGGCAGGTCGATCCATCGCAGCCGGTGCAGGCCGCTGACGCCGAGGCTGACGGCGAGCCTGCCGGTGCGGGCGATGTGGGTGCGATAGGCCGGCTCCAGCACCCGCATGACGAAGGGGAGCGCCATCAGCGCATTGATGACGATGACGACATAGGGCGCGAAACGTGCGACCTGGCCGAAATTGCGCAGCATCAGGAACCAGCCGGTCGCGACCACGACCGGGGGAACGAGTAGGATCAGCGCGCTTGCGGCCTGCAGGCTGCCGGAGAGAGAGCGCAGCGGCGCCGGGGCCCGGTCGGCGGCGGCGAGCGGGGCGATCGCGATGGCCGGCATGGCGATTGCGAGGCAGAGGGTCGCCGAGGCGAGCGCGATGGCAAGGCTCGTGGCAAGTGCCCTGTGCAGCTGCGGGTCGGCGGCGAGCCGCGGCAGGTCGGAGGCAAGGCCGGCGGAGACGACGGCCAGCAACGGTGCGGCGGTGAACAGGGTGAAGGCGAGGATGACGAGGCCGTCGGACAGCCGTCCGCTTCTGCCGTCGAAGCGGCGGGCGGCGCGGCCGGCAGTCGGCGCCTCCTCGGCGGGCGTGCCCAGCAGCCGCATGACGTAGAGCAGAGCGCCGGTCAGCAGGATCTGGAGGACGGACAGGATCACGGCGCGCGGCGGATCGAAGTCGAAGCGCAGCGCCTGATAGATCGCGACCTCGATCGTCGTGGCCGCGGGACCGCCGCCGAGCGTCAGCACGATCGTGAAGCTGGTGGCGCAGAGCATGAAGACGAGACCGGCGATCCCCGGCAGGAGGCCGCGGATCACCGGCCATTCGATCAGCCGGAACGTCGCGCCGGATCCCATACCGAGATTGGCAGAGGTCAGCCAGTATTCGGCTGGAATGCGTTCCAGCCCCGCCATCAGCAGCCTGGCGGCGAGCGGCAGGTTGAAGAAGACGTGGGCGATCAGGATGCCGATGAGACCGTAGATGCTGACGGGATTGTCGAGGCCGAGCGCGGCCAGCGCCTGGTTGACGACCCCGCGGCGCCCCCAGACCTCGACGATGCCGAGCGTCGCCACGAGCGCCGGCAGGCCGAGCGGCAGCGCCGACAGTCGGACGATCCAGCTGCGCAGGGGAAAGTCCCGCCGCCGCGCGAGCGCGCGGGCGACGGGGATCGCGAGCGCCACCGAAAGTAGGGTGGAAAGGCCCGCCTGCAGCAGCGTGAAGCGGGCAACGCCGAAGAGGTAGGCGTCGAACAGCGCACCGCCGGCGCCGCCTTCGGCATGGAAGATGAGGGTGATCGTCGACAGACCGGCAAACAGCAGGATCGAGGTCAGCACGATGCCGCCGGCCCTGACGATCGCTGATGCTTCGCTCGTCGTGTACATTCCTCTGCCCCGTCAGCAGGCTTCGCCCGTGCCGCCAGACGTCTCCGCCGGCAATGCGGCGCCTATTTCGCGCTCATGGCCGAGAGCCACTCGTCGATCCAGGCCTTGCGGTTCGCCGCGACCTCGTCGGCGGAAAAAAGGAAGGTGTGCTCCGGCTTGACCAGCCGGTCGAAGGCTGCCGGCAGCGGCGTTCCGGTTGCGGCGGCCGGCATCATCCAGTTCGTCTCCGGAATGATCGACTGGAACTGCGGGCCGGTCATGAAGGAGAGGAACGTCCGGGCCAGTTCGGGATAGTCGGCGGCCCTGGTCATGCCGGCAACCTCGATCTGCACGTAGTGGCCTTCGGAAAAGGCGGCCGCCTGGTAGCGCTCGGTGTTTTCGGCCACCATGTGGTAGGCGGGGGAGGTGGTGTAGGAGAGCACCATCGGCGCCTCGCCCTTGGTGAAGAGCCCGTAGGCCTCCGACCAGCCGGGGGTCACGGTCAGGACGCGGTCTTTCAGTTTCGCCCAGGCCTCCCCGGCCTTGTCGCCATAGACGGACCTGACCCAGAGCAGCAGGCCGAGGCCCGGCGTCGAGGTGCGCGGATCCTCGATGACGATCTTCTCGTCGGGATCGCCCTCCACCAGTTCCTTCAGGCTTTTGGGCGGGTTCTTCAGCGTTTCGGTGTCGTAGACGACGGCGAAATGGCCGTAGTCGTAGGGAAGGAAGGTGTCGTCCGAGAACCCGCCCGGGACCGTCACGTCCTTCGGGGCGAGCTCATGGGGAACGAACAGGCCGGTCGCCTTGGCTTCGGCGATGAGATTGGTGTCGAGGCCGAGGACGATATCGGCCTTGGTTCCCTCGCCCTCCAGCTTCAGGCGCGTCAATAGCTCGACGCCGTCGGCGACGCCCACCCATTCGACCTTGCAGTCGCAGGTCTCCTCGAAGGCGGCCGCCACCTTGGCGCCGGGGCCCCATTCGGCGATGAAGCTTTCATAGGTGTAGATGGTCAGCGTCTTGTCCGCCGCTTGTGCGGGCAGGGTCATGGCCACTGTCATGGTCGCTGCGGAAAGTAGTGCCAGGGCGGATAGTAGCGTCTTGCGCATCGGTGCCTCCTTATAAATCCAAAAACGGGAATAGGGCGCCGAATGTGCCGTCTAATCCCTCCGCCGGTACAAACCGGATCAGGTTCTTCGGGTTGGCCTCGGCCTCTCAGCCCGGTCCATCCTGCGATGGTCGGGCACCCCGTTAGAGCAAGGCAAGCATTAGTCCGGCCCGGGCCGGCTTGCAAGCGGGTTGGCGTCGCGGAAAGGCGTTTCCATTCGCAGGCGACATGCGCTAGACGGTGTGCCCATGACGAACGCCGCCGACCAGCTCTTTGTCGTCCTTCTCGGAGGAACGCTCGAACCGACCGCGCGGTTCAGGGCGGCGATCGCCGGCGCCCGCTTCATCGCCGCCGACGGCGGCATGCGCCACGCCGCGACGCTCGGGGTCACGCCGGAGGTCTGGGTCGGCGACTTCGATTCCGCATCACCGGAGGACCTGGCGCTCTGGGCGCACGTGCCGCAGGAGCCCTATCCGGCCGCGAAGAATGCGACCGACGGCGAGATCGCCGTCGCGGCAGCGCTGGAGCGCGGGGCGCGACGGCTGATCCTCGCCGGTGCGCTGGGCGGCGATCGCAGCGACCATGCGCTGGCGCACCTGCTCCAGGCGGTGGCGTTGCAGGAGAGCGGGCTCGACGTCACGCTGACCTCCGGCCTCGAGGAGGCATCGCCCCTGCTTGCCGGCCGCACCACGATCGACCTGCCGGACAGCAGCCTGTTCTCGGTCCTCGGCCTGTCGGCGCTGTCCGGCCTGTCGATCGAAAACGTCCGGTACCCCTTGACCGCGTTCGACCTGCCGTTCGGCTCCGCGCGCACGGTTTCCAACGTCGCGCTGGGACCGGTCACCTTCACCCTTGCCGCCGGGCGGGCCGTCGTGCTCGCCCGTCCCTATGATCTTTCAGGAGCCTGACGCTTGGCACCGCCCATTCTGAAACTCGACGACATCTTCCTGAGCTTCGGCGGCACACCGCTGCTCGCCGGCGCCAACCTGCAGGTGGAGCCGGGGGATCGCATCTGCCTGGTCGGCCGCAACGGCTCCGGCAAGTCGACGCTCCTGAAGATCGCCGCAGGCATGGTCGAGGCGCAGTCCGGCGAGGTGTTCCGCCATCCCTCGGCGACCGTCCGCTATCTCGAGCAGGCCCCGGATTTCGAAGGCTTTGACACGGTCGCCGCCTATGCGGAGGCCGGGCTCGGCCCGGGCGACGATCCCTATCGCGTCACCTATCTCCTGTCGCATCTCGGCCTGACCGGCGCGGAGGATCCCGGCACGCTGTCGGGCGGCGAGGCGCGGCGGGCGGCGCTGGCGCGGGTGCTGGCGCCGGAGCCGGACATCCTTCTGCTCGACGAGCCGACCAACCATCTCGACCTGCCGACCATCGAATGGCTGGAAGACGAGCTGACGCGGAGCCGCTCGGCGCTCGTCGTCATTTCGCACGACCGCCGGTTCCTGGAGAAGGTCTCCAATGCCACGGTCTGGCTCGACCGCGGCACCTCGCGCCGGCTGGATCGCGGCTTTGCCCATTTCGAGGCCTGGCGGGACGAGGTGCTGGAGGCGGAAGAGCTGGAGCAGCACAAGCTCGGCAAGGCCATCCAGCGCGAGGAGCACTGGCTGCGCTACGGCGTGACGGCGCGGCGCAAGCGCAACATGCGCCGCCTCGGCGAGCTGCAGGCCATGCGGTCGCGCCACCGCGGCCACAAGGGGCCGCAGGGGACGGTGCAGGCGAGCGCGTCCGAGGCGCAGGAGTCCGGCAAGCTGGTGATCGAGGCCGACAAGGTCACCAAGAGCTATGGCGAGCGCGCGATCGTGGCCCCCTTCTCGATCCGGGTGCACCGCGGCGACTGCATCGGCCTCGTCGGCCCGAACGGCGCCGGCAAGACGACGCTTCTGAAGATCCTGACCGGACAGCTCGCGCCCGACAGCGGCACCGTCAAGCTCGGCACCAACCTGGAGATCGCCACGCTCGACCAGCGCCGCGAGGATCTGAACCCCGACGATACGCTGGCGCACTACCTCACCGACGGGCGCGGCGAAAGCCTGATCGTCAACGGCGAGCAGCGGCACGTGACGGGCTACATGAAGGAATTCCTGTTCCAGCCGGAGCAGGCCCGCACCCCGATCCGCAATCTTTCCGGCGGCGAGCGCGCGCGGCTGATGCTGGCCCGCATCCTGTCGCGGCCGACCAACCTCCTGATCCTCGACGAGCCGACCAACGATCTGGACATCGAGACGCTGGACCTCCTGCAGGAAATCGTCGCCGGCTTTGCCGGCACCGTCATCCTGGTCAGTCACGATCGCGACTTTCTCGACCGCACCGTCTCCTCGACGATCGCCCCGGCCAATCCGGAGGCGCCGGACGGGCGATGGATCGAGTATGCCGGCGGCTATTCCGACATGCTGGCACAGCGGCGCGGCGCGATCGAAGAGCGGCGCAGGACGGAGAAGGCGGAGAAGGCCACGTCCGGCGACGGCGTGCCGGTGGAGAAGCCGAGCGACAAGGGCCGGGGCAAGCTGTCCTACAAGCAGAAATTCGCGCTCGAAAGCCTGCCGAAGGAGATGGAGAAGATCCAGTCCGAAATCGCCAGGCGCGAGGAGAAGATGGCCGATCCGATGCTGTTTTCCAAGGACCAGGCTGCCTTCAATCGTCTCGCTTCGGAACTGGAGACGCTGCGGGCCGACCTGACGCGCATGGAAGAGGAATGGCTCGAGCTGGAGATGCTGCGCGAGGAACTGGAAGGCTGAGGCGGCTCCCGGTCCGCGCCTTCGCGTGCGACGCCACCAAGCGAGGCCCGGCGATCGCCTGCAGCGGGCCGGCGCCGTCCCGCGGCGGGAACGGCCGTCCCCGCCTGCCGATGGTTCCGGCCGTTATGGGCGAATGACGCAGACGCCGGCTTCCCAGCTGCAGCTTGCGGCCCCGGTCTCGGGCGTCACGACGATGACCTTGGCGCCGTATTGCGGCCGGACCGCCGGGAAGCTGCCGCCGCCGTCGCCATATTCACCGTCGAGATAGAAATAGTTGCCGTTGCCGGGATCCTCGTAGGCGGAGATCGAGCCGCCGTAGAAATTGTTGCCGAGGCCGGTGCGGTCTTCGCTTCCGCCTCCGGCATAGTAAGGTTTTACCGCGCCCTCATAGTAGGGGCGGCGCGGGCCCTCGAAGCGCCAGTCCCAGCCCGCCTGTCGGCTGCGGTCCCAGTTGCGATCCCAGTCCCGGTTCCAGTTTCCACGGTCCCAGCGGGCCCGGTCCCAGTTTCCGGCGTTCCAGCCCCAATGATCCCAGCGGTCGGCGCGGCGCAGCGTCCAGGCCCGGGTGCGCGTGCTCGGCGAGCTGCGGATGACGTCGCGCGCATCGTCGCGGTCGCGGTGCACATGGTGCCGGCGCCGCCAGTCGTCGTCGCGGCTCCGGTCCGCTCTGCTGGTGCTGTGGGAGGAAAAACTGCGGTGGCTTGCGCCGTCGTTGCGGTCGCGTGCCTCGGCGATCGGCGAGACGACGAGCGGAAGGGACAGGGCGGCGAGCGCGATTGCAGTCATGCGGGCTCGGGAAAACAGACTCATTCTGTTTCGCCTCCAGGTTACGCGTAACGGTTCCTGACAATCACTCTGGTTCAAATCGGCTGGAAAGTCACTGGTTTGGTTAAGAAACCGGTAAGAAATGTTAACAATGGTTAACGTTTTCGGAGGTCCCTCATCATCATACTTTTGTCTTAATCGATTAAATTGATTTTGCCCGACGATGACACTTGTGGTTCCGCATTCCGGCGATTAAACGTCGCAGGCATTGCATTGCACACAAACGACGTGCAATTCCGGAGCGAAAATGTCCAGATATCGGGGCCATTCTCCGGGATTTCCGTGAGGGTTCTGATGACGAACGTCACAAAAGGCCGGCCGCTCTCGCCGCATCTCCAGATTTACAAGCCAATTCCCACCATGGTCATGTCGATCGTCCATCGCATCACCGGCGGCGCGCTCTATTTCGGCACGGTGCTCGTGGCCTGGTGGCTGATCGCGGCATCGATGGGCGAGGCCTATTTCAATTGGGTCAGCTGGTTCTTCGGCACCTGGATCGGCATGCTGATCCTGCTCGGCTACACCTGGGCGCTGTTCCACCACATGGTCGGCGGCTTCCGACACTTCGCATGGGATACGGGACACGGCTACGAGAAGCACTTCGCCACGAAGGTTGCGAAGGCGTCGCTGGTCATATCGCTTGCATTGACGGTGCTGGTCTGGGCGATCGGCTTTCTGGTGCGCTGAGGAACAACTGACATGGATATGCGTACACCTCTCGGCCGCGTTCGCGGCCTTGGCTCGGCCAAGGAAGGAACGGAGCACTTCTGGCGCCAGCGGCTGACGGCGGTCTCCAACGTACCGCTGATGCTCTTCTTCGTGGGCTTCCTCGTCTGTTACGCCGGCGCGCCCTATGCAGAGGTCCGGGCGGCGCTGTCGCATCCGATCGTCGCCGTGCTGATGGTCCTGGTCGTGCTGTCCGCGCTCTATCACATGAAGCTCGGCATGCAGGTCATCATCGAGGACTATGTTCACGCCGAAGGCGTCAAGATCGCCCTCCTCATGCTCAATACCTTCTTTGCGGTCCTGGTCGGCGGGCTCTGTCTTTTCGCCGTCCTGAAGATCGCCTTCGCAGGATAATTCACCATGGCACCGAATTCCTCGCCGGCGACAAACGGCAAAGCCTACCAGTATGTGGATCACGCCTTCGATGTGGTCGTCGTCGGCGCGGGCGGCGCGGGCTTGCGCGCGACCCTCGGCATGGCCGAGCAGGGTCTGAAGACGGCCTGCATCACCAAGGTGTTCCCGACCCGCTCGCACACCGTCGCAGCCCAGGGCGGCATCGCCGCCTCGCTGCAGAACATGACGCCGGACAGCTGGCAGTGGCACCTCTACGACACCGTCAAGGGCTCGGACTGGCTCGGCGACGTCGACGCCATGCAGTATCTCGCCATGGAGGCGCCGAAGGCGGTCTATGAGCTCGAGCACTACGGCGTGCCGTTCTCGCGCAACGAGGAAGGCAAGATCTACCAGCGCCCGTTCGGCGGCCACATGCAGAACTACGGCGAGGGGCCGCCGGTGCAGCGCACCTGCGCGGTCGCCGACCGCACCGGCCACGCCATTCTGCACACGCTCTACGGCCAGTCGCTGCGCAACAATGCCGAATTCTTCATCGAGTACTTCGCGCTCGACCTGATCATGTCGGCCGACGGCCGCTGCACCGGCGTCGTCGCCTGGAACCTGGACGACGGCACGATCCACCGCTTCTCGGCGAAGATGGTGGTGCTGGCGACCGGCGGCTACGGCCGCGCCTACTTCTCGGCGACCTCGGCGCACACCTGCACCGGCGACGGCGGCGGCATGATCGCCCGCGCCGGCCTGCCGCTGCAGGACATGGAGTTCGTGCAGTTCCACCCGACCGGCATCTACGGCTCCGGCTGTCTGATCACCGAGGGCGCCCGCGGCGAGGGTGGCTATCTCGTCAACTCCGAGGGCGAGCGCTTCATGGAGCGCTATGCGCCGTCGGCGAAGGACCTTGCCTCGCGCGACGTGGTCTCCCGCTGCATGACGCTGGAGATCCGCGAGGGCCGCGGCGTCGGCAAGAACAAGGATCACATCTTCCTGCATCTCGACCACCTGGACCCGGCGGTGCTGCACGAGCGGCTGCCCGGTATTTCGGAAAGCGCGAAGATCTTCGCCGGCGTCGACGTCACCCGCGAGCCGATCCCGGTCCTGCCCACCGTCCACTACAACATGGGCGGCATTCCGACGAACTTCT
Source organism: Mycoplana sp. MJR14 (assembly GCF_029210525.1). Taxonomy (NCBI): domain Bacteria; kingdom Pseudomonadati; phylum Pseudomonadota; class Alphaproteobacteria; order Hyphomicrobiales; family Rhizobiaceae; genus Mycoplana; species Mycoplana sp. MJR14. The sequence continues at coordinate 403,069 of NZ_JARGEO010000004.1, forward strand.
GGGGCGAGGTGCTCAACGCCGACAGCGCCAATCCGGAGCGCATCGCGCCCGGCCTGATGGCGGTCGGCGAGGCCGGCTGCGCCTCGGTGCACGGCGCCAACCGGCTCGGCTCCAACTCGCTGATCGACCTCGTGGTCTTCGGCCGCGCCGCGGCGATCCGGGCCGGTGAAGTCATCGACCGGTCCGAGCCGATCCCCGCGCTCGACAAGGCGGCCTGCGACAGGATCATGGAGCGCTTCGACCGGCTGCGCTTTGCCAACGGCAGCACGCCGACGGCGGTGCTGCGCGACAAGATGCAGCGCACCATGCAGGACGACGCGGCCGTGTTCCGCACCCAGGAATCGCTGGAGAACGGCTGCCGCCGCATGAAGGAGATCTGGGGCGAGATGGCCGACATCAAGGTCTCCGACCGGTCGCTGATCTGGAATTCCGATCTGGTCGAAACGCTGGAACTGGAAAACCTCATGGCCAACGCGATCACGACGGTCGTCGGCGCCGAGGCGCGCAAGGAGAGCCGCGGCTCCCACGCGCGCGAGGACTACACGTCCGGCCCCTTCGGCGGCCGCGACGACGTCAACTGGCGCAAGCACACGCTCGCCTGGGTCGATGCGGACGGCAACGTCAAGCTCGACTACCGGCCGGTCCATACCGACCTCATCGCCGAAGGGATCGATCCGAAGAAGATCGAGCCCAAGGCCCGCGTGTATTGACCATGTCTCGATATCAAGGGACCGGAGATTTTTTACAGGAAGTGGAGCCGATTACTCGGCTCTATCCTCTTTTCCCTAGCCTTGATTTCGATTCTGCATTTGTCAACGCGGCTTGGCCGATTGCGCTTTGCTCCTCATACCCTGCTGAACTAAAAGAAAGGCTTCTGGCCGCGCTCATTTCACTTCAGTTTGGCCTTAAATCTGTGGATTACACTCGCAAGAACTATGTGCACGAATTTGAAGATGAGGAAGCTTCTCGAGAAGATGTGAAAATTGCCTCTTTCTTAAAAGAGAGTCATTCCTTCCTTTACCTGCTGGTAGAAGAACTCACGCATCACGAAGATGGAACCGTTGGTCGCATACTGGCTGAATTCGCGCTTCTGAGGCAAGAATTTAGCTTTTTACAGTTGCTGGCAATTGCAAATCGCGGCGCTTTATTCGAGGGGCTTGTGGTTGCGAGGATGCAAATCGAGCAGCTTGCGTGGATATGCGCTGTTGATCGTGAGCCCGACCCAGAGAAGGCGCGAAGAATCCAAGCGCAATCTTCCCTATCGAAACTTAAGCGCATAGAGCCGCGCGTTGGAAAGTTGTACGGCTATTTAAGCGATCATGCACATTGGAGTTATGGCGCCCACGTTCGCGCGCTGTTGTCGAAAGACGAAAGGCTCGGCGTCTTATTCGCGTCGGTTTATCACAAGATCGAACTATATATGGTCATGCTTTCAATCTGCGAGGTGCAGATGAAAGTAATCTTCAATATCCGAGCCTCAGAGATCGGCGCGTTGGCCCAAGCGGAGCAATATGAGCAAAGACGGAAAACTATCGCTAGAGAGATAGAGGCCTTCCACAAGATGCTCAAGTCGAGACTGGTCAACGTAAAACAAGAAGTGTCTCAAGACATATAGGTAACGTCCAATGGTTGAACTCGCTCTTCCCAAGAACTCGCAGATCACCGAAGGCAAGGTCTGGCCGAAGCCGGCCGGCGCCACCAACACCCGCGAGTTCCGCGTCTACCGCTGGAGCCCGGACGACGGCAAGAACCCGTCGATCGACACCTTCTATGTCGATATCGACGACTGCGGCCCGATGGTGCTGGACGCGCTGCTCTACATCAAGAACAAGATCGACCCGACGCTGACCTTGCGCCGCTCCTGCCGCGAGGGCATCTGCGGTTCCTGCGCGATGAACATCGACGGCACCAACACGCTCGCCTGCACCAAGGGCATGGACGAGGTGAAGGGTGCGGTGAAGATCTATCCGCTGCCGCACATGCCCGTCGTCAAGGATCTGGTGCCGGACCTGACGCACTTCTACGCCCAGCACCGCTCGATCGAGCCCTGGCTGAAGACGGTGTCGCCGACGCCGGCCAAGGAATGGAAGCAGAGCCACGAGGACCGCCAGAAGCTCGACGGCCTCTACGAGTGCATCCTGTGCGCCTGCTGCTCGACTTCCTGTCCGAGCTACTGGTGGAACGGCGACCGCTATCTCGGCCCCGCCGTGCTGCTGCAGGCCTATCGCTGGCTGATCGACAGCAGAGACGAGGCCACCGGCGAGCGCCTCGACAACCTCGAGGACCCCTTCCGCCTCTATCGCTGCCACACGATCATGAACTGCGCCCAGGCCTGCCCGAAGGGTCTGAACCCGGCCAAGGCGATCGGCGAGATCAAGAAGATGCTGGTCGAGCGGCGGCTCTGACCCGTCACGGAAACTCTGCCAATGCCGGGCCTTGCGCCCGGCATTTTCATATGGGGTTCCCGGCTCCTGTTGGGCGGCGTGTCCAGGCGACGCGGCGAAACATGATGGCTAACACTTGATTTAAACCGTCGATTCACGGTAATCCGCCATGATTGTCGCGTATCCACAGCATCGACGAAGGGGCAGGAGTTTCGACATGCGGATTGTACAGGTGGCAGGCGGACTGATGATGGCGCTTGCGCTGGCAGGCTGCCAGCGGACTTCGATGGGCGGCATCGACACGCAGCCGGCAGCGCCGCTGCAGCCCGCACCGGTCGGCACCGTCTCGTCCAGCCAGCTTCCCGATCCCTCCACCAGCACCACCGGCGCTTCGCAGTTCCCCGCCGCCCCCACCACCGACACCGCCATGGCGACGCCGGGCGCAGGCGGCGTTCCGGGTGCCGATGCCGGCGCGTCGGCCGCGGCGATGGACGTCAAGAAGGAGGCGATGGTCGGCAACTGGCGCGTCAGCAACGGCCCGACCTCCTGCGACATGTTCCTGACCCTGACCAATCTCGGCTCCGGCTCGCGCGGCGGTACCCGCGGCTGCGCCGGCGAACTGACGCAGATGGGCTCCTGGGAAGTGGCCGGCAAGCAGGTCGTCCTGAAGAACCGCGACGGCAACGAGATCGCCCGTCTCTACCGGACCGCCGACTCGCGCTTCGACGGCTCCACCAGCGGCGGCCAGCCGATCAGCCTGTCGCGCTGATCCGACGAAAACCATCCCTCACGGAGATCGTCTGTCGTGCCCATGAAGCAGGATTGGGACAAGGTCTCCGCCTATCCGGAACACGGCGTCACCGACAAGCTGATGGCGAAGGTGGCCGCAGGCGAGATGCAGCCCGATCCGCTGCAGGCGGCGATGGCGCAGCGGTTCGACGCGCTGCTCGAGGCCATCCAGGCGCAGCGGCCGGCGCGCAAGTCGAGCGCGCTCGGCTGGTTATTCGCGACGCGCAAGCCCGAGAAATCCGCAGTTCCGCGCGGCCTCTACATCCATGGCGGGGTCGGGCGCGGCAAGACCATGCTGATGGACCTGTTCTTCTCGCTCGTGCCGATCAAGCGCAAGCGGCGGGCGCATTTCCATGAGTTCATGGCCGATGTGCACGACCGCATCCACCAGCATCGGCAGAAACTGAAGAACGGCGAAACCAAGCAGGCCGATCCGGTGCCGCCGGTGGCCGAGGCGCTGATCGCCGAGGCGCGGCTTCTGTGCTTCGATGAGTTCTCGGTGACGGACATCGCCGATGCGATGATCCTGTCGCGGCTGTTTTCGGAGCTGTTCGCGCGCGGCTGCATCCTGGTCGCGACCTCGAATGTCGAGCCCGACAATCTCTACAAGGACGGCCTCAACCGCGGCCTGTTCCTGCCTTTCGTCGATCTTCTCAAGAAGCACGTCGACATCGTCGCGCTGGATTCGGGGACGGACTACCGGCTGGAGAAGGACGAGGGCCTGCCGGTCTTCCGGCATCCGCTCGGTGCGGAGGCGGACCGGGCCATGGACAAGGCCTGGGAGCGGGAGACGGCAGGGGCCGTAGCGGCGCCCGCGACGATCGGCTTCCGGGGGCGCAAGATCGCCGTGCCTGCGGCGGCCGGACGCGCGGCGCGCTTCTCCTTCGCGGACCTGTGCGAGAAGCCCATGGGGGCGGCCGACTATCTTGCGGTCCTTCAGCGCTACGACACGATCTTCCTCGACCACATCCCCCTTCTCGGTCCGGATCGGCGCAACGAAACGAAGCGCTTCATCAACCTGGTCGACACGATCTATGACCACGGCGCCCGCCTGTTCGCCTCCGCCGCCGCGGCGCCGGAGAGCCTGCTCGTCGCCAAGAAGGGGACCGAGGGTTTCGAGTTCGACCGGACGGTTTCCAGGCTGATCGAGATCAGAAGCGTCGAGTACGCGGAGAACCATCGGCGCAATGCTGCTGAATTATGACGATCTCGCGACGGAAATTCTTACGTTTACGTAAGAATTTTGAGTTCTAACCGATTGAAATACCTGGGTCGGAAAGTATTAGTTGATATTTAAGGCTTTGGGCGCTAATCCGTTTGCCCGGACGGCCCGGACGTTTGCGACGCTGGCCGATCGGAGATGGATCGCAAAGGAAGCACTTTCATGGCGCGCAAGAAGATCGCACTTATTGGTTCTGGAATGATCGGTGGCACGCTGGCGCATCTCGCCGGCCTGAAGGAACTGGGCGACATCGTCCTGTTCGACATCGCCGACGGCATTCCGCAGGGCAAGGGTCTCGACATCGCCCAGTCCTCGCCTGTCGAAGGCTTCAACGCCTCGCTCACCGGCGCCAGCGACTATGCGGCGATCGAGGGCGCGGACGTCTGCATCGTCACCGCCGGCGTCGCCCGCAAGCCGGGCATGAGCCGCGACGACCTGCTCGGCATCAACCTCAAGGTCATGGAACAGGTCGGCGCCGGCATCAAGAAGTATGCCCCGAACGCCTTCGTGATCTGCATCACCAATCCGCTCGACGCGATGGTCTGGGCGCTGCAGAAGTTCTCCGGCCTGCCGAAGAACATGGTCGTCGGCATGGCCGGCGTGCTCGATTCGGCCCGCTTCCGCCTGTTCCTGTCGGAAGAATTCAACGTTTCCGTCCAGGACGTCACCGCCTTCGTTCTCGGCGGCCATGGCGACACGATGGTGCCGCTCGCCCGCTACTCCACCGTCGCCGGCATCCCGCTGACCGATCTCGTCAAGATGGGCTGGTGCACCCAGGAACGCCTGGAGCAGATCATCCAGCGCACCCGTGACGGCGGCGCGGAAATCGTCAGCCTGCTGAAGACCGGCTCGGCCTATTATGCGCCGGCCGCATCCGCCATCGAGATGGCCGAATCCTTCCTGAAGGACAAGAAGCGCGTGCTGCCGTGCGCCGCCTATCTCTCCGGCCAGTACGGCGTGAAGGACATGTATGTCGGCGTGCCCACCGTGATCGGCGCCGGCGGCGTCGAGCGCGTCATCGAGATCGACCTCAACAAGAACGAGCAGGAAGCCTTCGACAAGTCGGTCGGCGCCGTCGCCGGCCTGTGCGAAGCCTGCATCAACATCGCTCCGGCGCTGAAGTAATCGCTTCGGCCAAGAGAGAGGAATTTTTCCATGAACATCCATGAATATCAGGCCAAGGCTCTGCTGAAGGGCTACGGCGCACCGGTCGCCGAAGGCGTGGCCATCCTCAAGGTCGAAGAGGCCGAGGCCGCCGCGAAGAAGCTTCCCGGGCCGCTCTATGTCGTCAAGAGCCAGATCCATGCGGGCGGCCGCGGCAAGGGCAAGTTCAAGGAACTCGGCCCCGACGCCAAGGGCGGCGTTCGTCTCGCCAAGTCGATCGACGAAGTCGTGGCGCATGCCAAGGAAATGCTCGGCAACACGCTGGTGACCGCGCAGACGGGCGAGGCCGGCAAGCAGGTCAACCGCCTCTACATCGAAGACGGCGCCGACATTGCCCGTGAGCTCTACTGCTCGCTGCTGGTCGACCGCTCTGTCGGTCGCGTCGCCTTCGTCGTCTCGACCGAAGGCGGCATGGACATCGAAGCGGTCGCCCACGACACGCCGGAGAAGATCCACACGATCGCGATCGATCCGGAAGCCGGCGTCACCGCAGCCGACGTTGCCGCGATCTCCAAGGCACTCGAGCTGACCGGCGCTGCCGCCGAAGACGCCAAGGCGCTGTTTCCGGCGCTCTACAAGGCCTTCGGCGAGAAGGACATGGCGCTGCTCGAGGTCAACCCGCTGATCGTCATGCAGAACGGCCACCTGCGCGTTCTCGACGCCAAGATGTCCTTCGACGGCAACGCGCTGTTCCGTCACGACGACGTCAAGGCGCTGCGCGACGAGACCGAAGAGGATGCCAAGGAAATCGAGGCCTCGAAGTGGGACCTCGCCTATGTCGCGCTCGACGGCAACATCGGCTGCATGGTCAACGGCGCCGGCCTCGCCATGGCGACGATGGACATCATCAAGCTCTACGGCAAGGAGCCGGCGAACTTCTGCGACGTCGGCGGCGGCGCCGGCAAGGAGAAGGTCGCGGCGGCCTTCAAGATCATCACCGCCGACCCGAAGGTCGAGGGCATCCTCGTCAACATCTTCGGCGGCATCATGCGCTGCGACGTCATCGCCGAGGGCGTCGTCGCGGCGGTTCAGGAAGTCGGTCTGAAGGTTCCGCTCGTCGTTCGCCTCGAAGGCACCAATGTCGAGCTCGGCAAGAAGATCCTCAACGAGTCGGGTCTGGCGATTACGGCTGCCGACGATCTCGACGACGCGGCGAAGAAGATCGTCGCGGCGATCAAGGCCTAATCCGGAAGGACCGAAAGAATGTCTATTCTCGTCAACAAAGACACCAAGGTTCTCGTTCAGGGCCTGACCGGCAAGACCGGTACCTTCCACACCGAACAGGCACTCGCCTACTACGGCACCAAGATGGTCGGCGGTATCCACCCGAAGAAGGGTGGCGAAACCTGGTCGTCGGGCGTCGACGGCACCGTGCTGCCGATCTTCGCGAGCGTGGCCGAAGCCAGGGAAAAGACCGGCGCCGACGCGACCGTGATCTACGTTCCGCCGGCAGGCGCAGCCGAAGCGATCATCGAGGCGATCGACGCCGAGATCCCCTTCATCACCTGCATCACCGAGGGCATCCCGGTGATGGACATGGTGCGCGTGAAGGCTCGCCTCGACCGCTCCAAGTCGCGCCTCCTCGGCCCGAACTGCCCGGGCATCCTGACGCCGGAAGAATGCAAGATCGGCATCATGCCGGGCTCGATCTTCCGCAAGGGTTCGGTCGGCATCGTTTCCCGCTCGGGCACGCTGACCTATGAAGCGGTCTTCCAGACCTCCAACGAAGGCCTCGGCCAGACGACGGCGGTCGGCATCGGCGGCGACCCGGTCAAGGGCACCGAGTTCATCGACGTGCTGGAGATGTTCCTGGCCGACCCGGCCACGACCTCGATCATCATGATCGGCGAGATCGGCGGCTCGGCCGAGGAAGACGCGGCCCAGTTCCTGATCGACGAAGCCAAGAAGGGCCGCAAGAAGCCGATGGCCGGCTTCATCGCCGGTCGCACGGCGCCGAAGGGCCGCACCATGGGCCATGCCGGCGCCGTCGTTTCCGGCGGCAAGGGCGACGCGGAATCGAAGATCGCGGCCATGGAAGCGGCCGGCATCAAGGTTTCGCCGTCCCCGGCACGTCTCGGCAAGACCCTCGTCGAAGTCCTGAAGGGCTGAGACTGACGATCGAAGGCGGTCGGCCGATGGCCGGCCGCCTGTTCCTGCCGCCTCACTCGTCAACGAGGACGGGATGTCGGGCGGGCGTTTCTCCCGGGCGCTTCTTCCGGGGCGGATTACAGTCAGGAGGCGGGCGCGGCGCCCGCGAGCGACCATGGCAAGACAAGACGCCAACGAACAGTTTCAGGTGACGTCGTTCCTCGACGGTGCGAACGCTGCCTATATCGAGCAGCTCTACGCGCGCTACGAGCAGGATCCCTCCTCGGTGGCGCCCGAATGGCAGGGGTTCTTCAAGTCGCTCGACGACCGGCCGGCCGATATCCTCAAGGCGGCCCAGGGCGCGTCCTGGAAGAAGAAGAACTGGCCGATCGCCGCCAATGGCGAGCTCGTATCGGCGCTCGACGGCGACTGGGGCACGGTCGAAAAGGCCGTTGAAAAGAAGATCGTCGCCAAGGCTGAGGCCGCAGCGGTTGCGACCGGGGTGCCGGTGAACGCCAGCGACGTCCAGCAGGCGAGCCGCGACAGCGTCCGCGCCATCATGATGATCCGCGCCTACCGCATGCGCGGCCACCTGCATGCCAAGCTCGATCCGCTCGGGCTCGCCGATCCGGTGGAGGACTATGACGAGCTGTCGCCGAAGTCCTATGGCTTCACGGAGGCCGACTACAGCCGCCCGATCTTCCTCGACAACGTGCTCGGTCTCGAATACGCGACCATCCCGCAGATGATCGAGATCCTCGAGCGCACCTATTGTTCGACGCTCGGCGTCGAGTTCATGCATATCTCCGATCCCGAGATCAAGGCGTGGATCCAGGAGCGCATCGAAGGTCCGGACAAGGGCGTCGACTTCACGCCGGAAGGCAAGAAGGCGATCCTGCAGAAGCTGATCGAGGCGGAAGGCTTCGAGCAGTTCATCGACGTCAAGTACAAGGGCACCAAGCGCTTCGGCCTCGACGGCGGTGAATCGCTGATCCCGGCGCTGGAGCAGATCATCAAGCGCGGCGGCCAGGAAGGTCTGAAGGAAATCGTTCTCGGCATGGCCCACCGCGGCCGCCTGAACGTGCTGTCGCAGGTGATGGCGAAGCCGCACCGGGCGATCTTCCACGAGTTCAAGGGCGGCTCCTATGCGCCCGACGACGTCGAAGGCTCGGGCGACGTGAAGTACCACCTCGGCGCTTCCTCCGACCGCGAATTCGACAACAACAAGGTCCACCTGTCGCTGACGGCGAACCCGTCGCACCTGGAGATCGTTAACCCGGTCGTCATGGGCAAGGCGCGCGCCAAGCAGGACCAGATGGCGACGGTCTTCGAAGGCGACATCATTCCGCTGCGCGAGCGCGTGAAGGTGATGCCGCTTCTCATCCACGGTGATGCGGCCTTTGCCGGCCAGGGCGTGATCTCGGAGATCCTCGGACTGTCCGGCCTGCGCGGATACCGCGTCGCCGGAACGATGCACGTCATCATCAACAACCAGATCGGCTTCACCACCAATCCGGCCTTCTCGCGTTCGTCGCCGTACCCGTCCGACGTCGCCAAGATGATCGAGGCGCCGATCTTCCACGTCAACGGCGACGATCCGGAAGCGGTCGTCTATGCCGCCAAGATCGCCACCGAATACCGGATGAAGTTCCACAAGCCGGTCGTGATCGACATGTTCTGCTACCGCCGCTTCGGCCACAACGAAGGCGACGAGCCGGCGTTCACGCAGCCGAAGATGTACAAGGCGATCCGTGCCCACAAGACGGTCGTGCAGATCTACGGCCAGCGCCTGATCGACGAAGGCCTGATCACCGAGGGCGAACTGGAGAAGATGAAGGCCGACTGGCGCGCGAACCTGGAGCAGGAGTTCGACGCCGGCCAGTCCTACAAGCCGAACAAGGCCGACTGGCTGGATGGCGTCTGGTCGGGCCTGCGCACGGCCGACAATGCCGACGAGCAGCGCCGCGGCAAGACCTCGGTGCCGATGAAGCAGCTGAAGGAAATCGGCCGCAAGCTCTCCACCATTCCGGAGGGCTTCAAGGCACACCGGACGATCCAGCGCTTCATGGACAACCGCGCCCAGATGATCGAGACCGGCGAAGGTCTCGACTGGGCGATGGGCGAGGCGCTCGCCTTCGGTTCGCTCGCCGTCGAAGGCACGAAGATCCGCCTCTCCGGCCAGGATTGCGAGCGCGGCACGTTCTCGCAGCGCCATTCGGTGCTCTACGACCAGGAGACCGAGGAACGCTACATTCCGCTGGCGAACCTCTCGCCCACCCAGGCGCGCTACGAGGTCATCAACTCGATGCTCTCGGAAGAAGCGGTGCTCGGCTACGAATACGGCTACTCGCTGGCGCGGCCGAACGCGCTGACGCTGTGGGAAGCCCAGTTCGGTGACTTCGCCAACGGTGCGCAGGTCGTGTTCGACCAGTTCATCTCGTCGGGCGAACGCAAGTGGCTGCGCATGTCGGGTCTCGTCTGCCTCCTGCCGCACGGCTATGAAGGCCAGGGGCCGGAGCATTCGTCGGCCCGGCTCGAGCGCTTCCTGCAGCTCTGCGCGGAAGACAACATGCAGGTCGCCAACGTCACGACGCCGGCGAACTACTTCCATATCCTGCGCCGGCAGATCAAGCGCGACTTCCGCAAGCCGCTGATCATCATGACGCCCAAGTCGCTGCTGCGCCACAAGCGGGCGGTGTCGAGCCTGTCGGAACTCGCCGGCGAAAGCTCGTTCCACCGTCTCCTGTGGGACGACGCCGAGGTGATCAAGGACGGCCCGATCAAGCTGCAGAAGGACGCCAAGATCCGCCGCGTCGTCATGTGCTCGGGCAAGGTCTACTACGACCTGCTCGAGGAGCGCGAGAAGCGCGGCATCGACGACGTCTACCTGCTGCGTCTCGAACAGCTCTACCCGTTCCCGGCCAAGGCGCTCATCAACGAGCTGTCGCGCTTCCGCCATGCGGAGATGGTCTGGTGCCAGGAAGAGCCGAAGAACATGGGCGCCTGGTCGTTCATCGACCCGTATCTGGAGTGGGTGCTGGCCCATATCGACGCCAAGCACCAGCGCGTCCGCTATACCGGCCGGCCGGCGGCGGCCTCGCCGGCGACGGGCCTGATGTCCAAGCATCTGGCCCAGCTGGCGGCGTTCCTCGAGGATGCGCTCGGCGGCTAAGGGGAGGGTGGCGCGATGGCATATTTTCACCTGAGACTCGTGCCGCCGCGCCCCAGCTTCCCGCATGATGCGACGGAGCCGGAGATGAAGGCCATGGACCGTCATGCAGACTACTGGCGCGAGAAGGCTGCGGCCGGCACGGCAATCGCCGTCGGCCCGGTCTTCGAGGGCGAAGGCGCCTGGGGGATGGCCGTCGTCGAGGTGGGCGACGCCGAGGCGGCCCGCTCGCTCGCCGACGCCGATCCGGTGATCCTTGCCGACATCGGCTTCCGGTTCGATATTGCGCCGATGCCGACCCTGATTCTCCGGTCGTAACACGCCGGTTCCGCAACAGAATTCAACCATTCAACATTTCAGGACTTGAACAATGGCTACTGAAATCCGCGTACCGACCCTCGGCGAATCCGTCAGCGAAGCGACCGTCGGCACCTGGTTCAAGAAGGTCGGCGACACCGTCAAGGCGGACGAGCCGCTCGTCGAGCTGGAAACCGACAAGGTAACCGTCGAAGTGCCGGCACCGGCCTCGGGCGTCCTGTCGGAGATCGTTGCGCCGAACGGCGAGACGGTCGGCCTCGGGGCACTGCTCGGCCAGATCGCCGAGGGCGCCTCGGCAGGTGCTGCCCCCGCCGCAAAGGCTGCCGAGCCGGCGCCTGCGCCCGCGCCTGTGGCAGCAGCCGCACCGGCCGCCGCTGCGGCACCGGCAGCTTCCTCCTCCATGCCTCCGGCGCCGGCGGCCGCCAAGATGCTCGCCGAGAACAACCTTTCGGCAGACCAGGTCGACGGCTCCGGCAAGCGCGGCCAGGTGCTGAAGGGCGACGTGCTCGCCGCCGTCGCCAAGGGCATTTCCGCGCCGGCAGCCCCGGCGGCTCCGATCCAGATCCAGGCGCGTGCACCGTCCTCCGAGGCGGATGCGCCGCGCGAGGAGCGGGTGAAGATGACGCGCCTGCGCCAGACGATCGCCAAGCGCCTGAAGGATGCCCAGAACACGGCCGCCATGCTCACCACCTACAACGAGGTGGACATGAAGGCGGTCATGGACCTGCGCGCCAAGTACAAGGACATCTTCGAGAAGAAGCACGGCGTGAAGCTCGGCTTCATGGGCTTCTTCACCAAGGCGGTCACGCATGCGCTGAAGGAACTGCCGGCGGTCAACGCCGAGATCGACGGCACCGACATCATCTACAAGAACTTCTGCCACATCGGCATGGCCGTCGGCACCGACAAGGGTCTCGTCGTTCCGGTCATCCGCGACGCCGATCAGATGTCGATCGCCGAGATCGAGAAGGAACTGGCACGCCTGGCCAAGGCTGCCCGCGACGGTTCGCTGTCGATGGCCGACATGCAGGGCGGCACCTTCACCATCACCAACGGCGGCGTCTACGGCTCGCTGATGTCGTCGCCGATCCTGAACGCGCCGCAGTCGGGCATCCTCGGCATGCACAAGATCCAGGAGCGCCCGGTGGCGATCGGCGGCCAGGTCGTCATCCGCCCGATGATGTATCTGGCGCTCTCCTACGACCACCGCATCGTCGACGGCAAGGAAGCCGTGACGTTCCTGGTCCGGGTCAAGGAAAGCCTGGAGGATCCGGAACGCCTCGTCCTGGACCTGTAAGGATCGCCCGGGATGGACGCCGCAGCGCTTGCCGCCTCACCGTTTCTCACGCTCGTGGCGTGGAGTGCGGCGCTGCTCGTCGTCCAGGTGATGCTGCAGGGGGCGCTGGCCACCCATGAACGCGGGGCGGACTGGAACGCCGGCCCGCGCGACGGCGAGGCCAAGCCGCTCGGCAAGCTCGCCGGGCGGGTGGAGCGGGCCTCGGCCAACCTGCGCGAGACCTATCCGGCCTTCGTCGGCCTGGCGCTTGCCCTTGCCCTTGCCGGCGATCCTTCCGGCTGGGGCTACAACGGCGCGCTCCTGTGGTTTGCGTGCCGCCTTATCTACATACCGCTCTATCTCGCGGGCATCGCCTATGTCCGCTCGCTGATCTGGCTCGGCTCGCTGGCCGGGCTCTTCATGATGTTCGCTGCCCTCGTATTGTGATCGACGCGCCGCGCCCGCCGATCGGGCGCACCGGAGACTGGGATGCACACCTATCTGATCGAGCTCGCTTCTTTGATGGCGATCTTCGCCTTCGCCATCGTCTCCCCCGGCGCCGACCTCGCCATGGTCATGCGCCAGTCGATCGTGCACGGCAGGCGGTCGGCGATCATTACCTCGTTCGGCATCGGCGCCTCGCTGATGTTCCACGTCAGCTACACGATCCTCGGCCTCGGCCTCTTGATCTCCCAGTCGATTTACCTCTTCAACATCGTCAAGTGGTGCGGCGTCGCCTATCTCGTCTATATCGGCGTGAAGGCCCTGCGCGCCGGCCGGACGGAGATCGATGCCCCGGCGGCGTCCGGCGCTGCGGACGGCAAACGGCAATCGGCGCTGCGGGCCTTCGGCCTGGGTTTCATGGCGAACGCGCTGAATCCCAAGGCGGTGTTCTTCTTCCTGTCGATCTTCTCCAGCGTCGTCAGCGTGCATACGCCGATGACCGTGAAGCTCGGCTACGGGCTGGTGATGGCGACGTGCCTGATCTCCTGGTTCATCGGCGTGTCCCTGTTCATGACGACGCCCCGGATGCGGGCGGCGTTCTCGCGCGCCAGCAAGTGGATCGACCGCACGAGCGGGGTGGTCTTCATCGCGCTCGGCATCAAGCTTGCGACGGAACGGGCCGGTTGATCCATGCGCGTCCGCGGCCCTTTCCTGATGGCATCGGTCCTGTCGCTCTCGGTTTCGGGCACAGCCCTGGCTGCGAAGTGCCCGCAGGCGCAGGCGATCTATGCGGATCGGGACGGGGTCTACGAACTCGCCTTCGAGCCGGTCGGTTCCGAGGCAGCCGTGGTCAGCCACCTCTTCAAGATCCGGCTGGCGAAGGGCGATCTCTTCCTGAACGGCCACATCATGCCAGGCGACGAGGTGGTCCGGTCGAACGGAATGATCATGCACAACTGCCCGACGGGTGACGTGACCGGCGAGGAGATCGCCGCCTGCACCGTCTGGGAAGGGGTGATCTATCCGCTCGGCGCGGACGGCGAAATCGGCGAGGCGGTGCCGGAGGCAGACGCGGAGGCGGCAGATCGCCTGCTGCTTGCGGGCTTCGGTCCGGCGCTGCGTTATTCCAATGCCTGGGAAGAGAAGAAGCTCACCACCGTTCCCTGGGACGTGCTGGCCTACAAGGAGTGTGCGCAATGATCGACAGTCCCGTGCTGCTCGTGACCGGCGGAAGCCGCGGCATCGGCGCCAGCGTCTGCCGGCTGGCGGCGGCGGCCGGATGGCAGGTCGCGGTCAACTATGCCTCCAATGCCGAGGCGGCCGAAGCGGTGGTCGACGACATCCGCAAGGCCGGCGGGTCGGCGATCGCGGTGGAAGGCGATGTCGGCAGCGAAGCCGGGCTCGCCTCCATCTTCTCGACGGTGGACGGGACGTTCTCGCGCCTCGACGGTCTCGTCAACAATGCCGGGATCGTGGGCCTTCCGGCGCGCGTCGACGAAATCAGCGTCGAGCGCCTCGACCGCATGTTCGCGGTCAACGTCATCGGCTCCATCCGCTGCGCGCAGGAAGCCATCCGCAGGATGTCGACGCGCTATGGCGGCCGCGGCGGCGCGATCGTCAACATATCGTCCATGGCTGCGGTACTCGGCTCGGCGGGGCAGTATGTCGACTATGCCGCGAGCAAGGGGGCGATCGAGAGCTTCACGATCGGGCTTGCACGCGAGGTCGCGGCCGAAGGCATCCGCGTCAACCTGGTGCGTCCCGGCATCATCGACACCGACATCCACGCCTCCGGCGGGCTGCCGGACCGGGCGCGCGAGATGGCGCCGGCCATTCCCATGCAGAGACCCGGAACGCCCGACGAAGTGGCGCAGTCCGTTCTCTATCTACTCTCCGACGCGGCATCCTATGTCACGGGTGCCGCCCTCAACGTCAGCGGCGGCCGGTAGGCCGTCCGCGCTCAGGAAGGATATTCAATGGCATATGATCTCGTTGTTATCGGGTCCGGTCCCGGCGGCTACGTCTGCGCCGTCAAGGCGGCCCAACTCGGCCTGAAGGTCGCCGTCGTCGAGAAGCGCGCGACCTATGGCGGCACTTGCCTCAACATCGGCTGCATTCCGTCCAAGGCGCTGCTGCACGCCTCGGAGATGTACAGCCACGCCGCCCACGGCATGGACAGCCTCGGCATCGAGGGACTGGCGCCGAAGCTGAACCTTGCCAAGATGCTCGGCCACAAGGACGCGACGGTCAAGTCGAACGTCGACGGCGTCGCCTTCCTGTTCAAGAAGAACAAGATCGACGGCTTCCAGGGCACCGGCAAGGTGCTCGGCGCCGGCAAGGTCGCCGTGACCAGCGACAAGGGCGAGGAACAGGTGCTGGAGACCAAGGCGATCGTGATCGCCACCGGTTCGGACGTCGCCGGCATTCCGGGCGTCAAGGTCGATTTCGACGAGAAGGTGATCGTCTCCTCCACCGGCGCGATCGCGCTTGAGAAAGTGCCGGAAAATCTGATTGTCGTCGGCGGCGGCGTCATCGGGCTCGAGCTCGGCTCGGTCTGGATGCGCCTCGGCTCGAAGGTCACGGTCGTCGAATACCTCGACACGATCCTCGGCGGCATGGACGGCGAGGTCTCCAAGCAGTTCCAGCGGATGCTCGCCAAGCAGGGCATGGACATCCGCGTCGGCGCGAAGGTGACCGGCGTCGAGAAGACCAAGTCCGGCGCGAAGGTGACGTTCGAGCCGGTCAAGGGCGGCGAGGCGACGACGCTGGAGGCAAACGTCGTCCTGGTCGCCACCGGCCGCCGTCCCTACACCGACGGGCTGGGGCTCGCCGAGGCCGGCGTGGCGCTCGACAACCGCGGCCGCGTCGAGATCGACGGCCACTTCCAGACCAACGTGCCGGGCATCTACGCGCTCGGCGATGTCGTGCGCGGGCCGATGCTGGCGCACAAGGCGGAGGACGAGGGCGTGGCGCTGGCCGAAATCCTCGCCGGCCAGGCCGGACATGTGAACTACGACGTCATCCCGAGCGTGGTCTACACCCAGCCGGAGGTCGCATCCGTCGGCAAGACGGAAGAAGAGCTGAAGGCGGCGGGTGTCGCCTACAAGGTCGGCAAGTTCCCGTTCTCGGCCAACGGCCGGGCGCGCGCCATGCTGGCGACCGACGGCTTCGTGAAGATCCTCGCCGACAAGGAGACCGACCGGGTGCTCGGCGGCCACATCGTCGGCTTCGGCGCCGGCGAGATGATCCACGAGATCACCGTGCTGATGGAGTTCGGCGGCTCGGCGGAAGATCTCGGCCGCACCTGCCACGCACACCCGACCATGTCGGAAGCGGTCAAGGAGGCTGCGCTCGGCGCCTTCTTCAAGCCGATCCACATGTGATCCGGCCAGGATCGGAACAGAAAAAGCCCCGGTCGGCAGGCGCGGACCGGGGCTTCTTCTTGTCGTGCGTGCGGCCTACCGCACCGGCGTCAAAGTGAAACCTTGCGAGCGCAGCAGTTCCACCACGCCTTCCTTTCCGGGCAGGTGCAGTGCGCCGACGGCGATGAAGACGTTGCCTTCGGCGAGGATTGGCGCGGCGCGCTCGGCCATGCGGTGGTTGCGATCGATGATGATCCGCTGTTCGAAATCGGCGTAGGCGTTGTCGTCGCTTTCGACGCCCGGCGGCGGCATGCGCATCAACGGCATGATCATCCCGGTCTGTCCGGAGAGATAGAGCTGGCTCATCGTCTCGATGACGTCCTTCACGCCGTCGCCGAGCTGGACCACCTGCAGGAGGCCCGCCAGTTGCGGCTCGAGCGGCAGGCCGTCGAGGGCGCTGATCTGCTCGATCATCGTCTCCAGCCCCTTCAGCGTCTTGCCGTCGGCGAGCGCATCCTGGGCGAGCTTCTGGTCGAGGAAGGCCAGGCCGGCCTGTTTGCGCGCCATTTCGCAGGCGGGAAGGGCGACGAAGCTCATGATCATCCAGGGCTTCATGCGCGCGACCGCCGTCAGCGACAGGCCGCGCACCTTCAGCCCCTCGGCGAGGATGGCCGCATCCTTCTCGCCCAGCAGCCCGGGTATCGTCCGGCCGTCGGTGAACATGGTCAGGTCGGGACGGGTCAGGATCGTGGCGCTGGCCTTCCTGACGTCGGCGATTTCATCGGATTCGACGACGACCGTCTGCGCCTCTTCGTAGGCCGCCTGCGCCGCATCCGGCATTGCGACCACGCGCGGATCGGTCACGTGCATCGTGCCGAGGAGATAGGAGGGGGACGTGCCGGGCTTCTCGATCTTCCAGAAGATGCCTTCGCCGTTCGTCTCCGTCTTCGCTTCGCCGACCAGCTTCGCATAGGCCGCCGGATCGCTCGCCTGCAAATCGGGAAGCAGGTTCTTGCCGGTGCAGGCCGGCGGTTCGGCCGCGCTCGCAGGCGAGAGCGAAAGCAGGACGAAAAGGAGCGATGCGGCAACGAGAGCATGAAGCGTCGCGAGGACCCCCAGGGCCGTGTCGGCGATGCGGTCGGCGAGGTGGGCGCGTGGCTGGAGCGGCAATCGTTTCATGGAGTATGTTTTCCCTGCGATTTTGGTTCGACCCTAGCTGTCCAGCCCCTCACAATCCCTTAACGCCCGGGGCGTCGCCAATTTATGGCGCACCGGCCTGGCAGCCATGAGTGCGCCGTCAGGCGCGGGGGTGGGCGCGGTCGTAGATCTCCAGCAGCCGGGCCGAATCGACGCCGGTATAGACCTGGGTCGTGGACAGGCTGGCGTGCCCCAGGAGTTCCTGGATCGTGCGCAGGTCGCCGCCGCCTGCGAGCAGATGGGTGGCGAAGGAATGGCGGAGCGCGTGCGGGGTGGCGCTGTCGGGCAGACCCAGCGCGCCGCGCAGCTTCTGCATCTCGCGCTGGATGATCGCCGGCTGCAGCGGGCCCCCGCGGGCGCCGCGAAAGAGCGGCCGGTCTTTGGCAAGCGGGAAGGGACAAAGGCGCAGATAGTCCTCGACGCCCGCGCGTGCGGCCGCAAGCAAGGGGACGATGCGGGTCTTGCCGCCCTTGCCGGTGATGCGCAGCGCGCCGGAGGTGCTTGCGAAATCGTCCGGCGTCAAAGCCAGCGCCTCCGAGATGCGCAGGCCGCAGCCGTAGAGAAGCGTCAGGACGGCCGCGTTGCGCACGCTGATCCAGGGCTCCTCGGACAGTTGCGCCCCGGTGTCGACGACGGCGAGCGCCTGGCTGTCGGTCAGGGGCTTGGGCAGGGATTTCGGCTGCTTGGGCGATCGGATCGCGGCGGCACCGGCGGCGTTGACGAGACCCTTCCGCTCCAGATGGCGCAGGAAGGAGCGCAGGCCGGCCAGGCCGCGGCCGAGCGTGCGTGCGCCCGCCCCGTCCCGGCGGCGAGCGGCGAGAAAGCCGCGCAGGTCCGCCGGCCGCAGGTTGCCGATGTCCTTCAGGCGGGCGGGGGCGGCGAGATGGCCGGTGAGGAAGGCCAGGAACTGGCGCGTGTCGCGCTCATAGGCCTCCAGCGTATTGCCGGAGAGCCGCCGTTCCTCGGCCAGCGCCGAAAGCCAGGCGGCGCGCTCGGAAAGCAGGGCCGGGTCGGCAATGATGAGCAGTTGATCCATGTTCGCCTCGATCCGGACAGAGACTAGACCGTCCGGAGTTAGACATTTGTTAACATTGACTTCGCGGTTGTCACGCTTAGATCATATGGAACTGCGATACGGTGCTGGACTCGAGCAGGCGGACCCATGGCAAGACGTGATTCGGGAACAGCGTTCGCACATCTCGCGGAGACGGTGGCGCTCGTCTCGCACGGGCAGCCCGGCCATATCGTCGATACGCTGATCGCCGAGCGGGGCACGCGCATCGTCGAGCATCCGCTCTGGCCGGTGATGCGGCCCTTCCTCTACACCATCCTCAACTATCGCCGGGCGATCGAATTTGCCGATGCGGTTGCCAACATGCCGGGCTTCCAGGCATTCGAGTTCCTGAGTTCGGCCCTCAAGCTGGACGTGGCGGTGCGGCACGAGGAACGGATCCCGGAGAAGGGCGGCTTCCTGCTCGTCAGCAACCATCCGACCGGGATCGCCGACGGGGTCGCCGTGTTCGACCTCATGAAGAACCGCCGGCCCGACATGATGTTCTTCGCCAACCGCGACGCCATCCGCGTCAATCCGCGTTTCGTCGAGATGATCATCCCGGTCGAATGGCGGGAGGAGCACAAGAGCAAGCTAAAGACGCGCGAGACGCTGCAGATCACCAACCGGGCGATCGCCGAGGGCAAGGCTGCGGTCCTGTTTCCGTCCGGCCGCATCGCATACTGGGCGGACGGGCGGCTGAACGAGCGGCCGTGGAAGATCTCGGCCGTGTCGCTTGCCCGCAAGTACGAGCTGCCGATCCTGCCGGTGCACATGAAGGCGCGCAATTCCGGGCTGTTCTACTGGCTGGCCAAATGGTCGACCGAACTGCGCGACATGACGGTGTTCCACGAGCTCCTGAACAAGAAGAGCAATCGCTTCGAGTTCACCGTCGGCAACATGATCCAGCCCGACCAGCTGGCCGGCGATCCGATCGACGTTACCAAGGCGCTGGAACGCCATTGCGTCTTTTCGCTCGGCGACGACCCGGACGCACGGTTTGCCCCCCGCTGACCGCGGGCGCTGCTTTTTCGCTTTTCTCCCATGGCCGGAATCGCTTAGTTGAAGCGATGATGCTGCGCTCCATGCTTGCCGAAAACTACCGTTCGTTGCGGTCGATCCGCATGGATCTCGGCCAGGTGAACCTGTTCGTCGGCGAAAACGGCACGGGAAAGTCGAACCTCTACCGGTCGCTGCAGCTCGTACAGGCGGCGGCGCGCGGGACGCTCGCAGGCGAGATCGCGGCGGAAGGCGGCATGGCCTCGGCGCTCTGGACCGGGCGTCGTCGGCCGAACGAGCCCGTCCGCATCCGGCTGGAGGCCGAACTCCTCGATACGGAAAGGGCGATCACGTTCCGCTATCTGATCGAGGCGGGGCTCCGCCCGCCGGCGGCCGCAGGTTTCGTCTTCGAGCCGCAGGTCAAGACCGAGGAGCTTTCGATCGAGACCGGGCGGCGCCCGGTGACCGTCCTGAAGCGGGCCGGGCCGGGGATCATGGTGCGCGGTGAGACGGGACGGATGCAGGAACATCCCGAACAGGCGCTCGCCTCGGAGACGGCGCTCGCCCTCCTCGGCGATGCGGGGCACTATCCGGAGATCGGCGCCTTCCGGCGCGCGGTGCTGCAATGGCGCTTCTTCCACGGATTCAGGACCGATCGCTCCTCGCCGCTGCGCCAGCCCTGCCTTTCCGTCACCAGCCCGATGCTGGACGAGGACGGCGGCAACCTCGCCGCCGTGTTCGCGACGCTTTCCCATATCCGCCAGGACACGACGGATCTCGACCGCTCGATCGCCGACGCCTTTGAGGGCGCGCGGCTTTCCGTGCCGGAGCCCGGCGAATTCGCTTCCTTCGGGCTCGTCTTTCCGCAGTTTCCTCAGCGGCTGTTCCAGCCGCGCGAGCTCTCCGACGGGCAGATCCGTTTTCTGGCGCTGGCGGCAGCGCTCCTGTCCTACCGCTGCCCGCCGCTGGTGGCATTGAACGAGCCGGAGGCGAGCCTGCACCCCTCGATGCTGCCGCCGCTCGCGGCGATGATCGCCAGGGCCTCGCTCTCCAGCCAGGTGTGGCTCGTCACCCATTCGGAGCTTCTGGCGCGCGAGGTGGAGAGCCGCTGCGGCGTACGGGCGAGGCGGGTGATCCGCAACGACGGCGCCACCTGGATCGAGGGGATGCGGCTGACCGGCGAGATCGCGGAGGAGGACGGATGACCGGTGGCGTCTTCCCCGTGCGCCGTTCGTCCGCCGGCGTCCGCGGCAGGAGCGGCTGGCGATGAACCGGCTGACCGACGATCTCTTCGGCGGCCCGCCCAGGCTTCGGACCGTGCCGGTGCTGGTGCCGATGCCGGCGCCGCGGCCCTATTCCTATTCGGTGCCCGAGGGCATGGCGGTCGAGCCCGGCTCGATCGTGCAGGTGCCGCTCGGTTCGCGCCTGGTCGCCGGCGTCGTCTGGGAACGGCTGGGCGAGGACGATGTCGATCCGAAGAAGCTGCGGCCGATCGAGAAGGTGTTCGACTGCCCGCCGCTGACGAAGGAGATGCGCGCCTTCGTCGACTGGGTCTCCGCCTATACGCTGACGCCGCCGGGCCTCGTCGCGCGCATGGCGCTGCGGGCGCCCGCCGCCTTCGACCCCGAGCCGATGGTCGAGGGGTTGCGCTTCACCGGCACCCGCCCGGAGCGGATGACGGCGGCGCGCGAGCGGGTGCTGGCGCTTGCCGAAGAGGGCATCCCCTGGACGCGGTCCGGGCTCGCGCATGCGGCCGGCACGTCTTCCAGCGTCATCGACGGGCTGACGGCGCAGGGCAGTTTCGAGACGATCTTCCTGCCGCCGCCGCCGGTGGTGGCCAGACCCGATCCCGGCTATGCCGCGCCGCGGCTGGAGGGGCCGCAGACGGATGCGGCGGCCGATCTCGTCGAGCAGGTTCGCGACGGCCGCTTCGCCGTGGCGCTGATCGACGGCATCACCGGCTCCGGCAAGACGGAGGTCTATTTCGAGGCGATCGCCGAGACGCTTCGGCAGGGGCGGCAGGTGCTGATCCTTTTGCCCGAGATCGCGCTGACGGCGAGCTTCCTCGAGCGCTTCCAGGACCGGTTCGGCGCCAAGCCGGCGGAGTGGCATTCGGACCTCGCGCCCAGGACGCGCGAGAAGGTCTGGCGGCAGGTCGCGACCGGCG
This sequence comes from Mycoplana sp. MJR14, assembly GCF_029210525.1. NCBI lineage: Bacteria > Pseudomonadati > Pseudomonadota > Alphaproteobacteria > Hyphomicrobiales > Rhizobiaceae > Mycoplana > Mycoplana sp. MJR14. The sequence continues at coordinate 424,699 of NZ_JARGEO010000004.1, forward strand.
AGGTCCGGGTCGTCGCCGGCGCGCGCTCGGCGCTGTTTCTGCCTTTCGAGGATCTCGGCCTCGTCATCGTCGACGAGGAGCACGACCCGGCCTACAAGCAGGAGGAGCGGGTCTTCTACAACGCCCGCGACATGGCGGTGGTGCGGGCCCGGATCGGCGATTTCCCGGCCGTGCTCGTCTCGGCAACGCCGTCTGTCGAAAGCCGCGTCAACGCTGACAGCGGGCGCTACCGGGCGCTGCACCTGCCGACCCGCTTCGGCGAGGCGGCGCTGCCCGACCTGCATCTCGTCGACCTGCGCCGGCATCCGCCGCAGCGCGGCGGCTTCCTGTCGCCGGTGATGTTGCGCGCCATCGGCAAGACCGTCGAGAAGGGCGAGCAGGCGTTGCTGTTCCTCAATCGCCGCGGCTACGCGCCGCTGACGCTCTGCCGCGTCTGCGGCCACCGCTTCCAGTGCCCGCAATGCTCGAGCTGGCTGGTCGAGCATCGCTTCCGCGGCCAGATCCAGTGCCACCACTGCGGCTATGCCGAGCGGACGCCGGAGGCCTGCCCCGAATGCGGCACCTTCGACCATCTGGCAGCCTGCGGTCCCGGGGTGGAACGAATTGCCGAGGAAGTGGAGCGGCATTTTCCCGAGGCGCGCACCATCGTGCTGTCGTCGGACCTGATGGGGGTGAAGCGGCTGCGGCTGGAACTGGAGGCGATCGCCAAGGGCGAGGCGGACATCGTCATCGGCACGCAGCTCGTCGCCAAGGGCCATAACTTCCCGCTGATGACGCTGGTCGGCATCGTCGACGCGGACCTCGGCCTCTCCAACGGCGACCCGCGGGCGGCGGAGCGGACCTTCCAGCTTCTGTCGCAGGTGACGGGCCGCGCCGGACGCACGGGCCTGAAGAGCCACGGGCTGATCCAGACCTACCAGCCGCTGCATCCCGTCATGCAGGCGATCGTCTCCGGCGATGCCCGCGATTTCTACGAGCGCGAGATCGGCGAACGGGAGAAGGCGCTGCTGCCGCCGTTCGGCCGGCTCGCCTCGGTGATCGTGTCCGCCGACAGCCGGGCGGAGGCGGAAGGCCATGCCCGCGGCCTGCGGCAGTCGGCGCCCGCTGTCTCGGGCGTGGCGATCCTCGGGCCGGCGGAAGCGCCGCTGGCGCTGGTGCGCGGCCGGCATCGGTTCCGGCTTCTCGTCCACGGGCAGCGTTCGAGCGACATGCAGGCCTATCTCCGGACGATGCTCTCGAACGGCCCGAAGGAGCGCGGCTCCGTGCTCGTGCAGGTGGACATCGATCCGCAGAGCTTTCTGTAGGGCGTGTCGCTCGCAGGGATATGGCCTGTGCGTCGGTGTCACTTTGTCGCAGGTGTTCGCCCGACGGGGCGCGGCTTTCTCCCGCTACCCATGTTCGCCCGGGCCGTGCAAAACCGGCACCGGTGGATTCCGTGCGGCGTGCGAGTGTGCCATAAGGCGGACGGATCAGGACAGCCCGGGGAGCGCACATGGAGTTCTACATTCCGACCGATACGGGCGAGCTTCTGGCCTTCTGCGCCGCACTCGCCGCCTGCCTCTTGGGTCTCGTCGGGTTGTTCGCCCCGCGGTTGTCTTTGCGGTTGAACGGTCTGCAGTTGCGCGACGGCAGCAACGAAGGCTACGCCGCGGCCCGTTCACTGGGCGGCTTCCATGCGGGGCTTGCGCTTTGCGCGGTGATGGTGGCGCAGGACTGGGCCTATCTCGCGGTCGGATCGGCCTTTGCGCTCGCGTCGTTCGGCCGGATCCTGTCGATGATGTCAGATGCTTCGTTCACGCTCAGGAACCTGGCGCTGCTCCTCGTGCAGTTTGTCCTGTCGCTGCTGCCGCTCGCCTATGTTTTCGGATTTGTCTGAGGCTTTTTTCGCTGGCGGACACAGCTTTTATCCCGGCGAATCTAATTTTGCCGGAATTCCTGCCAAAGGTGCCCCACTTATCAAGGATTCCTGTGCTGCCGCGTGTTGCGAGTCCGAAGTTCCTATGCTAGACGAACCGCGAATTTCAGAAAAAGCGGGCGTCCCAGCTTGCGAGAACTGAAGATAATCGCAACGAATTCAGGGTGTTAGGTTTACGGGCAATCCGCAAGCTGCTGCTCTGGATGAAAATAAGAGAAGCTTGTGCCCGTGGCAGACACATCCCAGCTTATTTCCGGTGTTGCAGAAAGATACGCGTCCTCGCTTTTCGAGCTGGCGCTCGAAGCCAAGAGCGTCGATGCGGTGGGTTCCGATCTCGCCCGTTTCCAGGCGATGATCGATGAGAGCGCTGACCTCAAGCGCCTGATCCAGAGCCCGGTCTTCTCCGCCGAAGAGCAGACGAAGGCCATTGCCGCTATCGTCGCCAAGGCAGGCATCTCCGGCCTCGTCGCAAACTTCCTCAAGGTCGTGGCGTCCAACCGCCGGCTCTTCGCCGTGCCGGGGATGGTCAAGGCCTACCGCGTGATCGCTGCCCGCCAGCGCGGCGAGATCACCGCAGAAATCACCTCCGCGCACGCGCTTTCCGCCGCGCAGGAGACCGAATTGAAGGCGGCGCTCAAGAGCGTCACCGGCAAAGACGTGGCGATCGCCGTCACCGTCGACCCGTCCATTCTCGGTGGTCTGATCGTCAAGGTCGGGTCCCGCCAGATCGACACTTCGCTTCGCACCAAACTCTCTACCCTTAAGCTTGCACTGAAAGAGGTCGGCTGATGGATATCCGCGCCGCGGAAATCTCCGCAATTCTCAAAGATCAGATCAAAAACTTCGGCAAAGAGGCGGAAGTCTCGGAAGTCGGCCAGGTGCTTTCCGTCGGTGACGGTATCGCCCGCGTCTACGGCCTCGACAACGTCCAGGCCGGCGAAATGGTCGAGTTCCCGGGCGGAATTCGCGGCATGGCGCTGAACCTCGAAAGCGACAACGTCGGTGTCGTTATCTTCGGTTCGGACCGTGACATCAAGGAAGGCGACACCGTCAAGCGGACCGGCGCCATCGTGGACGTCCCGGTCGGTCCGGAACTGCTCGGCCGCGTCGTCGACGCGCTCGGCAACCCGATCGACGGCAAGGGCCCGATCAACGCCAAGAAGCGCGCCCGTGTGGACATCAAGGCTCCGGGCATCATTCCGCGCAAGTCGGTGCACGAGCCGATGTCGACCGGCCTCAAGGCCATCGACGCGCTCATCCCGGTCGGCCGCGGCCAGCGCGAGCTCGTCATCGGCGACCGCCAGACCGGCAAGACCGCGATCATCCTCGACACGTTCCTGAACCAGAAGCCGATCCACGACAACGGCCCGGACCAGGACAAGCTGTACTGCGTCTACGTCGCCATCGGCCAGAAGCGTTCGACGGTTGCCCAGTTCGTGAAGGTGCTCGAAGAGCGCGGCGCGCTGCAGTACTCGATCATCGTCGCTGCGACCGCTTCCGACCCGGCGCCGATGCAGTACCTCGCTCCGTTCGCCGGCTGCGCGATGGGTGAATACTTCCGCGACAACGGCAAGCATGCGCTGATCGGCTACGACGACCTCTCCAAGCAGGCCGTCGCCTACCGCCAGATGTCGCTGCTGCTGCGCCGCCCGCCGGGCCGCGAAGCCTATCCGGGCGACGTCTTCTACCTGCACTCCCGTCTGCTCGAGCGCGCTGCAAAGCTGAACGACGAGATGGGCGCAGGCTCGCTGACGGCGCTGCCGGTCATCGAGACCCAGGGCAACGACGTTTCGGCGTTCATCCCGACCAACGTGATCTCGATCACCGACGGCCAGATCTTCCTCGAAACCGACCTGTTCTACCAGGGTATCCGTCCGGCCGTGAACGTCGGTCTGTCGGTTTCCCGCGTCGGCTCGTCCGCGCAGATCAAGGCGATGAAGCAGGTCGCAGGCTCGATCAAGGGCGAACTCGCCCAGTATCGCGAAATGGCCGCCTTCGCCCAGTTCGGTTCGGACCTCGACGCTGCGACCCAGCGCCTGCTGAACCGCGGTGCACGCCTGACCGAGCTTTTGAAGCAGCCGCAGTTCTCGCCGCTGAAGACGGAAGAGCAGGTCGCGGTGATCTTCGCCGGCGTCAACGGCTACCTCGACAAGCTGCCGGTCAACCAGGTCGGCAAGTTCGAGCAGGGCCTGCTTTCCTACATGCGTACGGAAGGCAAGGGCGTCCTCGAGTCGATCCGCACGGAGAAGGCCATCAGCGACGACACCAAGGGCAAGCTCAAGGCCGCTCTTGACGCCTTCGCCAAATCCTTCGCCTGATCGGGCTCCATTCTAGGACGGAAAACGGATGCCTTCACTTAAGGATCTGAAGAACCGGATCGCCTCCGTCAAGGCGACGCAGAAGATCACCAAGGCGATGAAGATGGTCGCCGCGGCGAAGCTTCGGCGTGCGCAGGAGGCGGCCGAGGCCGCCCGGCCTTATTCGCAGCGCATGAGCGCGGTGCTGGCCAATATCGCCCAGGCGGTCGGCCAGGACGATACCGCGCCGCGCCTGATGACGGGCACCGGCAAGGACGACGTGCACCTGCTCGTCGTCTGCACGGCGGAACGCGGCCTCTGCGGCGGCTTCAACTCGCAGATCGCCCGCCTTGCCCGCGACCATACGCGCAAGCTCCTGGCCAACGGCAAGACGGTCAAGATCATCTGCGTCGGCAAGAAGGGCTTCGACATCCTTCGCCGCGAATTCGCGTCGCTGATCATCGACCGTGTCGACCTGCGCGAAGTCAAGAAGATCGGCTTCACCAATGCCGACGAGATCGGCCGCAAGGTCATCGCGCTGTTCGACAAGGGCGAGTTCGACGTCTGCACGCTGTTCTATTCGGAGTTCAAGTCGGTCATCGCGCAGATCCCGACCGCCCAGCAGCTGATCCCGGCCTCGGCCGGCGAGGCGGCGGAGCAGTCCGATGCGATCTACGACCACGAGCCCGATGCGGCGGCGATCCTCGGCGATCTCATCCCGCGCAACATTTCCGTCCAGATCTTCCGGGCCCTGCTCGAGAACGTCGCCGGCGAGATGGGTGCCAAGATGAGCGCCATGGACAACGCGACGCGCAATGCCGGTGAGATGATCAACAAGCTGACGCTCAGCTACAACCGCCAGCGTCAGGCTCAGATCACCAAGGAACTCATCGAAATCATCTCGGGCGCCGAAGCGCTCTAAGGACCAGGACAAAGAGGGTAAGAATCATGGCTAAGGCAGCTACCCCGAAAGAAACCGCAGCGGCGAAGAAGCCCGCTGCCCCGCGCAAGCCGGCAGCCGCCAAGGCCGCTCCGACCGCATCGGCAGCCGTCTCCGCAAAGGGCGCAACCGGGCGCGTGACGCAGGTCATCGGCGCCGTCGTCGACGTCGCCTTCGACGGTGAGCTGCCGCTCATCCTCAACGCGCTTGAGACCGACAACAACGGCAACCGCCTCGTTCTCGAAGTCGCCCAGCACCTCGGCGAGAACACCGTTCGCACGATCGCCATGGACGCGACCGAAGGTCTGGTCCGCGGCCAGCCCGTCGTCGACACCGGCGCACCGATCTCGGTTCCGGTCGGCGACGAAACCCTCGGCCGCATCATGAACGTCATCGGCGAGCCGGTCGACGAAGCCGGTCCGCTGAAGACCAAGGCCAGGCGCGCGATCCACCAGGACGCCCCGGCCTATGTCGAGCAGTCGACGGAAGCGCAGATCCTCGTCACCGGCATCAAGGTCGTCGACCTGCTCGCGCCCTACGCCAAGGGCGGCAAGATCGGCCTGTTCGGCGGCGCCGGCGTCGGCAAGACCGTTCTGATCATGGAACTGATCAACAACGTCGCCAAGGCCCACGGCGGTTACTCGGTGTTCGCAGGCGTGGGTGAGCGTACCCGCGAAGGCAACGACCTCTATCACGAGATGATCGAGTCGGGCGTGAACAAGCTCGGCGGCGGCGAAGGCTCCAAGGCAGCCCTCGTCTACGGCCAGATGAACGAGCCGCCGGGTGCGCGCGCCCGCGTCGCCCTGACCGGCCTGACCATCGCCGAAGACTTCCGCGACAAGGGCCAGGACGTTCTGTTCTTCGTCGACAACATCTTCCGCTTCACCCAGGCAGGCTCGGAAGTGTCGGCTCTGCTCGGCCGTATTCCTTCGGCCGTGGGCTACCAGCCGACGCTCGCAACCGACATGGGTCAGATGCAGGAACGCATCACCACCACCACCAAGGGCTCGATCACCTCGGTGCAGGCGATCTACGTTCCCGCCGACGACTTGACCGACCCGGCACCGGCAACCTCGTTCGCCCACCTGGACGCAACGACGGTTCTGTCGCGCTCGATCGCCGAAAAGGGCATCTACCCGGCCGTGGATCCGCTGGACTCCACCTCGCGCATGCTCGACCCGATGATCGTCGGCGAGGAGCACTACGAGGTGTCGCGCAAGGTGCAGACGACCCTGCAGCGCTACAAGTCGCTCCAGGACATCATCGCCATCCTCGGCATGGACGAGCTGTCGGAAGACGACAAGCTGGCCGTTGCCCGTGCCCGCAAGATCGAGCGCTTCCTGAGCCAGCCGTTCTTCGTCGCCGAAGTCTTCACCGGCTCGCCGGGCAAGCTCGTCGCTCTCGAAGACACGATCAAGGGCTTCAAGGGCCTGGTCAACGGCGAGTACGACCACCTGCCGGAAGCCGCCTTCTACATGGTCGGCTCCATCGAGGAAGCCGTCGAGAAGGCGAAGAAGCTGGCTGCCGAAGCCGCTTGATCCCGACAGTCCGGATGCCTGCCTGCCCGGCGGGCGTCCGTTCCTGACCTGATGAAATCAGCAGAAGTGAATGGTCATGGCCGACAGTTTCAACTTTGAACTCGTTTCTCCCGAGCGGTTGCTGCTCTCCGGCAGCGTGACCGCGGTTGTCATTCCGGCCTCGGAAGGCGAGATGACCGTCATGGCCAACCACGCCCCGACGATGACGACGATCCAGCCCGGCGTCGTGACGGTCTCGTTCGCCGACGGCCAGACGGACCGCTACGTCGTGTTCGGCGGCTTCGCCGACATCCTGCCGACCGGCTGCACGCTCCTGGCGGAATCGGCCGTCCATATCGACGAGATCAGCCGCGACGACATCGCCAAGCGGATCGAGGTCGCCCGCGGCGAGCTCGATGCGGCCCCGAACGACGAGCATCGCGCCAGCATCGAGCGCTATATTGCCCAGCTCGGCACCGTGCAGGGTACGATCCTGCCCGCCTGAAAGGCTGAATAGCTCCATTCAAACCCCGCTTCGGCGGGGTTTTTTGTTGAAATGATGGAACCGTCGCGGCCGGACCTGCTTTAACTACATGGCAAAGTCGGCCGCTGCGGCGGGACTATTTGCTTTGAAAACGCGGCGGTTTGCTGCTTGAATGGCGCCGGTGCCAGCGCGCCGGGCTCTTATACGTATCGGAATGAGGATCGATGTCTCAGAAAATCATCCCCGTCGTGATGGCGGGCGGGAAGGGCACGCGGCTGTGGCCTCTCTCACGTTCGACGGCTCCGAAGCAGTTCATGGACCTCATGGGCAGGAAGACGCTGTTCCAGCGCACCCTCGAGCGGGTCGGAAACGATGAACTCTACGAGGCGCCGATCATCCTGACCAATGCGGAATTCCGCTTTCTCGTCGCCGAGCAGGCACGCCTGATCGACCGGCCGCTCGCCAAGATCCTGCTGGAGCCGGTGGCGCGCAACACCGCGCCGGCGCTTGCGGTCGCGGCCTTGGTCGTGGCGCGGGAATCCGGCGAGGACGCGATCATGCAGGTCCTGGCATCGGACCACGAGATCGTCGAGAACGAGGCCTATTTCGATGCCGTGGCGCGCGCGCGCGCAGCCGCGGCCAAGGGACGGCTCGTGACCTTCGGCATCACGCCGACGGAGCCGGCGACCGGCTACGGCTACATCGAGAAGGGGGATGACCTCGGCGGCGGCGCCTACGCGGTCAAGCGCTTCATCGAAAAGCCGGACCAGGAGAAGGCCGAGCGGCTGCTCGCCGATGGCGGCTACCTGTGGAATTCCGGCATGTTCATGCTGCCTGTCGGCCTGTTCCTGCAGGAGCTGCGGCAGCTTGCGCCCGAGGTCATGGACGCCGCCACGCAGGCTGTCTCGGCGTCCAAGGACGATCTCGATTTCGTGCGGCTGGACGAGGACGCCTTTTCCAAAGCGCCGGACATCTCGATCGACTATGCGATCTTCGAGAAGACGCCGATGGCGGCCGTCGTGCCCTCGCCGATCGAGTGGTCCGATCTCGGCAGCTGGGATTCGGTCTGGAAGCTCGGCGCACAGGACGACGACGGCAACGTCGCCGACGGCCGCACGACGCTGCTCGACACCCGCAACTCGCTGGTGCTGTCCAAGGACATCCATGTGGCCGTGCAGGGGCTTTCCGACATCGCCGTCATCGCCAGCGAGGACGCCGTCTATGTCGGGCGGATGGAGGACAGCCAGAACGTCGGCAAGCTGGTGAAGTTCCTCGCCTCGAAGAAGGCGACCGCGCCGCTGACCGAAACCCATCGCACCTCCTATCGCCCCTGGGGCGGCTATACGTCGGTGCTGAGCGGCGACCGCTTCCAGGTGAAGCGGCTGTTCGTCAAGCCGGGGCGCAGGCTGTCGCTGCAGAAGCATCACCATCGCTCCGAGCACTGGATCGTCGTGCGCGGCACGGCGGAGGTGACCGTGGGCGAGCGCGTGATCCCGCTGCGCGAGAACGAATCCGTCTATATCCCTCAGGGCGAACTGCATCGGCTGGCCAATCCCGGCAAGATCCTGCTCGAACTGATCGAGGTGCAGACCGGATCCTATCTCGGCGAGGACGACATCATCCGCATCGAGGACGAGTTCGGGCGGCAATAGCGCGATTTCGGGGGCGGGTCAGACGAACCTTGCCCCCGTCCCGTCGACCCTCAGCACGGTCAATCGGCCGGTGGCGAAGCAACCCGTGTCGATGCCGATCCGGCCCGGTGCGAGGTCGGGCTCGGCGCTCGGCGTGTGGCCGTGCACCACGATCAGCGGCAGTCCGGGCCCGTCGGTCAGGAACGGCTCGCGGATCCAGATGAGGTCCTCGTCCTCCTGGTCTTCGAGCGCGATCGCCGGCCTCACGCCGGCATGGACGAAGAGATAGTTCCCGACGTGCAGGAAGACCGGCAGCGCGGCGAGGAACGCCAGGTGCGCCTGCGGAACGGTGCGCATGAGCCCGGCCCCCTCCCGCCACAGGACCTCCTCCGGGTCGATGCCATAGGATTGCAGCGTCACTGCGCCGCCGAAATTCGGCCCGAGCCAGTACATGGAGCCGGCCGGGTCTTCCAGGAAATTCAGGAACGTGTCGTCGTGATTGCCGCAAAGGGCGATGCGGGCGAGGCCGTCGTCGTGCGGCTTCGTCAGGTGATCCAGGACGGCGGCCGACTGCGGGCCGCGGTCGACATAGTCGCCGAGATAGACGACCAGGGCCGCCCCACCCGACCGCCGCGCCACATCCTGGCGGATCCGTGCTTCAGCCGCGACGAGCTGGTCGTAGCAGCCGTGGACGTCGCCAACGGCATAGATGGCCGGCGGCGGCCCCTCCAGGCGCAGCCTGCGCCTGGCGCGATGGCGGACCGGGATTTCGACGAGGCGGTATGACGACGATTGCATCGTCACAGCTTAGTTCATCATGCGCTTTGGGAGAACGCGTTTCCGTCACTTGCGGTCGGCCATCGGCTGCTCGGGCATCGGCAGCCACTGGTCGCGGTTGAAGTAGTCCGGCAGGTAGGTGTTCTTCGGCCGGGTGCGGTCCGGCGTGATGGTGAAGTTGTAGCGCGGCGTCTCTCCGAATTCCCGCTTCAGCTGGAAGCGGTTGCCGAACACGACGATGTTGAAGTCCTTCAGCGCCCGGATGTTTTCTGCGACTTCCGGCACGTCGCTCCAGCGCAGTTCCTTGAAGAAGATGTCGATCGCGGCGATGGCGGCGTCGGTCAGGGCGGTACGGCTCCTGTCGTTTTCGAGATTCAGCTTGATCCGGAAGGAGCTGAAGCGCTCCTCGTCGTTGCCGCGGATGGAGAGATAGGCCGACGTCTTTGCGCCGTCGCCGTCACCTTCGGCGGGAAACTCCCGCAGGGAGGTGCATTCCCAGCCGCCGCCGGCCAGACCCTCCTGCCAGCCGCCGCTGGCGAAGCCTGCGGGCTCCATCGCCTCGCAAAGCTGCCTGGGGTCGCGGCGCACCGGGCGGGTGAACTTCGTCTCCATCGGGGCGATGCGCGACACCAGCCTCTCGGGGATCTCCACCCGCGGCCGGGGGATCCGGTTGCCGCGGATCTCGTAGGACCGCGGCTCCCGCGCCACCTGTTGCGATCGGATGGCGGGATAGCCGAAATGCTGGAGCAGCCTGTTCAGGTTGCGGTAGTCGTTGGCGAGCAGCACGGTCGCCGCGATGGCAGAGAGGATGCCCAGCGTCAGCAGCGCAAACAGGAACTTGCCGGATCTGCCCTTCTCACGGTCCGCCATGCCGCCAATGACGTTGCCCGATCGCTGCGCGGTCACCGGACCGGTTCGGGCCGGTCGGCCGGTGGCGCCGGGATTGCCGGCGTCCGGTGATAGGGCACAACGGGGCATCCGGCAAGCGTCAGAAAGAGGGGGTGGTCAGGCCTCGGTCCCGGCTGCGGCCTCCTCCGGTGCGGCCAGCGCCGCGTGCAGGTCGAGGACGTCCTGCGGCGAGGTACGGAAACGCGGCAGGCCGAGATAGTAGCCGTAGCCGGTCCTGAGGCTTCTGGAGCCGAGGGTGACCAGCCGTCCTTCGCCCAGCGCCTCCCGCAGAAGACCGAGGCTGCCGAGCGCTACGCCGTCGCCGCGGACTGCGGCGTCCACCGCCATCAGATAGGTCGAGAAGGTGAAGCGCGGCCGCGCCGCCCTTGCCTCGGCCTGTGCGCCGAGCCGGTCGAACCATTGCCGGAACGAGACCCAATTGGCGTTGAAGCGGTCGTAGTCGATCAGGTCGAGCCTTGCGAGCTCCGGCAGCGTAAGGGTGGCCGGATCGTCGATCCCGCGGCTTCGCAGGTATTCAGGGGCTGCGACCGGCGCCAGCTCCTCGGCGAGAAGGGGGGTCAGCAGCCAGCGGGGATGCTCGCCGAGACAGTAGAGGATCACGAGGTCGTTGTTCTCCGAGGCGAGATCGGACGGACTGTCGGAGGTGAGCAGGCGGATCGACAGGCCGGCATTGGCCTTGCCGAATTCGCGCAGCCGCCGGCCGAGCCAGAGATGGGAGACCGAACCGCTGGCGGCGATGGCGATCGTCTGCCCGGAACTGCCGCGGAACGGCTCCAGGCTCTCCTCCAGATAGTCCAGCGTGGCGCGGATGCGCTGGAACAGCCGTTCGCCGCCCGGCGTCAGTTCCAGGTTCTTGCCGCGGCGGACGAACAGGTCGGCGTTCAGATGGCCCTCCAGCCCCTTGATGCGGCGGCTGACGGCGGCCTGGGTGATGTTCAGTTCGCGGCCGGCGCGCGAGAAGTTCATGTGCCGGCAGGCTGCGTCGAAGACGCGGAAGGCTTCGAGCGGGATCTTGTCGAGCATGGCCTTATCATGACTTGAAGTTATCGAAATTGCCGAAAATTCGATGGATTTGAAAATATCAGATCGTGATGCAGGGTAAAGTCCTGGAGTCATCGGCATCAGGAGCCGCCCGTGCAGTTCACCACGTCCTTCGTTCCCGAAATCCGCTTCGGCAACAATCTCCACGAGACCGTCGGCAAGGCGGCCGCCGGCCTCGGCGCCAGGCGGGCGGCGATCGTGGTCGATGGCTTCCTGGCGCAGGCCGGGCTCGCCGATGGGATCGCCGCGCAGCTTGCAAAAGAGGGGATCGACAGCCGGACTTTCTCGGGCTTTTCGGGCGAGCCGAAGCTGAAGCACGTCCGCGAGGCGACGGCCGTCGTCACCGGATGCGACCTCGTGATCGGCGTGGGGGGCGGATCGGCGCTGGACATCGCCAAGATCGCGGCCTGCTGCGCGGCCTCCGGCAAGGATGCGATGCACTACGCGCTGGCCGCCAACCCGTTGCCGGAAAATCCGCTGAAGAAGATCCTCGTGCCGACGACCGCCGGAACCGGCTCGGAGACCTCGGCCACGAACATCTTCGCAAGTGCGGAGGGCAAGAAGCTCTGGATCTGGGGGCGGGAGACGAAGGCGGATCTGGTGCTGCTCGATCCGGTGCTGACGGCGACGCTGCCTTCGAACCTGACGGCCTGGTGCGGCCTCGACGCCTTCATCCATGCCTTCGAGGCGGCGACGAACCGGAACACCCATGCCGGCGGCCAGTTCTATGCGCACGCGGCGCTGAAGCTTCTCTCCGGGGCGCTGGAGACGGCGGTCAGGGAGCCGCAGAACCTGGAGGCGCGGGGGCAGGTGCTGCTCGGCTCCTGCTATGCCGGTGTGGCGATCGACAATTGTGGCACGGCGGTCGCCCACAACATCAGCCATGCGCTGGCGGGGCTCGCGCCGGTCCACCACGGGCTTGCGACCGCGCTCGGCTTCGAGGCCACGCTCGGCTGGCTGGTCGAGGCGGACACGCCGGAGCTGAATGCGGCCGCCCGCGCCTGCGGCCTCGGTTCGGCATCCGAGCTGCCCGCCTTCGTTTCGAACCTGATGGACCGCACGGGGATCGAGCGTGCCTTGCCGAAAGCCTTTGCCGGCCACGATGCCCCGGCACTGGCCGGCGAGATGCGCGCGCCGGAGAACCAGCCGATGCAGCGCGCGACGGTCCGCGAGATTTCCGATGCCGACATCGATGCGTTCGCCCGGCGCATCATGGCGCTGCCGAAGACGCTCTGACATTCGAGGTGAGACATGACCACGCATTTGAGCCGTGACCACTGGGAGAAGCTGCTCGCCGGTCTGACGCTGGAGGGGCGCCACTTCATCGACGGCGAATTCCAGCCGTCTGTTTCCGGCGAGACCTTCACCCGCATCCGGCCGATGGACGGCAGGCCGGGCGGCACGCTCTCGCGCGGGAACGCCGCCGATGTCGATGCTGCCGTCGCCTCGGCGCGGGCCGCGTTCGCAAGCGGCGTCTGGCGCCACAAGGAGCCCGGCGAGAAGAAGAAGATCATGCTGACGTGGGCGGAGCTGATCCGCGCCCATGGCGAGGAACTGGCGATGCTCGAGACGATCGACGTCGGCAAGCCGGTGATGGCCTCGCTCCATGTCGACGTGCGCCTCTGCGCCGACGGCATCCAGTACTACGGCGAGATGATCGACAAGATGTACGACGAGATCGCACCCACCGGGCCGAAGGCGCGGGCGCTGGTGCGGAAGGTGCCGCTCGGCGTCATCGGCGCGATCACGCCGTGGAACTACCCGATGATCATCGACGCCTGGAAGCTCGGACCGGCGATCGCCGCGGGCAATTCCGTGGTGCTGAAGCCGGCCGAGCAGTCGTCGCTGTCGGCGCTGCGGCTGGCAGCACTTGGCCACGAGGCCGGCCTGCCGGCCGGGGTGCTGAACGTCGTCACCGGCTACGGCGAGGAGACCGGCAAGCCGCTGGCGCTGCACATGGACGTCGACATGATCGCGTTCACCGGCTCGACCGAGGTCGGCAAGCTGATCATGGGCTATGCGGCGCAATCGAACGTCAAGCGGGTGGCGCTGGAGCTCGGCGGCAAGTCGCCGCTCGTCGTCTTCGCGGACGCCGATCTCGATGCGGCCGCCTCGGCCGCCGCCTGGGGCTGCTTCTACAATTCCGGCGAGACCTGCCATGCCTCGACGCGGCTTCTGGTCCAGCGTTCCGTCCAGGACGAGCTGATCGCGAGGATCAGGGACGTCACCGAGCGCGAGATCGCGCTCAGGCATCCGCTCGATCCGTCCGCCCAGATCGGCGCGCTGATCGAGGAGGCGCACATGGAGAAGGTGCTTTCCATGATCGCCGCCGGCGAACGGGAAGGCGCGCGCCGCGCCTTCGGCGCCGAACGGGTGCTTTCGGAGACCGGCGGCTACTATGTCTCGCCGGGCGTCTTCGTCGACATGACCAACGACATGAACCTGGCGCGGCAGGAGATCTTCGGGCCGGTGCTGGCGGCCATTCCGTTCGATACGGAGGAGGAGGCGCTCGCCATCGCCAACGACACGATCTACGGTCTCGCCGGCGCCGTCTTCACCAGGGACATGGACCGGGCGCACCGTTTTTCGGAAGGCCTGCATGCGGGTACGGTCTGGATCAACACCTACGACATGTCGACCTTCGCAACCCCCTTCGGCGGCTTCAAGCAATCCGGCTTCGGGCGCGACCGGTCGGTGCATGCGATCGACAAATATTGCGACTACAAGACGATCTGGCAGCAGTTCGGGTGAAACATGACTTGCCGTCGCACGGGCGCCTGCCCCTCACCCTGGCCCTCTCCCCGCAGGCGGGGAGAGGGGACGTGGCAAACCCTAGTTCTGGTGGGGGTAGCAAGGGCGCGGTGGTCGCCCTTCTCCCCGTTCACGGGGAGAAGGTGCCGGCAGGCGGATGAGGGGCCGTGGGATGCCAACAGACAAGAGGGAAGAGACAGCATGAGCCGCATCGTTTCGATCGAGATTTCCCACCATCGCCTGCCGCTGGACCCGCCGTTCAAGGCGAGCTGGGACGGCCGGCCGCGCCGGCATTTCGACGCCACGATCGTGCGCGTGCGCGACGACGAGGGGCGCGAGGGCATCGGCTCGGGCGATCTGATGAAGGGCTTCGAGGGGCACGAGGACCTGTTCGTCGGCCAGGACCCGCGTCATCTCGAGCGGCACTACGAGGTGCTGTCACACATCAATTTCCACTATGGCCGCTGCTGGCCGCTGGACCTGGCGCTTTGGGATCTCTCCGGCAAGATCACCGGCGAGCCGGTCTGGCGCATGCTCGGCGGCCGCGCCGACCGGGTGCGGCTCTATGCGTCCTCCGGCGTGCTGCGCGAACCCGCCGCCATGGCCGACCAGGCGGAGCGCTACCTTTCGGAGGGTTTTCCGGCGATGAAGGTGCGCTTCTCCTCGTCCGCCGGCGGTCGCGACGGCTGGCGCGACGACGTGAAGGCGCTGGAGGCGATCCGCGCCCGCGTCGGCGACCGGCTGGAGCTGATGGTCGACTGCAACCAGGGTTGGCGGATGCCCTGGGATACGACGCTGCCCTGGACCTTCAAGGACGCGCTGGCGGTGGCGAAGGAGCTGGAGCGGCTCGGCATCTACTGGATGGAGGAGCCGCTGTTCCGCGCCGACCGCAAGGGCATGAAGGCGCTGAAGGAGGCGACCTCGGTGCGGATCGCCGGCGGCGAGATGACCCGCGAGCTCTACGAGTTCCGCGACATCATCGAGGAGCGGGCCTTTGACGTGATCCAGCCGGACGTGGCGCTCGTCGGCGGCATCACCGGCTGCCGCAGGCTGGCCTACCAGGCGCGCGAGGCGGGCGTGACGTTCACGCCGCACAGCTGGACGAACGGCATCGGCGTGCTCGCCAATGCGCACCTGACCGCCGGCTGCGGCGACGCGCCGTTCCTGGAATATCCCTACGATAATCCCGAGTGGAGCGAGGCCCGGCGCGACTATCCGATGGTCCGGCCGCTGCAGCACAAGGATGGTTGGCTGGAGCTCGGCGAGGCGCCCGGGCTCGGCGTCACGCTCGACGAGGATCGGCTCGGGGCGACGCGGATCTAGAGCGGCCGAGACATTCGCAAAATCGGCCCGATCCGGCGCCTGCCAGTACCGCCGGCGGCAGTCGCCGGCCGGTGGGGCGCGTGCGGCGGTGTTCCTGGGTCCTGCGACACGGTGCCTTCAATGTGACCGCACCGGACGCCACAATGCGCCGCCGCTGCAGATTCTATCCGAACCAGGACGTAGGCGCCGGTTCAGGATTTCACCGGACTCGCTCAAACGAAAGCCGCCCGGAAGTTTCCCTCCGGGCGGCGTGTTCGTCAGGGCTCAGGTCCGCGGTGAGCCCCGTCCTCGTCCGATCAGTTCGTCTGCCAGCTCTTGACGAGCTCGTCGTAGTTGACGGTGATCGGCTTTTCCTTCTCGTTCTCGATCTTCAGCTGCGGAGCGAGGTTGCCCTTGGAAACGGCGTCCTTGTTCCAGTACTCCAGATCGTGCTCTTCGGCGAGCTTCGGACCCATGTCGCCCATGACGCCGGCGCGCTCGAGGCGCTCCAGCACCTTCTCCTGCTCGGCGCAGAGCGAGTCCATCGCTTCCTGGGCGGTCTTGGCGCCCGAGGACGCGTCGCCGATCGCCTGCCACCACAGCTGCGCGAGCTTCGGGTAGTCCGGGATGTTCGTGCCGGTCGGCGACCACTGGACGCGGGCCGGCGAACGGTAGAACTCGATCAGGCCGCCGAGCTTCGGCGCACGATCCGTGAAGCTCTTGTGCTGGATCGTCGACTCGCGGATCAGCGTCAGGCCGACATGGCTCTTCTTGACGTCGACGGTCTTGGAGGTGACGAACTGCGCATAGAGCCAGGCGGCCTTGGCGCGGTCGTCCGGCGTGGACTTGAGCAGGGTCCAGGAGCCCACGTCCTGGTAGCCGAGCTTCATGCCGTCCTTCCAGTAGACGCCGTGCGGGCTGGGGGCGAAGCGCCACTTCGGCGTGCCGTCCTCGTTGACCACCGGAAGACCCGGCTTCACGAAGTCCGCGGTGAACGCGGTGTAGGTGAACATCTGCTGGGCCACCTCGCCCTGGCTCGGGACCGGGCCGGATTCGGAGAAAGTCATGCCCTGGGCTGCGGCCGGCGCATAGGCCTTCAGCCACTGCAGGTATTTCTCGATCGAATAGACCGACGCCGGGCCGTTGGTGTCGCCGCCGCGGGCGACGCACGAGCCCACCGGACGCGACTGGTCATCGACCTTGATACCCCACTCGTCGACCGGCTTGCCGTTCGGGATGCCCTTGTCGCCGTTGCCGGCCATCGAGAGCCAGGCGTCGGTGAAGCGCCAGCCGAGCGAGGGGTCCTTCTTGCCGTAGTCCATGTGGCCATAGACCTTCTTGCCGTCGATCTCGCGGCCGGTGAAGAATTCGGCGATGTCCTCATAGGCCGACCAGTTGACCGGCACGCCGAGGTCGTAGCCGTACTTCGCCTTGAAGTCGGCCTTGTTCTTCTCGTCGTTGAACCAGTCGTAGCGGAACCAGTAGAGGTTCGCGAACTGCTGGTCGGGCAGCTGGTAGAGCTTGCCGTCCGGAGCGGTGGTGAACGAGGTGCCGATGAAGTCGGCGAGGTCGAGGCCCGGGTTGGTGACGTCCTTGCCCTCGTTGGCCATGAAGTCGGTCAGCGAACGCGCCTGCTGATAGCGCCAGTGCGTGCCGATCAGGTCGGAATCGTTGACATAGGCGTCGTAGATGTTCTCGCCCGACTGCATCTGCGTCTGCAGCTTCTCGATGACGTCGCCTTCGCCGATCAGGTCGTGCGTGATCTTGATGCCGGTGATGTCGGAGAAGGCCTTGGCCAGCACCTTGGATTCGTATTCGTGCGTGGTGATCGTCTCGGACACGACCTTGATGTCCATGCCGGCGAAGGGCTTGGCGGCGTCGATGAACCACTGCATCTCCGCCTCCTGGGCGGCGCGATCGAGGGTCGACATGTCGCCGATCTCGGCGTCGAGGAATTTCTTCGCCGCCTCCATGTCCGCGAATGCCGTGCCGGTGAAGGCGAGCAGCATGGCTGCCGTAGTCGTCAGAAGATGCCTTCGCATAGTGTCCTCCCTGGGGTTTGCGAATGCGGGTTGAAGGATCGGGACCCCGGTCCTTCGAGCTTGGATGCGTCAGACGTAGCGGAACACGCCGATGGCGTAGACCACGCACAAGGCGAGTGCCCACCACAGGTTGGGGCCGACCAGCCCCAGCCATGCGAGATTGATGAATGCCGAGCCGAGCAGCGAGATGAACAGGCGATCGCCGCGCGTCGTCTCGAAGCGCAGGATGCCGACGCGCGGATGTCCGCCCGGCCGCGCATATTCCCACACCGCCATCAGCGCCAGCAGCGTGAAGATGCTGAGAAAGAACATCGCGGTCGGAAACGACCAGGCCATCCAGCCGCCGGGGACGAGCGGGGCGAACCAGTCGCGGTCGCCGTCCTTGACCGGCAGCGACAGCACCAGCATTCCGGTCGCAAGCGCATAAATGAGCAGCACGGCGAGCAGGGCCAGCGGCCAGCGGCTGTTGTTGTTCGTGGTTACGGCCATCATACCCTCCCGAGCGCGAAGCCCTTGGCGATGTAGTTGCGGACGAAGTAGATGACGAGCGCACCGGGGATGATGGTGAGCACGCCGGCTGCGGCCAGCACGCCCCAGTCCATGCCCGAGGCCGAAACCGTGCGCGTCATCGTGGCGGCGATCGGCTTGGCGTCGGTCGTCGTCAGCGTGCGGGCGATCAAAAGCTCGACCCAGGAGAACATGAAGCAGAAGAAGGCGGCGACGCCGATGCCGGAGGCGATCAGCGGCACGAAGATCTTGCCGAAGAATTTTGGGAACGAATAGCCGTCGATATAGGCGGTCTCGTCGATCTCCTTCGGCACGCCCGACATGAAGCCCTCGAGGATCCAGACGGCGAGCGGCACGTTGAACAGGCAGTGGGCGAGCGCGACGGCGATGTGCGTGTCGATCAGGCCGAAGGCCGAATAGAGCTGGAAGAAGGGCAGGGCGAAGACCGCCGGCGGCGCCATGCGGTTCGTCAAAAGCCAGAAGAACAGGTGCTTGTCGCCGAGGAAGCGGTAGCGCGAGAAGGCGTAGGCCGCCGGCAGCGCGACGGCGACCGAGATCGCCGTGTTCATCACCACGTAGATGATCGAGTTGATGTAGCCGGAATACCAGGCGGGATCGGTGAAGATCACCGCATAGTTCCTGAGCGTCGGGCTCTGCGGCCACAGCGAGAAGGTGCCGGTGATCTCGGTGTTGGTCTTGAAGCTCATGTTGACGAGCCAGTAGATCGGCAGCATCAAGAACACGATGTAGAGGGTCGGCACGATCCAGCCGAGGTTGCGGCGCGGGGCTTCCTCCAGCGCGATCGTGTGTGTCCGTGCGGGCGCGGTGGCCGTTGCGGTTGCGGGGGCGGATGTCTCTGTCTGAACGCGGGCGGTCATCGTTTCCTCCTCACGCCTGTTCGTCGCTGCTGGTCATGACCGTGTAGAAGATCCACGACAGCAGCAGGATGATGAGGAAGTAGATGATCGACATGGCCGCGGCCGGGCCGAGGTCGAACTGGCCGATCGCCATCTTGACGAGGTCGATCGACAGGAAGGTGGTCGAGTTGCCGGGACCGCCGCCGGTGACGACGAAGGGTTCGGTATAGATCATGAAACTGTCCATGAAGCGCAGCAGGAAGGCGATCAGCAGCACGCGCTTCATCTTCGGCAGCTGAATGTAGCGGAAGACGGCCCAGCGCGAGGCGCCGTCGATCTTGGCGGCCTGGTAGTAGGCCTCGGGGATCGAGACGAGACCGGCATAGCAGAGCAGCACGACGAGGCTCGTCCAGTGCCAGACGTCCATGACGATCAGCGTCATCCAGGCGTCGAAGACGTCGTTGACGTAGTTGTAGTCGAAGCCGAGCGCCTTCAGGGTGAAACCGAGCAGGCCGATATCGACGCGGCCGAAGACCTGCCAGATCGTGCCGACGACGTTCCACGGGATCAGGAGCGGCAGCGCCATCAGCACGAGGCAGACCGGCACGCCGAGGCCCTTCTTCGGCATGTTCAGCGCGATCAGGATGCCGAGCGGGATCTCGATCGACAGAATGATCGCCGAGAACAGCAGGTTGCGGCCGAGCGCCTCCCAGAAGCGGTCGGAATGCAGGATCTCGACGAACCAGTCGGTGCCGGCCCAGAAGAACTGGTTGTTGCCGAACGTGTCCTGGACCGAATAGTTCACCACCGTCATCAGCGGGATGACGGCCGAGAAGGCGACCAGCAGCAACACCGGCAGCACCATGAACCAGGCCTTGTTGTTCCAGGTTCTCTCCATGGCTCAGGCCTCCCTGCCGACGCGCCAGCTGTCGGCGTAGATGTTGACGGCGGACGGATCGAAGGTGACGCGCGGATCGGCGGGGATCTCGCCGTCTTCCGGGACGACGATCGCGATCGGCCGGCCGGCGAATTCGGCGCGGACGATCTTCTGCCGGCCGATGTCCTCGACCTTGTTGACGCGGACATGCATGCCCTCGCGGCCGAGGCGGATGAATTCGGGGCGGATGCCGAGCTCGGTCTTGGCGCCTGCGGCGACCTTCGGGCTGTAGTCCAGCGCGATCGTGTCGGTGCCGAGCGACACCCGGCTGCCGTCGATCTGCGCCGGCAGCAGGTTCATGCCCGGGGAGCCGATGAAGTAGCCGACGAAGGTGTGGCTCGGCCGCTCGAACAGCTCGGCCGGCGTGCCGATCTGGACGATCTGGCCGTCATACATGACGACGACCTTGTCGGCGAAGGTCAGCGCCTCGGTCTGGTCGTGGGTGACGTAGACCATGGTGAAGCCGAACTGGCGGTGCAGCTTCTTCAGCTGCGAGCGCAGGATCCACTTCATGTGCGGATCGATGACCGTCAGGGGCTCGTCGAAGAGGATGGCGTTGACGTCGTTGCGCACCAGGCCGCGACCGAGCGAGATCTTCTGCTTCTGGTCGGCGGTCAGCCCGCGCGCCGTCTTCTTCGCCCAGCCGGAAAGGCCGATCATTTCGATGATCTCGGTGACGCGCCGATCGACCTCCGGCTCCGGGACGCGCCGGTTGCGCAAGGGGAAGGCCAGGTTGTCGTAGACGGTCATCGTGTCGTAGATCACCGGGAACTGGAACACCTGGGCGATGTTGCGCTGCTGGGTCGAAAGCCGGGTCACGTCCCTGCCGTCGAACAGGATCTTGCCATCGGAGGGCTGCAGCAGGCCGGAGATGATGTTCAGCAGCGTGGTCTTGCCGCAGCCGGAGGGACCGAGCAGCGCATAGGCGCCGCCATCGTTCCATTCGTGATGGACCTCCTTCAGGGCGTAGTCGGCTTCCGACTTCGGCTTCTCGCCGTAGGCGTGGCGGATATGTTCGAGATTGATGCGTGCCATGGCTTTCTCCTCAGGCCGCCGCCGGGCGGGCGATCGCCCTGCCGTCCGGTGCGAACGCCATCAGGTGGCGCGTGTCGACATAGACGGTGATCGCGGCGTCCGGCTCGATGTCGTGGATGCCGGGCGCGAGCATGACCCAGCGCGTATCGGCGAACTCGACATGGACGAAGCTTTCGGAACCGGCGATCTCCGAGATCGCCGTGCGGACCGTCACCGGGGCGGCGGACGCCGATTGCGGGCTCAGCGCCAGGTGATGCGGCTGGAACGCGACCGTGCAGGGGCCGTCCGGAATGCCGCGCAGATGGGCCGGGACCGACAGGACGCGCTCGCCTTCCAGCACGAAGTGCCCGTTCGCCTTGGTCAGCGCGAAGGTGTTCAGCGGCGGATCGGCGAAGGTCTCCGCCGTGATCAGGTCGACGGGGCGGCGATAGACGTCGATGGTGGGGGCGAACTGGGTGATGCGCCCCTCCGACAGCGTTGCGGTATTGCCGCCGAGCAACAGCGCCTCGGACGGCTCGGTCGTCGCATAGACGAAGATCGCGCCGGAGGCGGCGAAGATCTTCGGCAGCTCCTCGCGCAACTCCTCGCGCAGCTTGTAGTCGAGGTTCGCCAGCGGCTCGTCGAGGAGGACGAGGCTGGCATTCTTGACGATGGCGCGCGCCAGCGCCGTGCGCTGCTGCTGGCCGCCGGACAGGTTCAGCGGCGTGCGGTCGAGATAGGGCGTGAGCTTGAGGAGGTCGGCGGCCTTGCGCACCTCGCGGTCGATCGTCGCCTGGTCGGCGCCTTTGATGCGCATCGGCGAGGCGATGTTCTCGTAGACCGTCATCGCCGGATAGTTGATGAACTGCTGGTAGACCATGGCGACGCTGCGGTCCTGCACGCGCAGGCCGGTGACGTCCTTGCCGTCGAACCAGACCGAGCCGAAGGTCGGCTTGTCGAGGCCGGCCATCAGCCGCATCAGCGAGGTCTTGCCGGATAGTGTCGGGCCGAGCAGCACGTTCAGCGACCCGCGCTCGAGCACGAGGTTGGTCGGGTGGATATGTGTCTCCCCTCCCACAACCTTCGCGGTGTCTTTCAGTTCAAGCATTCATGTCTCCAATGCTCCTCCCAGCCATTGGAAGCCCCGTCAGTTCGGGGGTCGCAACGCCTTCGTCATGTAGTCTTCAAGTGCGTCCGCCTCGGCGGCCGTCAGGTGCAGCCCGCGCTTGGTGCGGCGCCACAGCACGTCCTCGGCATGGTGCGCCCATTCCTCCGCCATCAGCCAGCGGACCTCGACTTCGTAGAGATCGCTGCCGAAATGGCGGCCCATGTCTTCGATCGTCCTCGCCTGGCCCAGAAGCTGCGATGCCCGCGTGCCGTAGAGGCGGACCAGCCGGCGTGCGTGGGCGGGCGCGAGAAAGGGATAGCGCTTCGCCAGCCGGGCGACCTCCGCGTCGAATTCGCCGACGCCGAAGTCGCCGCCCGGCAGGCGCGATCCGGCCGTCCACTTGCGCCCCTTTTCGCCGATCGCTTCGCCGATCTTCTCCAGCGCCGATTCCGCCAGCCGGCGGTATGTCGTGAGCTTGCCGCCGAAGACGTTGAGCAACGGTGCCTGGTGGCTGTTGCCGTCCGTCTTCAGGACGTAGTCGCGGGTCGCTTCCTGCGCCTTGCTGGCGCCGTCGTCGAACAGCGGGCGGACGCCGGAATAGGTCCAGACGATGTCGTCGCGTTTGACCGGCTCGACGAAATACTCGCTCGCCGAGCGGCAGAGATAGTCGATCTCCTCGTCGCTGATCCTAGCATCGCGCGGATCGCCCTCATAGTCGCGGTCCGTCGTGCCGATCAGGGTGAAATCGTCCTGATAGGGAATGGCGAAGATAATGCGGCCGTCGGGGTTCTGGAAGAAATAGGCGCGCGGGTCCGAGAACTTCTTGCGCACGACGATGTGGCTGCCCTGCACGAGGCGGACATTGTGCACGTCGTTCTGGCCGAAGGCGCCGGCAAGCACCTTGTCGACCCAGGGGCCGCTGGCATTGACCAGCATGCGCGCCTTGACGACGTCGCGCTTGCCGGAGGCGACGTTCTCGGTCTCGACGTCCCAATGGGCGTTTTCGCGGCGGGCGGAGACGACGCGGGTGCCGACGCGGATGTCGGCGCCGCGGTCGGCCGCGTCGCGCGCGTTGAGCACGACGAGGCGGGCATCGTCTACCCAGCCGTCGGAATATTCGAAGGCCTTGTCGAACAGTTTCTTCAGCGGCTTGCCGGACGGGTCGCTGCGCATGTCGAGGGTGCGCGTCGCCGGCAGAAGCTTGCGGCCGCCGATGTGATCATAGAGGAAGAGGCCGAGGCGGATCAGCCAGGCGGGGCGGATGCCGGCCTTGTGGAAGGGCAGCACGAAGCGCATCGGCCAGATCACGTGCGGCGCCATGGCCCACAGGATCTCGCGCTCCATCAGCGCCTCGCGCACCAGCCGGAATTCATAGTGCTCGAGGTAGCGCAGGCCGCCGTGAATGAGCTTGGTGGAGGCGGACGAGGTGCCGGAGGCGAAGTCCTTCATCTCGGCCAGGACGACGGAATAGCCGCGGCCGGCCGCGTCACGGGCGATGCCGCATCCGTTGATGCCGCCGCCGATTACGAAAATGTCCCTGACCGCGTCGTCCGTCACGTTTTCCCCTTCGATTTCGCAGCGCACAATTTTGCGCAATTGCGAAAGCTATGGAAGTTAAAACGAAAATTTTCCGAATGTCAAACGAATGTGGAGGGAAAGTCGATCAGCCGCCGGAGGTTTCCATCAGGCGCACGTCCTGGTCGAGGCAGATGGCGCGGATATTGTCGAGGGGACAGCGGTCGGTGATGAAGGTGTGGACCTGGGAGAGGTGGCCGATGCGCACCGGAGCGGTCCGCTCGAACTTGGTGGAATCGGAGACCAGGATCACGTGGCGGGCATTGGCGATGATCGCCTGGGCGACCTTCACTTCGCGGTAGTCGAAGTCGAGAAGCGCGCCGTCATGGTCGATCGCGGAGACGCCGATCACGGCATAGTCGACCTTGAACTGGCGGATGAAATCGACGGCCGCCTCGCCGACGATGCCCCCGTCCGTGCCGCGGACCACGCCGCCGGTGATCACCACCTCGATCGACGGGAAGCCGCGCAACCTGTTGGCAACATTGATGTTGTTGGTGATGACCATCAGTTCTTTGTGGTCGAGCAGCGCTTCGCCGACGGCCTCGGTGGTCGTGCCGATATTGATGAAGAGCGAGGAATTGTCGGGGATCATGGCGGCGGCGGCCTGGCCGATCGCCTGCTTTTCCGCCGCCGCGATCGACCGGCGGGCCTCGTACTTGACGTTTTCGTTGCCGCTCGGAAAGAGCGCGCCGCCATGGATGCGCGTCAGCGCCTTGTTGTCGCAGAGATCGTTGAGGTCCTTGCGGATCGTCTGCGGGGTGACCGAGAACCGCGTCGCCAGATCCTCGACGAGCACGCGGCCCTCCGTCTTGGCAAGCTCCAGGATCTCCGCTTGCCGGCCTGTCAGAAACATCGGTTCCTCCCCGCACTTTCGTTTTGGTTCATCATATGCAAAAACGAAAGCATCGCAATTCTCCTTCCGCGGTCTGTTGGTGGGCGCGGGCATTTTTGTGATATTTCGTGTTGGCTGCGTATCGATTGGGGGAGATCGCCATGTTCCATCCGGCCTTGTTCAAGGGCGCCAATGTCGTCGTCACCGGCGCCGGCCGCGGGATCGGCCTGGAGGTCGCACGGCAGTTCCTGGATTGCGGGGCGCACGTGCTCCTGCACGGCGGCCGCACGCCGCTCGATCCCCTGCCGGACTTCCTGGAGGAAGCGATCGAGGAGGCCCGCGCACACATCGTCTACGCCGATTTCCTCGCGCCGGAAGGCGTCGCCGCGGTGGTCCGCCACGCCGACAGCGTGTTCGAGGCCGTGCACGTTCTGGTCAACAATGCCGGCACGATGGTCGGCCGGTTTCCGGCCGGGTCGCTGACGGACGAGCAGTACGAGACCGTCGTGCGCCTCAACCAGACCTCGGTGATGGAGGTGACGCGCGGGCTGCTGCCGGCGTTGCGGCGGGCCGGAACGGCTGCGATCGTCAACACCGTGTCGATCTCGGCGCTGACGGGCGGCAGCCCCGGCTCGGCGATCTATTCGGCGACCAAGGCGTTCGTGTCGACCTATTCCAAGGCGCTGGCGCGCGAACTGGCGCCCGACGGCATCCGCGTCAACTGCGTCTCGCCCGGAACGATCACCACCGATTTCCACGAGCGCTATTCGACGCCGGAGAAGCTGGAGGCGACGCGCAAGTCGATCCCGCTGCAGCGGCTCGGCACCGCGCAGGATTGCGCTCCCGCCTATCTGTTCCTCGCCTCCAATGCGCTGTCAGGCTACGTTACCGGCCAGGTGCTGGAAGTGAACGGCGGCCAACTCATCTGCTGAACGGCTGATGCGGATCGGCAACGCTGCGGCGGAAATGTGGCTGCCGGCCCGGGCCTCCACCGTTGTGCCTTGTTTTTGACGAACAAGAACACTCTGCGATTCGGTTTGATGCGATCGGAGCTGCATCTGGCGTCGGGAGTTTAAATGAGGCAGTTCAGCGAGCCGGGTGCGGAGCCGGGCGCAAGTTTCGACCTGTTCGTCAATCAGGCCAGGAAGGCGAGCCGCTTCCTGAAGGCGCTGTCGCACGAGACGCGGCTTCTGATCCTCTGCCTGCTGACCGACGGCGAGAAGACGGTCGGCGAGATCGAGGAGATCCTCGACCTGCCGCAGGCGGTGGTGTCGCAGCAGCTGGCGCGCCTGCGCCAGGACCAGCTCGTCGTCACGCGCCGCGATGGCCGGCAGGTCTACTACCGGCTCGCCAACGAGCAGGTCATCGCGGTCATGGGGACGCTCTACGACGTCTTCTGCCGGCCGCTGATGGCGCGCGAGCAGGGTGTGTGAACCCCGTCGGCACGGCAGCCACGCCGCCTGTATCCAGGCCTATCGGCGGACATCGATGACCACGCGACCCCGGACCTTGCCGTCCAGCACGGCGGGCGCCAGCTGCGGCAGGTCGGCGAGGCCGTGCTCGCTCACCATGTCGTCCAGCTTGTCCAGCGGCAGGTCGGTGGCGATGCGGCTCCAGGCATCGCGGCGCTCATCGCGCGGCCGCATCACCGAATCGATGCCGAGCAGGCTCACGCCGCGCAGGATGAACGGGATCACGGTGAAGGAGGGGATGGCGGCGCCGCCGGCCAGGCCGATCGAGGCGACCGCGCCGTCGTACTGCACCTGCTTGAGGATCCGCATCAGCATGTCGCCGCCGACGGAATCGATCGCGCCGGCCCAGCGTTCGGATTCCAGCGGCTTGGTCGAGGCCTCGGCAAGCTCGGCGCGGTCGACGATCGTGTCGGCGCCCAGTTCGCGCAGGTAGGCTGCCGCTTCCGGCCGGCCGGTGACGGCTGCGACGCGGTAGCCGAGGCGGGCGAGAATGGCGACCGCGACGGAGCCGACGCCGCCGGCCGCGCCCGTCACCAGCACCTCGCCGCGGGGCGGCGAAACACCCGCCTTCTCCAGCGCGATGACCGCGAGCATCGCCGTCAGGCCGGCGGTGCCGATCGCCATCGCCTCGCGGGGCGTGAGCGCCTTGGGCAGCGGCACGAGCCAGTCGCCCTTGACCTTGGCGCGGGTGGCGTAGCCGCCCCACCAGGTCTCGCCCACGCGCCAGCCGGTCAGCACGACCTGGTCGCCGGGGCGGAACCTGGGATCGGCGGAGGCCTCGACCGTTCCGGCGAAATCGATGCCGGGCACGTGCGGGAAGCTGCGCACCAGGCCGCCCTTGCCGGTGATGCACAGCCCGTCCTTGTAGTTCAGCGTGGAATATTCGACGGCGACCGTCACCTCGCCATCCGGCAGGCGGTCGTCGGCAAGCTCCTGCACCGTGGCCGAGATCGTGCCGTCTTCACCCTTCTCCACGAGGAGTGCCCTGAATGTCATGCCGTGCCTCCCTTCCCGCTCTTCCTTCTTCATCTATAGGACCTGCCCGGTTTGTCGCGCCACCGTTCTTTTGTATGAAGGGAGCGGGGAGTGGCTGCGAATGATCGACAAGCTGGAATATTTCATCGCGCTGGCGCGCGAGCGGCATTTCGCCAGGGCCGCGGAGGAGCTCGGCATATCGCAACCGACGCTGTCGGCGGCGATCCGCCAGCTGGAGGAGCAGCTCGGCGTCGTGCTCGTCAATCGCGGCTCGCGCTTCCAGGGGCTCACGCCGGAAGGGCAGCGGGTGCTGGAATGGGCCCGGCGGATCGTCGGCGATGCGCGCACGATGCGCGAGGAGATGCGCGCGGCGCGAAAGGGGCTTTCCGGCCATATCCGCCTGGCCGCCATCCCGACGGCGCTCGCGATGGTGCCGCGGATCATCGCGCCCTTTCGGGAAAAGCACCCGGACGTCACCTTCTCGGTGCTGTCCGCCAATTCACTCCAGATCCTCAGCCTTCTGGAAAACCTGGAGATCGATGCCGGGCTCACCTATCTCGAGAACGAGCCGCTCGGCCGCGTGACCAGCGTCCCCCTGCATCTGGAGCACTATCACCTGATCACGGCGAAGCACGGTCCACTCGCCGATCGAGAAAGCGTGACCTGGCGGGAGGTGGCCGATCTTAGTCTTTGTCTATTGACCGCGGACATGCAGAACCGGCGGATCATCAACAGCCACTTCGCCGAGGCGGGTGTCGGCGTGACGCCGACGCTCGAATCGAACTCGATGATCGTGCTTTTCTCCCACGTCAGGACGGGCCGCTGGTGCAGTATCATGCCGCGGAATGTGGCGCTTTCCTTCGGATTTCACGACGAGATCAACATCATCCCGATCGTCGACCCGGCGCCCCATCACGTCGTCGGACTGGTGGCGACCCACCGTGAGCCGTTCACGCCGCTGGTGTCGGCGCTGCTGCACGAGGCGCGCCTGCTGGCCGAGCAGGAGATGAATTGATAGGAATTTTCTATCAATTGACGGAACAGCCTTATTGACCCCCCGCGGCTTCCCTGAGAAGCTTGAAATATCAGGCATAAACGCGGGCGGGCGTGATTGCCGGGTACTGAGGATTGCGGCAGGCGTCCGCCTCGGGCGAGGCGCCGGTGCCGTTCGGGAGGAATGTGCATGAACCTGCCTGTTTCCGGCGAGGTCGCGTCGAGAACCCTTTCCATCGTCACGGCGATGAAGGAAGCCGAAGGGCCGCTGCTGCCGATCCTGCACGAGATCCAGGCCGAGTTCGGCTATGTGCCGCAGGACAGCGTGCCGGTGATCGCACGGGAGTTGAACCTGTCGCGGGCCGAAGTGCACGGCGTCGTCACCTTCTATCACGATTTCCGCGACCACCCGACCGGCCGCCATGTGCTGAAGCTCTGTCGCGCGGAGGCCTGTCAGTCTATGGGCGCCGATGCCGTCGCAGCCCGCGTCAAGGCCCTGCTCGGCATCGATTTCCACCAGACGACGCTCGACGGCGCGGTGACGCTGGAGCCGGTCTACTGTCTCGGGCTCTGTTCCTGCGCGCCGAGCGCGATGCTGGACGGCGAGGTCCATGGTCGCCTCGACGCGACGGCTGCGGCGGAACTCGTGCGGGAGGCACGCCGATGACGGTGAAGCTCTACGTTCCGAAGGATGCGGCCGCGCTTGCGCTCGGCGCCGACCGGGTGGCGGCCGCAATCGAGCGGGAGGCCATCGCACGCGGCGTGGCGGTCTCGATCGTCCGCAACGGCTCGCGCGGCATGCACTGGCTCGAGCCCCTGGTCGAGGTGGTCGTGGGTCACGAGCGCATCGCCTATGGTCCGGTCCGGCCGGACGACGTGGCCTCGCTGTTCGACGCCGGCTTCCTCGAGGGCGGCGCGCATCCGCTCTGTCGCGGCGCGACGAAGGACATTCCGTTCCTGAAGCAGCAGACGCGGCTGACCTTTGCCCGCTGCGGCATCGTCGATCCGCTCTCGCTCGACGACTATCGGCGCTTCCGCGGCCTGACGGGGCTGGAGAAGGCGATCGAAATGGCGCCGGGCGACATCGTCAGGGAAGTCACCGACAGCGGCCTGCGCGGCCGCGGCGGCGCGGGCTTTCCGACGGGCATCAAGTGGAAGACGGTGCTGGAGGCGGCCGGCGAGCGGAAATACATCGTCTGCAACGCCGACGAGGGCGATTCGGGCACTTTCGCCGACCGGATGATCATGGAGGGCGATCCCTTCGTGCTGATCGAGGGGATGGCGATTGCGGGGCTCGCGACCGGGGCCACGATGGGCTTCATCTACACCCGTTCCGAATATCCGCATGCGATCGCCGCCATGAGCGCGGCCATCGAGGTCGCGCGGCGCGAGGGCGTGCTCGGACCGTCGGTGCTGGGTTCCGGACGGGCGTTCGACATGGAGGTGCGCGTCGGTGCCGGCGCCTATGTCTGCGGCGAAGAGACGGCGCTGCTCAACAGCCTCGAGGGCAAGCGCGGCGTCGTCCGCGCCAAGCCGCCGCTGCCGGCGCACAAGGGGCTGTTCGACTGTCCGACCGTCATCAACAACGTCATCTCGCTCGCTTCCGTGCCGGTCATCCTCGACCGCGGCGCGGCGTTCTACCGGGACTTCGGCATGGGCCGCTCGCGCGGCACGATCCCGATCCAGATCGCCGGCAACGTCAAGCATGGCGGGCTCTACGAGACCGCGTTCGGCCTGTCGCTCGGCGAGATCGTCGACCATATCGGCGGCGGCACGGCATCGGGCCGGCCGGTGAAGGCGGTGCAGGTCGGCGGGCCGCTCGGGGCCTATTTCCCGCGCGCCCTGTTCGACACGCCGTTCGACTATGAGGCCTTCGCGGCCAAGGACGGGCTGATCGGCCATGCCGGCATCGTCGTCTTCGACGATACGGTGGACATGCTGCACCAGGCGCGCTTCGCCATGGAGTTCTGCGCGATCGAGAGCTGCGGCAAGTGCACGCCCTGCCGCATCGGCTCCACGCGCGGCGTCGAGGTGGCGGACAACATCGCCCATGGCGTCGAACCCGAGAAGAACCGCGAACTTCTGGCCGACCTCTGCAACACGATGAAGTTCGGTTCGCTCTGCGCGCTCGGCGGCTTCACGCCCTATCCGGTGATGAGCGCGATGACGCATTTCCCGGAGGATTTTACGCCGGCGCCGAGAGTGGAGGCTGCGGAATGAGCGAGACGGAGAAAGTGAAGGGCCCGGCGTCCTACTTCCCTTCGATCGAGAAGAAGTATGGCCAGCCGATCGAGCATTGGAAGGCGATCATCCGCGCGCAGGACGGCAAGGCGCACATGCAGATCGTGGCGTTCCTGAAGGAGACGCACGGTCTCGGTCACGGCCATGCCAATGCGCTCGTCGCGGCCACGCTGGCCGAGAAGTCTTAGAACTTGAACCCAGTCGTCCGGGCTCACCCGTGGCGCATCTGACTTGATCCGGAGGTTTTCATGCCCCTCGTTCCCGAAATCGACTACGGCACGCCGGCCTCCAGGTCGGACAAGCTGGTGACGCTGACGATCGACGGGCGCGAAGTCACCGTGCCGGAAGGCACCTCGATCATGCGCGCCTCGATGGAAGCGGGCATCGAGATCCCGAAGCTCTGCGCCACCGACATGGTCGACGCCTTCGGCTCCTGCCGGCTCTGTCTCGTCGAGATCGAGGGGCGCGCCGGGATGCCGGCCTCGTGCACGACGCCGGTCGCACCCGGGCTCGTCGTTTCCACCCAGACGTCGCGGCTGAAGGACGTGCGCCGCGGGGTGATGGAGCTCTACATCTCCGACCACCCGCTCGACTGCCTCACCTGTGCGGCCAACGGCGACTGCGAGCTGCAGGACATGGCGGGTGCCGTCGGCCTGCGCGACGTGCGCTACGGCTATGACGGCGAGAACCATGTGCGCGCCCGCAACGACGGCGCGATCAACATCAAGTGGCAGCCGAAGGACGAATCCAACCCCTATTTCACCTTCGACGCCTCCAAGTGCATCGTCTGTTCGCGCTGCGTGCGCGCCTGCGAGGAGGTGCAGGGCACGTTTGCGCTGACCATCGAGGGCCGCGGCTTCGACAGCCGCGTCTCGGCCGGCCAGCACGAGGCCTTCGTCGCCTCCGAATGCGTCTCCTGCGGCGCCTGCGTGCAGGCCTGCCCGACGGCGACGCTGACGGAAAAGTCGGTGATCGAAATCGGCCAACCGGAGCATTCGGTCGTCACCACCTGCGCCTATTGCGGCGTCGGCTGCTCGTTCAAGGCGGAGATGCGCGGCGAGGAACTGGTGCGCATGGTGCCGTGGAAGGACGGGCAGGCCAACCGCGGCCATTCCTGCGTGAAGGGCCGCTTCGCCTACGGCTACTCGACCCATCGCGACCGCATCCTCAACCCGATGATCCGCGAGAAGATTTCCGATCCCTGGCGGGAGGTCACCTGGGAGGAGGCATACGCGCATGTGGCAAGCGAGTTCCGCCGCATCCAGTACCAGTACGGCCGCGATTCGATCGGCGGCATCACCTCGTCGCGCTGCACCAACGAGGAGACTTACCTGGTGCAGAAGCTGGTGCGCGCCGGCTTCGGCAACAACAATGTCGACACCTGCGCCCGCGTCTGCCATTCGCCGACGGGCTACGGCCTCGGCCAGACCTTCGGCACGTCGGCGGGAACGCAGAACTTCGATTCGGTCGAGCAGACCGACGTCGTCATCGTCATCGGCGCCAATCCGACGGACGGCCATCCGGTATTCGCCTCGCGGCTGAAGAAGCGGCTGCGGCAGGGCGCGAAGCTGATCGTCATCGATCCGCGCCGGATCGATCTCGTGAAGGGGCCGCATGTCCAGGCGAGCTACCACCTGCCGCTCCGGCCGGGCACGAACGTCGCCGTCGTCACCGCGCTGGCGCACGTGATCGTGACCGAAGGGCTCTACGACGAGAAGTTCATCCGCGAGCGCTGCGACTGGTCGGAATTCGAAGACTGGGCCGGCTTTGTATCCGAGGAGCGGCATAGCCCCGAGGCGGTCGAAACGCTTACCGGCGTTCCGGCCGAGCTCGTCCGCGGCGCGGCGCGGCTGTTCGCCAAGGGCGGCAACGGCTCGATCTACTACGGTCTCGGCGTGACCGAGCACAGCCAGGGCTCGACGACGGTGATGGCGATCGCCAACCTCGCGATGGCGACCGGCAATATCGGCCGTCCGGGCGTCGGCGTGAACCCGCTGCGCGGGCAGAACAACGTCCAGGGCTCCTGCGACATGGGCTCGTTCCCGCACGAGCTTCCCGGCTACCGCCACATCTCCGACGACGCGACGCGCGAGACCTTCGAGAAGCTCTGGGACGTGAAGCTGAACAACGAGCCGGGCCTGCGCATTCCCAACATGCTGGACGCGGCCGTCGAGGGCTCGTTCAAGGGCATCTACATCCAGGGCGAGGACATCCTGCAGTCCGATCCGGACACGAAGCACGTCTCCGCGGGTCTCGCGGCGATGGAGTGCGTCGTCGTGCAGGACCTGTTCCTGAACGAGACGGCGAACTACGCCCATGTCTTCCTGCCGGGCTCCACCTTCCTGGAGAAGGACGGCACCTTCACCAATGCCGAGCGCCGCATCAACCGCGTGCGGCGGGTGATGACGCCGCGCAACGGCTTTGCCGACTGGGAGGTGACGCAGAAGCTGGCGCAGGCGATGGGGCTCGCCTGGAACTACAGCCATCCGTCCGAGATCATGGACGAGATCGCCGCGACCACGCCGAGCTTCGCGCTCGTCTCCTACGACTATCTGGAGAAGATGGGCTCGGTGCAGTGGCCCTGCAACGAGAAGCATCCGGAAGGCTCGCCGATCATGCATGTCGACGGCTTCGTGCGCGGCAAGGGCAAGTTCATCCGCACCGAATACGTGGCGACCGACGAGAAGACCGGCCCGCGCTTCCCGCTGCTGCTGACGACCGGCCGCATCCTCAGCCAGTACAATGTCGGCGCGCAGACGCGGCGGACCGACAACGTCGTCTGGCACGACGAGGACCGGCTGGAGATCCATCCGCACGACGCCGAGGACCGCGGCATCCGCGACGGCGACTGGGTGCGGCTCGCCAGCCGCTCCGGCGAGACGACGCTGCATGCGCTGATCACCGATCGGGTGTCGCCGGGCGTGGTCTATACCACCTTCCACCACCCGGACACGCAGGCGAACGTGATCACCACGGACTTTTCCGACTGGGCGACCAACTGCCCGGAATACAAGGTCACCGCCGTTCAGGTCTCGCCCTCCAACGGACCGTCCGACTGGCAGGTCGAGTATGACGAGCAGGCGCGCCGCTCGCGTCGCATTGCCGGCAAGCTGGAGGCGGCGGAGTAGGAGTTGGCGATGACAGCCCGTGCGGTGATGTTCCTGCTGGATCCCTTGCCGGATCCCGTCGAGCCATGAGCAGCTTCGACACAACGCGAAAGGTGCCGGAACTGGCGCGCCGCGCCGGCCGGCTTGCGGCGGGCGAGCGGATCGTGCCGGAGGAGGTGCCGGTCGCCTTCACCTATCACGGTTCGACCCATGCGGTGATGATGGCGACGCCCGCCGACCTTCAGGATTTCGCCGTCGGCTTCAGCCTGACCGAGGGGATCGTCGGCGATGCCGCCGAGATCGAGCAGGTCGAGATCGTCGAAGAGGACAAGGGCATCGACCTGCAGATCCGTCTCGCCGAGGCGCAGAGCGAGGCGTTGACGACGCGCCGCCGCCATATGGCGGGGCCGGTCGGATGCGGGCTCTGCGGCATCGAATCGATCGAGCAGGCCGTGCGGATCACGCCGTCGGTGCGGGTATCGGCCCTGCGCCTGACCGAGGACCAGGTGGCCGAGGCGGCGCGGCTGCTGGGCGGCCTGCAGACGCTGCACATCGAGACGCGCGCCGTGCACGGCGCGGGCTTCTTCGTGCCCGGTACGGGGATGATCGCGGCGCGCGAGGACGTGGGGCGGCACAATGCGCTGGACAAGCTCGCCGGAGCCGCCGCGAGAGCCGGCTATCGCGGGGAGGAGGGCGCCGTCGTCGTCACGAGCCGGGTATCGGTCGAGATGGTGCAGAAGACGGCCGTGATCGGCAGCCCGTTCATCATCGCCATTTCCGCGCCGACCGCGCTTGCGATCCGCACCGCCGAGGAGGCCGGGATGACGCTGATCGCACTCGTGCGGGGCGACGAATTCGAGATTTTCACAGGGTCAGAGCGAGTCGTGCCGGCTTCGGACGATGCCGTGCGCCGCGCCGGAAACGGGTAGGGAAACACGCCGATGTCGAACGATGCCAAGTTGGTCCGGATGGCCAACCAGATCGCCACCTTCTTCCATTCGCAGCCGGGGGAGGACGGGCCGATGGGGGTTGCCACCCACATCAACAAGTTCTGGGAGCCGCGCATGCGCCGGCAGTTCTTCGACATCGTCGACAATCACGGCGGCGCGGGACTGGACCCGCTGGTGCTGGAGGCTGCCGCGCTGGTCAGGCGTCCGCCGGCGGAAGGGTCCGCTCGGCAGTCGCCGGACGCGTAGGACCAGGCTGCGTCCGCTCAGGCGGCCAGCAGTTTCGGAATGAGAAAGCCGGTGCGGCGGCGGTAGGCGTCATACTCCGCCGCCAGCGGCGTGGAGGCGAACTTCTTCTCCTCCCCCTTTGCCGCGATCACGTAGATCACCACGAAGGCGATCACCGGCAGCACCGACCAGATGGTCCAGGTGGCGATGCCCCAGCCGGCCCAGAAGATGATGTAGGACGTGTAGAACGGGTGGCGCACATAGCGATAGGGGCCCGTGGTCACGAGGCTGTCGGGATTGTCGGGGTCGAAGGCGAAGCGAAGCCGCGCCTTGCGTGAGGCCGCGATCGCCCACCAGAACATGACGGCCGCCGCGATTTCCAGGCCGAGGCCGACGATCTGCGCCGAGAGCGGCTGGGTGACGCTCCAGACCAGGTAGAGGAAATAAAGCGTCGTCAGGGTCACGACGGCGGAAATGACCTTGAAGCCGGAGGGTACCTGCGGCGAGGAGAAGTGTGCCCGTAGTGACCAGCTGTAGAAACCGACGACAGCGACGCTCATACAGGTGACGGCAATATCCAGTGCTGTTTCCATTCCCCTGCCGGCTCCGCACCGGCTCCCCCTCAATGTAGGTCGTCCGAGACTGCCACGCGGTATCGGAACGGACGCAAGACCAACTCATCCCGAGCACGCCTGCCGGCTCCCCTGACACGGTGCTCTGGTACGGAGCCAAACCATACCGAGAGCTGCGAAATGTCGCAATGCGACTTTGAACGTTTCCGCACCTTGTGATTGCGAACCGCGCCCTCTGCGGCTCTTCAGATTTCGTAAACCATCTGGGCGTATCCTGCCGGCGGCGATTGCTGCGAACATGCGGATCAATCCCCTGCGGAAGTGGAAGACGATGTTCGACAGTCAGACGATCGTGACGCGTCACGGCGCCGTACGCTACAGCGATACGGGCGGCTCGGGCTTCCCCGTCCTGTTGATCCATGGCTCCAGCTTTTCGCGGCGCGTCTTCGCGCGCCAGTTCGACAGCGGGCTGGCGAAGCGCTGGCGCCTGATCGCTCTCGACCTGCCGGGGCACGGCGAGTCG
Organism: Mycoplana sp. MJR14; assembly: GCF_029210525.1. Taxonomy (NCBI): domain Bacteria; kingdom Pseudomonadati; phylum Pseudomonadota; class Alphaproteobacteria; order Hyphomicrobiales; family Rhizobiaceae; genus Mycoplana; species Mycoplana sp. MJR14. The sequence continues at coordinate 460,196 of NZ_JARGEO010000004.1, forward strand.
GACGATGCGCCGGTGCCGAACGTCAGCTACACTGCGCCGGGTTTTGCCGATTGCCTGGAAGAGTTCGCCGAGCGGCTCGACCTGAAGCGGCTTGCCGTTTTCGGCTGGTCGCTCGGGGGGCACGCGGCGATCGAGTGGATGAGCCGCAGCACGCGCATCCGCGGCCTCATGCTGACGGGCGCGCCGCCGATCTCCCGCGGCATCATCGGCATGCTGCGCGCGTTCCACCCGTCGTTCGACCTGCTGCTGACGACGAAGCACACCTTCAGCGCCCGCGATGCGGCGCGCTTCTCCTCGCTCTGCTTCGGCGCGCAGGAGCCCGCACCCTTCCAGGACCTCGTGCTGCGCACGGATGGTCAGGTGCGGACGCATTTCGCCCAGAGTCTGGCGCGCGGCGACGGCGCCGACCAGCGGCGAACGGTCGAGACGGCGACGGTCCCCATCGCGCTCGTGAACGGGGCGGACGACCCGTTCGTGCGTCTCGGCTATCTCGCGGGCATCCACGTTGCGGCGCAGTACGGCGACGAGCCGACCGTCGTCATCGGTGCCGGCCATGCGCCGTTCTGGGAGAGGCCCGAGATCTTCAACCCGGTGCTCGACGGCTTCGTCGAGACGGTGGCGGCCGAGAGCGCCTCGGCCTGGCAGGCGCATGTGCGCCGCGTCACTGCGCGCGCCCGGGCCTGAGAGGCTCGCATCTCCAACCGGTGCAACGTCATTCAAACGAAAACGGCCGGTCTGTCGACCGGCCGAATGAACAGACGCTGCAGCTGGGCGCGGCGATCAGGCCGCTATGTCCTCGATCTCGCGTTCCTTGAACATGCGCGACAGGTTGAGGAAGCAGATCATGCCGTTCTCGTGGGCGATGATGCCTTCCGCATAGACCTTGTCGAAGGAGGTCGTGACTTCCGGCACCGGCTGGATCTGGTCGCCGCGGATCGTCAGGATGTCGGAGACGCGGTCGACGACCAGGCCGACGACCATGCTGTGGACCTCGGCGACGACGATCGCGCTGCGCTCGTTGGCTTCCGTGCTGCGCATGCCGAGCTTGTGGGCGAGGTCGATGATCGGGATCACGGTGCCGCGCAGGTTCATCACGCCTATCACTTCGGGCGGCGAATGCGGGATCGGCGTCGACGGCGCCCAGCCGCGGATCTCGCGGATCGTCGTCGTCTTCACGCAGAATTCCTGATCGTGCAGCCGGAAGGCAATGATCTCCAGTGTTTCGCCGTCAAAGCCGGCCGTCTTGAAAGTCGTCATCGGTTGTCGCCCCAGTTCCTTGGCAGTCCAAATTCCTGCAGGCGAGGATAGCCGGGACGAGGTTAAGGATTGCTCAACCCGCCGCGGCGACCGACGACAAGGATCGGCCGGAGGGCCGGCGGCGCGGCTAGTCGCGCAGCACCGCCTCGAAATGCTCGAGCGCCCAGTCGACCTGGTCGGCGGTGATCACCAGCGGCGGGGCGATGCGGATCGTGTGGCCGTGGGTGTCCTTGGCCAGGATGCCGCGCTCCTTCAGCGCCTCGCAATACTTGCGCGCGCCGCCGGCTGCCGGATCCAGCTCCACCGCCAGCATCAGGCCGCGGCCGCGCACCTCCTTGACGATGTTGGAGCGGATCTCGCCGAGCCCCTTCTGGAACCGCTCGCCCATGCGCGCGGAGTTGGCGATCATGTCCTCTTCGGTCAGCACGCGCAGCGCGGCGCGGGCGATCGCGCAGGCGAGCGGATTGCCGCCGAAGGTCGAACCGTGCTGGCCCGGCTTCAGGACGCCGAGGACCTCGCTGTTGGAGAGGACGGCGGAAACCGGGTAGAAGCCGCCCGACAGCGCCTTGCCGACGAGCGTGACGTCCGCCTCGATGCCCTCGTGCTCTTCCGCCAGCAGCCTGCCGGTGCGGCCGAGACCGGTCTGGATCTCGTCGAGGATCAGCGTGATGCCGTGGCTCGTGCACAGCTCGCGGACGCTCGCAAAATAGCCGGCCGGCGGAATGAGGACGCCGGCCTCGCCCTGGATCGGCTCGACGAGGAAGGCCACCGTGTTCTTGTTGATCGCCGCACGGAAGGCGTCGATGTCGCCGAAGGGAACGTGCCTGAAGCCCGGCGCGAACGGCCCGAAACCCTCGCGGGCGTCGGGATCGGTCGAGAAGCCGACGATGCCCATGGTGCGGCCGTGGAAGTTGTCGTTGCAGACGATGATCTCGGCCTTGTCGCGCTCGACGCCCTTGACCTCGTAGCCCCATTTGCGCACGGCCTTGATCGCCGTCTCCACCGCCTCGGCGCCGGAGTTCATCGGCAGCACCTTGTGCGAGCCGGTCAGGGCGGCGATCTCTTCGTAGAAATGCGCCAGCTGGTCGTTGCGGAAGGCGCGCGAGGTGAGCGTCAGCTTCTGCGCCTGCTCCACCATGGCCGCAAGGATCTTCGGATGGCAATGGCCCTGGTTGACGGCGGAGTAGGCCGAGAGGCAATCGAGGTAGCGGTTGCCGTCCACGTCCCAGACATGCACGCCTTCGCCGCGGGAGAGCACGACGTCGAGCGGCTTGTAGTTGTGGGCGCCGAGGCGGTGTTCCATCTCGATCAGGCGTTCGGTGGTCGAAGTCATGGTCTTCTCCGGATGATCAGGCGCTGCGGGTCGGGCGGTCGAGAATGCGGCGGCCGAACAGGCTCGCGGTCAGTTCGACCAGGATGCGGGCGCTCTTGCCGCGATCGTCGAGGAACGGATTGAGCTCGACGAGGTCGAGCGAGGCGACGAGGCCGCTGTCGCAGAGCATCTCCATGATCAGGTGCGCCTCGCGGAACGTACCGCCGCCGGGAACCGTGGTGCCGACGCCCGGGGCGATTTCGGGGTCGAGGAAGTCCACGTCGAAACTCACATGCAGCAGGCCGTCGGCGTGACGCACCGTATCGATGATCTCGTGCATGATGCGCGCCATGCCGGTCTCGTCGACGGCGCGCATGTCGTAGACGTTGACGCCGTGCTCGGCGATCTCCACGCGCTCGCGCTCGTCGACCGAGCGGATGCCGACCTGGAAGACGTTCTTCGGATCGACCAGCGGCCGGTCGGCGGGCAGGATCGGCGCGAATTCGGCCTCGCCGCAGAAGAAGGCGACCGGCATGCCGTGCATGTTGCCGGAGGGCGAGGTCTCGGGCGAGTTGAAGTCGGCGTGCGCGTCCAGCCACAGGACGAACAGCGGCTTGCCGATCTCGGCGGCATACCGGGCCATGCCGGAGACGCTGCCCATCGACAGCGCATGATCGCCGCCGAGGATGAGCGGCACCCGGCCGGCGCGGGCCGCCTCGTGGACCGAGGCCTCGAGCGCGCGGGCGAAGGCGCCGACCGTCTGGAGATTGTTGGCGCGCGGATGGTTGGCGAGGTCGCGCGCCGGCAGCGGCCGCAGGTCACCCTCGTCGATCACCGTGTAGCCGAGTTCGGACAGCGTCGTGTCGATGCCCGCGATCCGCAGGGCCGCCGGCCCCATGGCGGCGCCGCGGCGCCCCGAGCCTTCCTCGATCGGTGCGCCGATCAGCGCGATGGGTTTCTTTGCAATGGCCATCAGTCTTCCCCGCAGAGCGTGTTTGCTTGCATTCCGGTCGCGCCGGATTTTGCGCGATTATTGTCTCTCAGCGTGTTGGCAAAAAGATGAAAAACTGACAGATAGATAGCTTAAATCAGCATTATGATAAGGCGGAATGCGCAAGATGATAACGCTCGACGATCTCGACCACAGCCTCATCAGCGCGCTTCGCCACAACGCCCGCACGCCGGTGTCCTCGCTCGCGGCCCTGACGGGCGCTTCGCGCGCGACGGTGTCGGCCCGCATCGACCGGCTGGTGAAATCCGGGACGATCGCGGCCTTCACCATCCGCACCGGCACCGAACTCAGCGGCAGCGGCGTGCGCGCCATCGTCCTGATCGAGGTGCTGGGGAAGATGGCCGACCGGGTGGCGGCGCAGTTGCGCGGGCTGCCGCAGGTCCGCGCCCTCCATTCCACCAATGGCCGATGGGATCTCATCGCCGAGCTGGAGGACCGGGATCTCGGCACCTTCGACGAGACCCTGCACAAGATCCGCCTGATCGACGGGATCAATTCGACGGAGACGAACATTCTCCTGAAAACGACGAAGAGCGCGCTGAGCTAGAGCCCGCAGCCGCGCCGGGCGGCTCAGTATTCCTTCTCGTAGAAGATGCCGGCAGCACCGGCGCCGTTGCTGCCGGCCTCGCCGCGCAGCCGCACGCCGCGGCCGATGTCGAGATTGATCGCCGCCTTGCCGCCGCCGCTCTCCGGATCCTGCTTCAGTTCCAGATAGGTCCGCTCGTTGAGGTACTTGCCGGCCGATACCTGGGCGCGCCCCTGCGCATCGGTGGTGATGTCGAGGTCGTCGATGCCGAGCTTGCTGCGCAGGCTGTTGAGCAGCGATCCGCCGCCGCCGCCGGCAAGATCGGCCGCCGCTGCCGCCAGCTGGGCGATCTGGAAGGCCGACAGGTTGTTCATGGAGCGGCCGAAGATCAGGCGCGCCAGGATCTCGTCCTGCGGCAGGGCCGGCGAGGAGGTGAAGGTCACCGCCGGATTGTTGGCGGGGCCGACGATGTTGATGTTGATCGTCGTCGCATTCGCGCTCGAGGTGGCGACGAAATTGATGGTCGGGATGAGCCCGCCGGTGAAGCCGATATGGCCGCTGGTGAAGTCGAGCCGCTTGGCGAGGATCTCGATGCGGCCGCGGCGGAGGTCGAAGCCGCCGGAGACCGCCGGCGCGAGCGAGGTGCCGCGCAGCGTCAGGCTGCCGCCGAGTTCGGCGTTGATGCCGCGGCCGCGCACGAAGATGCGGTTCGGCGCATGGATCGCAAGGTCGAGCCCGATGCCGCGCGCATCGGCCCCGTCGCCGCCGGCGCCCTGGTCGGCGCGCAGCGCCGCAGCCATCGCCTTGACGTCCGGCGGGGCGTTGCGGTGTTCGATGTCGATTTCGGCCAGCGAGGCCGGCAGCTTCTGCGGGATGGTGATGTTGGCGCTGTTGATGTCGATCCGGCCGCCGATGACCGGTCCCGCCAGGAGCGGCCCCCTGATCGTGACGTTGCCGTCGATGTTGGCCGTGACCAGCCGGCCGTCGACATAGGTGACGTCTTCGAGGCGGATGGCGATATCGGCGGGGAAGTTCGATCCCGGCACGGTCCCGATCGACCCCGTCGCGGTGATGCGGCCGCCCGTCGCCACGTTGCCGCTGAATTGCTGGATGACCGCCTGGCGCCCGTCGAGGGCGATGCGTGCGGTCAGGTTCTCGACGGAGACGTTGCGGCGGACGTCGACGAGGCGGCCGCCGGAGGTGGCGATGGTGCCGGTGATGGCGGGGCTTCTCGCCGCACCTCTCACCTTCAGGTCGATAGTGGCGTTGCCGGTCAGCGTGAAGCCCTGCTGGGCGAGCTGGCTCTGCACGAGGGCGAAGGGAACGGTGCCGTTGAAGCTCAGGTCGAGCTGCATGTTGCCGGTGACGCCGGCGGTGCCGCCGCCGCGGAAGGCCAGCCCGCTCGGGCCGGAAAGGCGCGTCTGCACCTGCACCACGTTGTTGGCGAACTGGCCGTCGGCCGCGATCGTCAGCGCGCCGACGCCGGCTGCGCGGGTGTGGCTGGTGGCCGCATTGTTCCAGGTCAGGTTGTAGGCGACCTGCGGCGCTGCCGCCGTGCCGCGGACGTTCACCGTGCCGCCGATCGCCCCCTCCGCGCCGAGGCCGGCGGAGAAGACGTTGGCGAGGCTCGCCGGCACCGCGTTCACGCGGATCGCGAGACCGAGGTTGTCGCCGGCGGTGCCGCTGACGGCGATGTTGCCGCTGCCGGTCTGGATGGTGAAGTCGTTCATGGCGACGGTGCCGCCCTGCAGCGTCAGCCGTGCGGGACGGGCAAGGCGGATCGCCACGCCGCGCGGCGTGCCCTGGAAGGTGTCGAGCGCGATCGCCATGCCGGCCTGCTGCTGCTCCACCGAGCCCTTCACCGTCAGCGGCGCTCCGTCGAAGCGGCCGGCGAGATCGAACAGGGTGCGCGGACCCTGCTGGTCGAAGTTGAGCGCCAGCGCATCGAGCCGGTTGGTGCCGGAGGCGAAGGCCTCGGCCCGGACGCTGCCGGTGATCGCAAGCGAGCGCAGGTCGGCCGTCTTCAGGTCGATGTTCGGCCGGACGATCCGCAGCTGATCGCGGGTGATGCCGGAGCCAGTGGCCTGAAGGCGGATCGCGGTCTTGCCGTTTTCGGTGTTGATGCTGGCCGAGCCCTTGAGGTCGCCCTTCGCCTGCTGCCCGGCCATCGCCGCAAGCAGGCCGATATCGGGAAGGTCGAATTCGACGTTGCCGTCGGGCAGGAAACCGTCGTCGAGCGTCAATGCGCCGGTCAGGACGTTCTCGCCGATGCGGGCGTCGATCGCGGGGATCGAAATGCGGCCATCCTGCGAGGCGACGCTGGTCTTGACGTTGATCGCCTGCCCGCCGATCGCCCCCGTCGCCGTCAGATTGCCGGAGGGCGAAGTGCGGTCGGCCGTGCCGTCGACGGTGACGACGAGGTCGCTCAATGTGCGGCCGGCGAGTTCGGCGCCGCTGGACTGCAGCTCGGCCTTGATGCCGAGCGCTGCGAGGGGGCCGGTGGCGGATGCGGTGAACGTCGCCCGGCCGCGGGCGTCGGCCAAAAGCTTGCCGAGCTCCGGCAGCGTGCCGGACAGGCTGGCCTCGAGGTTGTCGCCGGAGAGCCGGGCCGTTCCTTGCGCGTTGATCGTCGTCGATGCGACGTCGAAGGCCTGGACGGTGATGCCGCCGTCGGCGCCGCGGACGACATCGGCGCTCAGGCGGACCGGCGCGTCGAAGCGGCCGGCCGCGGCGGCCGGAAGCGTGGCCGGCGCCACCGTGGCCTCGACCTTGACGGCGGCGGAGGCATCCGCCGTGACGAAATGGCCGTCGGCGCGCGCATCGAGGCCGGTGCCTGCGAGCGTGACGTCGCTGACGCTGATGCGCTCCGGCGTCACGGCAAGGTCGGCGGCCACGTTCACGGGCGCCTGCAGCAGGCGGTTGACGTCGGCGTTGCGCAGGTCGATGGCGGCAGCCGAAATTGCCGCCTTCAGGTTGCCGCGCCGTCCGATGATGTCGAACGCCTCGCTGCCGACCTTGATGTCGGCGTTCGACACCGAGCCCTGCGGCGTCTCGGCCGAGGCGACGGTTGCTGCGAGCGACAGGGCCGCAGCGCTCAGTTCCCCCGAGAGCGTCAGCTGCGCCGCCTGGATGCGGGCGGTGGCGGTGCCGCCATCCTGCAGCGGAATGCGGTACTCGGCCGGGCCGTTCTTCGTGGCGAGGTTCAGGGCGAGGCTGCTCTTGCCGGCAGGATTGGCCGAGCCGGAAATCGTGATCACACCCTCGCCGGCGCCGATGGCGAGGTTGTCGAAGGTGATGTTGCCGTCGAGGATGGAGATCGAGGTCGCTTCCTCGAGCCGCAGCGGAAAGCCTGCGACCACCGCATCCAGCGCCCTGAGCGCGACCACGGTCGTCGCGTCGTGCCGGGCGACGTCGCCTTCGATGACCAGCGGCGCATTCTCGTAGCGGCCGGAGACGTCGAAGCCGGTGAGGCTGCCGGAATGGTTGAAATTGACGACCGGGGTCTCGAGATCGTTCTCGCCGACGCGGGCGACGTTGGCGCGCAGCCTGCCGGTCACCGCGATGGCCGAAAGGTCCTCGATCGTCGCCTCGAGCACGGGGCCGAGGATCGCCGCGGTGTCGCGGCGGATCTCGCTGCCCTCGGCGGCCACGACCAGCGAGCCCTTGCCGCCTGTGTTGGTAAAGGTCAGCGTGCCGGCGAGGTCGCCGGTGGCATTCTCGCCGGCAAGCGTTGCGAGCGTGGCAAGCTCGGGGAACGCGAAGCGGAGCGTGCCGTCCGGCATGAAGTTCTCGCCGAGCGTGAGCGCGCCCTGCAGCCGGTTGTTGCCGACCGTCGCCTCGATCGTCGGCACCGATATGGTGCCGGCCGCGGAGGTGACGCTGGAGCGCAGCGCGATCGGCTGGCCGTTCATCGTGGCGGCGAGCGTGACCTCGCCGGCAGGCGCCGTGGCGGAGGCGCGGCCGGTGAGGTCGATCGCGACATCGTCGAGCGTGCGGCCCGACAGAGCGAGCTGCGGCGAGGTCACCTTCGCCTGGATATTGGCCGCATCGAGCGGGCCGCTGGCGGTCGCCTCGAAGGCGATCGCGCCGCTGCCGCCGGCGAGGAAGGCGCCGGCATCCGTGAGGCGGCCTTCGAGGCTGGCCTGCAGTTCGCCGGCGGACAGATCGACACTGCCCGATGCCTCGGCGATGTTCGAGCGCAGCTGGAGCTGCGACAGCGAGACGGCGCCGCCGGGACCGACCGAGGCCTGGCCGTCGAGCGCGATCGTGCCTTCGACCTTGGCGGCCATCGCCTCGGGCAGCACCGCGGGGAGCGCGAACAGGCGGAATGCGGCCGTCCCGGTGCCGGCCGCCAGCTGATAGCTGCCGGTGATCTCGCCGCCGATGCTGGTGCTTTCGATGGTGGCGGGCTCGAAGGTCAATTGATCGGGCGCGATCGCGAGCGCCGCCGTCACCTTCATCGGCGTGCCGACGAGACGGTCGATGCTGGGATCGGTCATCTCCGAGCGTTCGGCCGTCAGCGTGACGCTCGCGTGCCCGGTGCGCGTCTGGACGTTGAAATCGGCGCTGCTCGCCGTCAGGAGAACGTTTTCGATCCGCCCCTGCGGCAGGCCGATCCCGGCGGCGTTGACGTTGATGTTGAGCCGGGTCCCTTCGGCCGGGCCGGACGCGACGAGTTGCAGGCCGTGCAGGTCGAGGGCGAGTTCGCCCGATGCCAGCGGCCACCGGACCGGGATCGGGGTGCTGCCGCCGGTCGCTTCGAGCAGGATCGACAGGTCGTTCTCGCCGGTCGTCTGCAAGGCGCCGGAGGCGGTCATCGTCATCGCGCCGGTCGCGACCTGCCCGCGCTCGATCCTGAGCAGGCTGGAGCCGTCGGTCGCCGCGGCCACGTCGATCGCCGTGGTGCCGGCAAAGAGCGGCCGCAGATGCGGCGGCAGCAGGTTTTCGAACGTGCCGCCGCCCTTCAGGGCGATCGTGTGCAGGCCGGCGGTCGACAGATCGTGGCGGGCATCCAGTTCGAGAACCCGATGGCCGTCGAGGGCTGCGGTCAGCCGGCCGGCCCAGGCCGACAGCGGCCCTTCGCCGGTGAGGTTCAGCGCCACGGCCGGCTCGCCGGGGATGGCGAGCGCGCGGGCCAGCATGCCGCCCGCCGGCTCGGCAATGTCGGCCTTCAGCCGCAGCTCGTTGGCATTCGGGTTGAAGACGAGATCGGCCACCGCGGAGGCGCCGACGCGGTCCTTCTCGGTCAGCGCCAGGTTCAGCGCCACGCCCTGCCGGTCGAAGCCGCCGCTGCCGGAAAGGCGCAGCCGCTGTTCCTGCCCGGCGACGGCCTCTGCCAGGAGGATGTCCGGGATGTCGAGCTTTTCCACCCAGACCGTCACCGGCAACGAGAAGGAGCCGCCGGGAGCGGGCTCCTCCCGCGTGGCCGGAACCGGGCGGCGCTGGACGGTGACCGCTTCGGCCGCGACGCGTTCGGCGTTGAACTGCAGGGCGAAGAGATCGAGTGGCGACCAGTCGACGGCGAGGTTGCGGATTTCCGCATAGACGCCCTCGCGGTCGCTGAGCGTGACTTTGCCGGCGCGCAGGCTGCCGGTGAGCAGGCCGGAGGGCTCGGAGATCGAGACGCGCGTGTCCGATTGCGCGGTCGCGTCCTCGATGAAGGCGGCGACGAGCCGGGCGCCGGGATCGGTGAAGCCGACGAAGCCGATCGCTGCGAGAAGGACGACGAGGAGCAGGGCGACGACGTAGCCCAGATAGCGAAGCCCCTGCAGCAGGATGTTGACGAACCGGCTCATGATGTCAGTCCTAGAGCAAAACGAAAGCGAGGGGAATCCGTCGCGCCTCCAGGCGCGCCGGAGCCCTCCTGTTCAGAAGGCCTGGCCGATGCCGGCATAGATGCCGAACGAATCGCCGCCCTCGTAGGGGTTCAGCGGCACGGCGACGTCCAGGCGGATCGGCCCGAACGGCGTGCCGTAGCGCAGCCCGACGCCCGCGCCGGCGCGGATGTCGCTGAAATCCGGCAGTTCGTCGCGCGAGACCGTACCGACGTCGATGAACGGGACGATACCGATCGTCTCCGTCACGTTGACGCGCACCTCGGCCGAGGCGACGACATAGGAGCGGCCGCCGAGCAGTTCGTTGTCGTCGTTGCGCGGCGAGATGTCCTGGTACCCGTAGCCGCGCACCGTGCCGCCGCCGCCGAGATAGAAGCGGCGCGGGGCCGGGATGTCGGACAGCGTCGGCGCGCCGACGATGGTGCCCGCGCCGAGCCGGCCGGCCAGGACCACGCGTTCCTCCGCGCCGAGCGCGCGATAGATCGAACCGGACGTCTCGAAGCTCGAAAAGAAGGTGCTGCGCTCGAATTCATAGGTCGGCTTGGCATTGATCATCGCCCGGTAGCCGGTCGTCGGGTTGAGCTTGTTGTCGCGCGTGTCGCGGACATATTCGAGCGGGATGGCGGTCGTCAGGTAGAAGTTGTCGCCGAAGGGGTCGTCCACCTGCATGGCGGCAACCTCGGCGCCGCCCGATACCGTGTCGTGGTCGCTCAGCTCGAACGTCGCTCCGACGGCGACCGTCCCGGTGGTCGCATAGTAGGCGTCGGTGTCGTCGATCGCCGCCTTGATGCTGGCGGTAAAGGTCGAGGCGGGGCCGAAGGCGCCGGGCTTGGCGAAGAGCAGGCCGAGCGAATAGCCGATGTCGTCGACGCCGTTGCCTTCGCCGATGCCGTTGATGGAACCCTCGATCCGCAGCGATTCCGCCCGGCCGAACAGGTTGCGATGGCCCCAGTATCCCTGGAGCCCGAAGCCGTCGAGGGTCGAGAACTGGGCGCCGGCGCCGAAATAGCGCATCTTGCCCTCGGAGACCTCGATCGTCATCGGCAGCGAACCGTCGGGGGCGAGCTTCTCGGCTTCCTTGATCGTCACGCTGGAGAAGACGCCGAGCTGCCGCAGCCGGTCGGCCGCCTTGGTCAGCCGCTCCGGTGAATAGGGCTGGCCGGCATTGATGCGCGAATAGTATTTGACGAAGCCGGCATCGACGTCCTTCGTCCCGGTGACGCCGACCGTGCCGATGTCGGCGACCGGTCCGCCTTCGGCGGCGATGATCACGTCCACCGTGTTCGTCTTGTGATCGGCGATCGCCTGGCGATCGGTCAGCTTCGCCAGCGGGCGGCTCTCGGCCTTCAGGTCCGCCACCACCCGCTCGCCGGCGGCGATGATGATCGTCGAATCGGCACGGGCGCCGCGGACCAGGCCATAGTCGGCCGGCGTGCGGCCGGCGGCGTCGCCCTTCAGCGTCACCGTGTCGAAGGTGAAGGCGGGGCCGGGCTGGACGGTCACGCTGACCGGAACCGCGCCGGAGGGAAAGCTGGGGTCCGGCGGGAGCGAATCGATCGGGATCCCGTTGATGCGGATCTCCACCACGCCGCCGTAGCGGGCCTTCTCGTAGAGTGCGGCGAGGATGCGGTCGCGGTCGTCGCGCGCCTTGATCACCAGGCCGAGGTCGCCGGAAACGGGCTCGCCCTCGTCCTGCTTGAGCAGCGCCGCCGCCTCGATCACGCCCTTCAGTTCGTCGTCGTCGGTGCCGGCATCGAAGGTGAGGGCATAGTTGACCGGGTCGATGACCTCCGGCTCTTCCTCGTCGCTTTCGAAGAAGCGCATGCCGAAGATCTTGAAGGCGAAGGCGGGCTCGGCTGCGAGCGGCAGAATGGCAAGCGTCGAGGCGAGCGCAAGACTTGTTCCAGCCCGCAAGAACGCAATACCCAATCTCGGCCGGTCGATACGCTGCCGCATCCGCTGTTGCTGCCTCTCCCTTTCCGGGTTCGGTCCGTCCGACGACGGTCGTCCCCCGGATTGTGCGGCACCTGCAGTCCGAAACACGGTCTGACAGGCCGCCCAGGCTCGAATTGACTCTAGCCTGTTAGCATTTCCCTAAGATTAACGACCGTTCTAGACCGGGACCGGGAAAATTTGAAGCGTCTTGCGGATTTCCGTCGCGACCGTTGCATCGATGCAAAAAACCCCGGACGGGGCCGGGGTTTTCGTGAAGATGCGGTGCCGTGTTCCGGTTCGGATCAGCAATCGTCGATGTAGCGGCGGCCGTAGCGATCGCGGTAGTAGCACTGGCCGGGCTGGTCTGCGACGTGGCCGATCAGGGCGCCGCTGACACCGCCGATGGCTGCGCCGACGGCGGCACCACGAACGTTGCCGGTGACCGCGCCGCCGATGATGGCGCCGGTCGCCGCGCCGATGCCGGCGCCTTTCTCGGTCTGCGTGCAACTGGCGACCGACAGGCCGACCAGCACGAGCGCAATGGCTTTCTTCATCAAAATCTCTCCAGGTTCTAGCAGGACGGGCATGCCGCCGCTGTCGGACGTCTTTCGAAACCGGCCGCGCCGGCTTTTCGCATAAGCAATGTCACAATTGCGAACAATAAGGCGGAAAATGGGGAAGTCTATGGGTTTAAAGTATTTTTTTGGATCGCGAATAAAGCCGGTCGATTTTTCGTCGTGATTCAATTTTGCGACACATTTTTCGCGCCGGGGGAAAGAAGCGGTTGATTGCAAATTGAAAACGTCGAATGATGCTTCCGCTGCAGGGCATGCGACGCCGAGGGTCGTCGCATGCCGCCGCCGTTCGAAGGTCCGGCGCGCAGCGGGAGGAAGTCTGCAGGTGTTTCGGGTACTCGAAATCGCCTCAAAAGCCGCTTTCGGATCCGGAGTGCCTCACGCGTGCCAAGTCACGAGGGAGGAAGCGCATGACGAAAGTTTCGATGACGGTCAACGGCCGTCAGGTGAGCGGTGACGTCGAGGACCGCACCCTGCTCGTCCATTTCATTCGCGACAGGCTGGGCCTGACGGGCGCGCATGTCGGCTGCGACACGTCCCAATGCGGCGCCTGTGTCGTGCACATGGACGGCAAGGCGATCAAGAGCTGTTCCACCCTGGCGGTCCAGGCCGCCGGATCTTCCATCACCACGATCGAGGGCCTTGCCAAGGACGGCGAACTGCATCCGGTGCAGGCGGCCTTCAAGGCCAACCACGGCCTGCAATGCGGCTTCTGCACGCCCGGCATGGTGATGGCCGCGGTCGACATGATCAATCGCCATGGCGGCAATCTCGACGAAGCGACGGTGCGGGAAAACCTCGAAGGCAACATCTGTCGCTGCACGGGCTACCACAACATCGTCAAGGCCATCCTCGCCGCCGCTGCTGAAATGAGCGCGGGGCGGCAGGCTGCGGAATGATATGCGGCGGATGGGCAATAGCGAGTAGCGCGGCGTTGGAAATGCGCTTCCTGGTGCGATCTGCCGCCTGCTCGATTCTATTCGCCATTCGCTATTCGCTGTTCTCTCGGGAGGAGATGACTGATGGGCGTTGAAGGCATCGGCGCACGCGTGGCGCGCAAGGAAGACAAGCGGTTTCTGACCGGCAAGGGCCGGTATACGGACGACATGGTCGTCCCGGGCATGAAGTATGCGGCATTCGTCCGCTCCCCGCATGCGCACGCGCGGATCAGGGGCATCGACAGTTCGGCTGCGGAAGGGATGCCGGGCGTGATCGGCGTGCTCAACGGCAAGCAGATGCTCGACGACGGGATCGGCAACCTGATCTGCGGCTGGATGATCCATTCCAAGGACGGCAGCCCGATGAAGATGGGCGCCTGGCGGCCGATCGCGCACGATACCGTGCGCTATGTCGGCGATGCCGTGGCGGTCGTGGTCGCCGACAGCGTCGGCGAGGCACGCGACGCCGCCGAGGCCGTCGTGGTCGACTACGAGGAGCTTCCGGCCGTGACCGATGCGGTGATGGCGCTGGAGCCCGGTCGGCCGCAGCTTCATCCCGAGGCCGCCGGCAATCTCATCTACGACTGGGCGCTGGGAACCGGTGAGGCCGAGACCGACGCGGCGATCGCCGCCGCCGCCCACGTCACCGAGATGACGATCGTCAACAACCGCCTGGCGCCGAATGCGATGGAGCCGCGCGCGGCGCTCGGTGTCTACGACGCTGCCGATGACCATTACACCTGCTACACGACGAGCCAGAACCCGCACGTCGCACGGCTGGTGATGAGCGCCTTCTACAATGTCGCGCCGGAGAACAAGCTCAGGGTGATCGCGCCGGATGTCGGTGGCGGCTTCGGCTCGAAGATCTTCATCTACCCGGAGGAGATCGTCTGCCTGTGGGCTTCGAAGCGCACCGGCGTGCCGGTGAAGTGGACGTCCGACCGCACCGAGGCGTTCCTGACGGACGCGCACGGCCGCGACCACCACTCGACCGTGAAGATGGCCTTCGACGCCGACAACCGCATCACGGCGCTGAAGGTCGACACCATCGCCAACTTCGGCGCCTACATGTCGCTGTTCTCCTCGGCCGTGCCGACCTACCTCTACGCGACGCTGCTCTCCGGGCAGTACGACATTCCGGCCATCCATGCCAATGTCCGGGCGGTCTACACGAACACCGCGCCGGTGGACGCCTATCGCGGCGCCGGACGGCCGGAGGCGACGTTCCTGCTGGAGCGGACGATGGAAACGGCGGCCCGCGAGCTCGGCATCTCGCCGGCGGAACTGCGGCGCAAGAACTTCATCCGCTCCTTCCCCCACCAGACACCGGTGATCATGAACTACGACGCCGGGGACTACGAGGCGTCGCTGGAGGCGGCGATGCGGGAGGCCGACTGGGCCGGATTCGGCGCGCGCAAGGCGGAGGCGGAAGCGCGCGGCAAGAAGCGCGGCATCGGCATGAGCTGCTATATCGAGGCCTGCGGCATCGCGCCGTCTGCGGCGGTCGGTTCGCTCGGCGCCGGCGTCGGGCTGTGGGAATCGGCGGAAGTGCGGGTGAACGCGGCCGGCACCATCGAGGTGCTGACCGGCTCGCACAGCCATGGCCAGGGGCACGAGACCACCTTCGCCCAGCTCGTCGCCGACCGGTTCGGCGTGCCGATCGACAGTGTCTCGATCGTCCACGGCGATACCGACAAGGTGCAGATGGGCATGGGCACCTACGGCTCGCGCTCGGGTGCCGTCGGCATGTCGGCGATCGTCAAGGCGCTCGACAAGGTCGAGGCCAAGGCGAAGAAGATCGCGGCACACCTGATGGAGGCCGACGAGGGCGACATCGTCATCGAGAACGGCGAGGCGAAGGTGGCCGGCACCGACAAGACCGTGCCGTGGTTCCAGGTGGCGCTGGCGGCCTACACCGCCCACAACCTGCCGGCCGGCATGGAGCCGGGGCTGAAGGAGGGGGCGTTCTACGATCCGTCCAACTTCACCTTCCCGGCCGGCTGCTACATCTGCGAGGTCGAGGTCGACCCGGAAACGGGGAAGACCGACATCGTCCAGTTCGTCGCGGCCGACGACTTCGGCAACATCATCAATCCGATGATCGTCGAGGGCCAGGTTCACGGCGGCATCGCCCAGGGCATCGGCCAGGCGCTGCTGGAGGGCGTGCACTACGATCCGCAGACCGGTCAGCTCTTGACCGCCAGCTACATGGACTATGCGATGCCGCGCGCCCACGACCTGCCGTCGTTCAAGGTCTCGCACCAGAACACGCCGTGCCCCAACAACCCGCTCGGCATCAAGGGCTGCGGGGAGGCGGGGGCGATCGGTTCGCCGCCGGCGCTGATCAACGCGATCACCGATGCGATCGGCAACAACGACCTGACCATGCCGGCCACGCCCCAGAAGGTATGGGCAGCCGTCAACGCGGCGCAGTGAGGGGGGAACGGAGATGTATGCAACCAACTACCATCGGGCGTCCTCGGTCGCGGATGCGCTCCGTCTCAAGGGCGCGTCGGACGAGGCCAAATATGTCTCGGGCGGGATGACGCTGATCCCGACGATGAAGCAGCGGCTGGCGGCGCCGTCGGACCTGGTCGACCTCCGGCACATTGCCGAGATGAAGGGGATCACGGTCTCGGGCGGCCGCGTGCGGATCGGCGCGGGGACGACCCATGCCGAGGTCGCGCAATCCGCCGAGATCAAGGCCGCCTGCCCGGCGCTCGCCCATCTCGCCTCGCTGATCGGCGATCCGCAGGTGCGTCACATGGGCACGATCGGCGGCTCGATCGCCAACAACGATCCGGCCGCCGACTATCCGTCGGCCATGCTCGCGCTCGCAGCCACGATCGTGACCGACCGCCGCGAGATCGCCGCCGACGATTTCTTCACCGGCCTCTTCGAGACCGCGCTCCAGGACGACGAGATCGTGGTGGCGGTGACGTTCGCCCCGCCCGAGCGGGCCGGATATTCCAAGTTCCCGAATCCGGCGTCGCGCTATGCCATGACCGGGGTCTTCGTCGCCAAGGGGCCCGGCGGCGTGCGGGTCGGCGTGACCGGCGCGGGCGCCAACGGCGTGTTCCGCCATGCGGCGATGGAGGCGGCCCTTGCCGGCAATTTTTCGGCGCAGGCGCTCAACGGCGTGACCACCGATCCGTCCGAGCTGCTGTCGGACATCCACGGAAGCGCGGAGTACCGGGCGAACCTGGTCAACGTGATGGCCAGACGGGCGGTTGCGGCCGCCTGAGGGCCATCGGCCTCGGCCAACGACACATCGAGGACGGCTTCGGCCGTCCTCGGCTTGCATATACTTGACATGCATCAAGCAAGAGTGGTTTCTGCCGTTGTAACCTATCTTGGAATGTTTCAAAGGTAGGCGCGGTTTTGCCGCAGTGCCTTTGCATTGCGGCAGCAGCCTTCGGGGTGTACGTCGAAGGGGAAGCGGGCGAGATCGCGCCCGGGCATGCCGGGGAACCGGTCTGGAGACAATGATGGACTTTGAGGCTTTCTTCAAAAACGAGTTGGACGGGCTGCATCAGGAAGGCCGCTATCGCGTCTTCGCCGATCTGGAGCGCCACAGCGGCGGCTTCCCGAAGGCGACGCGCCACACCGATTCGGGCACGCAGGAAGTCACCGTCTGGTGCTCCAACGACTATCTCGGCATGGGGCAGCATCCCACCGTCACCGGGGCGATGAAGCTCGCCATCGACCAGTGTGGCGCGGGTGCTGGCGGCACCCGCAACATCTCGGGTACGAACCACTACCACGTGCTTCTCGAGCGCGAGCTCGCCGACCTGCACGGCAAGGAGGCGGCGCTGCTGTTCACCTCCGGCTACGTCTCCAACTGGGCCGCGCTCGGCACGCTCTGTTCGAAGATCCCCGGCATCATCATGTTCTCCGATGCCGGCAACCACGCCTCGATGATCGAAGGCATCCGCCACTCCAAGTGTGAGCGGGTGATCTGGAAGCACAACGACCTGAAGGACCTGGAAGCGAAGCTCGCGGCCGCCGATCCGCGGGCGCCGAAGATCATCGCTTTCGAGTCGGTCTATTCGATGGACGGCGACATCGCGCCGATCAAGGAGATCTGCGACCTTGCCGACCGTTACGGCGCCATGACCTATCTCGACGAAGTGCATGCGGTCGGGATGTACGGCCCGCGCGGCGGCGGCATCGCCGAACGCGAAGGGCTGATGCACCGGCTGACGGTGATCGAGGGCACGCTCGGCAAGGCCTTCGGCGTCATGGGCGGCTACATCGCCGCTTCCACCGCGCTTTGCGACTTCATCCGTTCGTTCGCGTCCGGCTTCATCTTCACCACCGCGCTGCCGCCGACGCTGGCCGCCGGCGCGCTCGCCTCGATCCGCCACCTGAAGGAAAGCCAGCAGGAACGCTTCGCCCATCAGGAGCGCGTGCGCCGGCTGCGCTCGCTGCTCGACCGCAACGGCATTCCGCACATGCACAACCCCAGCCACATCGTGCCGGTGGTGGTCGGCGATGCGGCCAAGTGCAAGTGGATCTCCGACCTGCTGCTCGACAATTTCGGCATCTACGTCCAGCCGATCAACTATCCGACCGTGCCGAAGAAGACCGAGCGTCTGCGGATCACGCCGACGCCGCTGCATTCGGATGCCGATATCGACCATCTGGTCGGTGCGCTGCATTCGCTGTGGTCGCGCTGTGCGCTGGCCCGCGCGGTGGCCTGAGCCCGCGTCTCTTCGACCCGAGACCTTGCGATGGCCGCGGCTTACGCGGCCATTTCCTTTTGGGCGATGATCGCTTCGGCGCGGCGGCGGGCTTCCGTGTCCACGGCGAAGACCTCGTCCATGCTCCGGGCGGCGCCGAAATCCTGCATGTCGTCCATCACCTCTTCGGCGATGTCGGCCATGTGGAGGAAGCCGATGCGGCCGTCGCAGAAGGCGTGGAAGGCCGTCTCTTCGGCCGCGTTCATTACCGCGCTCTGCATGCCGCCGCGCTCGAGGGCGGTGCGGGCGAGCCGCAGCGCCGGGAAGCGCTCCTCGTCCGGCGCCTCGAAGTCCAAGCGGGCGAGCTTGGCGAAATCCAGCCGCTCGACGTTCAGGGCCGGGCGGTCGGGATAGGTCAGCGCATAGCCGATCGCCGTGCGCATGTCCGGGCAGCCGAGCTGGGCGAGCACCGAGCCGTCCCGGTAGCCGACCATCGAATGGACGATCGACTGGGGATGGACGATGACCTCGATCTGGTCGGGGCGGACGTCGAAGAGATGCTTGGCCTCGATCATCTCCAGCGCCTTGTTGAACATCGAGGCGCTGCCGATCGAGACCTTCAGGCCCATCGACCAGTTGGGGTGGGCGCGGGCGACGGCGGCAGTGACGCCGGCCATCTGCTCGCGCGTCCAGGTGCGGAACGGCCCGCCGGAGGCCGTCAGCACGATCCGCTCCACCGCGTGGCGCTGGTCGTCCTCCAGCGCCTGGAAGATGGCGCTGTGCTCGCTGTCGACCGGGATCAGCCGGCCGCCGCCGGCCGCCACGGCCTGCACGAAGAGGTCGCCGGCGGTGACGAGGCATTCCTTGTTGGCGAGCGCGATGTCGGCGCCGCGTTCGGCCGCGGCCAGCGTCGGCGCCAGGCCGGCCGTGCCGACGATCGCCGCCATCGCCCAGTCGGACGGCATCGCCGCCGCCTCCATCAGCGCGTTGCGCCCGGCGCCGACGGCGACGCCGGTGCCGGCGAGGGCCTGCTTCAGGTCGTCGTAGCGGGTCTCGTCGGCGGTCACCGCCATCGCGGCGCCGAAGGTCTTCGCCTGCTCGGCCAGGAGCGCGACATTGCCGCTGCCGGTCACGGCGACGACCTCGAAGGCCGCGCGGCCGCCGAGCTGTGCGATCACGTCGAGCGTGCTGGTGCCGATCGAACCGGTGGAGCCAAGGATCGTGACGCGGCGTCGCTTTGCCTCGCTGGGTGCCATGATTTGTTCCGCGATCTTTTTATTGTCTTGATGAGGCTCTACAGCCGATTGACGCGCGCAACAAGGTGTTGATGCGCGTGCCGGCGATTGCGCTGTCGCGCACGGCGCTTGACGTTTTCATCGGAGCGGCCATAACGTCGCCGCTGGCGATCCATTCGCCCTAGACAGATTTGGAGGATGCCCGTGCGGTTATCGTTGAATGCGCTGGCAGCTTTGCTGCTGCCCCTTGGCTTCGCGTCGGCCGGCCATGCCGCCGACGCCCTGCCGCAGGGGCTGAGCGCGACCTGGGTCGTGGAGGACCTCAACGGCAAGGGTGTCATCGATAACCTGCAGACGACGCTGGAAATCCGCACCGACGGCTCCTATGGCGGCAATGGCGGCTGCAACACCTATCGCGGAAACCTGAAATTCGAGGCGGACGGCACGGTGAGCTTCGCGCCGGCGGCGGCGACCCGCAAGATGTGCGCGCCGGCCGTCATGGACCAGGAGCAGAAGTTCTTCGACGCGCTCGGCACGGTGCGCTCGTGGCGGCTCGAGAACGGCCTTTTGCATCTTGCCGACAAGGACGGCGGGCATGCGATGCGGCTGGCCCAGTTGAAGAACACCACCGACATCGTCCTGCAGGTGCCGAACACGATCTCGGTCGACCGGCAGACCGTTTCCTACAATTGCGACGGCGACCTGAAGCTCAAGGCCGATTACATCAATGCCGAATCCGTCGCGCTCGCCATCCTCAGCTTCGGTGAAAACTTCGTGATCGCCAGCAGCGTCCTGTCCGGCTCCGGCGCGCGCTATGCCGGAGCCCAGTTCGAGTGGTGGACGAAGGGCGACGAGGGCACGCTGAAGGACCTGACCCAGGGCGACAACGCCGCCGGCATCACCTGCCGCAGGGCGCCCTGACGCCGGCGCCGAGCCCGCGGCATCGAGCTTGCGCGGCAGCTATCTGAAATCTTGCACGTAAAGAGTCCGGCGCCCACGTGCATACACTTTGGTCGCCACTTCGAGAATCGTTCCGCGTGCCGCATCGAATGCCACCAGATATTCAGAATCAAAGATCTCCGAAGATTTTGGCTTTATGAGTGCGGCAGCCTCAATGAAGAATGGCACCTCGAACATGCCGTCGTAGCCCAGAAAGCGGACGGCGTTTCGCGCATCATCGTAGCTGCGACTGCGGTTTGGAAAGATCAGAGTCATGGATTGCGCCTTTCGCTAATGGATGCAGCCAGAGTGAAGGCAGTCGCACTGAGAAAAAATCGAGGCCGGGTTGGGTGTAACCTCGACCATATGGGTGAAGGCTAAGCGATTGCTGGCTACCAATGGATATGATGGGAGATGGTCGCTCCATCACTCCAAGGAGCGCGTTGGCCTAGCGTGTGGGTCAGGCATGTGGGCAGCCGTTTCGGCGTCATTCCGAAGTGCGCTCGCAATCTCGTCCGCAGACACCTGCAGAAACTGGCGGGTGCCCGCTTCAATAGAAATTGCAGGGATTTCAAGGTGGGTCGCCACGCGCCTGTAGGCCACAAAACTAACCCCTTCGACAAGCTCTTCATCAACGACGAGACGATAAGTTCCGGCTTTCAAAGGCACCACCAAGCTGCTCAGTACAAAGGGATGCAAGAAAGTAATCTCGCTGTTTGTCGTTCTCTCTATCATGTCTGGTACCCCGCTGTTCTATTGCAGTGACTTTTGCTCACTCGTCGTCGCCTGATCTTGGTGGCCTCCGGGTTCAGGGCGGAATGTCCAGACCATCGCGACTGATAGCAGGACCAGAAACGTTGCGATCAGTGTTCGGCTAGACATGGCCGGTTACCTTTTTCGGTCAGGACAATTTCTGACGACCATGGAGAGGGAGCACGGGGTGACCGACCGCGCCGCCTTCATTCTCCCAGGTCTGTTCGTCTGCAATGGATTGGGCACTCGACTTATCGACGACAGAACGGAGTTCTCTCAGATTGCTGGGCAACCCTTGAATGGCATAGCGTGCAAATGGTGATTTGTAGGGAGGCTTGTTCACCTCTGCCTTCCCGAAGATGTACTCCAATTGCGCCGAGAGAGCATACGGAGAGGTCTCCCCCGCCAGAAACAGCTTCATCACGAGGAGTGCGGCTGCGTTGAATTGTCGCTCATCATCCCTCAGAAAACTGGCGTCATAGCCAGCATTCTTCAAGATTGATTGGATCATTGCCATTTCTGCAGGGGAGATGACGGTAACGCTGGGATCGGAAGACATGTCGTCCTCCTCTCATTGGGGCCAGGGTAACTAGCCCTCAAACGGTAGTGCCCGTGACATTGCTACCGACGCTTTGAGGGTGCGCTTATATAACACCTAATGCAAGCGAGCGCAGGTTTCAAACAGCAGCCCACACGCTTGGCATGCGAACTACGTTGCGGCTTAGGCCTTGCGGTCTTCAATTAAGGACAAGATCAACGCCAGAGTGGGACAAAGGTAAAAGAAAAGATAGCGATTTCAGCGGCCCGGGCCCTGCCCCACACGTCCGCATCATGTTGAGAAAAAACGTATCTAGGAGAACTCTTCCGTCTCGAACCTTTCGCGCTGGCGATCGGTATTCCGCCACGCGTCATGTGCCATTCATGCGCCAACGATTTCCCGCCAACCTGCGGCATGCGCTGTAATTGTTGGTAAAATTGGTAAAGACATGGCGCATGGCGCGGCGCATGAAAATAAGTCTAACGTATTGATTTTGATGGTGATCCCGCCGCGATTCGAACGCGGGACCCCCAGATTAGGAATCTGGTGCTCTATCCTGCTGAGCTACGGGACCACTGCCAGAACCCATACAAAAGCCGGAGCTTGAAGCCAAGTGCTTTTCGGTACGCGGCAGGGCGCAATTTCGGGCGGGCCGCAAGCCGTCGTTGCGATACTGTCCCCTCCGGGCGAGCGCACGCCGGCAGCGCGAGGAGGTGACGACCGGTTCCCTGTCACCTGGCCGGCCCGCGCAGCTCAACGTTGCCCGGCTCTCCGCCTCAGGCCGGGAGCCTCGTCTCCACCAGCTTCACCCAGTAGCTGACGCCGTGGGGGATGGCGTCGTCGTTGAAGTCGTAGGCCGGGTGGTGCAGGCCCGCGGTGTCGCCGTTGCCCATGAAGACGAAGGCGCCGGGGCGGGCTTCGAGCATGTAGGCGAAGTCCTCGCCGCCCATCATCGGATCGATCCCCGCATCGACCTTGCCGCGGCCGGCGATCTCCTCTGCGACGGCGACCGCATGGCCGGTCTCGGCGGCATGGTTGACGACGACGGGGTAGTTGCGCTGGTAGCGCACGGTGATCTCGGCGCCGTGGGCGGCGGCGAGGCCGGCGCAGAGCTGGC
Source organism: Mycoplana sp. MJR14 (assembly GCF_029210525.1). Classification (NCBI taxonomy): domain Bacteria; kingdom Pseudomonadati; phylum Pseudomonadota; class Alphaproteobacteria; order Hyphomicrobiales; family Rhizobiaceae; genus Mycoplana; species Mycoplana sp. MJR14. The sequence goes on from NZ_JARGEO010000004.1 coordinate 482,849, forward strand.
GGATGCGGGCCTCGGCCTCGTCGCGCACGGCCGTGCTCAGCGTCCGCACGGTCCCCGACAGCGTCGCCGTCTCGGGAATGACGTTATAGGCGAAGCCGGCGTTGAACTTCGTCACCGAGACGACGAGCGAGGCGATCGGGTCGGTGTTGCGCGAGGCGATCGTCTGCAGGGCGCCGACGATCTGCGAGCCGAGCACGATCGTGTCCGTCGTGCGGTGCGGCTGGGCGGCGTGGCCGCCGCGGCCCTTGATGTGGATGTCGAACTCGTCGGTCGCCGCCATGATCGCGCCGGTGCGGGTGCCGAACTGGCCGACCGGCATGCCCGGCATGTTGTGCATGCCGTAGACCTCGGTGATGCCGAAGCGGTCCATCATCCCGTCCTTCACCATCTCCCGGCCGCCGCCGCCGCCTTCCTCGGCGGGCTGGAAGATGACGGCGACCTGGCCTGCGAAGTTGCGCGTCTCGGCCAGGTACTTCGCAGCCCCCAGCAGCATGGCGGTGTGGCCGTCGTGGCCGCAGGCGTGCATCTTGCCGGGGACGGTCGAGGCCCAGGGCTTGCCGCTCTCCTCGTTGATCGGCAGCGCGTCCATGTCGGCCCGCAGCCCGATGGTGCGGCCGGGCGCGCTGCCCCTGATGACGCCGACGACGCCGGTGCGGCCGATGCCGGTCACGATTTCGTCAACGCCGAACTCCTTCAGCCGTTCGGCGACGAAGGCTGCGGTCTTCTCCACGGCGAACATCGTCTCGGGATGCTGGTGGATCTGACGGCGCCAGCCGGCGATCTCGTCCTGGAGTTCTGCGGCGCGGTTCAAAACGGGCATGCGACGTTCCTGTTCCTGTCTGGGCGAGGGGCGGGCGAAAAATCGACGCCGATTCGCCGTGGGGCTTTGCCATCAGCATGCCATATAGGCTAAATAGGCGGAGCAAACGAGACAACTCCCGAATTTCCGAGGACAGGCCCTTGCAGATGACTGGACGGTTCATGCGCCGCGCGACGGCCCGCATTGGAGCAGCGACCGTGCTCGCCGCCACCTTTCTGGCAAATGCCGCGCTCGCCGACAGCGGACCGCGCATGCTCGTCGACGTCAACACGCTGAAGGTGATCGAGCACCGGGATGCCTTCCGCAAGTGGTATCCCGCCTCGCTGACCAAGCTGATGACGGCCTACACGGTGTTCCGCGCGATCAAGGCCGGCGAGGTGACGCTCGAGACGCCGGTGGTGATGACCAAGAACGCCGCCGCCGAGCCGCCGAGCAAGATGTATTTCAAGCCGGGCCAGGCGATGACGCTCGACAGCGCGCTGAAGATCATGCTGGTCAAGTCGGCGAACGACGTGGCGGTCGCCGTCGGCGAGACCGTCGGCGGCTCCGAGCAGGCCTTCGTCGCGCGGATGAACGCGGAAGCCGCCCGCATCGGCATGAGCTCGTCGCACTTCATCAATCCGCACGGGCTGCCCGGCAAGGGGCAGTACACGACGGCGCGCGACCTCGCCGTGCTGGCGGTGATGCTCAAGCGCGAGTTTCCGCAATACGCCTCCTATTTCGCGCTGGAAGGGTTCACCACCGGCAAGAAGCAGTATTCGAACTACAACATGCTGATCGGCCGCTTCGACGGCGCCGACGGCATGAAGACGGGCTTCATCTGCGCCTCCGGCTTCAACCAGGTCTCCTCGGCCACCCGCGGCGGCCGCAGCGTCGTCTCGGTCGTCCTCGGCGAGGAGAGCCTCGGCGCGCGTGCGGACCAGTCCGCGCAGATGCTGCAGAAGGGCCTGACGGAACGCGGCGGCGGGCCGAGCCTCGGCAGCCTCGCACCCTATGGCGACACGACCACCGTTGCGGACATCTCCAAGGAGATCTGCAGCCAGCACGCCGCCAAGGTGCGCAGCGAGGGCCGCGACGAGGCGGGCCGCCAGAAGCTGCTCTCCCCCTATATTCACGAGATGAACCGGCCGCCGCGCTATGTCTTCGCCGGCCTGATCGCGGGCGGGGCGGCCAAGGCCGGCGCCACGGAGACGGCGACGGTGGACATCGGCGACGGCGGCAACATCCCGATCCCGGTCCCGCGCCCGACCTTCTAACAGCAGGAACAAGCCATGTCCGCAGCCGATCGTACCGTGCCGGTCTCGATCCTGACCGGCTTTCTCGGCGCGGGAAAGACGACGCTGCTGAACCGGCTTTTGAAGCATCCCGAGCTGACGGACACCGCCGTCATCATCAACGAGTTCGGCGAGGTGGGGATCGATCACCTGCTGGTCGAGCAATCGGGCGACGGCGTCATCGAGCTTGCCGACGGCTGCCTCTGCTGCACCGTCCGCGGCGAGCTGGTCGATACGCTCGCCGACCTGATGGACCGCATGCAGACCGGGAAGATCAGGCCGCTGCAGCGCGTGGTGATCGAGACGACCGGTCTCGCCGACCCCGCGCCGGTGATCCAGGCGGTGATCGGCAATCCGGTACTCGCACATTCCTTCCGGCTCGATGGCGTCATCACGCTCGTCGATGCGGTCAACGGGCTCGCAACGCTTGCGGCCCATCCCGAATCCGTCAAGCAGGTCGCCGTCGCCGACCGTCTCGTGCTGACCAAGACGGCGATGACGGATGGCGTGGCGCCGTCGGCGCTGACGCAGGCGCTGTCCGATCTCAATCCGCGCGCCGCCGTGATCGATGCGGACGACCAAGACCGGACCGGGCCGTCCCTGCTCGCCTGCGGGCTCTATGATCTGAAGACGAAGATCGCCGATGTCGGCCGCTGGCTGAACGACGAGGCACGGCAGGATCAGCATGGGCATGACCATCACGATCACAGCCATCACCACGGCCACGGCGACCATCGCGATGATCACCATGGCCACGATCACGATCACGGGCACGGGCACGGGCATGAGGGCCACGGCGGCGAGGGCCGTTTCCACCAGCACGCCCATGACGTCAACCGCCACAGCGCCTCGATCCGGTCCTATTCCATCGTCCATGACGCGCCGATCGATCCGATGGCGCTCGACATGTTCGTCGACCTGCTGCGTTCGGCCCATGGCGACAAGCTGTTACGGATGAAGGCGATCGTGGCGCTGTCGGACAATCCCGACCGCCCGATCATCCTGCACGGCGTGCAGGCCGTCTTCCATCCGCCCGAGCGGCTTGCGGCCTGGCCGGATCCCGGCGACCGGCGCACCCGCATGGTGCTGATCACGGACGGGTTGCCGGAGGCCTTCGTGCGCGACCTGTTCGATGCCTTCGTCGGCAAGCCGCGGATCGACCGTCCCGACCGCGCCGCACTCGAGGACAATCCGCTGGCGGTTCCCGGGCTCAGGATGCGCTGAGACGCCCCTTCGGGCTTTGGAAGAAGCGGGAACTACGCCTTCCAGATCACCGCGACATAGGTGCCTGTGGTCTTGCCGTCGCGCTCGTCGACGACGGTGGCGCCGAGGTTCATCGCCATGGCGTTGATCAGCCGCGTGCCGAGGCCGGTGCCCTTGGGGCCCTGCGCGCGGTCATGGCCGACGCCATCGTCCTCGACGGAGAGCATCAGTTCGTCCCGGCCGTTTGCCTGCAGCCGGATCCGGACCTCGCCGCGGCCGTCGGGATAGGCGTATTTCGCGGCGTTGGTCAGAAGCTCGATCAGGATGACGCCGAGCGACACCGCCTTGTCGGCGGAGGTCGGTGCGCTGACCAGGTCGCAGCGGACGATGACGCCGGACGAGAAGCCGCCGGAACTCTGGAACTCGGCGATGATGGCGCTCAGATAGTCGTTGAGGTCGATCGCGTCGACCTTGTCGGAGGTATAGAGGCTGCGGTGGACGCCGGCGATCGCCGAGATGCGGCTCTGGGTCTCGGCCAGCGCCGTCTTCGTCTCCTCGCTGCTCGAAATCTGCATCTGCATGCGGATCATGGCGGAGACGAGCGAGAGGCTGTTGGCGATGCGGTGGTTCATTTCCGACAGCAGCAGTTCGGCGCGCTCCTTGGCGATGACGAGCTGGCGGTCGGTCTCCTCCTTCTGCTGGCGCAGGCGCGCGTTCTCCAGCGCCTGTTCGAGCGCGCTGACGAGGAGGGGGAAGAAGTCGTCGGTGGCCGACTTCATCACATAGTCCGCAGCGCCGCCCTTCAGCGCGCTGATCGCCACCTCCGCATCGCTGGAGCCGGTCACGTAGAGGATCGGCGCCTTTCGCGGCATGTCCGCCACGGCCTCCAGGAAGGTCAGTCCCGTCTGGTTCTCGAAATGATGGTCGAGGACGACGGCTGCGAACTCCTGGGTGCCGAACAGCTCCAGCCCGACCGGGATCGACGGCGCATGCACGACCTCGAAGTCGTTGCGCGCCAGCACCTTGCCTGCCAGGCGCGCCAGCACCGGATCGTCATCGATATAGAGGACGCGGATCTTCGGGTCGGGCGTCATGGAACCTGTATCACCGAGAAGAAGAGCCCAAGGTTACGGATGGCGGTGGCAAAGCCCTCATAGTCCACGGGCTTGGTGATGTAGACGTTGGCGCCGAGGTCGTAGCATTTCTGGATCTCGCGCTCGTCGTCGGTGGTGGTCAGCACCACGACCGGGATGCTGCGCGAGTGCTCGTTGCTCTTGATCTGCTGGAGAATGTCGATGCCGGACATGTCGGGCAGGTTCAGGTCGAGCAGCACGAGCAGGTAGCGGTCCTGGTTGACCAGGCCGTCCCGGTTCTCGCCCAGAACGTAGTCGAGCGCCTTGCTGCCGAGCGTGAAGGGGACGATCTCGTTGTGGACGCCGGCCCGCCGGACGTTCTTCTCGATGAGGCGCGCATGGCCTTCATCGTCCTCGATCATGACGATGGTGACTTCCCGTCCGCTGGCCTTCATGGGTCCATACTCCTGAACACTTTGGTGAGATCCGTCGGCAGGGACAGGATGAACGTGCTGCCTTTGCCCAGTTCGGATTCGACAGTAACGTCGCCGCCCAAATTCCGTATTAACGACCGCACATGGGCAAGGCCAATGCCTTCGCCCTGCTGGTCCTGTTCGCCGGCGCGGCGAAAGAGCTCGAAAATGCGCTCGAGATCCTGCTGGCCGATGCCGCGGCCGTTGTCCCGGACGTCGATCCTGATCCGGCGCGGTCCGTCGGGGCGGATGTCGACGTTCAGCTTCAGCGGCCTGCCCGGCATCCGGTACTTCACGGCATTGTCGAAGAGGTTACCGAAAATCTGCTCCAGCGAAAACCGGTCTGAGACGATGCCGGTGATGTAGCCGGCGGCGATGTTCGCCTCGCCGCCCTGCTCGGCCAGCTGGTGCTGGACCGTGGCGGCGCTGGCCTCGAGCAGCGCCTTGAGGTCGATCCGCTCCGGCTGCAGCTTGCGGCGGCCGTCGCGGGAAATCTTCAGGATCGCGTTGATCAGCGCATCCATCTTCTTCGTCGAGGACCGGATGAAGCCCATCGCCTCGGGCAGGTCTTCGGTAACCGCAAGGCGCGCCTCGCGGATCTCGTCCTCGCTCGGCGTGCGTTCGTCCGCCATCACATAGGCCGAGACCGCCTTGATGGCGGTGTCCAGCTCGCTGAGGAAACCCATGATGTTGACCAGCGGCGCCCGCAGGTCGTGGGTGACGATATAGGCGAAGCGCTGGATCTCCTGGTTGGCGCGGATCAGGTCCTGGGTGCGCTCGTTGACCCGCTCCTCCAGCCCGAAATTCAGCGCCATGACCTCCTCGCGGGCGCGGGAGAGATCGCGGACATGCTGGAAGATCACCAGGATGGCGCCGCCGACGACGACCAGGATCGCGACGGCGCCGCCGATCGTCACCCATTGCAGGGTATCGGCGGCCGACAGCTGTTTCGCGACAAGCTCGCGCAGATTGTCGTCGGTCTTCTCGAGGTATCCGCTGAGGATCTCGCGGATGCGATCCATCAGCCGCAGGCCGGCATCGGTCGAAAGCAGCGCGAAGGCCTCGTCGTAGCGGCCCTGCCTGGTCAGGCCGACGCTGTTTTCCAGTTCCGCCATCTTGCCGTCGATGGCAATCTTGAGTTCGGCCAGCCCGGCGGCATAGTCCGGGCGCGGTCCGAGATTGTCCTGAAGCGCCTTCCAGCGGGCCGGCAGATCCGCGGTCGCCTTGTTGTAGGGGTCGAGATAGGACGCCTCCCTGGCGAGCAGGTAGCCGCGCTGGCCGGTTTCGGCATCCTGCAGCGTCGTCAAAAGGCCGACGATGGAGCTTCTGACGCGGCGAAGGGAGGCGGTCTCGTCCGAATAGGCGCGGTTCGCCTGGACGAGCCAGAGCGAGTAGCCGACGATGCCGATCAGCAGGAGGGTGCCCAGCCCAAGCATCAATAGGCTCGAGCGCAGGAAGGCCGCAGTTGAGGTCATGCTCTTTCCGGGGTGCACGTGTCGCCCGGATTAGTACACACCTGCGGCGGCTTGCGATAGTGCCGGCGGCCGAAGACTTTCGAGCGGAGCGCGATCGACGGGGCTCAGCCCTTGCGGATCAGGAAGCGGTGGCCGTCGCCGAGGCTTTCGCTGCGTTCCAGCGTGTGGCCGTTCTCGCTGCAGAAATGCGGAATGTCGATCACGGCGAGCGGATCGGTCGTCTCGATCAGGAGGAAGGCCCCGGAGGGCAGCTGTGCCAGGCGCTTGCGCGTCCTCAGCACCGGCAGCGGGCATTTCAGCCCCCGCAGGTCGTAGACCGCACCCGGGTCGGCCGCCGTCATTGCTTTTTCCAGAATTTCCAGAACGGCTGCTTCTGGGATGCGCTCGCATCGGCGGTGGCGGCCGGGGCGGGCGCTGCCTGCGGAGCTGTCTGAGGATCTGTCTGGGACGCTGCCTGGGAAGCTGCCTGGGAAGCTCCCTGGGGCGCCGCCTCGCCGGCGGCCTGGGCGGAAGGTGCCGCCGCTTCCGCTGCTGCCGGCTCTGCCGGCCCGTCGGCCCTGGGTGTTGCGATCGAAGCGGTGTTGCCGCCATCTGGGGCGCCTGCGGCCGGTTGCGGTTGTGCCGTCGGGGCGGCAGACGCGGTCGTCGGAGCGGCGCCGGCCGCACCGGATGCGGCCGCCGTGCCCTTGCTGGACCAGAGCTTCCAGAACGGCTTCTTCGCCGCCTGCTGCTCTTCCTGGACCGATGCGACGCCCGGGTTGGCGGCGGGGACCGCGACGCCGGTGCCGGCGGTCGCCTGCTGTTCGGCCTTCTGCGCCGCAACGTCGTCGGCGAGCTTCTTCAATTCCGCGGCCTTGCGGTCTTCCTCTTCCTGCCTGGCCTTTTCGGCCATCTCGACCTTGCGCCGCTCGGCCTCTTCCGCCCGCTTCTTCTCCGCCTCGATCTCGCGCAGCGACATCAGCTTGCCGGCGTCGATCGAGTTTCCGGTCGGCGCATAGGCGAGTTCGCGGCCCTTGCGCTTGTCGGCGACGATCGCCTTGCGCTGGGCCTCGGAGGGCTCCAGCCAGACGGTGCCCTCGTATTTCTTCATCGCCTTGGCGTATGCGGCGGCATAGGTCTTGTCGTAGGCGTTCATCGCCACCTGCAACTGCGGCGGCGTCGAGATCGCCGGGCACTGGGCAGCGACGCCGGCGAACGCCTTTCCGTCCGCCGTCTGCTGGTTGAAGACGTATTTCTGGTCGCAGACGCCCACTTCCGGCGGACGCTTGGTGACCTGGAACTGGTCGTAGCCGACCTTTAGCATCTTCCAGAATTCGATGTTCGGGTTGTCGCGATGGCGGGCCATATTCTCCGCCGTCATGCGGAACGGATAGGCCTGGAGCTGGATCGTCTTCTGCCCGCCCTTGAAGGCATCGCGGGCAAAGGCGAAGATCTCGACCATCTGCTCGTCGGTCATCGAGTAGCAGCCAGACGACGAGCAGGCGCCGTGGATCATCAGGTTGCTGCCGGAGCGGGCGTTGGCCCGGTCATAGGAATTGGGAAAGCCCGTGTTGATCGCCAGGTAGTACTGGGAGTTCGGGTTCATGTGCTGGGGGCCGAGCGGATAGAAGCCTTCCGGCGCCTGGCGGTCGCCTTCCTTCACCTTCGGGCCGAGCTTTCCCGACCATGCGCAGATCTGGTAGCTCTTTATCATCTGGAAACGGTTCGACCGGTCGGCCTTCCAGATCTCCAGGATGCCTTCTTCCTTGAAGATGCGCAGGGTGACCGGCGAATTGCGGTCGATGTTCAGCGAGGCCATCTTGGAGACGACCTGGCCGGAAAGCTGGTACTGCGTCTTGTTGGAGACCTTCTTGACGTCGACGCCGACGTTGTCGAGCGTCTCATTCGTGCAGCCGGCGGCGGCCACGGCAAGCAACGAAACAGCGGCGAGTACCTTAAGGCGCATGCGTCAGGTCCAATATAACTGGTAGGCAGTCCATCCACATCGGCACGGCGGACGCGGAATCATGCCCGTTTATACTTAACCAACCGTAAACGGAAAATCGCCGCGTGATATTCGATCTGTGGATACGCTCAAAACCATCAGAATATGTCCAAGGTTTGGCCGTATTCGCCGGCCCCGTGCAAAAGGCCGGCGATCTGCATCCTTTGCGTTCAGAGCTGCCGGCCGATGTCGAGGTAGCGCTGGCGACGATCGCGTCGCAGTTGCTCGCCCGGCTTGGCCGAAAGCTCGCGCAGCGCATCCGCCACGACGTTGCCCGCCGCCGCAATCACGGTGTCCGGATCGCGATGGGCGCCGCCGATCGGCTCGGGGATGATGCCGTCGATCACCCCGAGCGCCTTCAGGTCTTCGGCGGTGATCTTCATGTTGCTGGCCGCTTCCTTGGCCCGCGTCGAATCGCGCCAGAGGATCGAGGCCGCGCCTTCCGGCGAGATCACGCTGTAGATGGCGTGCTGCAGCATGTAGACGCGGTCGCCGGTCGCAATCGCGATCGCGCCGCCGGACCCGCCCTCGCCGAGAATGACGGAGACGATCGGAACGCGGACGTTGAGACACATCTCGGTGGAGCGGGCGATCGCCTCCGCCTGGCCGCGCTCCTCGGCGCCGATGCCGGGATAGGCGCCGGCGGTGTCGACGAGGGTGATGATCGGCAGGCCGAAGCGGTCCGCCAGTTCCATCACGCGGATCGCCTTGCGATAGCCTTCCGGGCGGGCGCTGCCGAAATTGTGCTTCAGGCGCGATTTCGTGTCGTTACCCTTTTCCTGGCCGATGATCGCGACGGACTGGCCGCGAAAGCGCCCGAGACCCGCCTGGATCGCCTCGTCCTCGGCGAACTTGCGGTCGCCGGACAAGGGCGCGAATTCCTCGAACAGCTTCGCCGCGTAGTCGACGAAATGCGGCCGCTGCGGATGGCGCGCGACCTGCGTCTTCTGCCAGGGGGTCAGCTTGGAGTAGATGTCGACCATCGCCTCGCGCGAGCGCGCCTCGAGCCGCCCAACCTCGTCCGACGTGTCGATGCTCTCGTCCTCTTCGGCGAGCTTGCGCAGTTCGTGGATCTTGCCTTCGAGGTCCGAGATAGGCTTTTCGAAGTCGAGGTAATTGTGCATGAGATGCGTTTCCGATCGTTTGCTCCAACTGTCCGCCGCGCAAGCTAGAGAGCGACGACGGCGGAATGGCGGCTCTAATCCGGCTTTTTTGCCTGTTTGGCAAGGGGGTGGTGATCCTGCACCAGCCGATGAAGGCGCTCTTCTAGCACATGCGTGTAGATCTGCGTCGTCGAAATGTCGGAGTGGCCGAGCAGTTCCTGCACGGCGCGCAGGTCCGCCCCGTTCTGCAGCAGGTGGCTGGCGAAGGCATGGCGGATGACGTGCGGCGACAGCGCCGCGGCCCGGATGCCGGCGCGTGCGGCCAGCGCCTTGAGATCGCGGGCAAAGACCTGCCGCGGCAGGTATCCTTCCTTCCCCGCGGACGGAAACAGGAACGGGCTCTCCTTGGCGTCCTCCTGCCGCTCGCGCTCCTCGGCGAGCGCCGTGCCATAGGACTGCAGGGCCGCCATCGCCGAGCGGGAGAGGGGCACCAGCCGCTCCTTGCTGCCCTTGCCCTTGACGACGAGAAAGCGGCCGTTCTGCGCCAGCACCGTCGCCGGCAGCGAGACGAGCTCGCTGACGCGCATGCCGGTCGCATAGAGAAGCTCGACGAGCGCGTGCATGCGCAGGCGCTGGAGGCGGCCTTCGCCCGGTGCCTGCGCCTCCTGCTCGGCAAGCCCGATCAGGCGGGTGACGTCGTCGGTCGACAGCGTCTTCGGCAGCGACCGCTCCTTGCGCGGCGCGTCCAGGATGCCGGTGGGATCGGTGTCGCGCACGCCTTCGGCGTAGAGGAACTTGTAGAACTGCCGGAGCGCGGAGAGCCGGCGCGCCTGGGACGAGGCCTTGAAGCCCTGCCGCGCCAGATGGCCCAGATAGGCGCGCAGGTCGTCGGGCTGCGCCTCGACGATCCGCACCTGCCGCTGCAGCAGGAAGGAGCGGGCATCCTCGAGGTCGCGCTCGTAGGATGCGAGCGTATTGGCGGCGGCTCCGCGCTCGGCGCTCATCATCTCCAGAAAGGCCTCGATCTGGATCGCCGCGCTGTCCCTCACGGCTGCGGGTTCACCCGTTCCGACGGGATGCGGATCGTCACGTCCCGCGGGCGCGGCTCCACGAAGGTGACGAGGGCGATCATGATCCCGTAGACGATGCCGGCAATGACGGCGCAGAAGAACAGGAAACGGAAGAGGGTGGGCATTGCGTGCTCCGTGGAACCGGCCTCCTATATCGCCCTGCGGAAGAGCGAGCGCAAGCCGTGCAAGCACTTGACGCTTTCGGTGCTTTTGCAGATACGGAAGGAAGCAGCAATCGGAATTGCCTGATGATCGGCCTTGTGGAAACCGCCCCTGCGGAGCTTGTGCAGAAAGCGCGTGCGGCGCTCGGCAAGCGCAATCTCGTTCTGGTCGGGCTGATGGGCGCGGGGAAATCGGCCATCGGCCGGCTGGTGGCGCAACAGCTGTCGGTGCCGTTCATCGATTCCGATCACGAAATCGAGCGGGTCTCGCGCATGTCGATCTCCGATCTCTTCGCCGCCTACGGCGAGGAGGAGTTTCGGGCGCTGGAGAGCCGGGTGATGAAGCGGCTCCTGAAGAGCGGACCGCGCGTCGTTTCGACCGGCGGCGGCGCCTTCATCAACGAGCGCACCCGCAAGCACATCAAGCGCGGCGGCCTGACGATCTGGCTGAAGGCGGATCTCGATGTCCTGTGGGAGCGGGTCAGCAAGCGCGACACGCGGCCGCTTCTGAAGACCGAAAACCCCAGACAGACGCTGGAGAACCTGATGAATGCCCGCTACCCGATCTATGCGGAGGCGGACCTCACCGTCCAGTCGCGCGACGTGCGCAAGGAAATCATCGCCGACGAGGTTCTCGCCGCCGTCGCCGCCAGCGTCGATACCAGCGCCGATACCAGCCATGAAGTGATGCCATGACAGATACCTCTTCGACCCGCCGCACCGTTCGCGTGGAGCTCGGCGACCGCTCCTACGACATCCTGATCGGGCCCGGCCTCATCGCCGCCGCCGGGGCGGAAATCGCGGCCCGATTGAAGGGACGTCGCATCGCGATCGTCACCGACGCGCATGTCGGCCCGGTCTATCTCGATCCCTTCATGCGCTCGCTCGCAGACAAGGGGATCGAGGCGGTCTCGCTCGTGCTGCCGGCCGGCGAGAAGACCAAGAGCTTCGAGCACCTGATGACGGTCTGCGACAGCGTGCTCGGCGCCCGCATCGAGCGCAACGACGCGGTGGTAGCGCTCGGCGGCGGTGTCATCGGCGACCTCACCGGATTTGCCGCCGGCATCGTGCGGCGCGGCTCGCGCTTCATCCAGGTGCCCACGTCGCTGCTGGCCCAGGTGGATTCGTCCGTCGGCGGCAAGACCGGTATCAATTCCCGCCACGGCAAGAACCTGATCGGCGTCTTCCATCAGCCCGACCTCGTGCTCGCCGATACCGACGTGCTCGACACGCTGTCGCCGCGCGAGTTCCGCGCCGGCTATGCGGAGGTGGCGAAATACGGGCTGATCGACAAGCCGGATTTCTTCGCCTGGCTGGAAAAGAACTGGAAGGATATCTTCTCCGGCGGCGCCGCCCGCATCGAGGCGATCGCGACAAGCTGCCAGGCCAAGGCCGACGTGGTCGCGGCCGACGAGCGCGAGAACGGTCTGCGCGCGCTGCTGAACCTCGGCCACACCTTCGGCCATGCGCTGGAGGCGGCCACCGAATATGACAGCCGCCGCCTCGTCCACGGCGAGGGCGTAGCGATCGGCATGGTGCTGGCGCACCAGTTCTCGGCGCGGATGAACCTTGCGAGCCCGGATGCCGCGCGCCGCGTCGAGACGCACCTGAAGGACGTCGGACTGCCGGTGTCGATGCGCGAGATCCCGGGCGAGCTGCCGCCGGCGGAGCGGCTGATGGATGCGATCGCCCAGGACAAGAAGGTGAAGAGCGGCAAGCTGACCTTCATCCTGACGCGCGGCATCGGCCAGTCCTTCGTGGCCGACGACGTGCCGGCGTCGGAAGTGCTCTCCTTCCTGAAGGACAAGTATTTGCGATGACGCGACCGAACGGTGTCCTGCGGTGGCTTTTCGGGTGTCTCGGCCTGGCGGCCTCCGGGGAGGCCGTGCCTGCGCCCGGGCCGGCAGAGGTTCGCGGCGTTGCCGCGCCGGCCGGGCGCGAGCCGGTGTCGCGGGACCGGGACCGGGACAGGGAGCGCAGCACTTCGCTGTCCGACCTCGACGAGCTCGAGGTATCCGACGTCATGGTGCACCGGACCGCCATGCGCGGCATCAATGCCGACGAGGCCCCCGAGGCGATCGTCCGCACGGTCCTCGACAGCCCCTTTTCCCGCATGCCGCTCTGGCGCGTCTCGACCGACAACATCATCGGCGTGATCCACCAGGCGGCGATGCTGCGTGCGCTCGTCGAGGCGGGTTCGGAGGCGAGCGCCATCGATCTTTCCAGGGTGGCGGAAAAGCCCTGGTTCGTTCCCGACACCACCGGGCTGAAGGAGCAACTGGGCGCCTTCCTGCGGCGGGGACGGCACTTCGCCATCGTCGTCGACGAATACGGCGAGGTGCAGGGGCTCGTCACCATCAGCGACATCCTGGAGGAGATCGCGGGCGAGGCCTCCAACGAGCGGGAATTCGGTCTTCAGGGCGTGCGGCAGGAGCCGGACGGCTCGATCGTCGTCGACGGCAGCGTGGCGATCCGCGACCTCAACCGTGCGCTCGACTGGTCGCTGCCGGACGAGGAGGCGACGACGATCGCCGGCCTCGTCATCCACGAATCGAAGCTGATCCCGGAAGAGCGGCAGGCCTTCACCTTCCACGGCAAGCGCTTCATCGTCATGAAGCGGGTCAAGAACCGGATCACCCGGCTGCGCATCCGTCCGGTCGAGGGAACGGCGGGCAGGGGCTGACTACCAGACGACGGGCTCGCCGGGTGCGGCCGTCTCGATCGCCAGCGCATGCAGGCCGGCGTCGAACTCCTCGCGGACGAGCTCGTTGACCATCCGGTGGCGGGCGACGCGGGTCTTGCCGGCGAACTGCGCGGCAACGATGCGGATGCGCATGTGCGTCTCGCCCCCGCCGTCGAACCCGGGCTGGTGGCCGGCGTGGAGATGGCTCTCGTTCAACACTTCCAGCCGCTCTGGCGAAAGCGCCTCGGTCAACCTATATTCTATCCGGGATTTGACTGTCATCGACCCGCCCTGGGATGCCGCGCAACCGTGCGGTCCTGCGCGAAAATGATCCCACAAAGCCAGCAAGAAACCGCTTTGTCAATTCTTGTCGTGCTCCGTCGCGAGCCCCATAATCGGACCCATGAAACTCGATTCAAAATACTTCGACCGGATACGGACACGCCGGCGCGTGGAGCGTCCGGAACCCGTCGCGCCGACCTGCCAATGGGACGGCTGCGAGCAGGCGGGCGTGCACCGCGCGCCGGTCGGGCGCAATGCCGAAGGCCAGTTCTTCCTCTTCTGCTTCGAGCACGTGAAGGAATACAACAAGGGCTACAACTACTTTTCCGGCCTGTCGGACTCAGAGATCGCGCGCTACCAGAAGGAGGCGATCACCGGCCACCGCCCGACCTGGACGATGGGGGTCAACAAGACCGCCAAGAACGGGCCGGTGCACGGCAACGTGCGTTCGGGCACGGCCGGCGCCCACCATCGCATCCGCGATCCGTTCGGCTTCGTCGCCGAGGGGCGGGGCGGCGGGCCGCGCATGCAGCCGCGGGCGCGCAAGCTGAAGACGCTCGAGGCCAAGGCCTTCGATACGCTGGGCCTGCAGGCGAGCGCGACGGCCGACGACATCAAGGCCGCCTACAAGGCGCTTGTCAAAAAGCACCATCCCGACGCGAATGGCGGAGACAGGGGATCGGAAGAGCGTTTTCGGGCGGTCATCCAAGCATATCAATTGTTAAAGCAGGCCGGCTTCTGCTAGAGCAGGTCGGCAGCAACAGGACTTAAGGGCGGATGCGAGCGGCGTCTGCTGCGGAGACATTATGAGCAAGATGGATCTCGACATTTCCAACCTCCCCGACACCACGGTTTCGGTGCGGGAGGTCTTCGGCATCGACACGGACATCCGCGTCCCGGCCTATTCCAAGGCCGACGCCTATGTGCCGGATCTCGATCCGGACTACCTCTTCGATCGTCAGACCACGCTCGCCATCCTCGCAGGCTTCGCCCACAACCGCCGCGTGATGGTCTCCGGCTATCACGGCACCGGCAAGTCCACCCATATCGAGCAGGTCGCCGCGCGCCTCAACTGGCCCTGCGTGCGCGTCAACCTCGACAGCCATGTCAGCCGTATCGATCTCGTCGGCAAGGATGCGATCGTGGTCAAGGACGGCATGCAGGTCACCGAGTTCAAGGACGGCATCCTGCCCTGGGCCTACCAGCACAATGTCGCGCTCGTCTTCGACGAATACGACGCCGGCCGGCCTGACGTCATGTTCGTCATCCAGCGCGTGCTGGAATCCTCCGGCCGCCTGACGCTGCTCGACCAGAGCCGCGTCATCCGCCCGCATCCGGCCTTCCGCCTGTTCGCCACGGCCAACACCGTCGGCCTCGGCGACACGACCGGCCTCTATCACGGCACCCAGCAGATCAACCAGGCGCAGATGGACCGCTGGTCGATCGTCACCACGCTGAACTACCTGCCGCACGACAACGAGGTCGACATCGTCGCCGCCAAGGTGAAGTCGCTCTCCGGCCGCAAGGACGGGCGCGAGACGATCTCGCGCATGGTCCGCGTCGCCGACCTCACCCGTGCCGCCTTCATCAACGGCGACCTCTCCACCGTGATGAGCCCGCGCACCGTGATCACCTGGGCCGAGAACGCCGAGATCTTCGGCGACATCGCCTTTGCCTTCCGCGTGACCTTCCTCAACAAATGCGACGAGCTGGAGCGGGCGCTGGTCGCCGAGCACTACCAGCGCGCCTTCGGGGTCGAGCTGAAGGAAAGTGCGGCCAACATCGTGCTGGAGGCCACGGCCTGACGGCCCGGCAGGTGAGAGATGGCTGCTCGCGGTGACAATTCCAGACCCAGGCCCGGCGCGCCGGTCGACGTCGAGCCGTTCCGGCGGGCGCTGACGGGCTGCATCCGCTCGGTCGCCGGCGATGCCGAGATCGAGGTGGTGTTCGCCAACGAGCGGCCGGGGCTGACCGGCGAGCGCATGCGCCTGCCGGAGATTTCCAAGCGGCCGACGCGCGAGGAGCTTGCCGTCACCCGCGGGCTCGGCGATTCCATGGCACTGCGCAAGGCCTGCCACGATCCGCGCATCCATGCCACCATGTCGCCGCAGGGGGCGGACGCCCGTTCCGTGTTCGATGCCGTCGAGCAGGCGCGCGTCGAGGCGATCGGCTCCAACCGCATGAGCGGCATGGCCGACAACATCAATTCCATGCTGTCGGAGAAATATGCCCGCGCCAATTTCGGCGCGATCACCCGCCAGGCGGATGCGCCGCTGGAAGAGGCGGTGGCATTGCTCGTGCGCGAGAAGCTCACCGGGCAGAAGCCGCCGGAAACCGCCGGCAAGGTGCTCGACCTGTGGCGCTCCTTCATCGAGGAGAAAGCCGGCGGTGACTTTCCGGGCCTTGCCGGCGCGATCAACGACCAGCAGGCCTTCGCCAAGATCGTCCGCCACATGCTCGCCTCGATGAACGTCGCCGAGGACATCGGCGAGGAGGACAGCGAGCCGGACGACCAGGAGAGCGAGACCGACGAGGACCAGCCGCGCAGCAACGAGGAAGACGAGAGCGACAGCCAGGAGGAAGCCGGCGACGAGGCCGCACCCGCCGACGAGAACGAGACGGCGCAGGAGCAGATGGAAGAAGGCGAGATGGACGGCGCGGAGATTTCCGACGACGAGCTCGCCGACGAGGAGAACGAGGACAGCGAGACGCCAGGCGAGGTGCGCCGGCCGAGCATCTTCGGCGACTTCAACGAGAAGGTCGACTATTCGGTATTCACCGAGGCGTTCGACGAAACCATCACCGCCGAGGAGCTCTGCGACGAAAGCGAGCTGGAGCGGCTGCGCGCCTTCCTCGACAAGCAGCTCGCGCACCTGCAGGGTGCGGTGGGCCGGCTCGCCAACCGGCTGCAGCGCCGGCTGATGGCGCAGCAGAACCGTTCCTGGGAGTTCGACCTGGAGGAGGGCTATCTCGATTCCGCCCGCCTGCAGCGCATCATCATCGATCCGATGCAGCCACTGTCCTTCAAGCGCGAAAAGGACACGAACTTCCGCGACACCGTCGTCACGCTTCTGATCGACAATTCCGGCTCGATGCGCGGACGGCCGATCACGGTGGCCGCGACCTGCGCCGACATCCTCGCGCGCACGCTCGAGCGCTGCGGCGTCAAGGTCGAGATCCTCGGCTTCACCACCAAGGCCTGGAAGGGCGGGCAGGCGCGGGAGCAGTGGCTCGCCAGCGGCAAGCCGCAGTCGCCCGGCCGCCTCAACGACCTGCGCCACATCATCTACAAGTCGGCGGACGCGCCGTGGCGCCGGGCCCGGCGCAACCTCGGCCTGATGATGCGCGAGGGGCTCCTGAAGGAGAACATCGACGGCGAGGCGCTGATCTGGGCGCACAACCGGCTGCTCGGCCGGCCCGAGCAGCGGCGCATCCTGATGATGATCTCCGACGGCGCGCCGGTCGACGATTCCACGCTGTCGGTCAATCCGGGCAACTACCTGGAGCGGCACCTGCGCGCGGTGATCGAGCAGATCGAGACGCGCTCGCCGGTCGAGCTGCTGGCGATCGGCATCGGCCACGACGTCACCCGCTACTATCGCCGCGCGGTGACGATCGTCGACGCCGACGAGCTCGCGGGTGCGATGACCGAGCAGCTCGCCTCGCTGTTTGCCGACGAGAGCACGAGCCGCAGGCGGCCGGGCAGCCTTCGCCGCGCCGGCTGAGGCCCAATCGAAACCCACTGCGCCACGCGCGATCGCCGGGCATGGAGAGCTGATGACGCGACTGTCCGCCCTGTTTGCCACAGCGCTTGCCGTGACGGTCGTCGCCGCGCCCAGCGCCGCGACCGGCGTCGCCGTCGAGATCGACAGCCGGACGATCTCGCATTTCGGCGTCGGCTCCGCCGCCCGCGCCTTCGGCAAGCTCGAGTTCGTCGGCGGGCTGATGTATTCCTCGCCGAACGCGCTCGTGGGCGCCGTGTCCTCGATCCGCTTCCGCCCGGATCACAAGCATTTCGTCGCGGTCCTCGATACCGGCCACTGGATGACGGGCTCGATCGAGCGCGACGAGGAGGGGGCGCTTGCGGGGCTGGCCGACGTCAAGATCAGTTCGATGCTGAATGCGGACGGCAAGGACGAGAACTCCAAATACCTGATGGATGCGGAGGGGCTGGCGCTGGCGCCGGGGGCGGCGATCGTCAGCTACGAGCAGAACCATCGCGTCGACGTCTATCCCGACCCCGGGCTGGAGACGTCGGGGCCGAAGGCGCGCTACGACATCCCCTATCCGCGCTGGGAGATCCGCATCAATCGCGGCTTCGAGACGATCGCGGTCTCGCCCGAGGACGGGCCGCTGGCGGGGGCGCCGGTGATCGTCGCCGAGCGCAGTCTCGATGCGCAGGGCAACATGATGGCCGCGATCCTCGACGGGCCGTTGAAAGGCACGTTTTCGGTCGTCCGCAACGACCCCTACGACGCCACCGACGGCGGCTTCCTGCCGAACGGCGACCTCTTGCTGCTCGAGCGCCGGTTCCGGCTGTCGGACGGCGTGGGCATGCGCATCCGGCGCATCAAGGCGGAGGACATCCGCCCCGGCGCCGTCGTCGACGGCGAGGTGCTGATCGATGCGGACATGAGCTACCAGATCGACAACATGGAAGGCCTGGACGTGATGCAGCTGCCGGACGGCGACATCCGCATCGTCATCGTCTCGGACGACAACCACTCGATCCTGCAGCGCAACCTGATGCTGGAGTTCCGCCTGATCGGCGGCCTCTGACAAAGAGAAAGGCCGCCTGCGGTCTCCCACAGGCGGCCAGCCGATCCCCGCGACAGCTCTTTTTGTTCGCCGCCTGAGCGGCCTTCTCGGATGTCGTCAGGACGACGATCCGGCGGGGGAAACGCGAAAGAGGTTCAGGCGGCGGCCTTCTCGACGCCCGGCATGGGCTTGAGCGTGCTCATCAGGGCGCCATAGGGCAGAAGCATCACCAGGCCCATCAGCATCTTCACGCCGAAATCGGTGATCGCCCAGGACACCCAGCGCTGCGCCTCCGCCGCAAAGAGGCCGAGGACCGGGGCGTTTTCGATCGCGAACGCGTCGTTCGGGCCGAAGACCGAGAAGACGGGCGAGAACGCGACGGAGAAGAAGATGATCGTGTCCAGCGCCGAGCCGATCAGCGAGCCGACGAGCGGTGCCCGCCACCAGCTCTGGCGGCGCAGCCTGTTGAACACCGAGATATCGAGCAACTGGCCGAGCAGGAAGGCGGAGCCGGAGGCGATCGCGATCCGCGGCGTGGCGACGGCGAAGGAGAAGAGGACGGCAACGGCGAAGCCGGCGATCACGACCCTGCGCGCGATCTTCGGCCCGAACTGGCGGTTGGTCAGGTCGGTGACGAGGAAGGCGACCGGATAGCTGAAGGCGCCGAAGGTCAGGATATCGCCGAGGCTGACGCCGAACAGCGTTCCCGGCAGCGGATACTGCACCAGGACGTTGGAGGCGACGACGACGAGCGTCATCAGGAGGACATAGGTGAGGGTAATGCGGTTTGCCTGCATTTTTTTATCCTGGGTGATGCCACCAGTTGGAGTAACAGCGATGTCTGCAATGCAGAGAGGCCTGCCGTGTTATCGGTCAGGCCTCGAATGCGTGTCGTTGAGGGCCGCGGCCTGTGATCAGGCGGCGGTCTTCTTGACGATCTGGCGACGCAGCAGGCGAGCGCGCATGGACAGCTCGTTCTCGTCGGCCTTCAGCAGGAAGGCGTCGAGGCCGCCGCGGTGCTCGACCGAGCGGAGCGCTGCTGCGGAAACGCGCAGGCGGAAGCGCTGGCCGAGCGCGTCGGAGATCAGCGTGACGTTGCACAGGTTCGGCAGGAACTTGCGCTTGGTCTTGTTGTTGGCGTGGCTGACATTGTGGCCCGACTGGACGCCCTTGCCGGTCAATTCGCAACTACGGGACATGGATGCACCTATTCTTCTTTGGTTTCGGACAATACGATTCCGGCGCCGTGTCCGGCCGCAGTCCGTCTGGCCTTATTGGAAAAGTTGCGGTTCTATAGTCATCCGTGGTGGTGGCGTCAAGCCAAACCTTGGCCCTTTCCGGGAAAACAGTTGCAATGCGCCCTGGATTGAGACCAATTGCCGGTTCCGGATCCTGCCGCTCGTGCGGGGCTGCGACGGATGACGGCGCAGAATCGCCGCAAAGGGATCTATAGTCGATCGGACGAAGGAGCGTTTGGAAGATGGGCTGGAGGACATGGGTCGCGGCGGTGATGTTGCCGGTGCTGGCCGCGGGCACGGCTTCTGCGCAGGAAGTCAGTCACGTCACCGACTACAGCATAAGGCTCGCCGGTTTTCCCGTTGCGACCGCAAGCTTCCGCTCGGCCTTTGACGGCCGCCGCTACAGCATTGCGGGGCGGATGGATTCGGCCGGCCTCGCCGACATCCTGGCCAACACGCACGGCACGACGTCGGTCACGGGCGTCCTGTCGAACGGCACGCTGCGCGCCTCCAGGTATTCCATGTCCTATCGCAGCGGCAAGCGCGCCCGCGCGATCGACGTGACCTTCCGCAACGGCAATGTCGCCAGCGCCTCGATCCGCCCCGAACGCCGGCGCCCGCCGGAGAACTGGGTGCCCGTCCGCGAGCGGGACATGCGCGCGGTGGTCGATCCGATCTCCGGCCTGATCATCCCCGCCGGCAGCAACGTGTGCTCCAAGACGCTGCCGATCTTCGACGGCGAGTCGCGGATGGACATCAAGCTCGTCGACAAGGGCTCGCGGCCGTTCTCGACCCGCGGCTTCGAGGGCGAGGTGAAGGTCTGCGGCGTTCGCTTCGTGCCGCGGTCCGGCTACCGCAAGGGCCGCCGCGACGTCGAGTACCTGCGGCAGCTGACGACGATGGAAATCTGGTTTGCCAAGGCCGATACGGTCGCGGTATATGCCCCGGTCTACGCCCGGATCCCGACGAAGCTCGGACCGGTCACGGTATCGGCCACCCGCTTCGGCGGCTGAGCCGCAGTAGCGTCATGCGGGGGCAATGGCTGTGAAATTGAAGGCGACGTTCATCGGCTTTTCGGCGATCCTGATGTGGTCGCTTCTGGCCCTCTTCACCACCGCCTCGGGCCAGATGCCGCCCTTCCAGCTTTCGGCGATCTGCTTCCTGATCGGCAGCCTGCCGGGGATCTGCGTGCTGATCGCCCGGCCGGAGCGGCTGAGGCTGCTGCGCCAGCCCGCCAGGGTCTGGATCGTCGGCATTGCCGGCCTGTTCGGCTATCACTTCCTCTATTTCACCGCGCTGCGCAACGCGCCGGCCGTCGAGGCCGGGCTCATCGCCTATCTGTGGCCGCTGCTGATCGTGGTCGGTTCGGCGATGCTGCCGGGCGAGAAGCTGCGCTGGTACCACATCGCCGGCGCGCTCGCGGGGCTGGCGGGCACGGCGCTGATCGTCGCGCGCAACGGGCTGTCCTTCGACGGCGCCTATACGCTCGGCTACGGCGCCGCTTTCCTCTGCGCCTTCACCTGGTCGGGCTATTCGCTGCTGACGCGCCGCTTCGAGGCCGTTTCCACCGATGTCGTCACCGGCTTCTGCCTTGCGACCGCGGTCCTGTCCCTGGTCTGCCATCTGGCCCTGGAGACGACCGTCTGGCCGCAGACCGGCTTCGAGTGGTTCGCCGTCGCCGGGCTGGGCCTGCTTCCCGTCGGCGCCGCCTTCTATGCCTGGGACTTCGGCGTCAAGAAAGGCGACATCCAGATCCTCGGTGCGGCGAGCTATGCCGCGCCGCTGCTGTCCACGCTCAACCTGGTGCTGACCGGCTTTGCCGAGCCGTCCTGGCGCATTGCGCTCGCCTGCGTGCTCGTGACCGGCGGCGCGGTCCTGGCGGCCAAGGACATGATCCTGCGGCGCAGGCCCGAGCCCTCGGCGGAGCGGGCTGCGGCCTAGGTTCCCACGATCCTCAAAGTCCCGGTCGCCAGTCCGGCGGCGCCATCTCGAAGGCGTCGAAGGAGAAGCCCGGCGCCACCGTGCAGCCGACGAGCGTCCAGTCGCCGAGCGGCTCGGCGCTCTGCCACCAGCCGGCGGGCACCAGCACCTGCGGCCGTTCGCCGGCGGCCAGGTCGCTGCCGAGAAGCTGGACGTTGATGACCTGGCCGTCGCCGGAAATGGAGAGGCTGAGCGGGCCGCCGGCATAGTGGTGCCAGATCTCGACGGTATCGCGGACACGGTGCCAGTGGGAGCGTTCGCCCTTTTCCAGGAGGTAGTAGATCGCCGTCGAATGGCCGCGGGCGCCGCCCTCGGTGTCGCGGAAGGTCTCGACGTACCATCCGCCCTCCGGATGGCGCTCCATGCAGAGCGTGGCGATGATCTCCTTCGGCGTCATCAGAAGCGGTCCTTGCGGGCGCGGATCTCGGCGAACACCTCCGCATCGGTCGCATTCGGCAGGCCGAGCAGCTTGCGAATGCCGGGATCGGCGGCGCGCAGGAAGGGGTTCGTCCGCTTCTCGAGGCCGATCGTCGTCGGCGCGGTGAAGCGTCCGGCCGCCCGTGCGCGCTCGATCTCGCCGGCGCGCTCCTTCAGCGCCGCATTGTCGGGGTCGATCGTCAGCGCGAAGCGGGCATTGGACAGGGTGTATTCGTGGCCGAAATAGACGCGGGTGTCCTCCGGCAGGGCGGCGAGCTTCGACAGCGACTGCCACATCTGCGCCGGCGTTCCCTCGAACAGGCGGCCGCAACCGAGCGCAAACAGCGTGTCGGCGGCAAAGAGCAGCCCGTCGCCCGGCAGGTGGTAGCAGACATGGCCGGCGGTGTGGCCCGGCGTCCAGAGGACGTCGACGGCATGGCCGGCGAGGTCGAAGCGGTCGCCGTCGTCGACGGCGCGGTCGATGCCGGGGATCCGGTCGCGCTCGCGGGCGGGGCCGATGATCTCGGCGCCGAACCGTGCCTTCAGGGCCTGGTTCGCCTCCACGTGGTCGCTGTGATGGTGGGTGGTGAGGATATGGGTCAGCGTCCATCCCCGCCGGGCAAGCGCGGCGAGGATCGGCTTTTCCTCCGGCGCATCGATGCTGGCGGTCGCGCCGGTCGCCGGATCGTGGAGCAGCACCCCGAAATTGTCGCTCCGGCATCCGAAGAGTTCGAGGTCGAATGGTGTCATGACGCAATCCTTCCGGCGCGGGCAACGGGTGTTGGGTCGAATCTAGCGGCCCGGGCCTTGAAGTCCATCGTCCGGTCGCTAACATCTCGCCGATGCACGCAGATATTGTCGATCTTCGCGAATTTTACCACTCACCCCTCGGCCATCTCGCAGAGCACTCGATCACGATGGCCCTGGCGTCGATCTGGGCGCGGTTGCCCGAGGAGCGTCTCGTCGGGCTCGGCTACGCGGTGCCCTATCTCGACCGCTTCCGGGAGGATACGGAGCGCACCTTCGCCTTCATGCCGGCGGGGCAGGGGGCCGTGAACTGGCCGCTCGGCGAGGCCTCGGCGACCGCGCTCGTCTTCGACGAGGAGCTGCCGCTGCCCGATGCGTCGATCGACCGGATCCTGATGGTGCATTCGCTGGAATTCGCCGAGAACCCGCGCGAGACGATGAAGGAGCTCTGGCGGGTGCTCGCGCCCGGCGGCCGCCTGATCATCGTGGTGCCGAATCGGCGCGGCGTCTGGGCGCGCATGGAGCACACCCCCTTCGGCTCCGGCAGGCCCTATTCGCGCGGCCAGCTCACCCATCTCCTGCGCGAGACCAACTTCACCCCCGGGTCGAGCGCCGAGGCGCTGCTGTTTCCGCCGTCGAAGCACCGCGCCATGCAGAAGCTGCGCAGCGCCTTCGAACGGCTCGGACGAAGGCTCTGGCCGATGTTTTCCGGCGTGCTCGTGGTGGAGGCGCAGAAGCGGCTCTACCAGGGTCTGCCCGTCGCCGCCCGCGCATCGCGGCGCGTCTTCGTTCCGGTGCTCGCGCCGTCCGGCGTGCCCTCGACCCGGACGAGCCTGAACCGCCGGCCCCTCGACAATCCGCCGCAGCGCCGGTAATGGCTGGCGCAACCGTCCCCGCCCTTTCCGGGGCGGGCACTCCATCTCGCACAAAGGGCGGCAGGCATGTCGGTTCAACAGTTTGACAGGATCGCGCTGATCGGTATCGGCCTCATCGGCTCCTCCATTGCCCGCGCGGTGAAGGAGCAGGGGCTGGCGGGCTCGGTGGCGATCTCCAGCCGCAGCGAGGACACGCTGCGCCGGGCGGAGGAACTGGCGCTCGGAACCGACTACTACCTCGACGCCGCCGAAGCGGTGCGCGACGCCGATCTCGTCATCGTCTCGGTTCCGGTCGGCGCCTCCGGCAGCGTCGCCCAGCAGATCGCGCCCAACCTGAAGCCCGGCGCGATCCTCACCGACGTCGGCTCGACCAAGGCATCCGTCGTGGCGCAGATGCTGCCGCACGTGCCGAAGGGCGTCCACTTCATCCCCGGCCACCCGCTCGCCGGCACCGAGCATTCCGGTCCCGACGCCGGGTTTGCGGATCTGTTCCGCGGGCGCTGGTGCATCCTCACGCCCGTGCACGGCACCGACAAGGCCGCCAAGAAGAAGCTTTCGACCTTCTGGGAAACGCTGGGCTCGAAGGTGGACGAGATGGACACCGAGCACCACGACAAGGTGCTGGCGATCGTCTCGCACCTGCCGCACATCATCGCCTACAACATCGTCGGCACCGCGGACGACCTGGAGACGGTAACGGAATCGGAAGTGATCAAGTACTCGGCCTCCGGCTTTCGCGATTTCACCCGCCTGGCCGCCTCCGACCCGACGATGTGGCGCGACGTCTGCCTGCACAACAAGGACGCCATCCTCGAAATGCTGTCGCGCTTTTCGGAGGATCTCGCCTATCTGCAGCGAGCGATCCGCTGGGGTGATGGCGAGAAGCTGTTCGACCTCTTCACCCGCACCAGGGCCATCCGCCGGTCGATCATCGACGCCGGCCAGGACACGGCGGCTGCGAACTTCGGCCGGCCCGTGGCCCCGCCGGACAAGCCGTCCTGAGCTGCCTCAGAGCGGCGGGATGGCCGCGATCGGGATGAAGCCCAGGTAGACGACGCCGTCGTCGACCTTCAGCCGCACGCGCGCATCGTCGGAGCCGCCGGACAGGCCGCGGATCGTCTGCGTGACGCTGTCGGCCGTGTCGGCCAATTCGGGGAACGCCCTCTTGACGAGGTCCCGGACGCTATCGATGCCGTTCACCCTGAGCTCGAAGCGGCCGGAGAGCAGGCCCTCCTCGTCGATCGCGTAGGGTCCGGAAAGGACCGCTGTATTGCCGTTGCCGAAGTCGAGGCCGAAGCGGCGCAGTTCGCCCTTCGTGTCGCGGGGGGCATTCTCCGGCGGTCCGCTCGCAAGCCAGCCGGCGGCGCCCTCGATCGACAGGTCGACCGCCGCGTCGAGGCTCGGCACCGCCGTGTCGGCGACCTTCAGCTCGAGCCCGGTCAGGGACAGGGCCGCGTCCAGCGCAGCGCCGTTCTCGCGCGTGTGCATCTCCCCGTGGCGCACGGTGAACGTCAGGGGCGTGCGGCCCATCCCCGGGGTGAACGTCCCCCGCAGCGCGTCATAAGCGACCGAGACGCGCTCCAGTGCGGCCGTCCCCGCCACGACGCTCGCATGCAGCAGGTCCCAGTCGGCATCCAGCGACATGTCGGGGGCGACGCGGACCTGCGCGGGGCCGTCGAGTTCGACGACGGCGTGGCCGGGGCGATAGACCTGTGCCGCCGAGCGCAGCGCGCCGAAGCTCGCAGACGTGCCGGTGCGGCTGTCGTCGAGGCCGAGGGAATCGCAGAACACGCCGATGCGGAAGGGGTATCCCCGGACGTCGAGCCCGGTGCAGGCCACGGCTAAGGAGGCGTCGGAGAGCTGACCCCGGACGACGGCCTTCAGCCTGTCGGCGCCATAGAACCAGGCGGCCGTGTAGAGCGCAACGACGACCGCCACGCCCAGGCCGAGAAACCAAAATCTGCGGGCGATGCGGGATGGCGCCGCGCCGTTCGTCGAAGTCATGCCGTTCTCCGTTCTGGCGGAAGGACCAGGAGTTGTCTAGATTGCCCTCGCCGGCAAGAAGCCGGCAATTGCGGCGGCATTCAGGTAGGTACGGGCAGGCGCGGTGGACAGCAACGAATTTTGGGTCTTCGGTTACGGCTCCCTGATGTGGAATCCGGGGTTCGAGGTGGAGGAGAGCCGGCCAGCCCGCCTGCATGGGTTCCGCCGCTCGCTGTGCGTGCGTTCCTGGGTGCATCGCGGCACGCCCGACCATCCGGGCCTCGTGCTCGGGCTGGACCGGGGCGGTTCATGCCGGGGCATGGCGTTTCGCGTGGCGCCGGAGCGATGGGATGCGGTGGTCGGCTATCTGCGCGAGCGCGAGCTGGTCACGCATGTCTACAAGGAGCGCACCCTGCCGGTCACCCTCGGGAACGGGCTGCGCAAGCCGGCGCTCGCCTATGTGATCGACCGCAGCCACCATCAGTATGCCGGCGCGCTGTCCGTCGAGGAGGCGGCGCTCGCCGTCAGCACGGCGAAGGGCAAGTCGGGCCCGAACACCGAATACGTGGCCAATACGCTCGCCCACCTGCGGGAGATGGGCATTCGCGACCATTGGCTGGAAGATGTCGGGCGCTCCGTCGACCGGCTCGTCAACGGCGGCTGAAGTCCGCTTGCCGCCGCATGGCATCGTGCGGCGTCAGGCCCCGCGGGCGCGCAACTCGGCGACGCGCGCCGCTGCGGTCGGGGGCAGCGGCAGGTGCGGATTGGCCTCGACCGTCTCCAGGAGCAGCTTGTCGCTCGCCGTCTCCATCACGTCGATCAGATGGGCGAGGAAGGCATCCGGGTCCATGCCGGCCGGGATCGGCGGCAGGATGCGGACCTTGAAATGGCCGGGATAGCGCAGGAACTTGCGCCGCGGCCAGAACAGGCCGGGATGCATGACGACCGGAAGCACCGGCACCTTCAGGTCGCGGTAGAGCCTTGCGATCCCGTATTTGTATTCGGGCGGGGCGCCCGGCGGGCGGCGCGTGCCTTCCGGATAGATGATGAGCTGGCGGCCGCTCTGCATCTCGGCCTTGGCCCGCTCCATCACCGCGGCCATCACCCGGCCGCGTGCGCCGCGGTCGACGGGTACCATGCGCTGCTTGAGGATGTACCAGCCGAACAGCGGGATCCAGGTCAATTCGCGCTTGAGGATGTAGAAGGGATCGTCCTGCCACGGCAGCAGCGCGTAGGCATCCCAGAAGGACTGGTGCTTCGGCGCGAAGATGTAGCCCTGGCCCTTGGGGATGTTCTCCAGGCCCTCGATCTCGAAGGTCGCTCCCACGATCCTGGCAAACAGCCAGTGGTTGCTGCGCGCCCAGTTCTTGGCAATGACATAGGCCTTCTTGCGCGGCAGCAGGAAATAGACCGGCGTCAGCACGATCATCTGAAGGATCAGATTGAGGTAGAAGGCCAGGTTGAACAGGATGGAACGCACGACGATCATCAGGCGGAAGCTCTCCTCGGAAGGTAAGCCTGCCTACACGAATATTCCGGCGCCGGAAACCGGGTCCGAGCGCAATGCGTTCAGTTCTCCGGAAGCAAGGCCGCATGGGCCGGTTCGTCGCGCCGCAGGCCGCTCGCCGTGCGCGCGCCGATCATGTCGCGGACGACCGCGACGGAGTATTTGACGTATTCCGACAGCATCACCTTCATCACCTGCGGCTCGCCGAGCCAGCTGCCGTTCTTCAGGTCGGAATTGATGACGGGGTAGGACAGGAACTCGGTGTCCTTGTCGCTCCGCCGCAGTTCCAGCAGGCTGCGGGGCATATGGTAGTTGTTCGTCACGACCAGGACCCGGCGGTAGCCGTGATCGCTGATCCAGCGCGCCGTCTCGTTGGCATTGCCGATCGTGTCCATCGCGTCGTAGCCGATATCGACGCAGCACTCGAACAGCGAGGACGAGGACTGCGTGAACTTGCGGATCTGGTTGCCGGAGGTGGTCGGGTTGGCGCCGGAGATCAGCAGGCGCTTGCCGGCGCCTTCCTGCAGCAGGCCGATCGCCTGGTCGATGCGCTGGAACCCGCCGGTCAGCACGACGATCGCGTCGGCGCGGGGATGGCGCGGCGCCTCGAGCGAGGCGACCGTGTCGGCGAAATAGAGGAAACCGCCGACCATCACGCCGGAAACGATCAGCAGCAGGAAGAGAAACAGCCGCACGAAGCGACGAATCGGACGGATCCGCCAGCGTCTGGCTGGAGGCGTGCCATCCTTCGTGATCAGGTTCCTCGACTCGTCCATTGCGACCATGATTCTTCTTCATATCGTGCGATTGCGGCGAGGACGAGTCCGCTGCGGCACAATGGCGCGGCCTAGATTACGTCTCGGGCAACCCGTCGGTTCGCGCCGGATCGGAGCGGATCCGGTCGATCTCGAAAATCGTGCGCATGACCGTGAAGCGGGCCGTCAGCGTCGTCAACAGCGCGATCACGATCATCGTCGCGGCAATGCCGAGATAGCCGCCGGGGCCGACCGAGAAGGTGCCGAACAGCGCGGTCGCCTGGTCGCTTTCCGGCGTGGCGAGCGAGCGCCCCTGCCAGTAGCCGGCAATCGCGAAGACGAGGGCGGCCAGCGCCCCGCCCGCAAACGAGCCCTTCAG
This sequence comes from Mycoplana sp. MJR14, assembly GCF_029210525.1. NCBI lineage: Bacteria > Pseudomonadati > Pseudomonadota > Alphaproteobacteria > Hyphomicrobiales > Rhizobiaceae > Mycoplana > Mycoplana sp. MJR14. The sequence goes on from NZ_JARGEO010000004.1 coordinate 511,089, forward strand.
GCTGATCTTCAGGAAATGCTTCTGGAACTCGGTCGCCACGAAGCCCGCCTCGGCGCCGACGAAATGCAGCACCTCGATGATGTGGCGGTTGCCGGACAGCGCGCCGCGCGTGGCGAAGACGACGGTGAGCACCATGGCCGAGAACACCAGGATGAGGACGCCGGTGCCGATCCAGGCGGTGGTCTCCGCCATGGCCACGAGCCGGTTCACCCAGGTGCGGTGATCGTCGAGGAAGGCCTGGGGGATCTTCTCGGAAAGCGCCTTCCGCATCGCCGCGAAATCCGGCGGGTCGCGCTCGTCGATCGTGATCACCACCAGCCGCGGCACCGGCAGCTCGTCGAGGTCCAGGCCCTCGCCGAGCCAGGGTTCCAGCAGCCGCGCGGTCGCGGCGCGGTCGACGATCTGGCCGTCGCGCGTCCCGGTGAAGGTGAGCGCGAGGTCGCGGGCGTCGTTCAGCGCCGCTTCCATGTCCAGCTTGTCGTCCGGCTTGATCTGGATCGTGATCTCGCGGGAGATCTGGCTCTGCCAGCTCGCCGCAGTCGCCCTGACCATGCTGACGGCGCCATAGGTCAGGCAGGCGAGAAAGGCCATGATGGCGATGACGCACATCAGCGCATTGCCGGAGACGTTCGAGGGCGGCACGATCGGCGCGGTCGGCCGGACGCGCATTTCCGGGCGTTTCTGTTGGCGCTCCTGCGGGTCCTGCTGCATGGCGTGCTCATTCATAGATGTCGAGCCGCCCTTGCGAGAGGATCATGCGCCGCGCATCCACCTGGTCCATCAGGGAGAGGTCGTGGGTGGCGATGACGACGGCCGTTCCGAGCCGGTTGAGTTCCATGAACAGGCTCAGGAGCCGCCGCGCCATCGGCGGATCGACGTTGCCGGTCGGCTCGTCGGCGAGCAGAAGCTCGGGGCGGTCGATCAGCGCGCGGGCGATCGCCGCGCGCTGCTTCTCGCCGCCGGAGAGAACCGGCGGCAGAACGTTGATGCGTTCGCCGAGGCCCACCCATTTCAACAGGTCGATGACGTCGGCGCGGTAGGACAGCTCGTCCTTGCCGCGCACGCGCAGCGGCAGCGCCACGTTCTCGTAGGTCGTCAGGTGGTCGAGAAGACGGAAGTCCTGGAAGACGATGCCGATGCGGCGACGCAGCATCGGCAGTTCCTCGCGGGGGATGGTGGCGATGTTGCGGTCGAAGGTGCGGATGAGCCCCCGGGTCGGCTGCAGCGACAGGAACAGCAGCCGCAGCAGCGTCGACTTGCCGGCACCGGACGGGCCGGTCAGGAACTGGAAGGATCGGCGCGGAATGTCAAAGGTCAGGTCGCTTAGCACTTCCGGACCCATCCCGTACCGCAGGCCGACATTCTCGAAGTGTATCAAAGGGGCAATCCGGTTCTCGTCTATGCGCGCGAAGCGTACCTTTCTCGCAGGCTCGCCGATGGCACGAAATCAAGGCCCATCCAAGGCCGGTTTCCGAAGCATTAACCAGTATGGTTTACGTTTCGTAAGGATTCGGATCAATGCCCGACATTTCACGGGTGGTTCGTCGCTGGAAGACAACGGCAAGGAGCACCGCCATGAGCGCATTCGGCGCACGGCGCGACAAGGGCGCCCCGATCGACCTGCTGCCGCCGGAACCGGGAAGACGCAGGCCGGGGACGGCTGCAAGGCGGCCATCCCCCGACATCGTCGATGCGGATTTCGTTGTCCTGCCGGATCGCCGCGGCAACGCGGCCCGGGCGACGGCGAAGAACGACAACCGGACGGGCGAGGGCGCGGACGGCGCCGCCGTCGCGGTCATGGTCGCGCTCGGCCGGTTTGCGCTCGCAGCCCTCGTGGCCTCGGCGCAGCTCGTGGAGCGCGGGCTGCAGCGCCTGCCGGCCCGGGCCTTCGGCACGGTCGTGACCGCAGGCGTGGCCGGGGCCTTCTTCTTCGCCGGCGGGCTCTCGGCGCTCGCCACCGTCTTTTCCGGCGGCGCCGCCGAGGCCGGACTGCAGGTCGCCGGGGTGACGTCGTCGCTGGACGACCGCAACGGGATGAAGGTGCTTTCGGTCTATGGCGCGGTCGAGAACCGGTCGCCGCAGGCCCATCCGCTGCCGGCCATCATCGTCGACGTCATCGTCAACGGCAGGACCGTGGCGCGCCACCGGATCGAGACGGCCTCCGCCCGCATGGCGCCGGGGACGACGCGGCCGTTCTCGCTGAAGATCCCGCACCAGGGCAGCGGCCTGCCGAAAGTCGCCGTTTCGCTCGTGCCCGAGGATGCGCTCCGGCTGTGAGTGTGCTATGCGGCGGGCAGAAGCGGCGGATGCCGCCTGTCCCAATGCCGGAGCGAGATCCAGATGCAAGTCGTGCGCGGAAAGAAGATCGAAACCCTCTACAGCCCGGACCAGATCGCACAGCGCAATGCGGAGATGGCAGAGCAGATCAAGGCGGGACCGACCAAGGACCTGCTCGTCATCTCGATCCTGAAGGGGTCCTTCATCTTCGCGGCCGACCTGATCCGTGCCATGCACGCGACCGGGCTCGCGCCCGAGGTGGAGTTCATCACGCTTTCCAGCTACGGCAAGGGCACGACCTCGCAGGGCGTCAGGATCGTCAAGGACATCGACAGCGACGTGCACGGGCGCGACATCCTGCTGATCGACGACATCCTCGAATCCGGCCGCACGCTGAAGTTCGCCAAGGAGCTGCTTCTGGAGCGCGGCGCCCATCGCGTCACCATCGCCGTCCTGCTCGACAAGCGCGTCAAGCGGCAGACCGACCTCGAGGCGGACTATGTCGGCTTCGAATGCCCCGATCACTTCGTCGTGGGCTATGGCATGGACGTCGCCTATGCCTTCCGGGAGCTGCCCTTCGTCGGCGTGGTGACCGGCGACGCGGACTGATCCCGGCCCGATCCGGCACAACGCCCCCACGGTTTGTCCTGCCGCCGTTTACCGATCGCAAAGGAAACTCTGGTCTTTTCTGGGTCGGCCGCGGTCGCGGCTGCGCGCTCGGCGCATTGCGGACAGGGTCGGATGGACGGCCCGAAGGGGACACCATGGCGAGAATTCTGATCACCGAGGACGAGGATTCGCTGCGTATATTCGTGGCGCGGGCGCTGCGGCTCGACGGCCACGAGACGGTGGAGGCCGCCGACGGCGCCCAGGGGCTCGACACGCTTTCCGAAGGCGGTTTCGACCTGCTCTTGTCCGATATCCGCATGCCGGTGATGGACGGCATCGAACTCGCCCACAGGGCCGCGAAGGCCCATCCGCATCTCAAAATCCTGCTGATGACCGGCTATGCCGAGCAGCGCGAGCGGGCGGACGATCTCGCCGGGAAGATCGTCGATGTCGTGGCCAAGCCGTTCAGTCTGCCGGACATCCGCACGGCGGTGGCGCGCGCGCTGGCCGCCTGACCGGCTGCCGCAGCGCACGCCATCCGGCACGCCTGAACCCCGATCGCGGCCGTCCGGCCGGACCACGCCCGAAAAGCGCCGGATCGGAAATCCTGGGGTTCACTCGATGCCGAGCAGCCGTTCCAGATAGTTGCGCTCGATCGACTGGGTATTGCCGATGCCGAGGCGGCGGCGGATTTCCTCCAGGATCTCGCGGGCGCGCTGGATGTCGATCTCCTCGGGCACGCGCGTGCGGCCGTCATAGTCGGGCCCTTCGGCGGTGTTCGGGCGCTCGCGGCCGAGCGGATCGCGGCCGTTGCGGCCCATCTGCGGCTGGCCCTGGCCCTCGCCGCCCTGCTGGCCCATCGCCTGCATCTGGTTCATCATGTCCTGGGCGCCCTGGCGCAACGCCTCCAGCGCGCGGCCCTGGCTGCCGACGGCCGCCTCGCCCTCGCCTTCGCCGAGGGCCTCCGCGGCGCCCTCCATCTCGCGGCCGGCCTCGCCAAAGCCCTTGCCGGGTTCGATGCCCATCTCCTCGAGGCTCTTCTGGAGCTGGCCGAGCTGCTGGCCGAGCGCTTCCTGCTGCGCCTTGAGATCCTTCAGGGCCTGGCGCAGCTGCTCCTCGGTCATCTCGTCGGTGGGCGACCGGCCCTCCTGCCGTTGCTGCTGGCCCTGATCGCCGGGCTGCTGGTCGAACAATTCGTCGCCCGGCATCGGGTCGCCGCGCTGCATGCGGTCGCGCAATGCCTGGTCGAAGTTGAAGGTCTGGTCCATCAGCTTCTGCTGTTCCTGCATCAGCTTGCCGAGCTTGTCCATCTGCTGGCGCATGGCATCGGATTGCTGGCCCTGCTGCTGCTGCGGCCGGCCGGCCTGGAGGTTGTTCATCATCCGCTGCAGTTCCGACAGCATCTGCCGAGCCTGGTCCCTGGCGCCGGAGCGGGCCAGGTTCTCGATCTGGTCCATCATCCGCTCGAGGTCCTGCTGGCGCAGCATCTGGCCCTGCTGCGCGTTCTGCTGCATCTGGCCGTTCTTCTGGGCCTGCCGCGCCAGTTCCTGCATGTAGGCCTGCATCGCCTCGCGCAGTTCCTGCATCAGCTTGGCGATCTCCGCGTCCGGGGCATTGCGCTCCAGCGCCTCGGACAGCGCCTGCTGGGCCTCACGCAGGCGGCGGTCGGCCAGCGACAGGTTGCCGTCCTCGATGCCGAGCGCGATCTCCCACAGATAGTCGGCCGTCTCGCGCAGCTGGTCGTCGTTGCGGGCGAGCTTCATGCGCTCCTGCGCCGAGCCGATCAGCAGGAAGTGCGTCGGGTTGGGGATCGTCTCCTCCGGCCGCAGCATCAGGGCCTCGCTCAGCGTCACCGCGCGCGGCAGCTGGTTGGCATCGAGTGCGAAGGTCTGGCGCTGCTCGGCGACCGCGCCGGCCAGCGGCTCGAAGAACACCTTGGCCGGCAGCACCATCTCCTGCGGCTGGCTGCGGCCCTCCTGGCCGGCGGCGTCGCGGGCGACGAGCGTGATCCGCACCCGCTTTCCGGCCATCGGGTGTTCGCTGAGGTTGCGGCTGGTCGTGCCCTTGGCCTCGCGGGCGTTGCGGCGCGGCAGGTCGAGCTTGTACTCCGGCGCCGGGTAGAGCGGACGGGCGTCGGGCGCCGGCGCCTCGACGGGGACGATCTCCGCATGCGCCTGCTGGATGCCGTAGTCGTCCCGGGCGATGAAGCTGATCTCGAGCGCGGACGCCACCGTCTTGCGGGGCAGCCCGTCGAAGGCGATCTCGGGCACGTGGTCGGGGATGATGTTGAAGGCCCATTGCTGGCCGGCGAGCGACAGCGTGCCGTCCTTGACGATCTGGTAGCGCATCGTCTGCGGGGCGCCCGCCGGTCTCGGCGCGGGCGGTGCCGGCGGGGCATCGGCCTTGCGCGGACCGCCCGCTGCGGGCGCTGCGGCCTGCTGATCGGTCTTCGGTTCCTCGGGCCGGATCGCCGTCGCCGCCTCGCCGGTCGGCGTGTAGCTGACGCCGTCGGTCGCCTCGCCGCCGGTGACGCGCACGGTCAGTTCGCTGAACTGCGGCACGCGCAGCGGCCCCTGCAAAGGCTCGGTGGTCCCGGTCAGGAATATCGGCGCCCGGCCCGTATGCGGCGGCGGGGTCACCCAGGCGTCGATGCGCACATCGGGCCGGTCCTCCGGCGGCTGCTGGAAGGTGACGATGTCGGAGAGCAGGCCGGCGCGGTTGGAATAGGAAAAGGCAAAGGCGACGGCGACGAGCAGCACCGGGATGGCGCGCAGGCCGTTGCGGTCGTGGCGGGCGATGTCGGGCCGGGGCGTGCCTGCCTGCAGCGCGCCGATGGTGCGGGCCATCCGCGCGCGGTGTTCGCGCCACAGCGCATCGGCGACCGGGCCGCCGCCCACCGGCCTGTCGGCCTGGACCCGGATCGCCTGGTGAACGAGGCCGTTGCGCTCCTCCAGCATCCGGTCGGCGCGGTCGATCTTCGGCCAGGCGACGGTGCGCAGCCGGAACGCCAGCAGCACGAGGCCGAGGCCGAAGGCGCCGAGAGTGGCGACGTGCAGCCAGGCCGGCACGTGGCGGAAATAGCCGAACCAGGTCAGTGCGAGGAAGCCTGCGACGAGCAAGGCCGGCGGCAGGAGCTTCGGCAAAAGGCCTTCCGCATACAGCACGAGGCGCGCAACCGCGCGCTTGCGGCTCAACCGGGCGGCAAGGCCGTCACCTCTGGAATTGCCGGAGGCCTGGGGCGCGTCTTCCTGCATCTTCCTCGCTTCGCATCGAACTCTCCCGTGTGGCCCTCATGGCCTTCGGGTTCAGGCGAAGGATAACATCCTTTGTGGCGAAGACGAGGGTGGACGCGAAAACGTGATCACCTGCGAGCGGCTGTCCACCGCTTCGCGCGCCGTCAGGAAAGCCAGGCGGGCACGGAATCCAGCCCGATCAGGTCGTCATAGCTCGGGCGCGGGCGGATGACGTGGAACTCGGCCCCCTTCACCAGCACCTCCGGCACCAGCAGGCGGGAATTGTAGGTGCCGGCCTGGACGGCACCATAGGCGCCGCCGGAGCCGACGGCGATCAGGTCGCCCGGCTTCGGCATCGCCATCTCGCGGTCGAGCGCCAGATAGTCGCCCGTCTCGCAGACCGGGCCGACGACGTCGGCGCGGATGCGCGGCGCATTGGCGGCGGAATGGACGACGGGCTGGATCTCGTGCCAGGCCTCGTAGAGGGTCGGCCGGATCAGGTCGTTCATGGCGCCGTCGACGATGACGAAGGTCTTCTCGCCGCCATCCTTCACATAGATCACCTCGGTGACGAGGATGCCGGCATTGCCGACGATCAGGCGGCCGGGTTCGGTGACGATCCTGCAGCCGAGGCCCTTGAGCTCGTTCTTGACGATCGCGGCATAGGCATCGGGAAGGGGCGGCGGGGAATTGTCGTTCCTGTAGGGGATGCCGAGGCCGCCGCCAACGTCGACGTGGTCGATTACGTGCCCGTCGGCGCGCAGCGTCTGCACCAGCTCCCGGAGCAGCTTGAAGGCATCCTCGAACGGCTGCAGCTCGGTGATCTGGCTGCCGATGTGCATGTCGATGCCGGTCACCTTGATGCCCGGGAGCTCGGCGGCACGGGCGTAGACGGCGCGGGCGCGCTCCCAGGAGATGCCGAACTTGTTCTCCTTCTTGCCGGTCGAGATCTTGGCATGGGTGCGGGCGTCGACGTCCGGGTTGATGCGGAAGGAGACATGCGCCTCTTTGCCGGCCTTCACCGCGCGGGCGTTGAGGATCTCGAGCTCCGGCTCGGATTCGACGTTGAAGCAGTAGATGCCGGCCTGGATGCCGAGGTCCATCTCCCGCGCCGTCTTGCCGACGCCGGAGAACATGATGCGGTCGGCCGGCACGCCGGCTGCGAGCGCGCGGCGCAGCTCGCCTTCGGAGACGACGTCCATGCCGGCGCCGAGGCGCGCCAGCGTCTTCAGCACGGCCTGGTTGGAATTGGCCTTCATCGCATAGCAGACGAGCGCATCCACGCCCTCGAACGCATGGGAGAACACCCTGAAATGGCGCTCCAGCGTCGCCGTCGAATAGCAGTAGAACGGCGTGCCGACGGCCTTGGCGATGTCCGGAACGGGAACGTCCTCGGCATGGAGGACGCCGTCGCGATATTCGAAATGGTTCACGTGCCTGTTCCGTCAGAGAAGCGGGTCGAGCAGGAAGGGCCTGTCCTCGACCGGCTGTTTCTTGCCATCCGCGCCGACAGCCTTGCTGGAGGTCACACCCGGCCGGTCAAGGTCGCCCTTGCGGCCGCAGGCCGATATCACCGTCGCCGAGAGAACGAGGACGAGCGCCAGCCTGGCAGTGGATTTCAGTGTCATGCGGTTTCGCGGCTCCGGATGGGGTCTCGATCAAATGACATCCTCATAGCAGAATCGGTACGCGGTTGTGCACCCTGATTCTTCTGATGATTCATGCAAGCGGATTGATCCATCGACCCTGGTTCAGTTGCGGCCTCGCCACCAGGCGATCTGCTGGCGGACGTTGTCGGGCGCGGTGCCGCCGAAGGAGGTGCGGCTGGCGACCGACGCCTCGACGGTGAGGACGTCATAGACCTTGTCGGTGATCGCCGGATTGATCGCCTGCAGCTCGTCGAGCGAGAGCGCGGAGAGCTCGCAGCCCTTCTGTTCGGCGAGCGCCACGGCGCGGCCGGTGACGTGGTGGGCGTCGCGGAAGGGCAGGCCGGCCTCGCGCACCAGCCAGTCGGCCAGATCGGTCGCCGTCGAATAGCCGGAGCCGGCGGCCGCCTTCATCCGGTCGGTGCGGATGGTCATGTCGCGGACCATGCCGGTCATCGCGGCGATGGCGAGTTCCAGGTTCTCGGCGGCGTCGAAGACCTGTTCCTTGTCCTCCTGCATGTCCTTGGAATAGGCGAGCGGCAGGCCCTTCATCACCGTCAGGAGCGCCACCAGCGAGCCGTTGATGCGGCCGGTCTTGGCGCGCACGAGTTCGGCGGCGTCCGGGTTCTTCTTCTGCGGCATGATCGAGGAGCCGGTCGAAAAGGCGTCCGACAGGCGGATGAAGCCGAACTGCGGCGTCGACCAGATGACGATCTCCTCGGCAAGGCGCGACAGGTGGGTGGCGGCGATCGCGGCGATGGAGAGGAATTCCAGCGCGAAGTCGCGGTCGGAGACGGTGTCGATCGAGTTGCGGGTGGGCTCGCGGAAACCGAGCGCCTTCGCCGTCATGTGGCGGTCGATCGGAAAGCCGGTGCCGGCGAGCGCCGCCGCGCCGATCGGGCTCTCGTCCAGGTGCTCGATGGCGTGGCGCACGCGGGCGCGGTCACGGCCGAACATCTCCACATAGGCCATGCAGTGGTGGCCGAAGGTCACCGGCTGGGCGGTCTGCAGATGCGTGAAGCCGGGCATGACGGTGTCGGCATGCTCCTCGGCACGGTCGAGGAAGGCTGTGATCAGCGCCGACAGCATCTTCTCGGTCTTCTGCAGCTCCTCCTTCACCCAGAGGCGGAAGTCGAGCGCCACCTGGTCGTTGCGGGAGCGGGCGGTGTGCAGGCGGCCGGCGGCGGGGCCGATCAGCGCGGCGAGCCGGGCCTCCACGTTCATGTGGATGTCCTCCAGCTTGCGGGAGAACTGGAAGCTGCCGTCCTCGATCTCCTTCAGGATCGTCTGCAGGCCGGAAACGATGCTGTCGCGATCCTCGGTCGAAATGATGCCCTGATGGGCCAGCATGGTGGCATGCGCCATCGAGCCGCGGATGTCTTGTGCATAGAGCTTCTTGTCGAAGCCGATCGAGGCATTTATCTCCTCCATGATCGCATCCGGGCCGGATGCGAAGCGGCCGCCCCACATCTGGTTCGAGGACTGGGTCTCAGTTTTTGCGTCAGCCATGGGAGTGCCTATCCTGGAGAATGAAATGACAGTCGAGAAGAAGCCGGGTCGCCCGGCCGTCAAGCTGATCGCGCTGGCCGCGCTTGCCGGCACTCTTGCCGGTGCGGCAGCGGTATACGTGATCGCAAGCGGGTCTGGCAATGGCGGGGCGACGGTGGCCGCGGGCAAGGGCGGCCAGTGCGCCATGGCGGGCGAGACGGCGGCGGCGCTGACGCCGTTCCTCACCGGGCAGGTGGCCGCGATGCGGGCGGTCGATGCGCCCCGCCCGCTGCCGCAGCTTTCCTTCAATGGTCCGGACGGCAAGCCGCGCGCGATCGCCGACTTCGCCGGCAAGACGCTGCTCGTCAATCTCTGGGCCACCTGGTGCGTGCCCTGCCGCGAGGAGATGCCGGCCCTGAACGCGCTGCAGAAGGAGCTCGGAAGCGATCGCTTCGAGGTGGTGGCGATCAACATCGACACCGGCGCCGACGACAAGCCGAAGGCGTTCCTCGACGAGACGGCGGTGCACGATCTCGGCTACTACCGCGACAGCTCCATGGGCGTGTTCAACACGCTGAAGGCGGAGGGGCTCGCCTTCGGGCTGCCGGTGACGCTCCTGATGGACGACAAGGGCTGCCTCGTCTCGGCGATGAACGGCCCCGCCGCCTGGGACAGCGACGACGCCAAGGCGCTGATCCGCGCCGCCGTTCCCAAAGCTGAGCCCGCCTCCTGACGGACCGGCCTCAGCCGGTCGCGTAGACGCGCGGCCGGCGGATGTCGATGAAGCCGGCCTCGCCCTTGCGGTGGGGGAATTCCGGGGCGGTGTCGAACTCGATGGACTGGCCGCCGGTGGTCTTGGCGAGCACGCGGCGCGAATCCGGCCGATCCAGGACGCGCAGGATCTGGGCCGGCACGCCTTGGCCGTCCTCGCGCCAGGCGACGTCGGCCGGGCGGAACAGCACCTCCGCCGCACCGTCCGCCAGCCCCTGGGCGTCGAATTCGACGTCCTGCACATAGGCCTTGCCGTCCCGCACGGTGGCCGGCAGCGCGTTGGCGTCGCCGAGGAAGCGCATGACGAAGGCGTTTTCCGGACTGCGGCAGACCTCCTCCGGCGTACCCTGCTGGACGATCCTGCCCTTGTCGAGGATGACGACGCGGTCGGCGAGGTCGAGCGCCTCCTCCTGGTCGTGGGTAACGAAGAGGGTGGTGATGCCGAGCTCGTCGTGGATCTTGCGCAGCCAGCGGCGCAGGTCGCGGCGGACATTGGCGTCGAGCGCGCCGAAGGGCTCGTCGAGCAGCAGCACGCGCGGATCGACGGCGAGCGCGCGGGCGAGCGCGACGCGCTGGCGCTGGCCGCCGGAGATCTGGCCCGGGAAGCGCTGGCCGAGCCCGCTGAGCTGCACCAGCGCCAGCAGTTCCTCGACCCGTTCGCGGATCGCCTCGGCGGAGCGCCTGATCTTCGAGACCTTCATGCCGAAGGCGATGTTCTCGGCCACCGTCATGTGCGGAAACAGCGCATAGTGCTGGAAGACGAAGCCGACGCCGCGGTCGCGCACGGGAATGTCGGTCGCGTCCTCCTCGCCGAAATAGATGTGGCCGCCGTCGGCATACTCGAGGCCGGCGACCATGCGCAGGATCGTCGTCTTGCCGGAGCCGGAAGGGCCGAGCAGGGCGACGAGCTCGCCGCTTTCGATCTGCAGCGAGACGCCATGGACGGCACGGAACGTGTCGAAGGTCTTGACGACGTTGTCGAGGCTGATCTTCAAGGCTTGACCTCCGAAAGGCTTTCATTGCCGGCAAGGGTCGCCGGGCGGTTGCGCCGGCCGGCACCCTGCCGTTCCAGCACGACCTTCACGCACAGGGTGACGATCGCGAGCGTGGCGAGGATCGACGCGGCGGCAAAGGCGCCGACGGCGTCGTAGTCGTGGTAGAGAAGCTCGATGTGCAGCGGCAGCGTGTTGGTCTGGCCGCGGATGTTGCCCGAGACGACCGATACGGCGCCGAATTCGCCCATGACGCGCGAGTTGCACAGCACCACCCCATAGAGCAGCGCCCATTTGATGTTGGGCAGGGTCACCGTCAGGAAGGTGCGCCAGCCGCTGGCGCCGAGCGAGGTGGCCGCCTCCTCGAGATCGCGTCCCTGCGCCTGCATCAGCGGGATCAGTTCGCGGGCGACGAAGGGGGCGGTGACGAACATGCTGGCGAGCACGATGCCGGGCAGGGCGAACATGATCTTCAGGTCGGCCGCCTCGAGCGCAGGGCCGAACAGGCCCTGCAGGCCGTAGACGAAGAGATAGGAGACGCCGGCGACGATCGGCGAGACGGAGAAGGGGATCTCGATGACGATCAGCAGCAGCCGGCGGCCGGGGAAGTCGTGCTTGGTGATCGCCCAGGCGGCGGCGATGCCGAAGGCGGTGTTGATCGGCACGGCGATCAGCGCCGTCAGCACCGTCAGCATGATCGCGTGGCGGGTGTCCGGCTCGGCGATCGCGGCGGCGAAATAGGGCAGGCCCTTGGAAACGGCGTGGACGCCGATCACGCTCAGCGGGGCGACGATGATGACCGCGACGAAGAACAGGACGATGGCGAGCAGCGTCCGGCGGAAGGCGGGGGCCTCGCCGATGCGCGGCGGGCGGCGGTGCGGGGAAGGACCGGTCATGGGATCAGTTTCTCACCGTATAGCGCAGCGCGCGCGCCTGCATGAGGTTGGTGACAGCAAGCATCACGAAGGCCGTGATCAGCATGACCGAGGCGATCGCGGCAGACGCCGGATAATCGTATTCCTCCAGCCTGATGAAGGCGAGGAGGGCGGTGATCTCCGTTTCGAACGGCTGGTTGCCGGCGATGAAGATGATGGCGCCGAATTCGCCGAGGCTGCGGGCGAAGGACAGCGACACGCCGGCGAGAAGGGCGGGCGTGAGCAGCGGCAGGACGACGCGGGCGAAGACCGAGAGGTCGCTGCCGCCGAGCGTCTGGGCCGCTTCCTCCAGCGTCGGATCGAGTTCCTCCAGGACCGGCTGCACGGTGCGGACGACGAAGGGCAGGCTGGTGAAGGCCATCGCCACCATGATGCCGAGCGGGGTGTAGGCGACCTTGACGCCGAGTGCGGACAGCGGGCCGCCGAACCAGCCGTTGACGGCAAAGAGCGTGGTCAGCGAGATGCCGGCGACGGCGGTCGGCAGCGCGAAGGGCAGGTCGACCAGCGCGTCGACGACGCGGCGGCCGGGGAAGCGGTAGCGTACGAGCACCCAGGCGAGCGCCATGCCGAAGACGAGGTTGAACAGCGTCGCGGCCAGGGCGCAGGAAACGGTGACGAGGTAGCTCGCCACGGCGCGGTCGGAGGAGACGATGCGCCAGTAGTCGGCGAAGCCGAGGCTCGCCGCCTTGAAGACGAGCGCCACCAGCGGCAGCACGATGATGATTGCCGCATAGACCAGCGTGATCCCGAGAGAGAGCGGCAGCCCGGGCAGAACGCGGCGTTTCACTGGACTCGTCCTTTCGCAAACGAAGGACCGGCGGGTTTGCGCCCGCCGGTCCCAAACGGATCTGGCCGGTGTCTTAGCGGCTGCCGTAGATGGTGTCGAGAACTCCGCCCTCGGCGAAGTGTTCCTTGGAGACTTCGGCCCAGCCGCCGAAGACGTCCTCGACCTTGACGAGCCGGATCTCGGGGAACTGGTCCTTGAACGTGGCGGCGACCTTCTCGTCGAGGACGCGGTGGCCGAACTCGGCGGCGATCGTCTGGCCTTCGGGCGAGTAGAGGAAGTCGAGATAGGACTTCGCCAGCTCCTGGCTGCCGTGCTTCTCGGCGACCTTGTCGACGACGGCCACCGGGAATTCGGCGAGCAGGCTCACCGAGGGAACGACCTGCTCGAACTTGTCGGCGCCGTACTGCTTGGCGATCGCCTTGGTCTCGGCCTCGAAGGTGATGATGACGTCGCCGATCTCGCGCTCGACGAAGGTGGTGGTGGCGGCGCGGCCGCCGGTGTCGAACACCGGCACGTTGTCGAAGATCTTGGTGACGAATTCCTTCACCTTGGCCTCGTCGCCGCCGAACTTCTCCTTGGCATAGGCCGTGGCCGCCAGATAGGTGTAGCGGGCATTGCCGGAGGTCTTCGGGTTCGGGAAGATGACCTTGACGTCGTCGCGGGCGAGGTCGTCCCAGTCCTTGACGTTCTTCGGGTTGCCGGCGCGCACGAGGAAGGAGGGGAAGGAGTAGAACGGCGAGGCGTTGTTCGGGAACTTCTTCTGCCAGTCGGCGGCGACGAAGCCGTTCTTGACGAGGAAGTCGATGTCGGTGACCTGGTTGAAGGTGACGACGTCGGCCTCGAGGCCCTCGACGATGGCGCGGGCCTGCTTGGAGGTGCCGCCGTGCGACTGGTCGACGGTGACGCCGGGATGCTGGTCGACGAAGGCTTCGTTCTCGGCGGCGAAGAGCTCGCGGGCGACGTCGTAGGAGGCGTTGAGGAGCTTGTCGGCAGCGCTTGCCGAGAGCGGGGCGGCGAGGGCCGCCAGCGCGGCGCCGATCAGGAGAAGGCGTTTCATGGAAGGGGTCTCCGGGAAGCAGGTGCGGTATCTCGCCGGCAACCTAGCCGGGACACGCGACGCTTCCGAGAAATCAGCCACCAATGAGATAGGAAAGCGGCGAAAATCTTTCCGCCGGATCGCCTGCCGCGAGAACGACGCTACGGGCCGTCAGCGCGTCGGGACGGGCACTTCGCCGCGATAGTCGTAGAAGCCGCGGCCGGACTTGCGGCCGAGCCAGCCGGCCTCGACGTATTTCACCAAGAGCGGGCAGGGGCGGTACTTCGAATCCGCGAGCCCCTCGTAGAGCACCTGCATGATCGACAGGCAGGTGTCGAGGCCGATGAAGTCGGCCAGCTGCAGCGGGCCCATCGGGTGGTTGGCGCCGAGCTTCATCGCGGTGTCGATCGCGTCGACCGTGCCGACGCCCTCGTAGAGCGTGTAGATCGCCTCGTTGATCATCGGCAGCAGGATGCGGTTGACGATGAAGGCGGGGAAGTCCTCGGCGACGGTGACCGTCTTGTCGAGGGTGGCGACGAATTCCTTGGCGGTGGTGAAGGTGACCTCTTCGGTGGCGATGCCGCGCACGAGCTCGACCAGCTTCATCACCGGCACCGGGTTCATGAAGTGGATGCCCATGAAGCGCTCGGCGCGGTCGGTGGCGGACGCCAGCCGGGTGATGGACAGCGAGGAGGTGTTGGTGGCCAGGATCGCGTCGGGCTTCAGGACCGGACAGACCTGGCCGTAGATCTTGCGCTTGACGGTCTCGTCCTCGGTCGCCGCCTCGATGACGAGGTCGGCCTGCGAGAGGTCGTTGACGTCGTTGGAGCCCTTGATGCGGGACAGCGCCGCCTTGCGCTCCTCCTCCGACATCTTGCCGGAGGAGACCTGCCGGGCAAGGTTGCCGTGGATCGTGGCGAGGCCCGCCTCGATGCGCTCCATCGACAGGTCGTAGAGCTGGACCTTGTAGCCTGCAGCGGCACAGACATGGGCGATGCCGCAGCCCATCTGGCCCGCACCGACAATACCGACATTCCTGATCGTGCTCATCTTTCTGCCCACCGCTGCAGTCCGAAGACCGGCCCCAGAACAAAGAAAAACCGGGCCGGCAAGTGCCGGTCCGGTGCAGTGATAAAGGGGTGCGACAATTTTTTCCAGCGATTATTCGTGGCGTCGGGCACCCCGGGATCGCGTTTTCAGAGTGCCTTCTGCAACTCCGGCAGCGCCTCGAACAGGTCGGCCACGAGGCCGTAGTCGGCGACCTGGAAGATCGGCGCCTCCTCGTCCTTGTTGATCGCGACGATGACCTTCGAATCCTTCATGCCGGCGAGGTGCTGGATGGCGCCGGAGATGCCGCAGGCGATGTAGAGCTGCGGGGCGACGACCTTGCCGGTCTGGCCGACCTGCCAGTCGTTCGGGGCGTAGCCGGCATCGACGGCCGCACGCGAGGCGCCGACGGCGGCCCCGAGCTTGTCGGCGACGGGAAGGATCACTTCCTTGAACTTCTCCGCCGAACCGAGCGCACGGCCGCCGGAGATGATGATCTTGGCGGAGGTCAGCTCGGGACGATCCGACGAGGACAGCGCATCGCCGACATGGGTGGAAAGGCCCGGATCGGCGGCGGCGGCCACCGTCTCGATGGCGGCCGATCCGCCTTCGGCGGCGGCGGCGAAGGAGGCGGTCCGCACGGTGACGACCTTCTTGGCGTCGGTCGCCTGCACCGTCTGGATGGCGTTGCCGGCATAGATCGGGCGCTTGAAGGTGTCGGGCGAGACGACCTCGATGATCTCGGAGACCTGGGCGACGTCGAGGAGGGCCGCCACGCGCGGCATGACGTTCTTGCCGACGGAGGTGGCGGCGGCGACGATCGTGTCGTAGTTGCCGGCGAGCTGGACGATGAGGGCCGCCAGCGGCTCGGCCAGGTTGTTGGCGAGCGAGGCGTCCTCGGCGACGAGCACCTTGGAGACGCCGGAGAGCTTCGCCGCCTGTTCGGCGGCCGCCTTGGCGCCGGCGCCGGCGACGAGCACGTGCACGTCGGACCCGATCTTCGTCGCTGCCGTCAGCGCCTTGGCGGTCTGGTCGGAAAGATGGGCGTTGTCGTGGTCAGCCAGAACGAGAATGGCCATGGTAGTTTCTCCCTTCTTCCTCAGAGCACGCCGGCTTCGGACTTGAGCTTCTCGACGAGTTCGGCCACGCTCTTGACCTTGACGCCGGCCTTGCGACCGGACGGCTCTTCCGTCTTCAGCACCTTCAGCCGCGCGGTCGTGTCGACGCCGAAATCGGCCGGCGCCTTCTTGTCGAGCGGCTTCTTCTTCGCCTTCATGATGTTCGGCAGAGAGGCGTAGCGCGGCTCGTTCAGGCGCAGGTCGGTGGTGACGACCGCCGGCAGCTTGACCTCGATCGTCTGCAGGCCGCCGTCGACCTCGCGGGTCACCTTGGCCTTGCCGTCGCCGATCTCGACCTTCGAGGCGAACGTGCCCTGCGCCCAGCCGAGCAGGGCGGACAGCATCTGGCCGGTCTGGTTGCTGTCGTCGTCGATCGCCTGCTTGCCGACGATGATCAGGCCGGGCTTCTCGGCCTCGGCGACGCCCTTCAGGATCTTGGCGACGGCGAGCGGCTCGACGGCGTCGTCGGTCTCGACCAGGATCGCCCGGTCGGCGCCCATGGCGAGCGCCGTGCGCAGCGTCTCCTCGGCCTTGGCCGGCCCGATCGAGACGACAACCACTTCCTCGGCCTTGCCGGCTTCCTTCAGCCGCAGCGCCTCTTCGACGGAAATCTCGTCGAACGGGTTCATCGACATCTTCACGTTCGCAAGCTCGACGCCCGTGCCATCGGCCTTGACGCGGATCTTCACGTTGTAGTCGACAACCCGCTTCACGGGGACCAGGATCTTCATGGTAACTCCTTCCAATGCCCGGATGGGAAATTGCGCTATCGAAGCGCGGTCCGATTGTCGGTTGGCGACATCGATACGCGTTTTTTCCCCAAGTTCAATTCTTTCGGCAGGCTCCTCCGCCGAATCCATCTGCATATTTTTGACGTTAACGTCAACGTAAATCTGCGCGACGCCAACGGGCGGGAGGATCAGCGGCCCCAGCGAAGCGGCGGCGTGTTTCGCGCCGCCTCCATGGTCCCGTCCCCGGCCGGCGTTGCTTCCTTATGTCGCACCGCCTGCGGCGTCACCACCGTGCGGTCGAACAGCGGCACGCCGCGCCGGCGGAAGAGCACGACGAGGATGGCGCCGGCGAGGATCCCGCCGACATGGGCGCCCCAGGAGATGCCGCCCTGGGGGTCGAGGAAGAGCATGTAGAACTGCTGGCCGATCCACAGGACGAGCGGTACGACGGCCGGCAGCGGCAGCGGGATGCGGAAGAAGACGAGCACCCAGACACGCACCTTCGGGTGCAGCAGGAGGTAGGCGGCGACCACGCCCGAGACCGCTCCCGACGCGCCGATCAGCGGGGCTTCGGACGCCGGCTGGAAGAGGCCGTGGACGAGGGCGCCGGCGGCCGCGCAGGCCAGGTAGAAGACGAGGAAGCGGAGATGGCCCAGCGCGTCCTCGACATTGTCGCCGAACACCCAGAGAAACAGCATGTTCGTCGCCAGATGCAGGAAGTCGGTGTGGATGAAGGCATAGGTGACGTAGGTCGCATCCTCCGGCACCAGAACCAGGCCGGGTGCGAGTTCGGCATAGTCGAAGACGACGGCCGGAATGTAGCCGAGGCCGACGACGGTCTCGTCCGAAAAGGTCTGGCTTGCGACGAGCCCGGCTATGATCCAGACGGCCACGTTCACCAGGATCAGGCCGATCGTGACGTACTGCACCTTGATGTATTTCAGCGAATTCGCATCGTGCAGCGGTATGAACATGAACGTCCTTTCGTTGGCGATGCGCCGTCCGTCAGCGGTTTTGCCCCGGAACCCAGAGCACGTCCCGGGCGCCCTTGTCGTTCGCCCAGCGGGCGGCGACGAAGAGGAGATCCGACAGCCGGTTGATATAGGCGTTCGCTTCCTTCGAGACGGCCTCCCCCTGTCGTTCCGCCAGCTCGACGATGCGGCGCTCGGCCCGGCGGGCGACCGTCCGGGCGACGTGCAGGGCGGCGGCGAGCGGGGAGCCGCCGGGCAGCACGAAGGAGCGCAGCGGCGAGAGATCGGCATTCAGCCTGTCGATCTCGGCTTCCAGCCGGTCGACCTGGCTCTGGACGATCCGCAGCGGCTCGTAGGCGGGCTTCTCGCCGGTCTCGGGTGTGGCGAGGTCGGCGCCGAGGTCGAACAGGTCGTTCTGGATGCGCATCAGCATCCGGTCGAGCTCGGGGAAGGCCGCGGCATGCTGGCGCGCCACCCCGATCAGCGCATTGGTCTCGTCGACCTCGCCATAGGCCTCGATGCGGGCGTCGTGCTTCTTGCGGCGCGGGCCGGAGACCAGCCCCGTCGTGCCGTCGTCGCCCGTGCGGGTGTAGATCTTGTTCAGCTTGACCATGGCAGTCCCCTCAAGACGGCCGGCCGCCGCCGGTCACCCACAGCGTCAGCATGATGAGGATGATGGCGATCGCCTGCAACAGGATGCGCATCTGCATCAGCTTGTTGGATTTGTTGCCGCTTCCGCCCTTGAGCATGTTGGCCAGGCCGCGGATCAGCACGATCGCGACGAGGCCCATGACGATGAGGGTGAGGTAGGTCAGGAAAGTAGACATTGATCAAAATTCCGCTGTTCGAAGGGGAATGTCCAGAGATTGTTCGGCGGGCGCTTGGCCCGGTCGCATCGCCGCTTCATCCCAGCCGGCCGATGATGCGGTAGAAGAGCGCGGCCGGCAGCAGCTTCTTCAGCAGCGCCCCCTTCCGCGCCGGCGAGGTGACGATGTAGTGCGGGCGCGGCACGCGCGCATTCAGGGCGTGCCGGAGCACGTCATAGACCGCATCCGGGCCGAGCTTGCCGCGGGCCGGCGCGCTCTCGCCGCGCAGCCGCTTCATCTGCCGCCGGTATTCCGCCGCATGGACCGAGCCCTCGATGTCGATGAATTTCTCGATGTAGGGGATCGCATTGGCGGTGAAGCGCGACTCGATCGGGCCGGGCTCGATCAGGCTGACATGGATGCCGGAGCCGGCAAGCTCCATGCGCAGCGTCAGCGACAGGCCCTCGATCGCGAATTTCGAGGCATTGTAGGCGCCGCGCCAGCGATAGGGCACGATGCCGAGGATGGACGAGCATTGCACGATCCGGCCGTGGCCCTGCCGGCGCATGGCGGGAATGAGACGGCGGGTCAGGTCGTGCCAGCCGATGACGTTGGTCTCGAACTGCAGGCGCAGCGCTTCGGCCGGCAGGTCCTCCACGGCGCCGGCCTGGCCGTAGGCGCCGTTGTTGAACAGGGCATCGATCCGGCCGCCGGTGCGATCGAGCACGGTGTCGGCGAGTGCTGTGATGGAGGCCGTGTCGGTATAGTCCATCACCAGCGTCTCGATACCGTCCGCCTCGAGCGGCCCGCGGTCGGCCTGCTTGCGGACAGTGGCGAAGACCCGCCATCCGTCCTTCTTCAGCGCCCGGGCGCAATGGGCGCCGATGCCGGAGGAACAGCCGGTGACGATGATCGTTCTTGTCGTGGAGACGGGATCGGCCATGCGATTTCCTGTACAAATTCCGTTTCGTTTCCCATATTCACCGGGCGCTGGCAATCGCGCCAACAGGACCCGCCTCGATGGAGAGGCGGCCGAAGAAGGGGAGGGACATGCCGACCGCACTACGCCTCCTCTACAAGGTCGTGTTCGACGCGATCTGGCATTTCTCCGAGGACGACGGCTGGGCGATGGCGAGCCATGTCGCCCTGTCGACGCTGCTGGCGGTGTTTCCCTTCCTGATCTTCGGCACCGCGCTCGGCTCCTTTCTCGGCGCCGACCAGTTCGCCGATACCGCCGTCCACCTGATCTTCGACACCTGGCCGGCCTCGATCGCCGATCCCATATCCCGCGAGGTCGTCGCCGTGCTGACGATCCCGCGCGGCGGGCTGGCGACGGTCTCGGTGCTCGCGGCCGCCTATTTCGCCTCCAACGGCGTCGAGGCGTTGCGTATCTCGCTGAACCGCGCCTACCGGGTGGCGGAGACGCGGTGGTGGTACGTCACCCGGCTCGCCAGCCTCGGCTTCGTCATCCTCGGCGTCGTGGCGCTGGCGGCGATCAGCATCGTGCTCGTTGCTGCGCCGCTCGCCGTGCGCGCGACCGACCAGTGGATCCCCTGGCTCGGATACGTCTATTCGCTGGTGCTGGAGTGGGGCATCTTCGGAACGCTGGTGGTGCTGTTCGTCGGGCTGCTGATCGCCCATCTGTGGCTGCCCGCCGGCCACCGCCGCATCGCCGACGTGCTGCCCGGGATCATCCTGACGATGATCGCCTGGACCGTCGGCGCCTATCTGTTCGCCTCCTATCTCGCCGCCTTCTCCACCTATGTGAAGACCTATGCCGGGCTGGCGTCGATCATGATCGCGCTGGTCTTCCTCTACATCATCGGCGTGATCTTCATCCTCGGCGCGGAGATCAATGCCGCGCTGCTGAAATACCGGGTCAAGCGCGTGATCCTCGACCGGCTGCGCGGCCGGAAGCCCGCGCCGCAGAGCCTGTCAGCCGAGGCGGAGCCCATCGAGGACGAGGCCATCGCGCGCGAACAGCAGGCGCAGGTCCGCCGGTGACAGGCCCTTGTCCCGGTAGGCGGCGATCCCGGTATCCCTGTTGCTCTTCGACAGCTTGCGTCCGTCATCGCCGAGCACCAGCCCGTGGTGATGGTAGGCGGGCTCCGGCAGGTCGAGCAGGACCTGCAGCAGGCGGTGGACGGCGGTGGCATTGAAGAGATCCCGGCCGCGCACGACATGGGTCACCCCCTGCAGCGCGTCGTCCAGCGTCACCGACAGGTGGTAGCTCGACGGCGCATCGGGACGCGACAGGATGATGTCGCCCCAGCGCTCGGGCCGGGCGGCGATCGTTCCGGTTTCCCCTTGCGGGCCGCAGCCGGTGTCGGTCCAGCCGAGCGGCCGGCCGGCCAGCCGGTCGCGCGCGGCCGCGATCGCCGCCTCCATGTCGAGGCGCCAGGCATGCTGCCGGCCTTCGGCGATCCAGCGCTCGGCGCGCGGCCGGTCGAGCGTTCGCTCCTCCGTCGGGTAGCAGGGCGCCCCGTCGGGGTCGCGCGGCCAGGTCCCGCCCGCCGCCTCGCAGCGTTCGACCCGTTCGCGCACCTCGCCGCGGCTCAGGAAGGAAGGATAGGCCAGGCCGCGATCGATCAGGTTCTCGAGCGCCTGCTGGTAGAAGGGGAAATGCTCCGACTGCC
Source organism: Mycoplana sp. MJR14 (assembly GCF_029210525.1). NCBI lineage: Bacteria > Pseudomonadati > Pseudomonadota > Alphaproteobacteria > Hyphomicrobiales > Rhizobiaceae > Mycoplana > Mycoplana sp. MJR14. The sequence goes on from NZ_JARGEO010000004.1 coordinate 532,172, forward strand.
GGCGCACCGGCTCCTCCCACGTGATCCCCAGCCAGCGAAGATCGCGATGGATCGCCTCTTCATATTCTGGCCGGCAACGCGCGGTATCGATATCCTCGATCCGCAGCAGGAACCGTCCGGCGGTCTTCCGGGCGAGATCGTGGTTGAGCAGGGCCGAATAGGCATGGCCGAGATGGAGCAGGCCGTTGGGGCTCGGCGCGAAGCGAAAGACGGCTTGCCTTGACGATTGCGAATCCATCAGATGCTCATGCACGAATTGGACGCTGGCGCCAATGGGGCGGGTGGCCGGAAGGCCGCAAGCGCGATAGTGGATATGGCATGCAACTGCACATGATCAGAACGCAGGAGGACGTCTCCGCCGGCCTCGTCGACTTGGCGCTCCTCGACGCGCGGCTGTTTGCCGTGATCGACAAGGCGGGGCCGGTGCCGCTGCGGCTGCACGATCCCGGCTATCGCGGCCTTGCCGGCATCATCGTGTCGCAGATGGTCTCGCGCGCAAGCGCGGATGCGATCTGGCGCAAGCTCGAGGCGATCGCCGGCGAGATCACGCCGCACCACGTCCTCGGCCTGAGCGAGGCGGACAACCGGGCCGCCGGCCTGTCGCGGGCGAAGGCGGAGACGCTGAGGCGGGTCGCCGAGGCGGTCGACCGCGGCGACGTCGACCTCGACGCGGTCTGCCACCTCGATGCCGTCGCGGCGATCCGCGCGCTGACGGCGATCAAGGGCGTCGGGCGATGGACGGCCGAGGTCTACCTTCTCTTCTGCGCCGGCCATCCGGATATCTTCCCCTCCGGCGACGTGGCGCTGCAGAATGCGGTCGGCCATGCGCTCGGCCTGCCCGTCCGTCCCTCGGCCGCCGAACTCGAGCAGATCGCGCAGATGTGGTCGCCGTGGCGCGGCGTCTCGGCACGCCTTTTCTGGGCCTACTACGCCCGCCAGATGCGCCGCGACGGCACGCCGCTTGCGTGAGGCTTTCGCGACAGGGTTGCAAAGGGTTAAATACGCGCCCCGCATTTTCTTTCCGGCTTCACAATGCTGTAACAACGGGCCTAATATACAAGGGCAGATGCCGAATCGGTCAGGAGAATCACTTGACGATTTCAGTTTCACCACAGGCCCTGCCGGCGCTCGTCCTGAACGCTGACTACAGGCCGCTGAGTTACTATCCCTTGTCGCTCTGGTCCTGGCAGGACGCGATCAAGGCAGTCTTCCTCGACCGTGTGAACATCATCGCGGAATACGAACACTCGGTCTCTTCGCCGAGCTTCACCATGCGGCTGCCGAGCGTCGTCAGCCTGAAGACCTACGTGCAGCCCTCGCGACATCCGGCCTTCACCCGCTTCAACGTCTTCCTGCGCGACAGGTTCGAGTGCCAGTATTGCGGCTCGCCGGACGATCTCACCTTCGACCATGTGGTGCCGCGCGCCCATGGCGGCGAGACGACCTGGTGCAACGTCGTCGCGGCCTGCTCGCCGTGCAACCTGCGCAAGGGCAGCAAGCTGCCCAAGCAGGCCGGCATGTTCCCGCACCAGCAGCCCTACCAGCCGACGGTGCAGGACCTGCACAACAACGGCCGGCTGTTCCCGCCGAACTACCTGCACGAAAGCTGGATGGACTATCTCTACTGGGATGTCGAACTGCAGCCCTGACGTTCGGCCTTGCAGAACGCCCGGCCCGCGGCGCCAGCCCAGGCGCGTGTCCCTGATCCGTTTCCCGAACGTCAGTGCGCCTTCTTCGCCCGGACGCCGGCGAAGGCGATCGCAGCCAGGATGAGGCTCGCGATTACGTTCCAGCCGGCAAAGGACAGGCCGAGGACGCGCAGCGAGGCTTCCGTGCAGGACGGCGGCTTCTTGGCGTCGAGGTCGCCGAGCAGGTCGCCGGCATTCTGCGAGATGCCCTGGGCGGTCGTCGCGCAGGTCGCAGGACCCTCCCAGAAGCCCCATTCCGCGCCGGCGTGGTAGACGCCGAGCCCCGCCCCGACCAGCATCATCACCCCCACGACGAGCAGCAGGAGCCGCGTCAGCCAGGACGGCCCGCCGAGCGCTGCCGACAGCGCCGCCAGCACCGCGACCGGGATGCCGTAGTAGTAGGGCAGCCGCTGCAGCAGGCAGAGCGCGCAGGGGATATAGCCGCCGATATGCTCGAAGCCGAGCGCGCCGCCGACCGTTGCGGTCATGCCGAGGGCGAGGAGAAGGGCGAAAGGCAGGGTGGAGCGGTCTTTGAGGGCAAGCGACATGGCAGGCATTCCGTTCAGGCGGCGACGTAACGATAGGCAACATAGAGTGCGATCAGCAGACCGGCGCCGACGCCCGCGATCAGGCCCAGCTGCTTGTCGATGAAATCGCGGATCGGCGCGCCGTAGCGGCGCAGGAGCCAGGCGAGGAAGAAGAAGCGGGCGCCGCGCGCAAGGATCGCCGAGAGGATGAAGAGCCCGAGATTGATGTTGGCCGCACCCGACAGGATGGTCACGACCTTGATCGGCGGCAGGTGCGCCACCCCGGAGGTGACGAGCAGCAGGACCAGCGTCTCATAGCCGACGGAGGCGCGCAGCTCTTCGAATGCGTCGAGCTTGCCATAGAATTCCAGCACCGGTTTCGCGATGGCCTCGAAGGCGTAGTGGCCGAGATACCAGCCCGCGACGCCGCCGAGCACGGAGGCGACCGTCGCCACCAGGGCATAGCGCCAGAGCCGCTCGGGGCGGGCCAGCCCCATCGGCAGGAACAGCACGTCGGCGGGAATGAGAAAGACCGAGCTTTCGACGAAGGCGATGACGGCAAGCCAGACCTCGGCCGACTTGCGTGCGGCGAGCGACATGGTCCAGTCGTAGAGGCGTCGGAGCATGAAAGGGTTCCGGTTCAAGGGGTTGCATTTCTAGCAGCTCCGCCCCCGTTGTAAACGTCACTGCGGCCGCACTATGGCCGGCGCGGCCGTCCGCCGCAACTGTCCCCGGCGCCCTGCCTCCGCTTTGCCGTCCCGCAACGGGGCGTCGCGACTTGCGCGCCCGCGCGGCCTCGTGGTAGAGGCGTCCCTGTCACCTGCTGCGATGCCCCATTGGCGGAACTGGTAGACGCGCTCGACTCAAAATCGAGTTCCGAAAGGAGTGCTGGTTCGATTCCGGCATGGGGCACCAACAGCAAAATTTTCCGTTGATTTTGTTGTACCTTTTGCTTCAAAGTATCCAGAAGGCTGCAGGCAGTTCCTTTCTCTGGACACTTTCATTCCCGTTCCGAGCCTCAGTCGCCTTCCCGGCTTCGCCATGAGCTCAATGGCACTCTTCGCGAGACGGCGTTGGGCTAGGTGTGTCGGATTGCTTCCAGGCTGGCGGCCGGACACTTTAGAAAAAGCGAACTGATTGTGCGGAGTAGTTGAGCAGTGCGTCCACCAAAGGTCGCGCATCATTGCACAGCAAAACGCCCATGCGGGTCATTTCTTTATGTGGGCGGACACAAAAACCCCGATCGAACTTAACACGCCAGTCCCAAGCAAAAGTCCGGCAAGAACGTTGTTCCCGTTCATCCCTGCATAGACAGCGGCCGCGACAAGCAATATCAGCGCCGAGAAGCCTAGCCACATACCAAGAACCCGGTATCGCTGGTCACATACCTGCGCTCTCTTAGCCACAGCGAGATTATGTTCGTGGGACTTCTCAGCCATAGTCAGGATGCGCTCCGCCCCTCCGGGGAGAACCGCATCGAAGTCGGCGAAGTGACGTGGGTGAGGCAGTGGCCCGGAGTAAGCCTCCGTCTGGACAATGCTTACAACAGTTGAAAGCACTTGCTCTCGCTGTACGCGAGACAAATTTGAAAGGACGGGCTCAAGTCGGCTTTCGACTTCCCCTTCAATGGTTTCTGGCTGATCAGGCTGCGACTTGTTTTTTGGAGATGCGACGCCGCGGCGTTGTGGTTGTTTCGTCAACTAGGAGTCCCTCGTCCCTCATCGATTGACGAACGGCTGCCCCCACGTCGTCCCACGCGGAGTCGACCTTCACCCTATAGTTGCTGGGCTTCAGGTCGCGATGGATGAAAAATGTGAATGGCACAGTGAAGCCATCCACAAAACCCTTCGTGAAGGCTTTGGCTTTCATAGCTTCGTTCCTAGTCCGGCGCTTCTTCATCTTTCTAATGTTAGCTTTCAAGCCGTTCGTTGCAACGTCATTATCATGAAAGTTTGTTAACACTTTCGCATAAGGTCGCGCCAATCAAATTTAGCGCCACTAACTTTTGCCAGGCATTCGTGTAACTCCTCGGATGATCGAATGTTTCAAGTCACGCGCATGCTCGCCCTGCGCTTCCGCATGAACTCACGATCCACGAGCATACCAGCGACATCGTGTTACGTCATGCCGGAAAGCCTTCCCGCCATGACATCGTTATAGACGTCCGCGTCGAGGCTTTGCCCCTCTGCCGCACCCGCAGTGTCTATCCCAACGCTCGCGTTCCCGACCTGCCCCCCATATGCCTCCTGGCCGGCTCGCCCTTCCTCAGAGGATGAAATCCCCCTTGGTCAGGTTGATGATGCCGGTGAGTTCGATCTGGAAGTCGGCGTGGCGGTCGTGGTCGGTGTCGCCGTAGACGACGGTGCGGTCGTTCTTGGTGCCCTTTTCGTCGAAGGTGCGGAAGACCAGTTCGCCGGCCTTGCCGTCGAAGCCGCCCTTGCCGCTCCAGACGAAATCCTGGTTGCCGGAGCGATGGCTGTTCGCATCGATGGCGGAGATGTCCAGCTTGTCCTGCGCGTGGACGAAGTCGGTGATCGTGTCGCGCCTGTCGTTGCCGAGTCCGGAATGGTTGATCGCGGCGAAGACGAAGGTGTCGCGGTCGGCGCCGCCGGTCAGCAGATCGACGCCGCTGCCGCCGTTCAGCCGGTCGTTGCCGGCGCCGCCCGAGAGGACATCGTTGCCACCCTTGCCGTAGAGGGCGTCCTTGCCTGAGGTTCCGCTCAGCCGGTCGTTGCCCGAGGTGCCGTATTTTTCTTCCATCGAGTCGGTGACGGCAATCCTGAAGGACTTCGATGCCTCGTGCCCGGTGCCGATCGAGGGGTCGTCGAGGCGGACGGTGACGTCCAGCGAACGGTTGGTCTCGTAGTCGAGCTTGGCGCCCTTCTTCAGCCAGAGCGCACCGTTGGCGATCTCGAACAGCTTGGCGTCGCTGCCGGAGAGCGACAGCCGGTTGCTGCCGCCGTCGGGATCGGAGACCGAAAGCGTCGCCACCTTGCGCGCCGCGCCCGTCCAGGCGTCCTCGGCGATCTGCGACAGGGTCTGGCCGGCGACGAGCGTCGGGACGTCGTTGACCGGGGTGACGGTCAGGTTGAAGCTCTTGGCGACCGGCGTCGAGCCGTCCTCGTTGCCGTCCTCGACGGACACCTTGAAGGCGGCCTTGGTCGTCTCCGAGCCGGTGTGGACGAAGCTCACCTTGCCCGCGGCGAGGTCTGCGCCGGTGAAGCTCGAAGCCGCCTTGCCGTTGACGTAGACCTTGCCGTTCGACAGGGCGGAGACCGTGAAGCGGACGCCTGCGGCGCTGTCGTCGGCGTCGGAGAAGTTCAGGTCGGCGGTGGTCAGCTTGTAGCTGCCGCCCTCCTTCACCGTCGCCTTCAGGTCGCCGGTGAGCTGCGGCGGCGCATTCGGCGCGCGCTCGACGGCGTAGTTGTTCGACACCGCCTTGCCGGTCCCGGCATTGCCGGCGAGATCGGCGATGCCGGCCTTGTAGAGCGTGATGAGGTTGGTCGCATCCGTCACCCCGGCCTTGGCCGTGAGCGTGGCGGTCCAGGTCTTGCCGCCGTCGGAGGAGGCAAGTCCCGACAGCGAGCCGTTGGCGACCGAAAAATCCGCCGTCGACAGGCCGGTGACGGCCTCGCTGAAGGTGATCGTGACGGTGCTGGTCTCGCCGGCAACGAGGTCGTCGTCAGTCACCACGATCGCAGCGGTCGGGCGCACGCCGTCCACGGCGATGGCCTTGTTGCCGCCGAGCGAGCCGGCGGCACCCGGCGCGGCCAGCGCCAGCAGCGCCGCGACGCCGTCGTCGGTCGCAATCGTGCCGGCGTTCAGCTCCAGCGCGGCGTTCGAGAGATAGTCGAGGTCGGCGGCGGTGTCGCCCTCCTGGACGGTGTAGGTGAAGGTCAGCGTGTTCGAACCGCTGCCGCCGGCATAGGTGGCGTTCCTGTCGGTGGCGCCGGTCTCGAGACGCAGCAGCGGCGTTCCGGTCACCTCGACCGCCTGGTCGAACGTCACGGTGATGGTGATCGCGTCGCCCACCGCGTAGACGCCGTCGGCCGCCGTCGACGAAACGCTCGTCACCGCCGGCGGCACGGGAACGTCGTCGACGATGATGTCGTCGATCACGAAGGCGATGTCGGCCGCTCCGTCCGGCTGGACGATCCGGAACGTGTCGATGGACCGCCAGAACTCGCCCTGCAGCGTCACCAGGGTGTCGTCGAAATCCTTCACGTCGAAATCCTGATGGACGACCTCGACCCCGTCCGCATAGCCGACGACGCGGACGGTGTCGGAATAGACGCCGTTCTCGGCCGTTCCCATGCCGTAGTTGTCGATGTGGAAGCTCTTGAGCCAGAATTTCGAGCCATCGGTCGAGGCGAACTCCGCCGCGGCGATCGTGTCCAGCGTGCCGAGGACGCGCAGGCCGAGGTCGTCCGGATTCACGAGGACCGATTCCTCGTCGTCGCTGATGACGTCGAGGAACTCGGTCAGGGGCGAGCCGACCTTGTCCTCCGCGTCGAGCAGCCTGATCGTCCAGTTGCCGATCGTCCGCTCGCTGCCGCCGAGGCTCGAGGTGTCATCGCCATCCATGTCGCCCGTCAGCGGAATGCCTTCGAAAGTGAGTGACTCCGGTGTGGCCATGGCGTGTCTTCTCCTCAAGGGGCGGAACGGGTTCAACGGGTCGGCGGGGTCGAGCGACCGGGCCGATGGCCTTCGGCAGCACGCAGGCGCCGCAACTGTCGCGGCGAGGTGCGGAATGCCGGAAGTTCTTTCTTCCCCTAGGGTTATACGCACGGACTGTCCGGAAACGAACACAGCCAATGGGCGAAACGGCCCCTCCCTCGCCACCGCCTATGAAGTGTGTGGGACGATCCACCCATGAGGTAGGCAGGCGGTCGAGGGGGAGGTGAGGGGCTATGGCAAATGCCGTAGACGCCGCATCGGTTAGCGGTCGCGCACCCTTGCGTTGCATCCTATTTGCTGGCCTCGGAGGCGGATGCGGGGTGGTGCCGGGACAAGCGCGGTCGGCAGTGGCGCCGAAAGGGGCGCCGATGCGGGCGCCGTCACGGTCCCCAAACGACGAATGGCCCGCCGCGTGTGCGGCGAGCCATTCCCGGAGACCGCGGTCTCTTTCCCTGGGAGGAACTACTCGGCGGGCTGGAGCGCGCCGGCCGGCTGCAACTGCTCGTTCCTTCGTCCGGCAAGCGCGCCGTTGAGCTTTTCGACGTCGAGCTCGTTCTCCCACCGGGCCACCACGATGGTGGCGACGGCGTTTCCGACGAAGTTCGTCAGCGCGCGGCATTCCGACATGAAGCGGTCGATGCCGAGGATCAGCGCCATGCCGGCGACGGGGACGGAGGGGACGACCGAGAGCGTCGCCGCCAGCGTGATGAAGCCGGCGCCGGTGATGCCGGCGGCGCCCTTGGAGCTCAGCATGGCGACCAGCAGCAGCAGGATCTGGTCGGCGAAGGACAGCTGGATGTCGACGGCCTGGGCGATGAAGAGGGCCGCCAGCGTCATGTAGATGTTGGTGCCGTCGAGGTTGAAGGAATAGCCGGTGGGAATGACGAGGCCGACGACGGAGCGCTTGCAGCCGGCGGCTTCCATCTTCTGCATCAGGCCCGGCAGGGCGGCTTCGGAGGAGGAGGTGCCGAGCACGAGCAGCAGCTCTTCCTTGATGTAGCGGACCAGCGCCACGATCGAGAAGCCGTTGTAGCGGGCGACGGCGCCGAGCACGACGAAGACGAACAGCAGCGAGGTGACGTAGAAGGTGGCGATCAGGAAGGCGAGGTTGGCGACCGAGCCGATGCCGTACTTGCCGATGGTGAACGCCATGGCGCCGAAGGCGCCGATCGGGGCGGCCTTCATGAGGATGGCGACGAGGCGGAAAATCGGCGTGGTCAGCGCGTGCAGGAAATCGGTGACGGGCTTGCCCTTGTCGCCGACCATGCCGAGCGCAATGCCGAACAGGACCGAGAAGAACAGCACCTGCAGGATGTCGCCCTCGGCGAAGGCGCCGACGATCGTCTGCGGGATGATGTTCATCAGGAAGCCGGTGATCGTGCTCTCGTGCGCCTTGGTGGCGTAGGAGGCGACCGCCTTGGCGTCGAGCGAGGCCGGGTCGATGTGCATGCCGGCGCCCGGCTGGACGACGTTGGCGACCAGCATGCCGACGGCGAGCGCCAGCGTCGAGAAGGTCAGGAAGTAGATCATCGCCTTGCCGGCGACGCGGCCGACCTTCTTCAGGTCGGACATGCCGGCAATGCCCGTCGCCACGGTCAGGAAGATCACCGGTGCGATGATCATCTTGACGAGGCGGATGAAGGCGTCGCCGAGCGGCTTCAGCGAAGCGCCGAGCTCGGGGTAGTAGTGGCCGAGCAGGATGCCGGCGGCAATCGCCACCAGAACCTGGAAATAGAGGTGCCGGTAGAAGGGCAGGGTCTCGCGCTTGATCGCGCCGTCAGTCGAAATCTGCATGTGATCCTCCGTTGTGCCCCAACCGCAATCGGCCTCCCGGGGCGAACAAGTACATCGGTCGGAGGGTCAGCAAACGGCGTGCCAGTTCCGCGCGCGCGTGCTAACAGATTGAAAAATATGGATTTCGTTGAATGTCGCGCCACCGGCAGTGTCGTCATGTGCGATTTTCCGCACAGTTTTCCTTGCCGTCCGTGCGGTTTCATGCACATGATGGGCGATGCACCGGTTCCTGCCCGCCACATCCTTCCCCCGGTCCCTCGCCCGGACCCTGACCCGGTCCCTGGCCGGCGGTCCCGCCGACCGCGCCTGGGCGGTTTTTGCCGCGGTGGCGGCGCTGCTCGTCACCATCGCGCTGGTCGCGGCGGGCGTCTACGGCCGCTCCAGCGCGCTGTCGGCGCTCGAGGCGCAGGGCCTCACCGACGCCAATATCAAGGTCTCGCTGTTGCAGGCGGTGCTGGAGCGTCCGCGCGCCGTGCCGCTCCTGCTGTCGCTGGACCGCGACGTGCAGGACGCGCTTTCCCAGCCGACGGCCGAAAACCGCGAGCGTCTCGACCGGAAGCTGGAGCAGATCGTCCAGGGCGCCAGCGCCTCGGTGATCTACGTGACCGACGCCAGCGGCCTGGCGATCGCATCCAGCAACTGGCAGCAACCCGACAGCTTCGTCGGCAGCAACTATGCCTTCCGCCCCTATTTCACCCGCGGGATCGCCGACGGGAAGGCGGAGCATTTCGCGCTCGGCAGCGTCAGCAAGCGGCCCGGGCTCTACATTTCCCACCGTGTCGGCGACGCCTCCGATCCGCAGGGCGTCGTCGTGGTCAAGATGGAGTTCGACGGGCTGGAGCGTGACTGGGCCGCCGCGGGGCGGCCGGTATTCGTCGTCGACGACAACGACGTGGTGCTGATCTCCAGCATTCCGTCCTGGCGGTTCATGACGACGCGGCCGCTTCCGGCCGACAGCCTGACGGCGATCCGCGAGAGCCTGCAGTTCGGCAACGCCCCGCTCGTGCCGCTGCCGATCGCCGAGCGGCGCACCGTCGGACCGGACAGTGCGATCATCACGGCGGCCCTGCCCGGGGGCGGCAGCGCCGATTACCTGCGGATCCTCGTGCCGGCCGCATCGACGCCCTGGCGGCTCGGCTATCTGGTGCCGCTGCAGCCCACCGTCGCCGCCGCCGTCCGGGAGGCGCGGATGATGGCGCTCCTGGCGCTGGCGCCGCTGCTTGCCGCCGCCGCCCTCTGGCTCCGCCGCCGGCAGCTGGCGCTGGCGGCGATCGCGGCGGCCGAGGAAGCGCGCTCCGTGCTGGAACGCCGGGTGGAGGAGCGGACGGCGGACCTGACCCATGCCCGCGACCGGCTGCAGGCCGAGATCGCCGAGCACCGCTCGACCGAGACACGGCTGCAGGCCGTCCAGCAGGAACTGGTGCAGGCCAACCGGCTGGCGATCCTCGGACAGGTGGCGGCCGGCGTGGCGCACGAGATCAACCAGCCGGTCGCGACCATCCGCGCCTATGCCGACAACGCCAAGGTCTTCCTCGCGCGGCAGCAGGCGGGCACGGCGGTGGAGAACCTCGAGCAGATCGCCGGGCTGACGGAGCGCATCGGCGCGATCACCGACGACCTGAAGGCGCTCGCGCGACGGGGCAGGGCAGGCGCCGAACCGGTCGGCCTGCGCGAGGTGATCGAGGGGGCCGTCGAGCTTCTCAGGAGCCGCTTTGCCGGCAGCCTCGAAGCGCTCCGCATCGATCCCGCCGCGCACCGCTTCGTCGTCCTCGGAAACCGCCTGCGGCTCGAGCAGGTGTTCATCAATCTCTTCCAGAACGCGCTGGAGGCGGTCGCCGGGCGGCCGGATCCGGTCGTGGCGGTGTCGATGCAGGCGATCGACGGCATGGTGGTGGTCTCGGTCGCCGACAATGGCCCCGGCATCGCGCCGCAGGTCATGGGCGAGCTGTTCTCGCCCTTCAATTCGTCGAAGGAGAAGGGGCTCGGCCTCGGGCTCGTGATCTCCAAGGACATCGTCACCGACTATGGCGGCCGCATCGAGGTCCGGACCGGACCGGACGGCACCTGCTTTGCCGTCCATCTCAAACCTGCGGGAGACAGCGCATGACCGTTCCCGTCCATCTCGTCGACGACGACCGGGACCTGCTGCGGGCGACGGCGCAGACGCTGCAGCTCGCCGGCTTCGACACCGCGACCTTCGCTTCCGGCCGCGAGGCGGTGGCGGCGCTCGATGCGGAGTTTCCGGGCGTGGTCGTCTCGGACATCCGCATGCCCGGCATGGACGGGCTGGAGCTGTTCGCGCAGATCCAGCGGCTCGACGCCGAGATCCCGGTGGTGCTGATGACGGGCCACGGCGATATCGCGATGGCCGTCAAGGCGATCCAGGACGGGGTCTATGACTTCGTCACCAAGCCGTTTGCCACCGACCGTCTCGTCCAGTCGGTCCGGCGGGCGGCGGAAAAGCGGGCGCTGGTGATGGAGAACCGGCGGCTGCGCGCGGCGGCGCGCGATGTGGAGGGCGACCTGCCGCTGATCGGCCAGTCGCGCGCCATGCTGCGCCTGCGCGACATGCTGCGGCAGATCGCCGACACCGACGTCGACGTGCTCGTCACCGGCGAGACCGGCAGCGGCAAGGAGGTGGTGGCGACCCTGCTGCACCGCTGGAGCCGGCGGTCCAAGGGCCATTTCGTGGCGCTCAACTGCGGCGCGCTGCCGGAGCAGGTGATCGAGAGCGAGCTCTTCGGCCACGAGCCGGGTGCCTTCACCGGGGCGCAGAAAAAGCGCATCGGCCGCATCGAGCATTCCAGCGGCGGCACGCTGTTTCTGGACGAGATCGAAAGCATGCCGCCGGAAAGCCAGGTCAGGATGCTGCGGGTGCTGGAGATGCGCGAGGTGACGCCGCTCGGCACCAACGAGGTGCGGCCGGTCGACCTGAGGGTCGTCGCCGCCGCCAAGGTTGATCTCGGCGACCCCGCGCAGCGCGGCGATTTTCGCGAGGACCTCTACTATCGCCTGAACGTGGTCAGCCTCGCCATTCCGCCGCTGCGCGAGCGGCGGGACGACGTGCCGCTCCTGTTCGGCTATTTCGCCGAGCGGGCGGCGAAGCGCTTCGGGCGCGACCTGCCGCAGCTGACGGCGGCGGCGAGCCGGCACCTGCGCGAGCACGACTGGCCGGGAAACGTGCGCGAGCTGTCGCATTTCGCCGAGCGCGTCGTGCTCGGGATGGAGCCGGACGATGGGCAGGACGCCGGCGCCGTCACGGTCGCCGCCGACGCTTTGCCGCTGCCGGAAAGGCTGGAACGCCTCGAGGCGGAGATCATTCGCGAAACCCTGCGACTGCACGGCGGCGACGTGCAGCAGTCGCTGGCCGCCCTCGGCGTGCCGCGCAAGACCTTCTACGACAAGCTGCAGCGGCACGGCATCGTCAGGAGCGACTACGCCGGCAAGAAGGGGTGACGGCCCGCGCTACGGCTTCTTCGCGGCCATCGCGGTGATCGCCGTCTTGCCGAGGATCACGCCGATGACGACGATGATCAGCACCACCGAGATCGCCGCGATCGCCGGGTCGATGTTGTCGCGCAGGCCCATCCACATCATCCGCGGCAGGGTGACGGCGTTGACCGAGGTGATGAACAGCGTCACGCCGATCTCCTCCCACGACAGCACGAAGGCGAGGAAGAACGCGGTCATCAGCCCGAAGCGGATATTGGGCACGATCACCCGGAAGACGCGCTGGAGGACGCCGGCGCCGAAGCCGCGGGCGGCCAGGTCGATGCGGCGGTCCAGCTGCGCCAGCGACACCATGATGAGGACGACCGCAAAGGGCACGATCATCACCGAATGCGCCAGGGCCACCCCGAGCGTGGTGTCGTAGCCGACGAGGCCGTTGAGGCGGGAGAGCGACGTCAGGAAGAAGTAGAGCGTGATCGCCGAGACGACCGGCGGCGCCACCATCGGCATCAACACGAAGCCGATCAGGAGGCTCGAGAACCAGGGGCGATACATCCACAGGCCGAGGCTGAAGGCGAGCGCGAGCGCCGTCGAGATCGCCGCGCTCAGCAGCGCGATGCGGATCGACAGAAGGGTGGCCTGCAGCCAGGCCGGGTTGTCGATCAGCGCCTGATAGTGGCGCAGCGACCAGTCGCCGCTCGGCATGGTCAGGAACCGGGCGGGCGTGAACGACACGGGGACGACGGCAAACAGCGGCAGCAGCAGGAAGACCGCGACGAAAGCCGCGAGCACGAGGGCGAGGGGACCGGGCCTGTACATCGTCTGACCTTCCTCAGCTCAGCATGCTTTTCGGGCGGGCATAGCGCATCAAAAGGCCGAGCAGCAGGCCGACGACCACCATCATCAGCACGCTGATCGCCGCCCCCAGCCCCCAGTTCGGGCTCTGGAAGATGCGCAGGTAGATCAGTTCCGCCGCCATGACCGAGCGGCCGCCGCCGAGGATTGCCGGCGTGATGAAGAAGCCGAGCGAGAAGACGAAGACGATGATGGCGGCGCCGAGGACGCCCGGTGCTGTCATCGGCAGGAACACCTGAAAGAAGGTGCGGGCGCGCGAGGCGCCCATGCCGCGGGCGGCGAGCAGCACGCGCTCGTCGAGGCTGCGCATCGCCGAGGCGATCGGAAAGACGGCGAAGGGGATCAGGAAGTGCACCATGCCGAGGATGACGCCGAACTCGTTGCGCACCAGCGTCAGCGGTTCGGAGATCACCCCGAGCTGCATCAGCCAGGTGTTGAGGAGGCCGCGGTTGGAAAGCAGCGCCACCCAGCCGAAGGCGCGCGTCAAGACCGAGATCCAGAAGGGGATGAGGATGCAGACCTCGGCCGCCAGCCTCTGGCCGGGCGTGCCCCGCACCCAGACGAGCGCGATCGCGTAGGCGGCGATCACCGCAAAGACGGTGACGAAGAGGCAGATGCGGAAGGTGCGCAGGAAAACCGACAGGATCAGTTCGTCGCTGACGGCATCGGCATAGTTGTGAAGCCCCGGCTCCGGCAGGGTGAAGCTCCAGCTGACGACTCCGAGGAACGGCACGACGTAGGCCGCCGCCAGGAACAGCAGGAGCGGACCGATCAGGAGGGCGGGTTTCAGCATGTCGCGCATCGGGTCTTCCCTGGTCTGGGTCTTTCGTGGTCTGGGACTTGCGTTTTCTGCCGGGCGCCGGGCGCCCCCGCGTCACGCCCTTCGGGCCACCCTCTCCCCGCCGGGGAGAAGAGGGAGATTGCGATCGGCCGTCACCCTGCAACGGCGCTGGAGACGGATCGGCGGGCCGCCGAAATGCGTTGTCGCCCGGCACCCGGCGACCGTCTAGGGGCGACCTTGCGGTGCGTGCGGCGCCTTGCTTCTCCCCATCGGGGGAGAAGGGGACCGAAGGCCGGACGAGGGGCTTTCGGCAAGGATCGGGCGAACGCGCAGGGACAGCCGCCGACGGATGCGCCGCGCCTTGAGGTCAGGCCGAGATCACCTTGGTGTAGGCGTCGAGGGCGGGGCCGTAATTGGTCTCGTACCAGGCCATGTCGAGGGCGATCTGCTTGGACATGTTGGCCGGATCGACCGGGTTCAGGCGCGCCTGCTCGGGGTTGAGCAGCGCGTCGGCCGCCGGATTGGCGGGGCCCTGGCCGAGCATGTCGAACATGATCACCTGCTTTTCGGGGACCTGCGCGGAGGCGATGAACTTCATCGCGTTCTCCTTGCCGCCGGGATTGCCCTTGATCACGCCCATCGCGCCCGGCGAGATCAGCCCCTGGTCCCAGACGAACTTGATCGCGCCGCCGGAATCCTTCTCGATCAGGCTGGCCCGGGTCGACCAGATCAGCGCCATCGAGGCCTCGCCGTTCAGAAGGACCGACTGGCTCTCCGAGCCGCCGCCCCAGAAGGAGACGATGTTGTCCTTGAAGGCCGCGATCTTCTTGTGGGCGCGGTCGAGGTCGAGCGGGTAGAGCTTGTCGGCGGGAACGCCGTCGGCGAGGAGGGCGGCTTCCCACATGCCGGCACCCCATTTGTACAGCGAGCGCTTGCCGGGGAATTTCTCCACGTCGAAGAAATCCGCCATGCCGGTCGGCACCTTGTCGCCGAACTTCGAGGCGTCGTAGGCGATGATGTAGGAGAAGAAGTAGGTGGAGGCGGCATATTCCCAGCCGAAGCCCGGGCGCATCTTCGCCTTGTCGACGATCGCGTAGTCGATCGGCTCCATCATGCCCTTCTTGCCGAGCGCCTCGGCGGAGAACGGGTCGATGTCGACGATGTCCCAGGTGGGCGAGCCGCTCTCGAACTGCGCCTGGACCGCGCCCTCCGTCGGGCCGGAACCGTCCTGCTTGACGGTGATGCCGGTCTCGGCCTTGAAGGGCTCGCCATAGGCCTTGTCATAGGCCGTGCCGGCGTCGCCGCCCCAGTTGACGAAGACCAGCTCGTCGGCGGCGGCGCGCGCGCCCTTGGCCTTCAGCGCGGCCGGCGCGCCGAGGAGCAGGAATGCGGCGATCTGGGTGAAACGGCGGCGCGAAATCTCCCCGCGCGCCACCTTCCGGTCCAGGATGTCCAGGCAGTCTTTCTCGAAATTGTCAGTCATGTTGTTCACCTCATATTGTTATGATTTGGCATGCTTGATTTCGATCGTTCGGATGTCGCGCCTCCCGCGGGTTCGGCCGGCTTCAGAGGAAGTAGCCCTGTTCCTCCTTCCAGCTGACCCAGGCATGGCTGCCGGGGGCGAGGTTCGGTGTCGTTGCGTGCGTCGGCGTCTCCAGCACTAGCGCAGGCCCGGAATCGACACGCGCGGCAAAGCGGGTCACCGGTCCGAGATAGGTGACGGTCTCGATCGTCACCGGCAGCATGTTGCCGGCCGCCGGGCGCTCGGCCGAAAGCGCCATGTGCTCGGGGCGGATCGCGAGATTGGCGGTCGGCGAACCGGCGGCGGCGGCGATGCGGATCTGCTGCTCGCCGCAGCGGGCGACGGCGCCGCGGCCGTTCATCGCCGCGGCCGTGAGCGGCAGGATGTTGATGTCGCCGAGGAACTCGGCGACGAAGCGGTTGGCGGGGCGCTCGTAGATGTCGCGCGGGCTCGCCACCTGCTGCAGCCGGCCCTGGTTGAAGATCGCCACCCGTGTCGACAGCGCCAGCGCCTCGGACTGGTCGTGCGTGACGAAGACGAAGGTGGTGCCCGTCTCCTCGTGAAGGCGACGGACCTCGTCCTGCATCGACCCGCGCAGGTTCTTGTCCAGCGCAGAGAACGGCTCGTCGAGCAGGAGCACCGAGGGGCCGAAGACCAGCGCCCGCGCCAGCGCCACGCGCTGCTGCTGGCCGCCCGAGAGGTCGGCCGGCCGCTTTTTCTCGTGGCCGCGCAGGCCGACGCGGTCGATCATGTCGTCGACGCGGCTCTTGATCTCCGCCGGCTGCCGGCCCTGGATCTGCAGCGGGAAGGCGATGTTCTTCTCCACCGACATGTGCGGAAACAGCGCATAGCCCTGGAAGACCATGCCGAAGGCGCGCTTTTCCGCCGGCAGGCGGGTGATGTCGGCGCCGTCCTTGAACAGCGTGCCGGCGGTCGGCCTGTCGAAGCCGGCCAGGATCATCAGGAAGGTGGTCTTGCCCGATCCGGACGGGCCGAGAAGGGTGAGGAACTCGCCGCGGCCGATGGTCAGGGAGATGTCGGTGAGGGCATGGAAATCGCCATAGGCCCTGCCAATTCCCTGAGCGGTCAGTTCAGCCGCCTGCCTCGCGATCTGCATAAGCCGTCCCTCGTTCCGGCCGAGACAGTACGAAGCAAGTCAGGCGAGCACAAACAAATTCTTTTTCTCTGCTCGACAAACGAAATTCACCAAGGCGCCTGTCGAACGGGCTATCCGGCCATCGGCCCTGCGTCATTTTTCATCACCTCTTCCTTCAGCCATGCGGTGAAGGCCCTGACCGAGGAGGTGTCCGCCTTGGCGTCCGACACGACCAGATAGTAGGCATTCTTCGACTTGATCTTGATGTCGAACGGGCGCACGAGCGCGCCGTTCGCCATGGCGCCGCGGCAGATGAACTCGTCGCCCATCGCCACGCCCTGCGCCGCCATCGCCGCCGAATAGACGAGGTTCATGTCGGAGAAGGTGATGCCGCTGCGCGCCAGCGCCGGGTCGACGCCGGCGACCGTCAGCCAGTTCTCCCAGTCGGTGTCGTCGACGAGGTGCAAAAGGCAGGCGCGGGCGAGGTCCGCGGGATCGGCGAGGCTCGTGACCTTGTTGAGAAGGACCGGGCTGCACAGCGGGGTGAAGTCCACCTCCTTCAGCAGCTCCACCTGCATGTCGGGCCAGTAGCCGTAGCCGAAGGCGATGAAGACATCGACGTCCGGGTTGCTGACGTCGTCGAGCCGGTGCGGGGTCTGGATCGTCAGGCGGACGTCGGGATGGGCCTCGCGGAAGTCGTAGATCCTTGCGCACAGCCAGCTCGCGGCGAAGCCGGGCGTGCAGCAGACGTTGATGGTGCCGCTGACGCCGCGGCTCGCATGGCGCGCGGCGGAGCCGGAGATCGTGTTCAGGGCGCGCCGGACGTCGAGCGCATAGCCCATGCCCTGCTCGGTCAGCTCGACCCGCGTTCCCACCCGGTTGAGAAGCTGGAAGCCGAGGTCGCGCTCCAGCAGCCGCAGTTGGTGGCTGACGGCGCTGCGGGTCAGGTTCAGCTCGTCGGCCGCCTTCCAGACGGAGCCGTGCCGGGCGAAGCTGTCGAGCGCGCGCAGGGATTGCGTGGAGGGAAGATGCTTCATGCCGAGGGTCCCGGTTTGCCGTTCAATTTGTGAGCAAAGGTGAACGGAATTTGTCGATCGTTGGAAGATATTTCACTTTTTCGGAATTTCGAAGTGGGTTGTAGTGGCCGGCACAAGGAGATCGACATGCCTCGCTCGGCCGCCCAGTCCCACGCGCTCGACCATCTGGACTTCCTTCGCTCCGAGCTGTCGGACTGGACCGCGACGATCTTCGACTTCGGCGAGACCGCATGGCGCGAATACCGGTCGGCGGACTGGTATGTGCGCACGCTGCGCGCCCACGGCTTCTCCGTCGAGGAGGGCTCCGCCGGCATGCCGACGGCCTTTGCCGCCGTGTGGTCGAACGGTCCCGGGCCCTCGATCGGTCTCTATGCCGAATATGACGCGGTGCCGGGAAACTGCCAGGCGGCCACGACGCGGCGGATGCCCCGGGACGGGCTGTCCGTCCATGCCGGCGGGCACACGGATCCGCATTCGGGGCTCGGGATCGCCGGGCTCGGCGGCCTGCTGGCGACGAAGGCCGCCATGGAGCGGTACGGCATCGGCGGCACGCTGCGCTTCACCGGCGAGCCGGCGGAGAAGGTGCGCGGCTCCAAGCCGATCCATGCGGCCGCGGGCTACTACGACGGGCTGGATGCGATGCTCTCCTTCCACCCGTTCTACATGCTGCCGATGTGCAACACGGTGCGCTGGGATACCCATTGCGGCGCGGCCTATGCGATGATCTACCGCTTCCTCTGCGACGAGCCGGAGGCGTGGATGCGCGATGCGCATGATGGCGCGCCGATCCCGCAGTCGCATTCGGCCGTGCGCGCGCCGGGGGCGAACGATGCGCTGATGACGATGTACCAGTCCTCCAAGGCCCTGCGCGACTCGATGCTGCCGCACCAGGGCGGCTGGTCGATCAGCGAGGCGATCCTGACGGCGGGGCAGGCGACGGCGGACAACCTGCCGGCCGGGCTCGCCGAGATCCAGTACATGATCCGCGTGCCGACCATCGCCATGGCCGAGCAGGTGACGGCGGTGCTCGACCGCAACGCACAGGCCGCCGCCGCCATGACCGGCTGCCGCGTCGAGCGGCACTGGGTGTGCAAGTCGCGTCCCGGCCTGGCCAACCATGCCATGGCCGACCTCGTCTGGCAGGCGATGCAGGACATAGGCCCGCCGCGCTTCGGCGAGGAGGCCCGCGCCGTGGCGCGTACGATCCAGGAGAACTGCGGCCTGGAGGCGATGGAGCAACCGTTCATCGACGAGCTGGAGCTTTTGGTCGACCCGCGCGAGGCCGAGGCGATCCTGCGCCGCGACCTGCCGCCGTCGCAGCTGAACTCGACGTCGGACGACTATACCGACATGTCCTGGCACGCGCCGCTCGCCCGCTTCTACGTCGCCCGCCCGGCGCTGAAGGCGCCGGCCGGATACCGCTATCCGTCCTGGGTGATGAATGCGCTCGGCGGCATCCCGGCGACGATCGACCCCATGGTGATCACCGCCGCCAAGATCCTTGCGAGTTCCGCCCTGCGGCTGCTGGAGGACGAGGCGGCGCGGCGGGCGGCGATGGACGAATTCCTGAAGCGCACCGGCGGCGGCGTCGGCGGCAGCGGATGGATCGCGCCGCTGTGCGACTACGACCCGCCGACCGGCTTCCGCTGGCCCGAATATGTCACCACGCCGCGCGGCCGCGACTGGTGGATCCCTTCCTCTGAACGCCTGGAGACGCACCCATGACGATATCGTTCGACGAGCCCTTTTCCCTTCAGCGGCGCAACCTGAAAGGCGCCACCCGGCGGCTCGAGGGCTTTGGGTTCCGCAACGAGACCGACAGGCTGACCGACGTCCTGCTCGGCTCGCCGGCCTATCTCAGGCACATGGCGACCTCGTCGCTGTCGCGCAAGCACCTGCGCGAGAACCCCTGCAACATCCAGGTGGCGCAGGCGCAGCACAAGGAGCTCGTGTCCGCCTACGAGCATTTCGGCGTCAGGATCCACTGGCACGAGCCAACCCCGGAACTGCCGATGCAGGTCTACTCGCGCGATTCCTCGGTGATGACGCCCTACGGCGCGATCATCACGGCGATGGCGCAGCCCTGGCGGCGTGGCGAGAACTACGCCGCGATCCGCACCTACGAGAAGCTCGGCATTCCGATCTACGACATGGTGACGGCCGGTACCTTCGAGGGCGGCGATTTCAACGTGATCGAGGATGGCGTGGTGCTGATCGGCTGCGGCGGTGCGCGCACCAACGAGGACGGCGCGCGGCAGGTCAAGGACTGGTTCGACCAGGAGGGCTGGGAGACGCGGCTCGCCTTCATCGACGAGTACTACGTGCACATCGACCTGATGGTCGTGCCGATCGCCGAGAAGCTGACGGCCGTCTGCCTCGACTGCACCGATCCGGCGATCGTCACCTGGCTGAAGGAGAAGGGTCACGACATCGTCGACGTGCCGTTCCCCGACACGATGGCGCTCGGCTGCAACTTCATGTCGCTCGGCAATGCCAAGATCATCGCGCCGACCTCGAGCAAGACGCTGATCGAACAGCTCAAGGCGCGCGGCTTCGAGGTCGCCGCGGTCGACACGGCGGAAATCTCCAAGACCGGCGGCGGCATCCACTGCATGGCGCAGGCGCTGCGCCGCGAGGCGGCCTGAGCGGCCTTCCCGCGGTCGCTGCCGAGCCCGGCCATGGCCGGGCCGGGCGTCGCGGCTAACGCATTTCCGGGTCGATCGTGAAGAGTTCGGTCGCCCGGCCGACGCCACGCAGCGCATAGCGGCCGAGCGACACCATCTCGGCGATGCGCTCGTGCGGGCAGGCGTCGACGAAATCGCGCGACATCAGCACGTCCCGGTCGACCGAGGTGCAGAGCTGCGAGATCCGGCTCACCTGGTTGACCGCCGGGCCGACCACGGTGAAATCCAGGCGGCTCTGGCTGCCGATGTTGCCGTAGAGCACCTCGCCGACATGGAGGCCGAGATAGACCTCGGTCGCCGGCATGCCGTCGGCAAGGCGCCTGGCGTTGAGCTTGCCGAGGTTCCGGTGCACGGTGCGCTCGGCATCGAGCGCCGCCACGCAGTCCGAATGGCGGTCGCCGGAGCGGAAGATCGCAAGCACGCCGTCGCCGATCAGCTTCAGCACGCTGCCGCCGTGGTCGTGGACCGCGTCGATCACCAGCCCGGCATAGTCGTTGAGGAAGGGAATGATCTGCTCGGGTTCGGTCCGGTCGGAAATGCTGGTGTAGTTGTGAAGGTCGGAGAACCAGATCACCGCATCGATCTTCTCCACCGCGCCGCGGTTGATCTGCCCGCTCACCACCTTCCGGCCCGCGTCGCGGCCGAGATAGACGTCGGCGAGCGTGCCGATGATGCGGATGGAGGAGGTGCATTTGACCGCCAGCGCCAGCGTGGGCACCAGATAGCGCAGCGCGCGAAGGCCGTCCTCGCTGAAGCCTTGGGGATCGCGCGTCGTCCAGCTCGAGAAGAACGCATCCATCTCGCCCACGCGGCCGGTCTCGGTGAAGCGGTGGATCATCGCAATGTAGTCGGTGTGCCCCGCCCCGCGCAGCTCCGCCATGTTGGAAAAGTCCGCGGGCGCCCCGCGCAGGAACGGACGGTGGATCTCGTCGATGTCCTGCGTCATGAGGTGGTAGAAGACCGAGGCGCGCCAGGATTCCAGCGCACTGCCTTCGGTGGTCGCCTCGTATTCGCGGACCGCGTCCGGCACCGGGCCCGTGCTCTCCCAGTGGAACGCCCGGCCCTCGAAGTCCGGATGCAGCGTGTCGATGATCGCCAGCGCCCGGTCGATCGGAAGCCCGCTGGCATTGCAGCGCTCGCAGAAGCCGGTGATCAGGTCGGCCTCGTCGGTGCCCCGATAACCCTCCTGCGACAGCCAGAGGTGAATTTCGTGCAGGTCGCGATCGTTCATGATTGTCTACAAATGCGAATGATTGAGCCTTGACGATGAAGGATTACAGGAAAAATCACCGTTGTATATCGAATGCGCGGAACGCCGCGCGGCGTGTGACGTTGAACGCACGATCCTGAATTGAAGCCCGGCAGAAGCGGGCGGGACGGTGAGGAGGCCAGGATGGTTTTCAAGGAAGGGACGTTTCACGGCGAGATTCCGGAGCATTTCGATGGCCCGCACCCGGCCGTGCTCGAGACGGCGGTGGCGGATGCGCTGGCCGCTGCCGGCACGCTCGATCCCTCCGACGTTGCCGTCACCAGCGAAAACGGGGTGATCTATCTGACGGGCCGCGTCGGCTCGCTGGAGGAGGTCGCCCGCGCCATCGAGATCGCCCGTTCGGTGCCTGGGGTTCGCGCGGTGGAATCCGCCCTCGTTGCCGGATAGCGCCGGGCAGGGGGCATTGCAGCAAGTTCTTGTGAAATGTTAGTGCAATGCAGCGAGGAGGCTGCGTTGCGCCATGCTGCCAGAACGAACGACATACGAGGCGCTCTACGGCGATTTCCGCTGGGACATCCCCGAGCGCTTCAACATCGGCACCGCGGTGGCCGACCGGTGGGCGGAGCGTGCGCCCGATCGCATCTGTCTCCAGCATTTCAGCCCGGACGGTCATCACCTCGGCATGACCTATGCGGCGCTTGCCGAACGCTCGTCCGCCTTCGCAGGCGGACTGGCCGCAAAGGGCATCCGCCCCGGCGACCGGGTCGCCATCCTGCTGCCGCAGGGCTTCGAGACGGTGATCGCCCATGTCGCGATCTACAAGCTCGGCGCGATCGCCCTGCCGCTGGCGCTGCTGTTCGGCGCCGAAGCCCTGGAATTCCGGCTGCGGGATGCGGGCGTGCGGGCGGTCGTCACCAACGCCTTCGGCTTCGAGCGGCTGGCGGAGATCCGGCACGGTCTCGAGGACCTGTCGCTGATCGTGCACGTCGGCGCAGAAGGGCCGGCCGGAACGGTGCCGTTCGAAGCGGTGGAGGCTGCCGGCGAAGGGCCGTTCACACCGGTCGACAGCGGCCCGGACGATCCGGCGCTGATGATCTATACCTCCGGCACCACCGGGCCGCCGAAGGGCGCGCTGCACGGACACCGCGTGCTGCTCGGTCACGTGCCCGGCTTCCAGATGCACCACGAGTTCCTGCCGCAGCCCGGCGACCGGATCTGGACGCCGGCGGACTGGGCCTGGGCGGGCGGTCTGCTGAATGCGCTCCTGCCGGCGCTGCTTTTGGGCGTTCCCGTCGTTTCCTCGCCGGGGCAGAAGTTCGATCCGCACATGGCCTACCGGATCATGGCGGAGATGGACGTGCGCAACGCCTTCATCCCGCCGACGGCGCTGCGGCTGATGAAGAGCGTGGACGAGCCGTTGCAGCACTACCGGCTGAACCTGCGGACCATCGGCACGGCGGGGGAATCGCTCGGGCGGGAAACCTGGGAATGGGTGCGCCGCACGCTCGGCATCACGATCAACGAATTCTACGGCCAGACGGAGTGCAACATCGTCATCGGCTCGATCGGTCGCCTCGGCGTGTCCCGCCCCGGGCCGATCGGCAAGGCCGTTCCGGGCCATACCGTCGCGATCATCGATGCGGACGGGCAGGAACTTCCGCCGGGCGAGGCCGGCCAGATCGCCGTCCGCCGGCCGGATCCGGTGATGTTCCTCGGCTACTGGAACAACGCGGCAGCGACGGAGAAGAAGTTCATCGGCGACTGGATGACGACCGGCGACCTCGGCCGGATGGATGCGGACGGCTACATCACCTTCATCGGCCGGGACGACGACGTCATCACGTCCTCCGGCTACCGCATCGGCCCGAGCGAGGTGGAGGACTGCCTGGCCGGCCATCCGGCCGTGCAGATCGCCGCCGTCGTCGGCAAGCCGGATCCGGTGCGCACCGAGATCGTCAAGGCCTATGTGATGCTGCGGCCGGGGGTTTCTGCGAGCGAGGCGCTTGCGCTCGAGATCGGCGGCTGGGTCAAGTCGCGGCTGTCCATGCACGAATATCCGCGGGAGGTCGCCTTCGTGGACAGCCTGCCGCTGACCACGTCCGGCAAGGTCATCCGCCGGTTCCTGCGCGAACGCGCGGTGGCCGAAGCTGAGGCCGAGGGTCTGGTCGGCGCCTGAAGCGGGCGGCCCGCCGGCCGTCTATCGCTTGGCGAGCGCCCGGATCTTGTCGCGCAGCATGCGGGCGACGTTGCGGGTGTTGCGGTAGAGGTGGAGCTGGGCTGCGACCTGGCGGACGTCGCGGTCGGCGTTCTGCTGCAGGCCGATGACCAGCGTCCCCATCTCCTCGCGCTCTTCCCAGAACCGGCTCATCACCGGATGGTCGGGGACGGCGCAACTGTCGGAGCGGACGATGTTGGCGTCGTCGAGATGCCATTCGGTCAGCTGCGCCACCAGCAGCTTGCCGGGCGAGAAGCGCGCGAAGGCTTCGTCATAGGCCGTCTTCCACGTATAGGCCTCGCCGCCGGCGAGGAAGACGATCATCGCGGCGATCGCCTTGCCGTCGAAGTCGAGCGTATGGATGCGCACGCTGTCGGTCTCGGCGAGATTGGTGATCGCCTCGCGGGCGAAGGCGGCGCGATAGCGATCGTTGATCATCGCCGTGCGCCCGCGCCCCTTCCAGCCGGCCGCTTCCAGCAGCAGGAACTGCTCCATCCGGAGCCGGATCTCGGAGGGCTGGCGGGCGACGTTGTAGGAAAGCTCGCCCGTCTCCTCGAGCTTGCGCCACTGCCGCTGCAGTTCGCGGAAGTGCTGCGGCGAGATCGCCTGCCGCAGGTAGGTCGGCCCGTCCTGCAGGCTTTCGAGCATCGGCCGCTGGTAGGTGTTCGCCAGCGTCAAGGGAAGGTTGCGGCCGATGGCGACGGCG
The DNA here is from genome assembly GCF_029210525.1 of Mycoplana sp. MJR14. Taxonomy (NCBI): domain Bacteria; kingdom Pseudomonadati; phylum Pseudomonadota; class Alphaproteobacteria; order Hyphomicrobiales; family Rhizobiaceae; genus Mycoplana; species Mycoplana sp. MJR14. The sequence goes on from NZ_JARGEO010000004.1 coordinate 556,414, forward strand.
CGCACCAGTGCTGCAAACGGCCCGTTGAGCCGCAGGTCGGGCAGGACGAGGATCGGCGGCAGGCCGGTCGTCGGTCGCGCCAGCGCCTCGAGCAGGTTGTCGATGGTCTCGGCCGCGTCTTCGGTGTCGACGAGCGGCGTGCCCAGCGGTCCGAACGGGTTGGACCAGCCGCGGATGATCGCCGTGCCCATGGAGAAGCCGGGCCGTTCCACCGAGAACGGCATGAGGAAGCGGATGCGGCTGCGCCGCTCGTCCTCGTCGCGGATCAGCGAGAGGCGGACGGTGCGGTCCTCCAGCCGCGGCATGGCGGGCGCCAGGAAGCGGCCGGTGAAGAAGACGTTCGGCTCCAGGGCCCGGTTGGCGAGGTAGTCGAGTTCCTGCTGAAGGTCGTAGCCGGCGATCGCCGGATAGAGCGAGAGCGACCGCCCGGGCCGGCCCACGGCGATGCGATGCTCGGCCGCCGGCGCCTGCTGCACGGACAGATGGGAGGCCCCCTGCGGTGCACCCAGTCCCTCGCTGCCGGATCCCGAGATGAAGGTCATGTCAGTCTGCCTTGTCGTGGCGTTCTGCGGCGCCGATCGGCGCGGCAAACGCGAAGATGGTGATGCCCAGCATGCGGCGGACGGCGGCGAAGAGCATGGCGGCCTCCAGCGCCATGGCGCCGGCGGTGGCGATGGCGGCGCCGTCGATGCCGAAGGGCGGGATGAGAGCGATGTTGAGGCCGATATTGGCCGCCAGCGCCACCGCATAGAGCCACATGCACAGCTTCTGCTGGCCGGCCATGGTCAGCAGCACCTCGCCGGGGCCGATGGCGGCCTTGGCGAGGATGCCGATCAGCAGGATGACCATGACGCCGTAGCCGGCGGTGAACGCCGGGCCGAACAGCGACAGCAGGAAATCGCCCACCAGCAGGACGGCCAGGCCGACGGCAAGCGAGGGCCAGAAACTCCAGCGGACGGTCTCGCCGGCGAAATGCGCCAGCCCGGCGCGGTCGCCCTGCCCGTAGAGGGCGGAGAAGCGCGGCGCGGCCGCCGCCTTGACCGAGAACAGCACGAAATGGACCAGCGCCATCGTCTTGGCGGCGGCGTAGTAGATGGCGACGCTCTCGGGATCGAGGACGAGGCCGACGACGACGACGTCGGAATTGGTCAGCAGGAAGCCGAAGCCCTCGATCAGGAAGATCGGCAGGGCCACCCGGATCCAGGTGCCGAACTCGAACCGGCGCGGCCCGTTCAGATAGGCCCTGCGAAGCCGGTGGCCGACATTGAAGAACTGCACGACCGAGGTGAGGTAGGTGGCCGCCAGCGCCGCGGCCATGGCCGTCACCGCCGTATGCGGCGCGCCGAGGAACACGGCCGCCACGAGGAAGACGAGGATCAGCAGCGGGCGGACGAGATAGGTGGGGCTCAGCGCCACCACCGCCCAGCTGTGCGCGCGCGCCGTGCCCTCCAGGACATCGCCGAGCGCGATCATCGGCAGGCAGAAGATGCCGAGATAGACCGGCACGACGTAGTAGCTGTCGAGGTGTGCGGAGAACAGCCAGAGGCCGAGGAGGCCGATCAGGGCCAGCAGGCTGGACGAGGCGATCGAGAAGCTGTGGGCGGCGAGGGTCAGGCCGCGGATCTCGGCATGGGCGGTACCGGCGTTGTACTGCGGCAGGAAGCGCACCACGGTGGAGTGGAAGCCGAGGCAGGAGAGATTGCCGAAGATGACGACCAGCACCCAGACGAAGACGAAGATGCCGTATTCGAACTCGCCCATCATCCGGGCCATGATGATCTGGGAGACGAAGGCGATCGCAGCGCTGACGACGCGGATGACGAAGGCGATCATGGCCATGCGCTGGGCGAGGTTGCGCGGGTCGTCGCCGGCCAGGATCGCGCCGAGCTGGCGCGTGAACGGCGCCAGCTTGCGGCGCAGGCCGTTTGGCAGCAGCTTCTCTGCCGACTGAATCACCGCCATGAACACAGCTACCCGAACATTCACGCAATACACACGCGGCAGTCTTGACAGATCACGGTTAACAAAGCGTGGGCAGGCCGCTTGCAAGCGGCGGGTCCGGGTTTCGGGCCGCTCGCCCGACCGGGCCCCGGCGCGCTCCCCGGAAACGACAATGCCGCCCGCAGGCGGCATCGTTCACGTTTCACATGTAGGCGAGGATCAGGCTTGCTCGAACACGCCGTGGCAGTGCTTGTACTTCTTGCCCGAACCGCAGGGGCAGGGCTCGTTGCGGCTCACCTTGCCCCAGGTCTCGGGGTTCTGCGGGTCGCGGTCCCGCGGGTTGACGCCGACGGCCATGAAGCCGCCTTCGCCGAAATCGTCCTCGCCGGTCGTGCCGTCGATGTGGTGGCCTTCCATGACCGGCAGGGCCGGCGCCGGCGCCTCGGCCGCCTCGCGGACGAGCTCGACACGCATCAGCTGCGCCGTCACGGTCTGGCGAAGGTTCGCCAGCAGCGCCTGGAACAGTTCGAAGGCCTCGCCCTTGTATTCCTGCAGCGGATCGCGCTGGGCGTAGCCGCGGAAGCCGATGACGGAACGCAGGTGGTCGAGATTGACGATGTGCTCGCGCCAGAGATGGTCGATCGTCTGCAGCACGACCGATTTTTCGACATAGGCCATGATCTGCGGACCGAAGCGTTCGGCGCGATCGGCCGCGGCCTGGTTGGCGGCGGCCCTGACGCGCTCGAGGATATCGGCTTCGTCGATGCCTTCCTCGGCGGCCCACTGCTCGACCGGCAGGTCGAGGTTGAGGTACTGGGCGACGCCGTTCTTCAGGCCGGCCGTGTCCCACTGCTCGGCATAGGCGTTTTCGGGGATGTGCAGCTTGACGAGGTTCTCGATGACCTCCTGGCGCATGTCCTCGACGATGTCGGTGATGTTTTCGGCATCCATCAGCTCCAGCCGCTGCTCGAAGATGACCTTGCGCTGGTCGTTCAGGACGTCGTCATACTTGAGCAGGTTCTTGCGGATGTCGAAGTTGCGGGCCTCGACCTTCTTCTGGGCGCGCTCCAGCGCCTTGTTGATCCAGGGGTGGACGATCGCCTCGCCCTCCTTGAGGCCCAGCTTCTGCAGCATGCCGTCCATGCGGTCGGAGCCGAAGATGCGCATCAGGTCGTCCTGGAGCGACAGGTAGAACTTGGAACGGCCGGGGTCGCCCTGGCGGCCGGAGCGGCCGCGCAGCTGGTTGTCGATGCGCCGGCTCTCGTGGCGTTCGGTGGCAAGCACGAAAAGGCCGCCGGCGGCGAGCGCCTGTTCCTTCAACTGCTTCACTTCCGCAATGATCGCCTGCTTCTTCGCCTCGCGCTCGGCACCGTCCTCGATCTCGGCGAGCTCGCGCTCCAGCCGCATGTCGAGATTGCCGCCGAGCTGGATGTCGGTGCCGCGGCCGGCCATGTTGGTCGCGATCGTGACCGCGCCCGGCACGCCGGCCTGGCCGACGATGTAGGCCTCCTGCTCGTGGTAGCGGGCATTGAGGACCTGGAAATTCTTCACGCCCGACATCTTCAGGCGCTCGGCGAGGAGTTCCGACTTCTCGATCGAGGTGGTGCCGACCAGGATCGGCTGGCCGCGCTTCTGCGCGTCCTTGATCTCCTCGATGATCGCCTTGTACTTCTCCTCGACCGTCCGGTAGACCTCGTCGTCCTCGTCCTTGCGCTGGATCGGCAGGTTGGTCGGGACCTCCACGACCTCGAGGCCGTAGATGTTGCCGAATTCCTCGGCTTCCGTCGCCGCCGTGCCGGTCATGCCGCCGAGCTTCTGGTACATGCGGAAGTAGTTCTGGAAGGTGATCGAGGCGAGCGTCTGGTTCTCGGGCTGGATCTGCACCTTCTCCTTGGCTTCCAGCGCCTGGTGCTGGCCTTCGGAATAGCGGCGGCCCGGCATCATGCGGCCGGTGAACTCGTCGATGATGACGATCTCGCCGTTGCGGACGATGTAGTCCTTGTCGCGGGTGAAGAGCTTGTGGGCCTTCAGGGCGTTGTTGATGTGATGGACGATCGCGACGTTCTCGACGTCGTAGAGCGATTCGCCCTTCAGCAGGCCCGCCTCGCGCAGAAGGTTCTCGAGCTTCTCGGTGCCGACCTCGGAGAAGTTCGCCGAGCGCTGCTTCTCGTCGATCTCGTAGTCCTCCTCCGACAGCATCGGAATGAAGGCGTCGATGGTGATGTAGAGGTCGGAGCGGTCGTCGAGCGGGCCGGAAATGATCAGCGGCGTCCGCGCCTCGTCCACGAGGATCGAGTCGACCTCGTCGACGATCGCGTAGAAGTGGCCGCGCTGGACCATCTGGGCGCGGTCGTACTTCATGTTGTCGCGCAGGTAGTCGAAGCCGAGCTCGTTGTTGGTGGCGTAGGTGACGTCGCAGGCATAGGCCTCGCGGCGCTGGTCGTCGTCGAGGCCATGGACGATGACGCCGGTCGACATGCCGAGGAAGCCGTAGATCTTGCCCATCTGCGCGGCGTCGCGGCGGGCCAGGTAGTCGTTGACGGTGACGACGTGCACGCCCTTGCCGGCAAGGGCATTGAGATAGACCGGCAGCGTGGCCACCAGCGTCTTGCCTTCGCCGGTCTTCATCTCGGAGATCGACTTGTCATGCAGGATCATGCCGCCGATCAGCTGCACGTCGAAGGGGCGAAGCCCGAGCGTGCGCACCGCGGCCTCTCGGGCGACGGCGAACGCCGGCACGAGCAGGTCGTCGAGCGTCTTGCCTTCGGCCAATTGCTTGCGGAACTCCACCGTCTTGGCGGCCAGCTGCTCGTCGGAAAGCGCCTTGGTCTCTTCCTCGAGGGCATTGATGGCGGCGACCCTGTCCCTGTAGGAGCGGATGCGGCGCTCGTTAGACGAGCCGAACAGTTTGCGGGCGAGCCCGCCGAGGCTGACCATCAGGATGGTCCTTTCTTCTCTGTCGCAGGCGTCTCGGGGCGCCGACGATGATGCGTGCAAAGCCGTGAAACGCCCGGAAACGTTCTGGACGCGGGATTGCGTGACAGATAAGAGGGGGGTCGAATGATGTCAACGGCGCAATCGGTTACACAACGGCCACATTCCGGTGCTGTTCAACCGGGGGAGAGCCGGTTTCGCATCGAAGTTGGCCGACTGTGAAAGGTTTATGAGAATGTTCAAATACAGCAAGCTCGCAGCGGTGGCGCTGGTCGCCATTACCGCCGCCCATGGCGCCGCCTTCGCGCAGGACGCCTCCGATCCGGTCGTGGCCAAGGTCGGCGGCGCGGAAGTGCGCCAGTCCGAGATCGACCTGGCGATCGCGGGTCTCGATCCGCAGCTTGCCAATCTGCCGCCGGAGCAGAAGCGGGTTGCCGCCCTGTCGGCCATCATCGACGTGAAGGTGCTGGCCGCCGATGCGAGCAAGGAGGGGCTGGAGAACGATGCCACCTTCAAGCAGCGCGTCGCCTTCCTGACCGAGCGCGAACTGCACAACGCCTACTTCAAGAAGCACGTGGTCGATGCGATCACGCCGGACGAGGTGAAGGCGCGCTACGAGAAGGAAATCGCAGCGATCGAGCCGCAGGAGGAAGTCCGGGCCCGCCATATCCTGGTGAAGACCGAGCAGGAGGCGAAGGACGTCATCGCCGCGCTCGACGGCGGCAAGAACTTTGCCGATCTCGCCAAGGAGAAGTCGACCGACGCCGCATCCGAAGGCGGCGACCTCGGCTACTTCACCAAGGGCCGCATGGTGCCGGAATTCGAGGCCGCAGCCTTCGCGCTGGACAAGGGCGCCTATACCAAGACGCCGGTGAAGAGCCAGTTCGGCTATCACGTGATCCTCGTGGAGGACAAGCGCACGCAGGCGCCGCCGGCGCTCGAACAGGTCGAGCCGCAGGTGCGCCAGCTGATCATGCGCGACAAGTATGTCGCCTTGCTGGAGGCTGCGAAGGGCGCGGCAACGGTCGAGATCGATGATCCGGCGCTGAAGACCGCCTACGAGCAGATCAACAAGCCGCAGCAGGCTTCGCCGGATCAGCCGGCGGCGACCGAACAGCCGGCCGAACAGCAGCAGTAAATCTCGATCATGGCCCGCCCCGTGGCGGGCCGTCCCCATTGGCAGGAAATACCCATGTCCGGTCCGGTCTCACCGCTCGCTCCCAAGTCCTTCGCCGACATGCCGCCGGTCCGCGGCGTGCGGATGGCAACCGCCGCCGCCGGCATCAAGTACAAGGGGCGCACCGATGTGCTCATGATGGTCTTCGACGGACCGGCTGCGGTCGCAGGCGTGTTCACTCGGTCGAAGTGCCCCTCGGCGCCGGTCGATTTCTGCCGGGCCAACCTTGCGGGCGGCAAGGCCCGGGCGGTGGTCGTCAATTCCGGCAACGCCAATGCGTTCACCGGCCGCAAGGGCCGCGAATCGACGGCGATGACGGCAGCCGCCGCGGCCAGGGCCGCCGGCTGCAGCGAGGGGGAGGTGTTCCTCGCCTCCACCGGCGTCATCGGCGAGCCGCTGGACGCCACCAGGTTCTCCGGCGTGCTGGACGGGCTCGCCGTCGCCGCCAGGGAGGACTTCTGGTTCGAGGCGGCGAAGGCGATCATGACCACGGACACCTATCCGAAGGTCGCGACGCGGACCGCACGGATCGGCGACGTCGAGGTGCGGATCAACGGTATGGCCAAGGGGGCGGGCATGATCGCCCCGGACATGGCGACGATGCTGTCCTTCGTCGTCACCGACGCCGACATTCCTGCCGCCACGCTGCAGGCACTGCTGTCCGAAGGCGTCGAGCCGACGTTCAATGCGGTCACCGTCGACAGCGACACGTCGACTTCCGACACGCTCCTGCTGTTTGCCACGGGGGCTGCGGCAGCCGATGGCCAGAAGCCCGTTTCCGGGCCGGCCGATCCCGCGCTCGCGGCCTTCAGGGCGACCCTGAACGATCTCCTGAAGGATCTGGCGCTGCAGGTGGTTCGCGACGGCGAGGGCGCGCGCAAGATGGTGGCGATCACCGTCGAGGGGGCGGAGAGCGACGCCGCCGCCAAGCGGATCGCGCTTTCGATCGCCAATTCGCCGCTGGTGAAGACGGCGGTCGCCGGCGAGGACGCCAACTGGGGCCGCGTGGTGATGGCCGTCGGCAAGTCCGGCGAGATGGCGGACCGCGACCGCCTGGCCATCTGGTTCGGCGACGTGCGGGTCGCCGTCGACGGGGAGCGCGATCCGGCCTACTCGGAAGAGGCCGCCTCCGCCGTCATGAAGGAAGAGGACATCGCCATTCGCGTCGAGATCGGTCTCGGGACCGGCAAGGCGACCGTCTGGACGTGCGACCTGACCAAGGCGTATGTCGAGATCAACGGCGACTATCGCAGCTGATGACCGGGACCAAGCCTGTCGTGACCGATCCCGCCATCCGCAGTTTCAGGGAGCAAAACGCCATGGCTGACCTGGCAAGCGTCCGCCGGCTGGAAGCCGTCGGCTTCCGCGCCTGGCCGGCTGCATCGACCCAATACGACGGCAGCTGGCTGATCCGCCTCAATGCCGGCCATCCGTCCAAGCGGCTGAATTCCGTCAATCCGCTCGACCCCTCGGACGTGCGGGATCTCCCCGTCCGCATCGAGAAGGCGGCAAAGCGCTTTGCCGACTACGGCCGGCCGCTGCTGGTGCGGCAGACGCCGCTGACCCCGCCGCCCCTCGTCGACCTGATGGACCAGGCCGGCTGGAGACATACCGGCGAGACGGCGGTGATGCTCGTCGATCTGGCCGAACCGGTGGCCCCCGAAAGCGCCGACGGCGTCGAGCACGTGCCGAGCCGCGACGTCGGCCGGTTCGTCGACGCGCGCATCCGTGTCTCCGGCGACGATCCCGCGCTGAAGCCGGGACTGACGGAAATCGTCAACGCCATCAGCCCGGAAGCGGGCCTGTTCATCTTCGAGGAGCCGGATTTCGGGCCGACCGCCGTCACGCTCGCCGTGCACGACAACGACCTCGCCGGCATCCTGCAGCTCGCCGTGGCGCCGGAACGGCGCGGCCGCGGCCTTGCGACCACGATCCTGAACTCGGCGATGCGCTGGGCCCGGCTTCGCGGCGCGAAGCGGGTGTGGGTGCAGGCGGAAATGGACAACGAAGGGGCTGTGAGGCTCTATCGCAAGGCAGGGTTCCGGGAGGTCTATCGCTACGTCTACCGCGGGGCGCCGGCGCCATGACGGAACAGGGAACCCGCCGGATCCTGCTCGTCGCCGCCTGCGCGCTGATCGACACCGACGGGCGCATCCTTCTGGCGCAGCGTCCGGAAGGAAAGTCGCTCGCCGGGCTCTGGGAGTTTCCCGGCGGAAAGGTCGAGCCGGGCGAGACGCCCGAGGAAACGCTGATCCGTGAGCTCTACGAGGAACTCGGCATCACCACGAAGGTCGCCTGCCTCGCGCCGCTGACCTTCGCCAGCCACACCTACGAGGACTTCCACCTCCTGATGCCGCTCTACGTCTGCCGCCGGTTCGAGGGGACCGCGCATGGCCGCGAGGGGCAGGCGTTGAAGTGGGTCAAGCCGAAGATGCTCCGGGACTATCCGATGCCGCCGGCGGACGAGCCGCTGATCCCCTATCTGATGGATCTGCTCTGACAAGCCGGCCGTCCTTTCCCATTTCGGACCGTTTATTAATCGATCGTTTATCTCCATGGGCCAAGATGGGCCCCTGCCGTCGTGCTCTGGGGCCCTCGTGGCGCACGGATGCCGTGGCATCGTGAGCGGGCGCCTTGGTGTACGAAGGCGCCGACAAAGACGCCCATCGAGAGATTGCGAAAATGCGGGACGACGAATTCTGGCAAGCAGTTCAGGACAAGGAACTGACGACGGTATCCGGCAATAGCCGTATCGGCGTCCTCAACCTTGCGCTTCTGTTCGGTACGGCCGCGATCGCGCTTGCACTCGTGCTGGCGCCGGTGCTGTCGTCCAGGACGAGCACGCGCATCATGGCCCAGACGCCGGGCGACTTCGACATGATGTCGACCGGCTCGGTGCCGCAGCGGGGCGAAGGCAAGCGCTACACGGTTCGCCGGAGCGTGCTCCAGGAAATGCCCGGCGCCGTCTGCATCGTCGGCGAGAACGGCAACACGAATGGCTGCTGAGGCAGCGCCCGCAGCGGCGCCCGCCTCGGATCCGGCAGGTGAGGGAAGCGAGGTTGTAATGCGTCTGCTCAGGACTTTTCTGCTGGACCGAAGCGGTGCCACCGCTGTTGAGTACTGCCTGATCGCCGTGATGATATCGGTCGCGGTCGTCGGCGGCCTCAGGGCGTTCACCGGCGAACTCAACAACACCTTCACGATCGTCGGCGACGGCCTCGACGGCCCGTGAGCCGCAGCACGCTTCGTTCGATCGACGTCTCGACAGGCCGACCTGCGTCAGCCTGTCGTCTTCGCCTTCAGCGCGTCCGCAAGCCGCACTTTCGCCGAACCGGGCTTCAGCGGCTTCTGCTGGCTTTCATGCGGCGCCCAGCCTGACAGATAGATGATCGAGAAGGTGGCGCGGATCCGCCCGTCCGGGTCCGCATAGCGTTCGGCATAGAGCTCGGCGGCGCGGACGAAGAAGGCGCGGGTCAGCGGCTTCCGGCTGCGGGCGGAGAGCGGATTGGCCATCCCCATCGCCCGCAGGTCCTTCATCAGCGGAAAGAGCGAATCGTAGCGGACGGTGTAGGTCTCCTTGTCGGTGACCGGCAGGGCGAAGCCGGCGCGCTGCAGCAGCGCGCCGATGTCGCGGATGTCGGCGAAGGGGATGACGCGCGGGCTGGCCCCGCCGGTCATCTCGATCTCCGTCTGAAGCAGCACGTCGCGCAGTTCCTGCAGCGTGTCGCTGCCGGGGATGGCGGCTAGGAAGAGCCCGTCGGGCCTCAGCGCGCGGCGAATCTGCACGAATACGCCCGGCGTGTCGTTGGTCAGGTGCAGCGACAGCGGGGAGACGGCGAGGTTGATCGAGGCCGGCGCCAGCGGCAGCTGCTCCAGCGGGGCACGGACAAACGTGTCGCCGGCCGCCGCGAACCGGGGGTCGGTCTCGATCCGCGACATCCTGCCGATCTTGCCGGTGCGCTCCAGCGCCCGTGCGACCAGTCCGGAGTAGCCGTGGATCTCGACCGCCTCGTCGAAGCGGCGTTCCACCACGGCGAGGCGCTCGGACAGCTCGTCGGCGGCGACCTTCAGCAGGAAGTCGACCGGTCCTCCGGATAGGGCGGTTGCACGCAGCCTGTTCTTTTCAATCAGGGCTTGATCGAAGATCGCTTCCAAGGAACACTTCCCGTCGTTTCGCATCTTTCGGAGGGCGGACCGCCCGCAAAGGCGTCATGGAGATAGGAATGTCAACCGCATGACGCAAACAGCGTTCGCGCGATTTCGTGACGCCGTGCTGGGCGGCAGCCGTGGCGTGGCGGCCGCGGCACTCGCCTTCGTCTATCCGCCGACCTGTCCGGGATGCCAGGTCCTGCTCGGCCGGCACGCCGGCATCTGCGGTCGCTGCTGGTCGTCGCTGCGCTTCATAGAGCGGCCCTATTGCGAGGTGCTGGGCGTGCCGTTCTCGCACGATCTCGGCAGCGGCATCCTCAGCGCGGATGCGATCGCCAACCCGCCGCCCTTTGCCCGGCTGCGGTCTGCGGTCGTGCACGACGGCCTTGCCCGCACCCTGGTGCACGGCCTCAAGTATCGCGACCGCACGGACCTGGCGCCGATGATGGCCGGCTGGATGGCCAGGGCGGGCGAAGCGCTTCTTTCCGATTGCGATGCGATCGTCCCCGTGCCGCTCCACCGCTACCGGCTGCTCGCGCGCAAGTTCAACCAGGCGTCGGAACTGGCGCGGGCCATTGCCCGGCAGTCCGGAAAGCCGCTCTTGCTCGGCGTCCTGCGGCGCACGCGGCCGACCCGGCAGCAGATCGGGCTCGGCGCGAACGCACGCCGCGTCAACGTCCAGGGCGCCTTCTCCGTGACGGAGGCGGGCCGGGCGTCGCTTTCCGGCAAGCGCATCCTCCTCATCGACGACGTCTATACGACCGGGGCAACCGTCGGGGCGGCGACGCGGGCGCTCAGGCGGGGCGGTGCGGCTGACGTCAGTGTTTTGACCTTTGCAAGGGCCCTTGCCGACCATATATGAAAGGGTGAAGACAGCTGAGCTCCGATGGAGAATGGATAGCATGGCATCGATCGACATCTATACGCGGCAGTTCTGCGGCTATTGCGCCGCTGCGAAGAAGCTGCTGGAAACCAAGGGCGTCGCCTTCAACGAATACGATGCGACCTACGCGCCCGACCTCCGCCAGGAGATGGTCAAGCGTGCGAACGGCCGCAACACCTTCCCGCAGATCTTCATCGACGACAACCATATCGGCGGCTGCGACGACCTGCATGCGCTGGACCGCGCCGGTAAGCTCGATCCCCTGCTGGCGGCCTGAGGAGCGGTTCCATGTCCGTCAAGATCGCCGCCGTCCAGATGTGTTCCGGTACCGATCCTGAGGCCAATGCCGAGGCGATGGCGCGGCTGGTGCGGCGGGCCGCCGGCGAGGGTGCGCGCTACATCCAGACGCCCGAGATGACGGGCGCGGTGCAGCGCGACCGGACCGGGTTGAAGGCGATGCTGAAGGCGGAGCCGGACGACATTATCGTCCGGACGGCCGAAGAGCTCGCCGCCGAACTCGACGTCTTCGTGCATGTCGGCTCGACGGCGATCGCGCGCGACGACGGCAAGATCGCCAATCGCGGCTTCCTGTTTGCGCCGGGCGGCCACCGGGTCTGCAGCTACGACAAGATCCACATGTTCGACGTCGACCTGGACCATGGCGAGAGCTGGCGCGAGAGCGCCGCCTACACGCCCGGAAGCGTCGCCAAGGTGGCGCGACTGCCGTTCGGCCGGCTCGGCTTCGCCATCTGCTACGACGTTCGCTTTCCCGAGCTGTTCAAGGCCGAGGCCCAGGCGGGGGCCGAGATCATCTCCGTGCCCGCCGCCTTCACCCGCCAGACCGGCGAGGCGCACTGGGAGACGCTGCTGCGCGCCCGCGCCATCGAGAACGGCGTCTTCATCATCGCCGCCGCCCAGGCCGGCCTGCATGAGGACGGCCGCGAGACCTTCGGACATTCGATCATCATCGATCCCTGGGGGCGCGTCCTGGCGATGGCCGGCGGCAGCGGGGAGGCGGTCATTGCCGCCGAGATCGACGTCGGAGCGGTCAAGGCCGCCCGCGACCGGATCCCCAACTTGAAGAACGGGCGCACGTTCTCCATCGAGGAGGTCACTCTTCCGGAGAAGGGAGGCGTTGCCGCGTGATCCGCTACGACATCGTCTGTGACAATGCCCACGAATTCGAGGGCTGGTTCGGCTCGTCCGAAGACTTCGACCGGCAGAAGGAGCGGGGGCTCGTCAGCTGTCCCGTATGCGGCTCGCCGCGCGTGGCCAAGCGCCTGATGACGCCGTCGGTCTCCACCGCCCGCAAGAAGGAAGAGCAGCGGCATGCCGTCATGACCGCGCACAACCAGGAGATGGTCGGCAAGCTGCGCGAACTGGTGGCGGCGATCCGCGCCAATGCCGAGGACGTCGGCGACCGGTTTCCCGAAGAGGCGCGCAAGATCCACTACGGCGAAGCCGAGCAGCGCGGGCTGATCGGCAAGGCGACGGCGGAAGAGGCGCGTTCGCTGATCGAGGAGGGCGTGGAGATCGCGCCCCTGCCGATCCTGCCGGACGAGACGAACTGAACCGCTCCGGCAAGGCGCCGACCACGCCGGCCCGCCTTCGGGGGCGCGGTTCCTCCGCCCCGCCCGGAGGCATCAGGCCCTGGGGCGACGCGCCACCAGCATGTAGTTGACGTCCATGTCCTTCGACAGGTTCCACTGGTTCGACAACGGGCTGAAGAAGACGCCGGTGCGGTCGGTCACGGCCAGCCCGGATGCGGAGAGCGGCTTTTCGATTTCCTCCGGGCGGACCAGCTTCTCGTACTGATGGGTGCCTTTCGGCAGCCAGCGCAGGACGTTCTCGGCCGCAAAGATGGCCAGCGCTGCGGCCTTCAGGGTGCGGTTGATCGTGGCGACGAACATCATCCCGCCCGGACGAACCATCGACGCGCAGGTGGTCAGGAAGAAATCGACGTCGGCGACATGCTCGACGACCTCCATGTTCAGCACGATGTCGAAGCTCTCGCCGGCCGCGGCGAGCGCCTCGGCCGTCACGGCACGGTAGTCCAACTCGACGCCGGAGCCTGTGGCATGGGCCTTGGCAATGCCGATGTTCTTCTCCGAGGCGTCGGCGCCGACTACCGATGCCCCCATGCGGGCCATGGGCTCGGAGAGCAGCCCGCCGCCGCAGCCGATGTCCAGCACGCGCAGTCCCTCCAGCGGGCGATGCGCTCTCCGATCGCGACCGAAATGCGCCGAGGCGAGGTCGCGGATATAGCTGAGGCGGACCGGATTGAACTTGTGCAGCGGGCGGAATTTCCCGGTCGGGTCCCACCATTCCGCGGCCATCGCCGAAAAGCGGTCCACTTCGGCCTGGTCGATGGTCGTGCGGGCGGTCTCGCTCATGGAAGGTCTCCCTCAATCGTTCAGGTGCTGAAGTCGGACGGTTGCGGCGCGAAGTCAAGGGGTCGGCTCACGCCGGCGACCGGCGGGCCAGACGATGCGGCGTTTGGGCGCGCTCGTCGGCTGCGGATCGCACACCAGGCGGATCGGCGGCCAGGGCCACGGGCGTTCGTCCGGGGCATGGCGAGAGAACGTGTCCTGCGGGGTGCCTGCATCGTCGCGGATCGCCGCGCCGACGCCGCTACAGAAGCGGCGAAGCACGTCGCCCGGCATGGACGTGACGCAGAGCGGCAAGGCGAAGGCCGGGCCGCCGTCCTGCAGGATCATCGGTGCGAAGCGGCCGAGGCACTTGCCGTTGCGGCGGCAGCGGCGGATGCGGCAGAACACCTGCGGCATCAACGCCCTGGTGGCCGCGCGCCGGCAGGCCAGCCGCAGCGCGGCATCGGACTGTACGGATACGATACCGTCGGTTTCGTCCATCGTGGTCGACCTCCATGTCACACGTCTGCGTTCACGCGGCGCGCAGGCGTCCGTGTCCTGATCCTTGAAACGCTCTGCCGCGCCTTGCGGGCGGGCCTATCGGCCGGGACACGCCATGTGCCTGCAGCAAAACGAAAATGGTGACACACGACGTGTCCCGCTTCGGTGTCTTGTGCCACGGCAACTTCGGTTTCTCTGCGCGGATGACGGCACCTTTTCCAGGGTGGGCTCGAGGGCTTGTCGTTGTTCTTCGAATGCCCCCGGCGCGCACGAAAGGGCCAAGGCCCAGTCGCCGGTCCAGTCATGTGTGCCGCACAGGCACGCCCCGCCCGATCCGGGCGAGGGGGAAACCATCTTCTGCCGGGCCCCCGGCCGCCGGCGCGCGTTTTCGCCGAACCACCGGGGCACCGGTCCCGCCTCGCCGGCAACGCTTTCCGGTGTATCCGATGGCGGGACGCCACGATTGTAGGCGCCCTGCGGCAGGCGAGGATGATGGCGCTGGCGAAAAGCCGGCAAGGGCCTGCAAACGCAAGCGTTTCCGGCATCGGGAGGGGCGCGTTCATCCCCGGCAATGCCGGGGGCAGGCGGACGGCGAGGGCGGGGCCTGCGACCGGCGCCGACGGAAATTCGATTCCGCTCGCCGGGGTTATGGGTTAGGCTGTTCCACCAATCTGCGCTGATATCGACCGATTGCGCCGGAGGGATCTTGGCCTGCGGCCAGGAGAGAGCCGGAGGCGGCCCGTCGGTCAGGCGAGGATTGTCGACGCCGTCCGCAGGCCAGAAGCGCCGCCCTCCGGGTGCGCCGTCCGTCGGCCACCGACGGCGTCGCACGCCTCGACCGGGCCCGGGCATCGCTCTGCGGGGTGCTCCTTGCCAGATGACCGCAGGCGATCCCGTGCAAGCGGTCGATATCAGTGCAGGCTGGCATCAAGGCTCCGTCGACATGCCGAGGGAGGGGGCGGTCCCCGTGGAACGCACGCTTGCCGTCATTCTCGCCGCCGACGTGGCGAGCTACAGCCGCCTGGTCGCCGCCGACGAGGAGGGGACGCTTGCGACGCTTCACACCTATCTCGTCACGGTCGCCGACCTGATCGCCGAACATCACGGGCGCATCTTCTCCTCCGCCGGTGACAGTGTCGTTGCGGAATTCCACAGCGCCGTGCAGGGCGTTCGCGCCGCCGTCGCAATCCAGCGGGCCCTGCATCGCCGCAATGCCGACCTCGCGCCCGAGCGGCGGCTGGAACTGCGTGTCGGCATCAATCTCGGCGACGTGGTGGCCGAAGACGACAACCTGCTCGGCGACGGCGTGAACGTGGCCGCGCGGCTGCAGGAAATGGCGTTGCCGGAGGACATCTGCATTTCGGGCGCGCTGCGCGAGCAGATCGAGGGCAAGCTGGATTTCCCGCTGGTGCCGCTCGGCGAGCGGCGGATGAAGAACATCCCCCGCCCCGTGCCGGTGCATCGCGTCGACTGGCAGAACGAGGACCCCGTCGACGCCCAAGCGCTGAGCCGGCCGCTTTCCCTGCCCGACAAGCCGTCGATCGCCGTGCTGCCCTTCGTCAACATGTCCGGCGATCCGGAGCAGGAGTTCTTCGCCGACGGGCTGACGGAGGACATCATCACGGCATTGTCGCTGTATCGCTGGTTCTTCGTCATCGCCCGCAACTCCTCCTTCGCCTACAAGGGGCGGGCGCTGGACGTGAAGCAGATCGGACGCGACCTCGGCGTGCGCTACATCGTCGAAGGCAGCGTGCGCCGGGCCGGATCGCGGATCCGCGTCACCGGGCAACTGATCGAGGCGGACACCGGCGTCCATCTCTGGGCGCAGCGCTACGATCGCGAATTCGCCGACATCTTCGCCATCCAGGACGAGCTGACCCAGAACGTGGTCGGCGCCATCGAGCCGGAGATCATGATCGGCGAGAGCCGCCGGGCGCTGCTACGGGGAACGCAGAACCTCGATGCCTACGAGTCGTTGATGCGCGGCACGTGGCTGCACAACAAGCAGGACACGCCGCAGACGTTCAACGAGGCGATCCGGCTCGACCGGCGCGCGATCGCGCTGGATCCCGGCTTCAGCCGGGCGCACATGATGCTGGCGCGCGCCATCTATGCGCGCTGCTTCTTCGGCTTCAGCGACGACTATGCGCGCGACATCGCCGAACTGTGCGCGGCGGCCGACCTGGCCGTGGAACTGGACCAGCGCGATCCCTATGCGCACTACGCCGTGTGCCTGGCCCGGTTTGCGCAGCACCGGGCGGCGGCCGCGGTCGGGGCGGCGCAGCGGGCGATCGACCTCAACCCGAACTTCGCGCTGGCGCACATGGCGCTGGGATGGTCGCGGATCTTCGTCGGCCATTTCCAGGAGGCGCTCGATCCGTTGCGCACGGCCCAGCGGCTGAGCCCGCACGACCCGCTGACATACCTGTTCCTCAACCGCATCGCGCTCGCGCAGTATCATCTCGGGCACTACGAGGAGGCGCTGCAGGGCGCCGAGCGCGCGCTCTCGTTGCGCAAGGGCTACTTCAACCTTGTGGTCAAGCTGGCCTGCCTCGGCCAGCTCGGCGTCAAGGAAGGCCTGCGGCAACTGGTGGCCGAAGCCGTGGACGCGGCGCCGGCCGATCTCGGCGGCTACTGGCGGATCTTTGCGGCCTATGCCGAGGACGACCACCGGAAGCATTTCATGGAGGGGCTGCGCAAGGCCGGGCTGGCCTTCGATGCGAATGCATGAGCGGTGACCGCTCCGTGGCGACTACGCCGCGCGGCGAGCGGGGCTACCGGCTGAGCGGATGCGCCGTCAGCCCTTCTCGGCCAGGTCGGCATGCCGGTGCACGAGCTGCCAGTGACCGTTGGTGCGGCGGAATATTTCGGTGACGCGCAGGCGCATCTGGACCGGTTCGGGCGCGCCCTGCAGGCGGACGGAGGCGTTCTGGAAGCCGACCCAGTAGCCGATCTTGTTGTCGTGCCCCATCTGGATGATCTCGATGTCGCTCTCGCCGCCGGGACAGAAGGCGGTGGCATCATCGACGTAGCGGGCCAGCACCTGTTCCGTGCCCTCGACGACCGCGCCCTTCGGGTGGAAGAAGCTGGCGGGGAAATCGACGGCGGCAATCTTCTGCAGCGGGCCGGCGTCGCCATTGACATAGGCGCGAGCCACTTCCTTGCGTTTCTGGATGAAGGCGTGGAAGTCGTCGGTCATCGATGGGTCTCCCGTGGGCTCATGCCCCTCCGTCAGCCATACTCGACTCTTTCGGGCGTGGTTGCAACCGCCTGAATGCGCCCTCCGGGCTGTGCGCGGCCGTCCGCCGTGTTCGGCTGGAAGGCATTGCGCACGACCTCCGCCATGCTGGCGATGGCGGCACTCGCGCGCTTGGGGTTGCGCTTCAGGACGACGCGCGAGGAGTCCACCGGCGGAAAGCCGTCCTCCTGCGTGAGCTCGCGGCAGGAGGGCGGAATGTTGGTGCGCGCCAGCGGCGCGATCGCCAGGCCCGCCTCCGCCGCGGTCTTCAGGCCGCCGCAGGTGTCGCAGCTGAACGCCTCGCGAAAGGCGATGGCGTGATGTTCGAGCGAACGGACGGCGAAATCCCGGTACCAGTCGGAATTGCGGTAGACGGCGATGGGCACGGGCCGGACCAGGTGGACATCGTGCGCGCACGACGTCACCCAGACGGTCGGGTCCACGCACAGGACCTCCCCCTTCTGCTTTCCGCGCCAGTCGAAGACCACGGCGATGTCGAGCTCGTCCCTGTCGATCGCGTCCGTCAGCTGGCGGGAGTGGCCGCAGAGTACGGTGACCTCGGTGGCCGGATGACACTCCGCAAAGGCGGCCAGCGCCCGCGGAAGGACGTTCTGCGTGTACTCCTCCGGGATGCCGACGCGGACGGGGCCGTCGAGCGGCGCGGACCGCATCGCCACCGTCGTCTCGTCGATCAGGCCGACGATGCGCTGGGCCAGCGGAACGAGCCGCTCTCCGTGCGGCGACAGGGACACCCCGCGCGGCCCGCGCGCGAACAGTGGCTCGCCGATCGCCTCCTCGAGGCGGCGGACCTGCATGCTGATGGCGGACTGGGTGCGGCCGAGGACTTCGGCGGCGCGCGTGACATTGCCGGTTTCGGCAATCACCAGGAAGGTGCGCAGCAGTTCACTTTCAAGCGGCGGGAGCATGGTCACCAGGTATCGATTTTTCTGATAGCTGGCATCGTATCTATTTGTTTGTGGAATGTCCAATCCGGCGGAACGATCGCCTACCGATGGCAAGGGAGGCGGCGATGGGGACGATTCGGCAGGGATGGCGCCGGGGCGCGAAGACGCTCCGTCTCTGGCTGGGCACCAGACGGGAGCAAAGGCTGCGGCGGGCGGACTTTGCGATGATCCTGGCGCGGGGCGACAGGCACCTGCTGGCCGATATCGGTCTTGCGGACGAGGTATCCGACGGCGACGGCCTTCAGTTCGCGGGGGCTTTCGGGCGCTGTTGCGCGGCGGTTCGCGCCGAGCAGCCGCGATGGATATCCTGAGCGGGGCGACGGCCGCGCGACGCTGCGGCCAAGGCTGCCATTGCACCCCGCCCCCTCTTCCGCTAAGAGACCCCGCGACTTCCCGCGCGCGTCCGCGCGACCCACCAGTACCGGTAGACAGATATGGCACGCATCGTGATGAAATTCGGCGGGACCTCCGTCGCTGACCTGGACCGCATCCACAATGTCGCGCGCCACGTCAAACGCGAGGTCGATGCCGGCCACGAGGTCGCCGTCGTCGTCTCCGCCATGTCGGGCAAGACCAACGAACTGGTCGGCTGGGTGCAGGGCATGCCGAAGGCGACCGGCGCCAACTCGCCCTTCTATGACGCGCGCGAGTACGACACCATCGTTGCCTCCGGCGAGCAGGTGACGTCCGGGCTGCTCGCGATTGCGCTGCAGTCGATGGGCGTGAACGCGCGTTCCTGGCAGGGCTGGCAGATCCCGATCAAGACCGACAACGCCCACGGCGCGGCCCGCATCATGGACATCGAGGGGGCGGAGATCATCCGCCGCATGGGCGAGGGCCAGGTCGCCGTCGTCGCCGGCTTCCAAGGGCTCGGCCCCGACAACCGCATCGCCACGCTCGGCCGCGGCGGCTCGGACACCTCGGCGGTCGCGATCGCGGCGGCGGTGAAGGCCGACCGGTGCGACATCTACACCGACGTCGACGGCGTCTACACGACCGACCCGCGCATCGAGCCGAAGGCGCGGCGGCTGAAGAAGATCGCGTTCGAGGAAATGCTGGAGATGGCGTCGCTGGGCGCCAAGGTGCTGCAGGTGCGCTCGGTGGAGCTCGCCATGGTGCACAAGGTGCGCACCTTCGTGCGCTCGTCCTTCGAGGATCCCGATGCGCCGGGCATGGGCGATCTTCTGAATCCGCCCGGCACGCTGATTTGTGATGAGGAAGAGATCGTGGAACAGGAAGTCGTAACCGGCATCGCCTATGCCAAGGATGAAGCGCAGATTTCGCTCAGGCGCGTCGCCGACCGCCCGGGCGTCTCGGCTGCGATCTTCGGCCCGCTCGCCGAGGCCCATATCAACGTCGACATGATCGTCCAGAACATCTCCGAGGACGGCTCGAAGACCGACATGACCTTCACGGTGCCGTCGGGCGACGTCGACAAGGCGCTGAAGGTGCTCGAGGGCGCCAAGGAAAAGGTCGGCTTCGACGTGATCCAGCACGAGACCGGCCTGGTCAAGGTGTCGGTCATCGGCATCGGCATGCGCAGCCATGCCGGCGTCGCGGCCTCCGCCTTCCGCGCGCTTGCCGAAAAGGGCATCAACATCAAGGCGATCACCACCTCGGAAATCAAGATTTCCATCCTGATCGACGGTCCGTATGCGGAACTCGCCGTGCGGACTTTGCATTCCGTCTACGGTCTCGATAAGAAGTAATCGACCGGATTCGTCGGGCGCCCGCCCGACCGGATGGCCGGGGTGGTTCATTTTCGGGAGACGCCACGCGATGAGAGACCTCTCCGCGGGTCCGCGTGTACTACTCAAGCGGCTGCGCGAGCTGATGGCGGAGCCGCTTGAGCCACAGGCGCGCCTGGACCAGATCGTGCGCCAGATCGCACAGAACATGGTCGCGGAAGTGTGCTCCGTCTATGTGCTGCGCTCCGACGGCGTGCTGGAGCTCTACGCCACCGAGGGCCTCAATCCCGGCGCCGTCCACCTGGCGCAGCTGAAGATGGGGCAGGGCCTCGTCGGCACGATCGCCGCCTCCGCCCAGCCGCTCAACCTTTCCGACGCGCAGTCGCATCCGGCCTTCCGCTATCTGCCGGAGACCGGCGAGGAGATCTACCACTCCTTCCTCGGCGTGCCGATCCTGAGGACGGGGCGCGCGCTCGGCGTGCTCGTCGTGCAGAACAAGGCGAGCCGGACCTACCGCGAGGACGAACTCGAGGCGCTCGAGACGACGGCGATGGTCATCGCCGAGATGGTGGCGACGGGCGAGCTGAAAAAATTGACGAAGCCCGGTCTCGATCTCGACCTGTCGCGCCCGGTCTCGATCGACGGCGCCAGCTTCGGCGAGGGCATCGGGCTCGGCTATGTCGTGCTGCACGAGCCGCGCATCGTCGTCACCAACCTGTTGAACGAGGACTCCGAGCACGAGCTGGGGCGGCTCGCCGAAGCGCTCGGTTCCTTGCGGATCTCGATCGACGACATGCTGTCGCGCCGGGACGTACCGGTCGAGGGCGAGCACCGCGAGGTGCTGGAGACCTACCGCATGTTCGCCCACGACCGCGGCTGGGTGCGCAAGCTGGAGGAAGCGATCCGCAACGGCCTGACGGCGGAGGCTGCGGTCGAGCGGGTGCAGAGCGAGACCAAGGCGCGGATGATCCGGCTGACGGACCCCTACCTGCGCGAGCGCATGCACGACCTCGACGACCTCGCCAACCGCCTTTTGCGGCAATTGACCGGCTACGGGGCGAAGCTCTCGGCCAGCAGCTTCCCCGGCGATGCGATCGTCGTCGCGCGCGCCATGGGGGCGGCCGAACTGCTCGACTATCCGCGCGAGAACGTCCGCGGTCTGGTGCTGGAAGAGGGGGCGGTGACGAGCCATGTGGTGATCGTCGCCCGCGCCATGGGGATCCCGGTGGTCGGACAGGCGGCCGGGGCGGTGGCGCTTGCCGAAAACGGCGATGCGATCATCATCGACGGCGACGAGGCCAAGGTGCACCTGCGCCCGGTGCAGGACCTGCAGCGGTCCTATGAGGACAAGGTGCGCCTCAGGGCGCGCCGGCAGGCGCAGTACCGCGCGCTCGTGGCGGTGGAGCCGATCACCAAGGACGGCCAGAAGATCAACCTGCAGATGAATGCGGGCCTGCTCGTCGACCTGCCGCACCTGGCCGAATCCGGCGCGCTTGGCATCGGCCTGTTCCGCACCGAGCTGCAGTTCATGATCGCCTCGACCATGCCCAAGGCCGAGGAGCAGGAGGCGTTCTACCGCAACGTGCTGAAGCAGGCGGCGGGCCGGCCCGTCACCTTCCGGACGCTGGATATCGGCGGCGACAAGGTCGTGCCCTATTTCCGCGGCGCGGACGAGGAGAACCCGGCGCTCGGCTGGCGGGCGATCCGGCTGTCGCTGGACCGGCCGGGGCTGCTGCGGACGCAGCTGCGGGCGATGCTGAACGCCGCTGCCGGCGGCGAATTGCGGCTGATGCTGCCGATGGTCACCGAAGTGGCGGAGCTGCGCGAGGCGCGCGGGCTGCTGCAGAAGGAGATCGAGCGGCAGTCCAAGGTCGGCGAGCAGCTTCCGAAGAAGCTGCAGTTCGGGGCGATGCTGGAAGTGCCGGCGCTTTTGTGGCAGCTCGACGAACTGATGTCGGAGGTCGACTTCGTCTCGGTCGGTTCCAACGACCTGTTCCAGTTCACGATGGCGGTGGATCGCGGCAATGCGCGCGTCTCCGACCGCTTCGACATTCTCGGCCGGCCGTTCCTGCGCGTCCTGCGCGACATCGTGCGGGCCGGCGAGCGCAATGCGACGCCGGTGACCTTGTGCGGCGAAATGGCGAGCAAGCCGATCTCGGCGATGGCGCTGCTCGGGCTCGGCTTCCGCTCGGTCTCGATGTCGGCGACGGCGCTCGGCCCGGTCAAGGCGATGCTCCTGAGCCTGGACGTCGACAGGCTTTCGGCGGTTCTCGAGGAGACGCTGAACGACATGCGGCCGACGCGGACGGTGCGACAGATCCTGACGGACTTCGCCGCCGAGAACGGCATTCCGCTGTAGCGGCGAACCGATGCGATCGGCACGCTTGCGGGTGTGCGGGGACCGCTTGATCATCAACATCCGCGCAAGGACGACGGGCACCGGGATGGCGCCTGCCGCCTGTGCGAGGGAAATCTTGGAGTTCTACGGTGGCGAAGCTTCCGGTTGAAAAAATGCGCGAGCTGGAGCGCCGTTTCGGAGAGATCGAGGCGCGCATGTCCGCGGGTCCGGATTCGGAAACCTATGTGAAGCTCGCCTCCGAATATTCCGAGCTGCAGCCGGTCGTCACCAAGATCAGGGAATACCAGAAGGCACAGGGCGAGATTTCCGACCTCGAGGCGATGCTTGCCGACAAGGGCACGGATCGGGAGATGCGCGACCTTGCGGAGATGGAGCTTCCCGAGTTGAAGGCGAGGATCGAGACGCTGGAGCAGGACATGCAGATCCTGCTCCTGCCGAAGGACGCGGCCGACGAGAAGAGCGCGATCCTGGAAATCCGCGCCGGCACCGGCGGTTCGGAAGCCGCACTCTTCGCCGGCGATCTCTTCCGCATGTACGAGCGCTTCGCTTCCGCCAACGGCTGGAAGGTGGAGGTGCTCTCGGCGAGCGAGGGCGAGGCCGGCGGCTACAAGGAAATCATCGCCACCATCTCCGGGCGCGGCGTGTTCGCCAAGCTGAAGTTCGAAAGCGGCGTCCACCGCGTGCAGCGGGTGCCGGAGACGGAAGCCGGCGGGCGCATCCATACCTCGGCGGCGACCGTGGCGGTGCTGCCGGAGGCGGAGGACATCGACATCGAGATCCGGCCGGAAGACATCCGCATCGACACCATGCGCTCTTCCGGCGCCGGCGGCCAGCACGTCAACACGACCGATTCCGCCGTGCGCATCACCCATCTGCCGACGGGGCTCGTCGTCACCAGCTCGGAAAAGTCGCAGCACCAGAACCGCGCCAAGGCCATGCAGGTGCTGCGCTCGCGGCTCTACGACATGGAGCGACAGCGTGCCGAGAGCGAACGGTCCGCCGACCGCAAGAGCCAGGTGGGCTCCGGCGACCGCTCCGAACGCATCCGCACCTACAATTTTCCCCAGGGTCGCGTCACCGATCACCGCATCAACCTGACGCTCTACAAGCTGGACCGGATGATGGAGGGCGAGATCGACGAGGTGGTGGACGCGCTGCTGGCCGACTACCAGGCCGGGCAGCTGGCGCAACTCGCCGAGCAGCGGGGCTGAGCGATGGGCGGCCTCACGCTCGCCGATGCGCTGAGCCGCGCCCGGCGCCGGCTTTCGGAGGGCGGCATCGCGGATGCGGGACGGGAGGCGCGGCTTTTGGTCGGCGGCCTGCTCCAGCTGGACCCCGCAGCCCTCATCGCAGGCGGAACGCGGACGCTGACCGCCGAAGAGGCGGCGCTGGTCGAGGGCGGGCTTGCGCGGCGGCTGCACCGGGAGCCCATCTATCGCATTCTCGGGCAGCGGCCGTTCTTCGGCCTGGTCCTCTCCCTGTCCGCGGACACGCTGGAGCCGCGCCCGGATACGGAAATCCTGGTCGAGCGGCTGATCCCGGTCGCCAGGGGCATCGTCGCGGCGAAAGGACAGTGCCGCCTGCTCGATCTCGGCACGGGAACGGGGGCGATCTGCCTGGCGCTGATCGATGCGGTGCCGGGCGTGCAGGGCACGGGTACGGACATTTCCGCAGGCGCCCTTGAAACCGCCCGCGCCAACGCCTATATCAACGGCCTGTCGGACCGGGTCGAGACAATTGAGAGCGACTGGTTCGCCGCCGTGGGCGGCATGTTCGACATCATCGTCTCCAACCCGCCCTATATCCGTTCCAAGGTCGTGGACGGTCTCGCCGACGAGGTGAGGCGCTTCGACCCGAGGCGGGCACTCGATGGCGGGGAAGACGGGCTGGACGCCTACCGCACGATCGCCGAAGGCGCGCTGGCTCACCTCGAAGAAGGAGGTGTCGTCGCCTTCGAGATCGGATTCGACCAGAAGGAAGCCGTGACCCGGCTGATGACCGGCCACCAATTCCGCCTCGTCGACGCGGCCAGCGACCTCGGCGGCAACGACCGTGTGCTGGTTTTTGCCGCCGCTTGAGGTGCAGCCGTTGCTGCAAATGCACAGTTTCCTGCGCCACTGCGAAAAGTCGAAAAGAAAAGGCTTGGAATCAGCAAGGAAGCGGGATAGGTTGCCCCTACGCACCGGGCAAGGTCATGGGAAACAGATTCGATCTGCATATGACCGACGCGAAGCTTCCTCTCAAAGAAGAGTTGCTGGGGTTAGAGGCTGCTCTGTGCGGGTACCTGTCAATTTGACGTTTTGCGGCGACAGGACCACGGAAGAGCGTGGTGTGTTCTCCGACGAAATTCGCCCAGGCCGACGCTAGCGACCGGGCGGTGCAGAAACTCGATCATCAAGACTAGAGAGTTCAGGTGAGTGAAATATGAGGCCAGGACAGCAAAACAAGCGCGGCCGCGGGCGTAACAACAACAATAACAACAATAACAACAACAACTTCCGCAAGGGCGGCAATCCGCTGACCCGGACCTACGACAGTTCCGGTCCGGACGTGAAGATCAGGGGCACGGCACAGACGATTGCCGAGAAATATGCAGCCCTTGCGCGCGATGCCCAGAGCTCCGGCGACCGCGTCATGGCGGAGAACTATCTCCAGCATGCGGAGCACTACAACCGCATCATCCTGTCGGCACAGCAGCAGATGCAGGATCGCCAGCAGCGCGACGACCGGCACGACATGAACGACCGCGACGCCTTCGATCGCGATCAGGACGAGATGGACTATGCGGGCGACGAATCGCCGGCGGTCACGGTGACGGCACCGCCGGCACCGGCTCCCGCACCGGCCCCGGCTGCCGCCCGGGCTGCAGCCGCCGCGCCCGAACCCGTGATGGACGGGACCGGTCCGCAGCCGATCATCGAGGGAACCCCGGCAGAGGTCTCCCTGGAAGAGGAAGCCTCGGCCCGCCAGCCTTCCCGCCGCCGCAGTGCCCCGCGCCAGCGCCGTCCGCGCCGTGGCGAGGCGCAGCAGCCGGGCGAGGCCGCCGAAGGCGGCGACGGTCCGGTCCTGGAGGCAACGGCCTCGGAGTGAGCGGCTGTGCCGGCTCCCGTGCAAGATCGGGAGCGGCAACGCGCTTCGCGCTTTCCGCGACGACAATGATCGAAAGCCGCCTGCAACGGTCGTTGCGGGCGGCTTTCGTATTTCCGGTATCCGTGCGGCCTGTTGCCCTTCGAATGCTGCGGCTGTAGTGACGTTCGTGAGCACCGCTTTCCGCATCCGTCACAACCGGGGTTGCCCCTGACTTCGCAAGAGCATCGCGCATGCGCTCCACCACCGACCGCATCCGGCACGCCGTCAGCTTCGAGCTGATCGGGCTTGCCCTGATCACCCCGCTCGGCGCCTGGGCCTTCGGCCTGCCGATGGTCGAGGTCGGCGTCGTCGGCGTCGCGAGCGCCACGGTCGCGACGATCTGGAACTATCTGTACAATCTCGGCTTCGACCATGCGATGCAGCGGTTCACCGGCGGCACGCAGAAGAGGCTCGCGCACCGGATCGCCCATGCGGTGCTGTTCGAGGCCGGGCTCGTGGCGGTGCTGATGCCGCTGATCGCCTGGTATCTGGGCATCGGCCTCCTGCAGGCCTTCCTGATGGACGTATCCTTCTCGATCTTCTACCTGGTCTATGCCTTCGTCTTCAACTGGCTCTACGACCGGCTGTTTCCGCTGCCGGAATGGTTGCCGGCGCCCGAGGCGGGCGAGACGAACCGATAGCGACGGCGGCCTGCGCGATGCCCGACGGTTCCGCAATCTGCCGGTGACCGCCTCCCTTTAATTCCCGTTGCGCGTCACCATATTTCGATCAAGATGATTGACGTGGTGCAATGCTGCGCAAAATCGACAATGACAGGTTCGCCTTCGGGGGACCTGATCCTGAATCGTCGACCGGTGCCGAAGCGGGCCGGCCGAGTTATGGAGGTAGTCTATGAACATCGAAAAATATTCCGAGCGCGTCCGCGGTTTCCTGCAATCCGCCCAGACCAAGGCGCTCGCCGACGGCAATCCGCAGTTCACGCCTGAACACGTCCTGAAAGTGCTGCTCGATGACGAGCAGGGCCTGGCGTCGTCGCTGATCGAGCGCGCCGGCGGCAATGCCCGGGAAGCGCTGCGGGCGACCGAGGCCGCGCTTGCCAAGCTGCCGAAGACGACCGGCGGCAACGGCTCGCTGTCGCTGACCCAGCCGCTCGCGCGCGTTTTTTCCACCGCCGAGGATGCGGCGAAGAAGGCCGGCGACAGTTTCGTCACGGTCGAGCGGCTGCTTCTGGCGCTGGCGATCGAGAAGGCGGCCGCAACCGCGGACATCCTGGCCAAGGCCGGCGTGTCGCCGCAGGCGCTGAACCAGGTCATCAACGACCTGCGCAAGGGCCGCACGGCGGACACGGCCAATGCCGAGCAGGGCTTCGACGCGCTGAAGAAATATGCCCGCGACCTGACCGCGGAGGCCCGCGAGGGCAAGCTCGACCCGGTGATCGGCCGTGACGACGAGATCCGCCGCACCATCCAGGTCCTGTCCCGCCGCACCAAGAACAATCCCGTGCTGATCGGCGAGCCCGGCGTCGGCAAGACCGCGATCGCCGAAGGCCTGGCGCTGCGCATCGTCAACGGCGACGTGCCCGAGAGCCTGAAGGACAAGCGGCTGATGGCGCTCGACATGGGCGCGCTGATCGCCGGCGCGAAGTATCGCGGCGAGTTCGAGGAGCGCCTGAAGGCCGTGCTCAACGAGGTGCAGTCGGAGAACGGCGAGATCATCCTGTTCATCGACGAGATGCACACCCTCGTCGGCGCCGGCAAGGCGGACGGGGCGATGGACGCCTCCAACCTGCTGAAGCCGGCGCTCGCCCGCGGCGAGCTGCACTGCGTCGGCGCGACCACGCTCGACGAGTACCGCAAGCATGTCGAGAAGGATCCGGCGCTCGCCCGGCGCTTCCAGCCGGTGTTCATCGAGGAGCCGACGGTCGAGGACACGATCTCGATCCTGCGCGGGCTGAAGGAGAAGTACGAGCAGCACCACAAGGTGCGGATCTCCGATTCCGCGCTCGTCGCCGCCGCGACGCTGTCGAACCGCTACATCACCGACCGCTTCCTGCCCGACAAGGCGATCGACCTGATGGACGAGGCGGCGGCGCGCCTGCGCATGCAGGTGGACAGCAAGCCCGAGGAACTCGACGAGCTCGACCGGCGGATCATCCAGCTGAAGATCGAGCGCGAGGCGCTGAAGAAGGAAACCGACCGCTCCTCGCAGGAGCGGCTGGAAAAGCTCGAGCTCGACCTCGCCGCGCTGGAAGAGGAAGCCGCGGCGCTGACGGCCCGCTGGCAGGCGGAGAAGAGCAAGCTCGGCCACGCCGCCGACCTGAAGCGGCAGCTCGACGAGGCCCGCAACGAACTGGCGATCGTCCAGCGCAAGGGCGAGTTCCAGCGCGCCGGCGAACTGACCTACAGCGTCATCCCCACGCTCGAGAAGGAGCTGGAGGAGGCCGAGGGCCAGGACCGCAGCGGCGTCGATTCGATGGTGCAGGAGGTGGTGACCGCCGACAACATCGCCCAGGTGGTCTCCCGCTGGACGGGGATCCCGGTGGACCGGATGCTGGAGGGCGAGCGCGACAAGCTGCTGCGCATGGAAGACGAACTCGCGAAATCCGTCGTCGGCCAGGGCGATGCCGTCCAGGCGGTCTCGCGCGCGGTGCGCCGGGCGCGGGCGGGCCTGCAGGATCCGAACCGGCCGATCGGCTCGTTCATCTTCCTCGGCCCCACCGGCGTCGGCAAGACGGAGCTCACCAAGGCGCTCGCGCGCTTCCTCTTCGACGACGAGACGGCGATCGTGCGCATGGACATGTCGGAGTACATGGAGAAGCACTCCGTGGCCCGGCTGATCGGCGCCCCTCCCGGCTATGTCGGCTATGAGGAGGGCGGCTCGCTGACCGAGGCGATCCGGCGCCGGCCCTACCAGGTCGTGCTGTTCGACGAGATCGAGAAGGCGCATCCGGACGTGTTCAACGTGCTCCTGCAGGTGCTCGACGACGGCCGGCTGACCGACGGCCAGGGCCGCACGGTCGACTTCCGCAACACGCTGATCATCATGACGTCGAACCTCGGCGCCGAATACCTGGTCCAGCTCGGCGAGGGCGACGACAGCGAGAAGGTCCGCGACGAGGTGATGGCGGTGGTGCGGGCGCATTTCCGCCCCGAGTTCCTGAACCGCGTCGACGAGATCATCCTGTTCCACCGCCTGCGGCGGCAGGAGATGGGCGCGATCGTCGAGATCCAGCTCGGCCGGGTGCGCAAGCTGCTCGCCGAGCGCAAGATCACGCTGGAGCTGGACGAGGACGCCACGCACTGGCTGGCCGACAAGGGCTATGACCCGGTCTACGGCGCCCGGCCGCTGAAGCGGGCGGTGCAGAAGTACCTGCAGGATCCGCTCGCCGAGAAGATCCTGTCGGACGAGGTGCCGGACGGTTCGACCGTGCGGGTGACGTCCGGTTCGGACCGGCTGCTGTTCCATACGGTCGGCAGCAAGAGCAAGGCGGCCTGAGGCTCACAGGGGCTCACTGAGGCCCACTGGGGCTCTGCGGCTCGAGGCCGGACGGGAGATGCAGACGGGGCGCGCGGTCCGCAAAGGGGCCGCGCGCCTTTTCGTTTGCCTTGGTTTCCTACTGCTTGGCTGCGACTTCCGAGGCGTCGTCCTCGCGGCCGAGGAGATCGTCGATGCGCTTGCGCTCGAGCTGGAACTGGGCGAGCGCCTCGCCGTCCAGCGACTTGCCGCCGGGCAGGCGGATCTTCAGCGCGTCGACCTTGTTGCCGTTGACGATCAGCTCGTAGTGGAGGTGCGGCCCGGTGGACAGGCCGGTCGTGCCGACGAAGCCGATCACCTGGCCCTGGCGGACCTTGACGCCGGGCTTGATGCCCTTGGCGATGGCGCTCTGGTGGTTGTAGGAGGAGACGTAGCCGTTGGCATGGCGGATCAGCGTCTGGTTGCCGTAGCCGCCGGAATCCCAGCCGGCCTTCTCGACGACGCCGTTGCCGGCGGCGATGATCGGCGTGCCGCGCGGCGCCGACCAGTCGACGCCGGTGTGCATGCGCGAGAAGCCGAGGATCGGGTGGCGGCGCATGCCGAAGCCGGAGCGGAACTTGCCGTTCGGGACCGGATTGCGCAGCAGGAACTGGCGAATGCTCTTGCCGTCCTGGTCGTAGTAGTCGATCGAACCGTCCTCGGGATCCTGGAAGCGGTAGACGCGCGTCTCGGTGTCGCCGAACCGGGCATCGAGGAAAAGAAGCTCGGAATCCTCGGTCGCGACGCCGGTGTCGTCGGCCACCGAGAAGAACGCCTCGAGCGTGTCGTTCGGGCGCAATTGCGCCTGGAAGTCGACGTTGCTGGCGAGGATGCGCACGACCTGGGCGGTCATGTCCTTGCTCATGCCATAGGAGAGGGCGGCCCGGTAGATGCCGTCGTAGACGCGGGGCATGTCGCGCCCGGAGGCCATCACCTGGCGGTTGTCGCCGTCGAAGGCGGTGGCGACGGCGGCGAGCGGCGGCGGCTCCATGCCGGGGATGAAGCGGCCCTCGTCGTCGAGCGCGACCGTCGTCACGTGGCGGCCGCCGGAATAGACCGAGGCGCGGACGATGTCGGCCTGCTTGCCGCGCTGCATGACGCAGATGCGCAGAACGTCGCCCTGCTCGAGTTCGTCACCGTCCAGCACGCCCTTCAGGTAGCCCGCGAGGTCCTCGGCCTGCGCCTTGGTGTAGCCCGCACCCGTCATCACGCCGACGATGTCCTGGGCGTGGCGGACCGGGATCACGTCGTCGGCATATTCCGGATCGTCGGAGGAGCGCGTGTCGAAGTCCGAGACGCTCATGTTCTCCTCGACGACGCGCGCCGTCAGCCCCTGCAGGAGGTCGAGGTCGCCGCTGTCGGAGGCGAAGCGCTGCGGGTCGACATAATAGAGCGAGGCGATCTGGGTGCTGCCGTCGGTGAGCGCCGAGCCGTTGGTGCGCACGTTCTCCTCGACCTCGTCGGCCGACATCTGGTCGGAGAAGGCCAGCGCCGACCCGCCGGTCGGGAAGTCGCCGCTCTTCAGCGCCACCTCGGATTCCACCTCGGATCCGTAGATCGTGCCCGTGCGCGAGACGGGCTGGTCGTCCTTGTCGCCGTCGGAGAAGATCGCCAGCGGATCGAAGGGCGGATAGTCGTCGCCGGCGGTATGGCTGGCGGCCAGCGCCATCGTGACGTGGGCGAAGGGCTTGCGCCGCACGACCTCCTTCTCGCCGTCGTGGATCATGGTCGAGACCTCCATGATCTTCTTGTCCGCGGGCTTGGCGACGACGTTGGGCTCGAGGATGCGCTGTCCGCGCTTGACGGTGTTCTCCGGGTGCGGGGGGTGGTCCTGCGGCTCGAGCGCGGCATAGGCCTCGGCCGGAATGGCCAGCTGCTGGCGACCGTCGAGGGCTGCAAACAGCGCCACGCCCATCAGGATGGAGGAGGTGATGCCGGTGAGGAACGTGCCCGAAAGCCAGCGCAGCGAAATCTCGCGGCGGTCGGGGGCGCGCCGGCCGTCCGCCACGAGAGGCGGCTCGTTGCCGAGCGTGCGGATCATGTTCCTGTCGGTCGTCGTCATGCCGATCGCGTTCGTCCCGTGTCGTTGCGCCGCCGTGCCAGCGGCACGAAGATGTACGTGTTGTGCCGTCAAAGTCAAATCGGAGCGCGACCGCGCCCACACCGGCCTGAATCACGCGAGTGACGCGCATAGGCCGTTGAGACGACGCCATTGTGAAGAATTGAGGGCAGAACGCCAATTCCGGCCGCAAATGCCGGGGATGAAGTTTCTTTGTCCCCGCAAACCCCTGAAAACCCGGAGGCGGTGGCCCGCGCCGGGCGGATTTTTCAAAAAACTGTC
>NZ_JARGEO010000040.1:0-229 GCF_029210525.1 Mycoplana sp. MJR14
TGTCCACGACCTTCAGGCGGCCGGTTCCGACCCGCACTATGACGGCATCTCGGTGCAGGGTGGCCAGAACGGCGTGCTGATCGAAGGCAACACCATCGTCGGCCGCGACACCTCCGACGTCTTCATCAAGAACGACTTCGGCCCGATCGCCAACGTCAAGGTCACCGGCAACCTGCTGCTCGGCGATTCCGGCTATCCGGTCTATGTCGACGGCCGCGCCAGCGGCGGG
>NZ_JARGEO010000041.1:0-202 GCF_029210525.1 Mycoplana sp. MJR14
ACACAACAGTAGTCCAGGATCGCTCCGAATGAACATTCACAAGAATGCCCGACTGACGCCGTTGCGTCGAGAAGAAATGGCGCTTGCCGTGATCGGGGGCTATCTGTCGCAAGCCCAAGCAGCCCGGGTCTACGGCGTCTCGGCCAAGATCGTTGCCCGCTGGGTCGAGCGCTTCAAGACCGGTGGGCGCCAGGCTATGCTG
>NZ_JARGEO010000005.1:0-417333 GCF_029210525.1 Mycoplana sp. MJR14
CTTCCGATCTGGGCGCCCGCGGCGGCCAGCAGCATGCCGAGCATCGCGCGCAGTCAGGCAGCCAGGCCGGCGAACGCGGCGAAGGCCAGATCGTGGACCGCGGCTTCTCCGACCGCCCGCAGAAGCGCCAGGACCGCCGCCCCGACACGGCCAGCCACGACGGCGCCGGGCAGAACCGGCACGCGCCGGGCCGCCCCGACCAGAAGCACGCCGAAGGCCGCAACCGCAACCACGCCGGCGGCCGTCCGGGCCAGAACAACGGCAACCGCAATGGCCAGTCGCGCCGCCAGAACGGCAAGCGCCGCGAACAGGCCTGAGCGCGGCTATCGGATTGCAACGACGAGAATTGCGGCGGGCCTCGGCCCGCCGTTTTCATTTGGCCTGGCCCTGCCTCTAAGCCCCGCCCCGCCGATAGAGGGCCAGCGAGCCGGCAAGCGCCAGCAGCGCGCCGCCGCACATCCGGTCGAGCCAGATGGCGCCCGACCTGCGCAGCATCCGGACCGCCTGCGCACCGAGCAGCGCATAGCCGAACATGACGACGAAATCGATGCCGGCAAAGACGAGCGCCAGCACCAGATATTGCCCGGCCTGCGGCGCCGCCGGGTCGATGAACTGCGGCAGGAAGGCCGAGAAGAACAGGTAGCCCTTCGGGTTCGTCACCGCGACGAGGAAGCTCTTGAGGAAGATCGACCGGGCCGTCCCGGTATCGGTGGCGCCCGCCGGCTGCAGCGAGGCCTCGAGCGTGCCCTTCGAGCGAAGGAGCATGACGCCGAGGAAGGCGAGATAGCCGGCGCCGAGCCACTTGACGACGGAAAACCAGAATTCGGATGCGGCAAGCAGGGCCCCGAGGCCGAGCGCAACCGCGCCGATCAGCACGAAGTCCGACAGCACCGCGCCGACCATGCCGAGGCAGGCGCGCCGCACCCCGAAGCGCGATCCGTTCGATAGCGCCAGCAGCACCGTCGGTCCCGGCGTCGTGATCCCGATGAAGGCCACGAGTGCAAACGCAACTACGGTTGTTCCAACCATGTCGACTCCCCCGTCCTGATAGCCGTGCTCTGCTCCCGCCGCCGTCCGGACACGGGCGGACCGCCGGGATACGGCATCCGGCGCCCGCCAAAGAGTACGGAATTTTGCCGCGACTGCAATTGCCGGTGGCGGGCCGTCTGCCACGCCCTCGCCGCCTACTCCGCCGGCGCGGTCTGCGGCGCCTTGCGGTTTGCGAGATAGACGCCGGCGACGACGACGAACGTGCCTGCGATCATCGGCAGGGTCAGTTCCTCGCCGAAGGCGATCGCCGCTTCGATCGCCGCGAGCGGCGGCACCAGATAGATCAGCGAGGCGGCACGGGCCACCTGGCCGCGGCGCAGAAGGTAGAGCAGCAGCAGGATCGCCCCCATCGAGATCCCGACCACGGACCAGACGAGCAGCGCCACGAAACCGAAGGACAGTTCCACCCGGAACGGTTCGAGGGCCAGCGCGAAGGGCAAGGTGACGACAAGGGCGCCGACATATTGCAGCGTCGCGATCGCGCGGATGTCGCCGGTCTGCAGGTGCTGCTTCTGGTAGATCGTGCCGTAGGTGACCGACATCATGCCGATCACGTTCAGGATGATCGGGAAAGTCGGTATCTCCGCATGCCCCGCGCCCACAAACTTCGGCAGCACCGCGAGGGCGACGCCGGCGAAGCCAAGACCGATGCCGGCCTTCTGCAGCGGCGACAGCCGCTCGCCGATGAAGTACGGCGCCGCCAGCGCCGTCATCAGCGGCTGCAGCGCGGCGATGATGCCGGAGAGCGCCGCCGGCACCCCCTGGCCGATCGCCCACCAGACAGCCCCCAGATAGAAGCCGTGCAGGAAGACGCCGGAGACGATCGCATGCACGACCGTCGACCGGTCCGAAGGCCAGTGCACGCCGGCGACCTGGCAGTAGGCGGCAAACAGGATCGCCGCGGTCGCATAGCGCACCGCGAGGAACGTCAGCGGATCGGAGTAGATGCCGCCGTACTTCGCCACCACCCAGCCCGAGGACCAGAGCAGCACGAAGAGTGCCGGAGCGATGCGATCGAGGGACATGGAGGGCTTCCGGACGGCTTTTCGGATCGAAGGCGAAAGCGTTAGGGCGCCGGCGTCCGATGGTCAAAGCAATATTCTTGATCGTTAGGTTCAACCGCGCTGCGCACGCGGCATTTGCATCTTAATTGAGCAGTTGCAACCGCATCCGCAGGCCGACAGGCGCCGCGGCCGGCCAGAGACGGGCCGCGGCATCGAAACGCGTGCAGGCCTTTGCCGCTTGTTTGCGCCGGACAGATTTTTGCATGCCGATTGAGCACGGTTCTTGCATTGCCCAGGACGTTGTACTCAAATGGCGAGAAAATTGGGGAACACGCCGTTGGCATTTGACGAAATGATGAACGCGGACTCCAGCCCGCGCCAGCCATACCAAGACTACTTTGAATGGTATTCCAGTCAGGATCGGGCCCGCCTGATCGCCAAGTCCAGGGATGCCGAGAACATCTTCCGCAAGACCGGCATCACCTTCGCCGTCTATGGCCACGCGGATAGCTCCGAAAAGCTCATCCCCTTCGATCTCATCCCCCGCATCATCTCCGGCCGCGAATGGCGCAAACTGGCCCAGGGCATCGAGCAGCGGGTGATCGCGCTGAACGCCTTCCTCGACGACATCTACCACAAGCAGGAGATCATCCGCGCCGGCCGGCTGCCGCGCGAACTGATCGAGAAGAACGAGGCGTTCCTGCCGCAGATGATCGGCTTCAAGCCGCCGGGCGGCGTCTACACCCACATCGTCGGCACCGACATCGTGCGCACCGGCGAGGACCAGTTCTACGTCCTGGAGGACAATGCCCGCACGCCCTCCGGCGTCAGCTACATGCTGGAAAACCGCGAAACCATGATGCAGATGTTTCCGGAGCTGTTCCAGCAGAACAAGGTCCGCCCGGTCCAGAACTATCCGAACCTCCTGCGCCAGAGCCTCGCCTCGCTGGCCCCGCCCGGCTGCACCGGCAGGCCGCGCGTCGCAGTCCTCACGCCCGGCATCTACAACTCCGCCTTCTACGAGCACGCCTTCCTGGCAGACCAGATGGGCGTCGAACTGGTGGAGGGATCCGACCTGCGCGTCATCGACGGCAAGGTGAAGATGCGGACCACGCGGGGATACGAGGCGATCGACGTGCTCTACCGTCGCGTCGACGACGATTTCCTCGATCCCCTCACCTTCCGCCCCGAATCCGCGCTCGGCATCCCGGGCATCATGGACGTCTACCGGGCCGGCAACATCACCATTGCGAATGCGCCGGGAACCGGCATCTGCGACGACAAGGCGATCTATTCCTACATGCCGGAAATCGTCGAGTTCTACACCGGCCGCAAGGCGATCCTCGAAAACGTGCCGACCTGGCGCTGTTCGGAACCGGACAGCCTGAAATACGTGCTCGAGCACCTGGAAGAGCTGGTGGTGAAGGAGGTGCACGGTTCGGGCGGCTACGGCATGCTGGTCGGCCCGACGGCGACCAAAAGGGAGCGCGCCCTCTTCGCCGACAAGCTGAAGAGCAAGCCGGGCGGCTACATCGCCCAGCCGACGCTGTCGCTCTCCACCGTTCCGATCCTGGTCAACAAGGGCGTGGCGCCGCGCCATGTCGATCTGCGCCCCTATGTTCTCGTCTCCGACAAGGTGCAGATCATCCCCGGCGGCCTGACGCGCGTGGCGCTGAAGGCCGGCTCGCTCGTGGTCAATTCGAGCCAGGGCGGCGGCACCAAGGATACCTGGGTTCTGGAGGACTGAGCGCCATGCTGGGCAGAACCGCAAACGGACTGTACTGGATGTTCCGCTACATCGAGCGGGCGGAAAACACGGCAAGGCTGATCGATGCCGGCCTGCGCATGTCGCTGACCCGCAGCGACAGCCGCGACGACGACTGGGACGGCGTGCTGCAGAGCGCCGGCGTGCGCGAGGACTACGACAAGGTGCATCCGACGCTTTCGAGCGTCGACGCGATCGACTACCTGTTGCGCGACAAGGCCAACCCTTCGAGCGTGATGTCCTGCATCGACGCGGCCCGCAACAACGCCCGCATGGTGCGCACCGCGCTGACGCGCGAGACCTGGGAAGCGGTCAACGAGTGCTGGATCGAGCTCAAGCACGTGCTCGCCCGCAAGGCGCGCTCGACCGACCTGCCGGAGATCATCGAGACGATCAAGCGCCGCGCCGGCCTCATCCGCGGCGCCTTCCACGGCACGATGCTGCGCGACGACATCTACAACTTCGCCCGCATCGGCACCTTCATCGAGCGCGCCGACAACACCGCGCGCATCCTCGACGTGAAATACTACGTGCTGCTGCCGGCGATCTCGCAGGTCGGCTCGTCGCTGGACAACATGCAGTGGGAATCGATCCTGCGCTCGGTCTCCGCCCACCGCTCCTACGGCTGGGTCTATGACGGCGAGTACAAGCCCTCCAACATCGCCCACTTCCTGATCCTGAACGCGCGCATGCCGCGCTCGCTCGCCTTCAGCTACGAGAAGATCGTCAGCAACCTGTGCTTCCTCGGCCAGGCCTACGGCGAGACCCACGCCGCGCACGAGACCGCCTCGACGACACTGACGCTGCTCCAGAACCGGACGATGGAAGACATCATGGACCAGGGGCTGCACGAGTTCATCGAGGAATTCATCGTCCAGAACAACAGGCTGGGGCAGGAAATCGCGGACGGCTACCGCTTCTATCAGTAGCGTTGCGCGGCAGGGGACTTGAAGATGCGGCTGAAGATCAATCATACGTCGGTCTACACCTATGACGAGCCGGTGCAGTACTCGCTGCAGCGCCTGCGGCTGACCCCGAAGACCCAGCCGGGCCAGACGGTGCTCGACTGGCGGACGACCGTTCACGGCGCGCATGTGGAGGTCGGCTACAGCGACCATTTCGGCAATCACGTCGATCTCGTCAGCACGAACGCCGACCAGACGACGATCCGAATCATCGCCGAGGGCGAGGTCGACACCGAGGACCGCGCCGGCGTCTTCGGCCCGCACCAGGGCTACGTTCCGCTCTGGCTCTACCTGCGCGAGACGGCGCTGACGAAGCCCGGCCGGCTCGTTCGCGAACTCGTCCGCGCCTCGGACGGCGAGACGGAACTCGCCCGCCTGCACGCGCTGATGGCGACCATCCACAAGGCGATCGACTACAAGACCGGCGAGACGGCGGCGGATACGACGGCGGAGCGTGCGCTCGAGAAGGGCTCGGGCGTCTGCCAGGACCACGCCCATGTGATGATTTCGGCCGCACGCGTGCTGGGCCTGCCGGCCCGCTATGTCTCGGGCTATCTCCTGATGGACGGCCATGTCGACCAGACGGCCAGCCACGCCTGGGCCGACGTTCACGTTCAGGGCATCGGCTGGATCGGCTTCGACGCGGCCAACGACATCTGCCCCGACGATCGCTACGTGCGGCTGGCCACCGGCCTCTGCTACCGCGACGCCGCCCCCGTCTCCGGCCTGGTCGTCGGCCGCGCCGCCGAGACGATGAGCGTATCGATCCGGGTCGAGGCGGCCGGGCAGAGCCAGAGCCAGTCGCAGAGCCAGAGCTAGAGCCGGATCAGCCGGTGCTATACGCCGGCATCCTCGGCAAGGACGTGGCCGAGTGCAGCATAGTCGAGCACGGCCCGGTCCGCCGTCAGCAGGATCGCGCCGAGATTGCGCGTCGTGGCGACGATCAGGCGATCGGCGGGATCGGCGTGGAAGGCGCCCGGCAAGCGCACGCTGTCGACGGCGATCGCAGGGCTGATGGCGGCGAGGTGGATGCCGGGCAGCGCCAGCGCCGCGTCCAGCCAGGCAGCGACGTCGCGGCCGAGGGCCAGGCGCCCCTTCTCCGCAAGCATGGCGATTTCCCAGGGGGTGATCGCCGACAGGAACAGGCCGTTTGTCAGCACTGCGTCATCGATCGCGCGTCGGGCGCGAGCGCCGAGCCGGCCGCTTCCCTCCATCAGCCAGACGAAGACGTGCGTGTCGAGAACGATCACCGCGCAGCCGCCCAGTCGTCGGCGTCGGCGGCCGGGGCAAACGGATCGTCGTAGCGCAGTACGCTGCCCTTGAGGGCCCCGAAGACGGATTTGCCCTCCGCCGGAAC
The DNA here is from genome assembly GCF_029210525.1 of Mycoplana sp. MJR14. Lineage (NCBI taxonomy): Bacteria > Pseudomonadati > Pseudomonadota > Alphaproteobacteria > Hyphomicrobiales > Rhizobiaceae > Mycoplana > Mycoplana sp. MJR14. Next base: position 6,142 of record NZ_JARGEO010000005.1, read on the forward strand.
CGCCGGCGAGAGCACGGCGACCGGCTTGCCGTGGCGGGTAATGACGACGGGTTCGCCGTCTGCGTTCATCTCGTCGATCAGGCGCAGGCAGGTGGCCTTGAATTCGGTGGCCGCAACGCTCTTCGTCATGTTCTGTCTCCGCACGGATTTCTGTACAGATAATATGTCCATTATCGAAGCATTTCAAGCCGACCACTGGCGGCGCGGCGGCGCGTCACGGTGTCGATGCCGGTCCTGCAACGAAAAAGGCGGGGTTTGTCCCCGCCTCTTCTTGTCTTGCCGTACCGGCTGCGGCCGTCAGTGGCTGTCCTTGCCGACAGCGCTGCCGCGACATCCCTTGAGGAAGTCGAGGTCGGCGCCGGTGTCGGCGCCCTGGACGTGCTGCTGGTGCAGCCAGGCATAACCGGAGGTCGGCAGTTCGTGGTTCGGCTTCCATTCGGAAAGACGCCGCGCCAGTTCCTCGTCGGAAATGTCGAGATGCAGGCGACGGTTCGGCACGTCCAGCTCGATCATGTCGCCGTTCTTCACCACCGCCAGCGGCCCGCCGACGGCGGCTTCCGGCGAGGTGTGCAGCACGACGGTACCGTAGGCCGTGCCCGACATGCGCGCGTCGGAGATGCGCACCATGTCGGTGATGCCCTTCTTCAGCACCTTCGGCGGCAGGCCCATGTTGCCGACCTCGGCCATGCCCGGATAGCCCTTCGGCCCACAGTTCTTCATGACCATGACGCAGGTCTCGTCGATGTCGAGATTGTCGTCGTTGATCTTGGCCTTGTAGTCGTCGATGTCCTCGAACACGACGGCGCGGCCGCGATGGGTGAGAAGATGCGGCGAGGCGGCGGACGGCTTCAGCACCGCGCCCTTCGGCGCGAGATTGCCGCGCAGAACGACGATACCGCCAGACTGCGTCAGCGCCTTTTCGGCCGGCAGGATCACGTCCTCGTTCCAGTTGACGACGCCCTTGACCTCGTCCCACATGGTCTCGCCGGAGACCGTCAGCGCGTCCTTGTGCAGGAGGCCGGCCTCGCCGAGGCGCTTCAGCACCACCGGCAGGCCGCCGGCATAGAAGAACTCTTCCATCAGGTACTTGCCGGACGGCATCAGGTTGACGATGGTCGGCACGTCGCGGCCACAGCGGTCCCAGTCGTCCAGCGTCAGGTCGATGCCGACGCGGCCGGCAATGGCGAGGAGGTGGATCACCGCGTTGGTCGAGCCGCCGATCGCCGCATTGGTGCGGATGGCGTTCTCGAAAGCCTGCTTCGTCATGATGTCGGACGGCTTCAGGTCGTCCTTGACCATCTGGACGATGCGCCGGCCGGTCATCTGCGCCATCACCTTCCGGCGGGAATCGACCGCCGGGATCGCGGCGTTGCCGGAAAGCGCCATGCCGAGCGCCTCGGCCATGGAGGCCATGGTGGAGGCGGTGCCCATCGTGTTGCAGGTGCCCGTCGAGCGGCTCATCGAGGCTTCGGCCTCGAGGAACTCGGCCTGCGTCATCTCGCCGGCCTTCACCATCTCGGAGAACTTCCAAAGATGCGTGCCCGAACCGACGCGCTCACCGCGGAAATAGCCGTTCAGCATCGGTCCGCCGGTGACGACGATCGACGGCAGGTCGACGGAGGCCGCCCCCATCAGGAGCGACGGCGTGGTCTTGTCGCAGCCGACCATCAGCACGCAGCCGTCCATCGGCTGGCCGCGGATCGCCTCCTCGACCGCGAGCGCCGCGAGGTTGCGGTACATCATCGCCGTCGGGCGGAAGGTGTTTTCGGAGGCCGAGAACACCGGCACCTCGACCGGGAAGCCGCCGGCCTCCCAGACGCCCGCCTTCACCTTCTCGGCGAGTTCGCGCAGGTGGCCGTTGCAGGGCGTCAGATCCGACCAGGTGTTGAGGATGCCGATCACCGGACGGCCGTCGAACAGGTCGTGCGGATAGCCCTGGTTCTTCATCCAGCCGCGGTGATAGATCACGTCGCGGCTCGTGCCGCCGTACCATTCCTGCGACCTCAGCCTGCGCGGCCATTCTGCTTTCTTTGTCATTTCCTAGCGTCCTTGAAGGAGGCGCCCCGGCGCCACTGCCGGGGCGATTTTCAGGCCGGCGCGGTCACGCCAGCGTGTAGGCGGTCTTGACCGTCGTGTAGAACTCGTTGGCATACTTGCCCTGCTCGCGCGGACCGTAGGACGATCCCTTGCGACCGCCGAAGGGCACGTGGAAGTCGACGCCGGCCGTCGGCAGGTTGACCATCACCATGCCGGCTTCCGCATTGCGCTTGAAATGCGTCGCGTGCTTGAGGCTCGTCGTGGCGATCCCCGACGACAGCCCGAACGGCGTGTCGTTGGCGGTGGCCAGCGCCTCCTCGTAGTCCTTCACCCGGATCACCGAGACGACCGGGCCGAAGATCTCCTCGCGGCTGATGCGCATGGCATTCGTCGCTTCGGTGAACAGCGCCGGCTGCAGGTAGAAGCCCGGATTGTCGCGCGTCAGCAGATCGCCGCCGAAGGCGAGCCTGGCGCCCTCGCCCTTGCCGATCTCGATGTAGTCGGTGTCCTGCTTGAGCTGGCTGGCGTCGACCACCGGGCCGATATGGGTGCCGGCCTTCAGCGCGTCGTCGACCACCAGCGTCTTCAGCTTCTCCGTCAGCGCGGCGACGAACTTGTCGTGGATGCCCTCGGTGACGATCAGTCGCGAGGAGGCCGTGCAGCGCTGGCCGGTCGAGAAGAAGCCGGAATTGGCGGCGGCTTCGACGGCGACGGTGAGGTCGGCGTCGTCGAGCACGACGAAGGGATTCTTGCCGCCCATTTCCAGCTGGAACTTGCGGTTATGCTCGATCGAGGTGGCGGCCACCCGCTTGCCGGTACCGGTCGAGCCGGTGAACGTGATCGCGGCGACGTCGGGGCTTTCCAGCATCGCCTGGCCGACGACCGAGCCCTTGCCCATGACGAGGTTGAGCACGCCCTTCGGCAGCCCGGCGCGGTGCAGGATGTCGACGATCGCCCAGGCGCAGCCCGGCACTAGCTCGGCCGGCTTGAAGACGATCGTATTGCCGTAGGCGAGTGCCGGCGCAATCTTCCAGGCCGGAATGGCGATCGGGAAGTTCCACGGCGTGATGATGCCCACGACGCCGACGGCCTCACGGGTGATCTCGACGCCGATGTTCGGCCGCACCGACGGAATGACCTCGCCGGCGAGCCGCAGCGTTTCGCCTGCGAAGAATTCGAAGATCTGCCCGGCCCGGATCGTCTCGCCGATTGCCTCCGGCAGCGTCTTGCCCTCCTCGCGGGCGAGCAGCGTGCCGAGTTCGTCCTTGCGCGCCATGATCTCGTCGGCGGTCTTCTTCAGGATCGCATGGCGCTCGAGGATGCCGGATCGCGACCAGGCCGGAAAGGCGGCCTTCGCCGCGGCGATCGCGGTCTTGGCATCATCGGCCGAGGCGCGGGCGTATTCGCCGATCACGTCGTTGGTGTTCGACGGATTGATGTTGGCAACCCCGTCGCTGCCGACCCATTCGCCGGCGATCAGGTTCTTGTGGATGGTCATGGGCAAGGCCCTCCTGTCTCATCCCGGCGGCGCGCAGGCACCGGCCCGGATCCGTTACAATTGCTGGATTTCGACCGGAACTTCCTTGGCAATTGCCAAGGGATTGCGGAGCGGCAGGCCGAACCCGTCGGCGCCGATCTCGAAGACGTCGCCTTCCTGCGTGCGGATGCCGTCACCGAACGACAGCGTCGCGGTGCCGAACATGTGCACGTGCACTTCGCCCGGCTGGCGGAACAGGTCGTACTTGAAATGATGGTATTCGAGGTTGGCGAAGGTGTGCGACATGTTCGCCTCGCCCGACAGGAACGGCTTTTCCCATAGCACCTTGCCGTCGCGGACGATGCGCGAGAAGCCGCGGATGTCGTCCGGCGCGACCCCGATGCGGATCTCCGGGCCGAAGCTCGCCTGGCGCAGCTTGGAATGGGCCAGCCACAGGTAGTTGACCCGCTCGGTGACGTGGTCGGAGAACTCGTTGGCGACGGCAAAGCCGAGGCGGAATGGCACGCCCTTCGACGAGATGACGTAGATGCCGGCCATTTCCGGCTCCTCGCCGCCGTCCTCGGCGAAGGAGGGCGAGGTCAGCGCGCCGCCGGGGGCGACGGCCTGGGTGCCGTTGCCCTTGTAGAACCATTCCGGCTGCACGCCCTTCTCGCCCGGCTTCGGCTTGCCGCCTTCGAGACCCATCCTGAACATCTTCATGGAATCGGTCAGTGTCTCGGCGGCCGCCTCCGTCGTCTTCTTGTGCATAGCGTCGCGGGTCGCGGCGGAGCCGAGATGCGTCAGGCCGGTGCCGGTCAGGTGCAGGTGGGCCGGATCGGGATGGGTGATCGGCGAGATCAGCCGGCCCTCGGCATAGGCCTTCTCCAGGTCGATCGCCTCGCCGTAGCCGTGCGCCTCGATCACCGCCTTGAGGCTCTTGCCGCCGTCGGCGGCCTCCATGGCGAGCGCGTACAGGCTGGCGGCGTTCTTGACCGCCCGGGCGCCCTGCCCGTCCTCGCGTGCGGCGACCGTGATCGAGCCGTCGGCATTCTTCAACTGTGATACCAGCATGGTCCAAATCCTTGTTCGTTCGCGGCGGCCCGCCTCGGCAAGGCTCCGCCAACGGCGCGACCGCTGCCGCGCCGCCAGACCGCGCGCCCCGCGGCCCGATAGGTTGACGACTGTGCGGCTGTCCGGCGCTGGCCGGTCAGCCCTTGTTCTTTTGGTAGACGTCGAAGAACACCGCAGCCAGAAGCACGAGGCCCTTGATCAGCTGCTGGTAGTCGATGCCGATGCCCATGATCGACATGCCGTTGTTCATCACGCCCATGATGAAGGCGCCGATCACCGCGCCGGTGATCTTGCCGACACCGCCCGAAGCCGAAGCGCCGCCGATGAAGCAGGCCGCGATCACGTCCAACTCGAAGCCGACGCCGGCCTTCGGCGTCGCCGAATTGAGGCGCGCGGTGATGATCATGCCGGCGAGCGCCGCCAGCACGCCCATGTTGGCGAAGGTGTAGAAGGTCAGGCGCTCGGTGTTGATGCCCGAAAGCTTCGCCGCCTTCTCGTTGCCGCCCATGGCGTAGATCCGCCGGCCGACCGTCGAACGCGTGGTGACGAAGGAATAGAGCGCGATCAGGACGCCCATGACGATCAGCACGTTCGGCAGGCCGCGATAGGTGGACAGCTGGAAGCCGATGAAGAGCGCAACGATGGCGATGACGGCCATCTGGATCGCGAAGAACACGAACGGCTCGTTCTCGGTGCCGTGCATCTCGTTGATCCTGCGGCTGCGGAAGCCGGACCAGACGGCCAGCGCGACGAGCAGGATGACGGCGACGAGCGCCACCACGTTCTTGATCACCTCCGGGGCCGGGTTCAGGAAATAGAGGAAATCAGGCACGAAACCGGTGGAAAGGACCTGGAATTCCTTCGGGAACGGACCGATCGGGCGGCCGCCGAGCACGACATAGGTCATGCCGCGGAAGACCAGCATGCCGGCCAGCGTGACGATGAAGGACGGGATCTTCTGGTAGGCCACCCAGTAGCCTTGCGCCGCCCCCATGATGCCGCCGACGATCAGACATGCGGGCACGACGATGATCGCCGGCACGCCCCATTTCACCAGCATGATCGCCGAGATCGCGCCGATGAAGGCGACGATCGAGCCGACCGACAGGTCGATGTGCCCGGCGACGATGATCAGCAGCATGCCCAACGCCATGATGACGATGAACGAGTTCTGCAGCACCAGGTTGGTGATGTTGACCGGGCGGAACAGGACGCCGCTCGTCAGGATCTGGAAGAACACCATGATGACCACGAGCGCGACGAGCAGGCCGTACTCACGGATATTGTTCCTGAGATAGTCCCCGATGGACGGTTTTGAGGTTGGAGCGCTGGTATCGGCGACCATTAGTGTTTCTCCCCGGAGCGCATGATGGCGCGCATGATGGATTCTTGGCTTGCCTCCTCCTTGGAAAGCTCTGCGACGATACGTCCTTCATTCATGACATAGATGCGATCGCAGGTTCCAAGCAGCTCGGGCATCTCCGAAGAGATCATCAGAATGCCTTTGCCCTCGGCTGCAAGCTGGTTGATGATGCTGTAGATTTCGAATTTGGCGCCGACGTCGATGCCGCGCGTGGGCTCGTCGAGGATCAGCACTTCCGGATTGGTGAACAGCCATTTCGACAGCACCACCTTCTGCTGGTTGCCGCCGGAGAGGTTCACCGTCTCCTGATAGATCGAATGCGAGCGGATGCGCAGCTTCGAGCGGTAGTCCGTCGCGACCTTCGTTTCCTTGTGGTCGTCGATGATGCCGTTCTTCGACACCGCCTCGAGGTTCGAGAGCGTGGTGTTCTGCTTGATGTTGTTCATCAGCACGAGGCCGAGGTGCTTGCGGTCCTCGGTGACGTAGGCCAGGCCCGCGTCGATCGCCTTCGGGATCGTGCTGACGTCGACGGGCTTGCCGCGCATGTAGACTTCGCCGCTGATCTTGTGGCCCCACGACTTGCCGAAGAGGCTCATCGCGGTCTCGGTGCGGCCGGCACCCATCAGCCCGGCGATGCCGACGACTTCGCCGGCGCGGACGTTGAAGTTGACGTCGTGCAGGAACTGGCGGTCGCGGTGATGCTGGTGGAAGACGTTCCAGTTCTTCACTTCCAGCAGCTTCTCGCCGATCTTCGGCTCGCGCGGCGGGTAGCGGTCTTCCATGTCGCGGCCGACCATGCCCTTGATGATCCGGTCCTCGCTGATGTCTTCCCTGTGACAGTCGAGCGTCTCGACCGTACCGCCGTCGCGCAGGATGGTGATCTTGTCGGCGACCTTCTTGATCTCGTTCAGCTTGTGCGAAATGATGATCGAGGTCATGCCCTGGGCGCGGAACTCCATCAGCAGCTTCAGCAGCGCCTCGGAATCCTTTTCGTTCAGTGACGCGGTCGGCTCGTCGAGGATCAGCAGGCGCACCTTCTTCGACAGCGCCTTGGCGATCTCGACCAGCTGCTGCTTGCCGACGCCGATATCGGTGATCAGGGTGGTGGGCGATTCCGTCAGGCCGACCTTCTTCAGCAGTTCCTGCGTCCGGGCGAAGGTCTGCGGCCAGTGGATCACGCCGTTGGTGGCGATCTCGTTGCCGAGGAAGATGTTCTCGGCGATCGAGAGCAGCGGCACCAGCGCCAGCTCCTGGTGGATGATGATGATGCCGAGCTCTTCGCTGTCGGCGATCGTGGCGAAGCGGCGCAGTTCGCCGTCGTAGTGGATTTCACCCTCGTAGGTGCCCGCGGGATAGACGCCGCTCAGCACCTTCATCAGGGTCGACTTGCCGGCTCCGTTTTCACCGACCAGCGCGTGGATTTCGCCCTCGCGGACCTTGAAGCTGACGTTGTCGAGCGCCTTGACGCCGGGAAACGTCTTGGTGATGCTCCGCATTTCGAGAATGATGTTGTCCATGTTCAGGCATTCCGGCAGCATTCTGCGTGCGACGGGCTGGAGCCGAAAGTCTACAGGCTCCACCGCCAAGATAAAAGGGTCCGCAACCGATCGCGGACCCCCCGTTTTCAGACCGCTATCAGTTGTTGATCTGATCTTCGGTGTAGTAGCCCGCGCCGACCAGGATGTCCTTGGCGTTGGACTTGTCGACCGAAACCGGCTTCAGCAGGTAGGACGGAACGACCTTGACGCCGTTGTCGTAGGTCTTGGTGTCGTTGACTTCCGGCTCCTTGCCGCCGAGGATGGCATCCGTCATGTTGACGGCAACCTTGGCGAGTTCGCGGGTGTCCTTGAACACCGTCGAGTACTGCTCGTCGGCGAGGATCGACTTGACCGACGGCAGCTCGGCGTCCTGACCGGTGACGACGGCCATCTTCTGGTCGCCCGAGCCGTAGCCGACGCCCTTCAGGGCCGACAGGATGCCGATCGACAGGCCGTCATAGGGCGACAGGACGCCATGGACCTGGGCATCGGTGTAGGTGGAGGACAGCAGGTTTTCCATGCGGGCCTGGGCGACCGCGCCATCCCAGCGCAGCGTGCCGACCTGGTCCATGCCCTGCTGGCCGGACTTGATCACGATGTCGCCGCTGTCGATGAGCGGCTGCAGGACCGACATGGCGCCGTCGTAGAAGAAGAAGGCGTTGTTGTCGTCCGGCGAACCGCCGAACAGCTCGACGTTCCACGGCTTGACGTCGCCGAACTGGGCCTTCAGGCCGTCGACGAGGCTGGTTGCCTGCAGGACGCCGACCTGGAAGTTGTCGAAGGTGGCGTAGTAGTCGACGTTGCCCGAATCGCGGATCAGGCGGTCATAGGCGATGACCTTGACGCCGGCGTCGTGCGCCTTTGCCAGGATGTCCGACAGCGTGGTGCCGTCGATGGCGCCGATCACGAGAACCTTGGCGCCCTTGGTGACCATGTTCTCGATCTGGGCCAGCTGGTTCGGAATATCGTCATCGGCGAACTGCAGGTCCGCCGTGTAGCCGGCCTCCGTGAACAGCTTCTCCATGGTCTCGCCGTCGGAAATCCAGCGGGTGGAGGTCTTCGTCGGCATGGAAATGCCGACCGTGCCCTTGTCCTGCGCAAAGGCAGGTACGGCGAAGGACGCCACGCTGATGGCAGCGGCGGCGAGAAGCGAAGTGATCAATTTCATTATTTAGTCTCTCCCTTGTACAGGCCTGACTCCACGTCCAGACCGAATTCAGTGCTTCGTTGCCCGCTGTCGCAGACGACGGTCTCCAACGGAGGAAAAGGATGTTTACCCCTCCCGGCCTCAACTCCCTTGGGCACGAGCGCACCTGCCGGGCAAACTCTACCGAAACGCTATAACTGTCAAATACAATAAGCTTCTAATCCCATACCAAAAACGATATAATGATCGTTAATGATATGATTTTTGGGTGAAGGAAGACGGTTAACATATGCATGAAGCCATATTTGACGCCCCGCCGCCCCCCGAGCGGCCCGCGGACGACCAGCTCGGCCTCGGCCTGCTGCGCTCGGGCCTCAAGCTGAACCACCTCCGCATGATCGTCGCGATCGACCAGCACAAGCAGGTCAGCGCTGCCGCCGCGGCTCTCAGCATCTCCCAGCCGGCGGCCTCGCGCATGCTGACGGAGATGGAGAGTATAATAAAGGTCCCGCTCTGTGAACGGGTCTCTCGCGGGGTGGAACTGACGCAGTTCGGCCGGGCGTTCGCCCGCCGCGCCCGCACCATCCTTCTGGAACTCGACGAGGTCGACCGGGAAATCGCCGCGCTGAAGTCCGGCGCCGGCGGCACGGTCTTCCTCGGCACGGTGGCCGCACCGGCGATCAGCCTGGCGGTCCCGGCGATCCAGCAGGTCAGCGCCGCCTATCCCGGCATCGAGGTCAACGTCCGCATCGAGACGAGCAACGTGCTGGCCCGCGAGCTGATCTCGTCCAAGCACGACTTCATCATGGCGCGCGTGCCCGACGATCTCGATCCGCGCCTCTTCAACGTCCAGGAAATCGGCGTGGAAAAGGCCTGCCTGATCGTGCGAAAGGGCCACCCCCTGACTGAGAAGGACACCGTGTCGCTGGCGGACCTGCCCTTCTACGACTGGGTGTTCCAGCCGCCCGGAACGCTGTTGCGCCGGCGGGTCGAGGAGCTGTTCATCGCCGGCGACGTCCCCCTGCCGGGAACGGTGGTCAACACCGCCTCGCTGCTGCTCACCGTGGCGCTCGTCTGTTCCTCCAACGCGATCGCGCCGATCGCCCTGGACATGGCCGAGTTCGTCACGGGGAACGGCGGCGGGCCGAGCGAGGTCCGCATCCTGAAGACCGACTTCGACATCGACATCAAGCCCTACAGCCTCATCTCCATCAAGGGCCGGGAGCTGCCGCCGAGCGCCAAGCTGTTCTATGATCTGATTCTCCAGCGCAGCCGGGTGCTCTTTCCGGACCGCTCGGACGGCTGAGGAGAGCGGATGTTCGGCAAGAGCGTGTTCGAGAGCGTGCTGGACCGGCTGGCCGCGGAAGGCCCGGCCGCGGAAGAGCGCGCGGGACAGGCCACGGTCGCCGGCGCGGACGACCCCGTCCATGGCGCCCATCCCGTCTTCACCGTGTTCCCCGAAGGCCGGCCTGCGGTCCCGCCCCGCTCGGCCGCGGCCGCCTACCGCGCCATGGACGATTTCGACGACGGCTTCGATGCGCCGGAAGGCGCCTTCGCATGCGCGGACCCCGGCACGGCGGCAGCCGAGGCCGCGCCGGCCGCGCCCGCGCCGCCGGCCCACCTGTTGCGGACGAACCCGGAGGAGATCGCGGCCGACCTCGGCCTCACGGGCAAGGAGACGCGCACGCAGCTTGCCGAGCTTCGCCGCGCCTTCGCCCGCGACAATCACCCCGACACCGCGCCGGCCGACCTGCGGGCCAACGCCACGCGACGCATGACGATCGCCAACATGCTGATCGACGAGACGCTGCGCCGGATCCAGGCGGAGACGGCGCTCGGGCTCCGCCGCTAGAAACGAGGCGCGCGAAACGCCAACAGCGGCGGCGTCACTGTTCGCTGCCCTCGTCCGGCGCCTTCTTCTCGTCCGGCTTGCGCGCCTCCTCCGGCTTGTAGAAGAGGATCAGCTGGGCGAAGGCATAGGCGCTGACGACGAGGAAGATCAGGCCCCAGGTTTCCTGGCCGTTATAGTATTCGACCGCGGTCCAGGCCGCACAGCTCCCCACGATCAGAAGCCGCACCCAGAGCGGACGATAGACCGGATGGGTGGGATCGATGAATTTCATGAAGCGGGCTCCCTTTTGCTGAACAGGCTCTTAGAACCATTTCCGCGCAAAGGAAATCGCTTGCGTTGACCGCAGGCGGGGCGAGCCGAGCGACGAAGCGGGCGAATTCCGGAGCACAGGCGGCAAACAGGCCTTGACGGCACCGGCATGAAATGGAATGAATATTCCACGGGAGAGAGAATTCAGACTACATATTCCAAATTGACTATGTCGGCCCGATCCTCGCCCGAACCCCGCCCTTGGCGGGGCGCGATCCGGGGAAGCGCATGGCCCCGCCCTTTGCCGGACGGAACGGTCCGGCCATACGAGAGCATGACAGATGACCGTCAGATTTGGTCTCCTCGGCGCCGGCCGCATCGGCAAGGTTCACGCCAAGGCGGTATCCGGCAACCCCGATGCCACCCTCGTCGCCGTTGCCGACGCCTTTCCCGCAGCCGCCGAGGCCATCGCCGCGCAATATGGCTGCGCCGTCCGCACAATCGAGGAGATCGAGGCCGCGGGCGATATCGACGCCGTCGTCATCTGCACCCCGACCGATACGCATGCCGACCTGATCGAGCGCTTCTGCCGGGCCGGCAAGGCGGTCTTCTGCGAAAAGCCGATCGATCTCGACGTCGAGCGCGTGCGTGCCTGCATGAAGGTCGTCAAGGAGACCGGCGGCAAGCTGATGGTCGGCTTCAACCGCCGCTTCGATCCGCATTTCATGGCCGTCCGCGAAGCGATCGATGCCGGGCGGATCGGCGACGTCGAAATGGTGACGATCACCTCGCGCGATCCCGGCGCACCGCCGGTCGACTACATCAAGCGCTCCGGCGGCATCTTCCGCGACATGACCATCCACGACTTCGACATGGCCCGCTTCCTGCTCGGCGAGGAGCCGGTCACCGTCACCGCGACGGCGGCCGTGCTCGTCGACAAGGCGATCGGCGAGGCCGGCGACTACGACAGCGTCTCGGTGATCCTGCAGACGGCCTCCGGCAAGCAGGCCGTCATCTCCAACTCCCGCCGCGCCACCTACGGCTACGACCAGCGCATCGAGGTGCACGGCTCGAAGGGCATGGTGTCGGCGGAAAACCAGCGCCCGGTCTCCATCGAGGTCGCCACCGGCGACGGCTACACCCGCCCGCCGCTGCACGACTTCTTCATGACCCGCTACACCGAGGCCTATGCGAACGAGATCGCGCGCTTCATCGCGTCGCTGGAAAAGGGCACCCCACTTGCGCCCTCCGGCGCGGACGGGCTGGCGGCTCTTGCCATTGCCGATGCGGCGCTGGCGTCGGTCAAGGAAAAACGTCAGGTCACCATCGGCTGACTCGGTCTCCTCCCAGCAACTGGCCGGGCCATGCGCCCGGCCTTTTTTTTGTGCCCGGTTCCGCGACGGCGGGCACGTCTGTCGGAGCCCGGGATCCGTCGTCCGTCACTTGTCGCCCGGTGCCGGCCGCTCGCCCGCCAGCATCCGGTCGACCTGCGTCAGCGCCCGGTCCAGATGGCCCTCGAACACCAGCGTCGCCTCGTCCGGCGCGATCGTGATCGCCGGCATGCCCTGCAGGCGGCCCTGCTGCGTCTGCATCAGTCCCTCCTCGATCCCGCGCGACAGCAGGTCGATGAAGCGCGCGCCCAGTCCGGTGATCGTGACCGGCATGCTCTCGTAGAGGCTGAAGACGCGCGACAGCCCCTGGCCGAGCGCCAGTCCCGCCTGGCGGAAGGCATATTCCGACATGCGGTGGCCCTGGCGGGCGCGGAGCGCGATCTTGTCCATTTCCGCAAGCGGGACGAACTTGGCCGGGATCGTGTCCGGCGGCACCTCGAAGGCGGTGCGCAGGATCCCGTAGAAGCCGGCCGAGGCCTCGATGCAGCCCTGGGACCCGCACCGGCAGAGCTTGCCGTCAGCGGCGTGCAGCATGTGGCCGAAATTGGGTGCGGAGACCTTGAGGTCGCCGGTCTCGTCGCCGCTGACGATCCCGAGCCCGACGCTGTGGCCGAGCGACAGGGCCGCGAGCGCCCGCCCGCCCCCGCCCGCCTTCTCCGCGCGCCGGCCGAGCGCGTGGGCGACGAGCAGCGTCTCGTTGCCGAGCGTGACCGACGACCATTCCGAAAGGACGGATGCGAAGTCGATCTCCGCCGACCCGAAGACCGGCGACCAGAGGAGCCGCGTGCCGGTCGCATCGACGATCCCCTTGCTGCTGATCGAGACGGAAAGCACGCGCTCGCGCCCGAGCGCCGATCGCTGCAGCACCTTGGCGAGCCCCGCCTGCAGGGTGAAGACGAACCGTTCCGTCGAGGGATCGGCATGCTCTCGCGGCTCCTCGAACCGGTCGATCAGCGTGCCGGCATAGTCGGCCAGCGAATACTGCACGACGTCTGAGGATATCCGCACCGCAATGAGATAGCCGCAGTCCCGCCGGGGGCTGAGAAGCACCCGCGGACGACCGCGGCCGCCGGCGCTCTGCTGCTCCAGCTTCTCGATGATCCGCGCCCGCTCCAGCTCGGCCGTGATCGCCGAGACGGTGGCGGAGGCAAGGCCGGTGCGGGCGGAAAGCTCGGTGTGCGCCAGCGCCCCGTGGCGGCGCAGAGTCGCCAGGACGAGCGCGCTGTTCTGCTGACGCACCAGTTCGGTGCTCGATCGCGTCAGCATGCAGGAACTCCGATCTCGATGCGCGCTTCCAACGAATGCTCCTCCCAAAGCACCTGTTGCAGCCTTCCACAAGTGCCGGGCACGGCTTGTTGACAGCCTTCCCAACTTCTGACATCTATTTTCTCGACTGTCGAGAAAAATTCCGGGAGAGCTTGAGGGCAAGGAATTTGCGGGCAGCATCTTTGGTCGGTCGTCGACGGTGACGGGAGGGTTCGTCCGGGCGGTCGGCTTTCTTTTGGGAGGATGAAATGAAGTCAGTTCTGAAGCTGATGGCAGGGGTTGCCGTCATCGTGTCGCTGCATTCGGTGGCGCAGGCCAAGGACCTCGTGGTCGGCGTTTCCTGGTCGAACTTCCAGGAAGAGCGCTGGAAGACCGACGAAGCCGCGATCAAGGCGGCCCTCGAGGCCTCCGGCGACAAGTACATCTCGGCCGACGCCCAGTCGTCCGCCGCCAAGCAGCTCACCGACGTCGAATCGCTGATCGCCCAGGGCGCCAACGCCCTGATCGTGCTGGCGCAGGATTCCGACGCGATCGGCCCGGCGATCGAAAAGGCCGCCGCCGAAGGCATCCCGGTCGTCGGCTACGACCGCCTGATCGAGAACCCGGCCGCCTTCTACATCACCTTCGACAACAAGGAAGTCGGCCGCATGCAGGCCCGCGAGGTGTTCAAGGTCAAGCCGGAAGGCAACTACGTCTTCATCAAGGGCAACTCCGCCGACCCGAACGCCGACTTCCTCTTCTCCGGCCAGATGGAAGTGCTGAAGGAAGCCATCGACGCCGGCAAGATCAAGAACGTCGGCGAAGCCTACACCGACGGCTGGAAGCCCGAGATCGCCCAGAAGAACATGGAGCAGTTCCTGACCGCCAACGACAACAAGGTCGACGCGGTGGTGGCCTCCAACGACGGCACCGGCGGCGGCGCGATCGCAGCGCTCGACGCCCAGGGTCTGGCCGGCGCCGTGCCGGTCTCCGGACAGGACGCCGACAAGGCGGCGCTGAACCGCATCGCGCTCGGCACGCAGACGGTGTCGGTCTGGAAGGACAGCCGCGAACTCGGCAAGCGCGCGGCTGAAATCGCCGTCGAACTGGCCGGCGGCAAGAAGATGGAAGAGATCGCAGGCGTGACGACCTTCAACGGCGGACCGAAGGGCGTTGCCATGCAGTCGGTCTTCCTGGCACCGCTTCCGATCACCAAGGACAACCTGAACGTCGTCATCGACGCGGGCTGGATCTCCAAGGAGGAAGCCTGCCAGGGCGTCGAGGGCGACGTCGCCGCCTGCAAGTGACCCATCCCGACGGGGCCTGACCCGATCCTTCCCGAGCGCCGCAACGCACCCCGTTGCGGCGCTTGCGCAAGACGGGGGTGCGGCGGACAATGGCGTTCCGATCGTCCACGCCATCGGTCCGAAGAGCACGCGGGCGTAACGCCCGCCGGTTCCCGCAATCGACAGACCTGCCGCACGCCCTCCCCGGGCGGGCAACGCGGCACCATCAACACGTTCAGTGGGGGGAAGGCACGTTCATGGCCGACATCACACATACGACCCAGGCAAATCGCGCCCGCAATGCCGACGAGCATCCGGTCAGGCGCTTTTTCCGGGCAACCGAGATCGACACGCGCCTGCTCGGCATGGTCGGCGCTCTCGTCATCATCTGGCTCGGCTTCCAGTTCCTGACGAGCGGCCTGTTCCTGACGCCGCGCAACCTCTGGAACCTGACGGTCCAGACCTCGTCCGTCGCCGTCATGGCAACGGGGATGGTGCTGATCATCGTCACGCGCAACATCGACCTCTCCGTCGGCTCCGTGCTCGGCTTCTGCGGCATGATCATGGGCGTCCTGCAGGCAAAAATCCTGCCGCAGTACCTCGGCCTCGAGCACCCGGCGATCTGGATCGTCACGCTTTGCTGCGGCGTGCTCGTGGGCGCTGCCATCGGCGCGCTGCACGGCTCGATCATCGCCTTCCTCAACGTGCCCGCCTTCATCGTCACGCTCGGCGGCCTGCTCGTCTGGCGCGGCGCCACCTGGTTCGTCACCAGCGGCCAGACGGTCGCGCCGATGAACACCACCTTCCGCCTGATGGGCGGCGGCACCGAGGGCTCGATCGGCGCCACCGCCAGCTGGGTCGTCGGCGTCCTCGCCTGCCTTGCCATCGTCGGCGCCATCCTCAATTCGCGCAAGCAGCGCAAGCGCTTCGGCTTTCCCCTGCGTCCGGTCTGGGCGGAGTATTTCCTCTCCGTGCTCGGCTGCGCCCTCGTCCTCGGCGCCGTCTCGGTGGCCAACCACTACTACTGGCCGGCCAACATCGCCCGGCGCTATGCCGAGGCCAACGCGATCGCCTGGCCGGACGGCGGGCTGCAGATCCCGCACGGCATCGCCATCCCCGTGCTGATGGCGATCGCCGTCGGCATCGTCATGACCTTCATCGCCACCCGCCTGCGCTTCGGCCGCTATGTCTTCGCCATCGGCGGCAACCCGGAAGCCGCCGACCTCGCCGGCATCAAGACCCGCTGGGTGACCGTGAAGATCTTCATGCTGATGGGCGTGCTCTGCGCCATCGCGGCCGCGATCTCGACCGCCCGTCTCAATGCCGCCACCAACGCCCAGGGCGAGCTCGACGAGCTCTACACGATCGCCGCCGCCGTCATCGGCGGCACCTCGCTCGCCGGCGGCGTCGGCACCATAGCCGGCGCGATGATCGGCGCCCTCGTCATGCAATCGCTGCAGTCCGGCATGGTGCTTCTCGGCATCGACAGCCCGTTCCAGCGCATCGTCGTCGGTGTGGTCCTCGTCGTCGCCGTCTGGCTCGACACCGTCTACCGCGCCCGAGCCAAGTAAGAAGGAGTACGCCCATGTCCCAACAACGCACTCCGCTCGTGGAAATGAAGAACATCTCCATCTCCTTCGGCGGGATCCACGCCGTCGACAATGCCTCGATCGATCTCTATCCGGGAGAGGTGGTGGCACTGCTCGGCCACAACGGCGCCGGCAAGTCCACCCTGATCAAGATCCTCTCGGGCGCCTACCGGCGCGATGCCGGCGAGATCCTGATCAACGGCGAACCGGCCGACATCAACAATCCGCGCGATGCGAAGAAGTACGGCATCGAGACGATCTACCAGACGCTCGCCGTCGCCGACAACGTCGACGCCGCCGCCAACCTCTACCTCGGCCGTGAGCTGCGCACCCCCTGGGGCACGCTCGACGACGTGGCGATGGAGGCGAAGGCCCGCGAGGTGATGGGCCGGCTGAACCCCAACTTCCAGCGCTTCAAGGAGCCGGTGAAGGCGCTCTCCGGCGGCCAGCGCCAGTCGGTGGCGATCGCCCGCGCGATCCTGTTCGACGCCCGCATCCTGATCATGGACGAGCCGACGGCAGCACTGGGGCCGCAGGAGACCGCGCAGGTGGGCGAACTGATCAAGCAGTTGAAGAAGGAAGGCATCGGCATCTTCCTGATCAGCCACGACATCCATGACGTCTTCGACCTCGCCGACCGCGTCTCGGTGATGAAGAACGGCCAGGTCGTCGGCCATGCGCGGACCGAGGACGTCACCAAGGACGAGGTGCTCGGCATGATCATCCTCGGCAAGTGCCCGCCCAAGGCGATCCCCGGCCCCGGCGCCATGCAGACCGCCTGAGCGGCGCCGACGCCAGCATCGACACCCGCAAGCCTCCGCCGGTCCCTCGGGTCCGGCGGATTTTTTTCTGCCCTCCCCCTTCCCTTGGTCCTCGGGCCGTCGCGACACTTTGCCGCCGGTCGGGCAGCGGCCGACGCCTGCGCCGCGCAGCCAGCGGCCCTGCGTCCCGCGGAACCCGCTTCTGCAATCATGGGTCGCATTTTTCTCCGCGCATTACTTGACTCTAAATGTCATGATAAAATATGACGAGTCCGCCGGCCGTGAGGGGGCGGCTGCATCCGTGGGGCGGGGGTCCTGCGCCTGTAAATTCAATGCATTTGATCACTGCCTGACCCGGATCGCCGCGCGGCCCGGGAACGAACCTTTGCGTCGGTCTGCCCGGTCGGCCGACCCGCCGGATACTGGAGAAATTCCTTATGAGTGCCCCAACAATCAGCATATCCCCGACCACCATATCCTATGACGAGGTGGAAGCCGTCGGCGGCGATACGTCGGCCCAGGAGACCCTGGTCATCGACGTCAACGGCGACGGTCACCTCGATCTCGTGTTGAACGGACGCAATTCCGAGACGATCAACGTGCTCCTGAACCAGGGCGACGGCACCTTCGGCGCGCCCACCACGATCGAGACCGGCTATTACTGGCACATGTACCAGGGCGACGTCGAAGGCGACGGCAACCAGGACGTCCTCGTGGCCAAATGGAACGAGGACCTTTCGTCCCAGACGCTCGGCTACCTGAAGAACAACGGCGACGGCACCTTCGGCGAATTCCAGGAGCTCGCCTCCGGCTTCAGCAACGTCCTCGACATTGCGAGCGTCGACTTCGACGGCGACGGCGATCTCGACATTCTGGCGGCCGCCAGCGGCGGCGCCGGCATCGTGCTGACGACGAACAACGGCGACGGCACCTTCACGAACTCGATCGTCGCCGAGGTGGCGACCGCCTATGCGGTCGCCGCCGGCGACCTGAACGGCGACGGCAAGCTCGATCTCGTCGCCACCAATTCCGCCGGCGACATCTCCGTCTTCACCGTCAATCCGGACGGGACGACCACGAGCGGCCAGGTCATCCATGCGGACGAAGTCTGGGGCCTGGAAAAGGTCGCGCTCGTCGATCTCGACGGCGACGGAAATCTCGACATCGTCGCCGCCAACTCGAACCGCAAGCAGCTCACCTGGTACAAGGGCGGCGGCGACGGCACGTTCGGCGACAAGCAGATCATCTCCACCGGCACCAGCGACAGCGGCTATGTCAGCAGCTTCCAGGTCGTCGACGTCAACGGCGACGGGCTGAACGACATCGTCGCCGGATCCGCGCAGACGATTGGCGATACGGCCAATACGCAGCAGTCCTACCTGTCCTGGTTCGAGCAGCTCGCGGACGGCACCTTCAAGGAGCACATGACCGGCGCCCAGTATCCCGGCAATTCCGATTTCTTCGGCGTGTCCCAGGGCGACCTGAACGGCGACGGCGTGACCGATCTCATCACGGCCGGGCCGGTGATCGAAGGCGGCGTGCGCAGCTACGTCCGCGTCGCCTATGGCATGCAGGCGCTCGAGGTCAACGAGAACGCAGCCACGGCCATCACCGGCATCGCCTTCAGCGACGATTCCGCCGGCCCCGTCAGCGTCACCCTCAGCGTCGACCGCGGAACGATCGAGGGCGACACTTCCTTCGCCGGCGTCACCGTCACCGGCGGCGGCAGCGCGATCACGCTGGTCGGCTCGATCGCCGACATCAACGCCTTCATCGCCGCCGGCGGCGCGACGTTCACGACCGCAAACAACGACGAGACCACCGCCAGGCTGACGATCTCGATCGACGACCAGGATGCGGGCGGCGCCTCGACCACCACCAAGGTGGTCGCGCTGGCGGTGACGCCGGCCCATGACGAGGCCCCGACCGACCTGTCGCTCGACGGCCATGAGGTCTCCGAGGACGCCGATATCGGCACGGTGATCGGCACGCTCTCCGGCCTCGATCCGGAAGGCGGAAACCTCACCTACAGCCTCTATTCCAGCGCCGGCTCGATGTTCACGATCGAGGGCAACCAGCTCAAGCTCAACGGCGCGCTCGACTTCGAATCCGCCCACAGCTACGAGATCGTCGTCCGCGCCAAGGACGCCGGCGGCAACTTCACCGACAAGACGTTCACGATCGACGTGACCAACGCCAACGAGGCTCCGACGGCGGTCACCCTGTCGAAGGTGCTCGTCGCCCAGAGCGCCGAGGCCGGCACGGTCGTCGGCACGCTCGCCGCCAGCGACCCCGACAGCGGCGAGACCTTCACCTACAGCATCCCCGGCGGCAGCGACGCCTTCGAGATCGTCGACAACAAGCTGGTCGTGAAGGACCTCGGCGATGCGCTGACCTATGACGTGAAGGTGCTTGCCACCGATTCCGGCGGCCTGACGGTCGAAAAGACCTTCCGCATCACCACCACCGACGATGACGGCAACCCGCTGGGATCCGCCGGCACGATCACCATCGATGCGTCCAACGCCGAAAGCATGGACTTCGAGGCCTACATCCGCGGCGGCTTCGTCGCCGGCACCGAAGGCGGCGGCTTCCCGGTCTTCGACAACAGCGCGGCCTTCTCCGGCCACGAGATGATGATGGGCTACGGCACCGAGGCCACCTCGAAATACGTGCTCGCCAGCGGCTCGCTGGAATACTACTTCAACACCCACACGGTCTGGGGCGAGATCAACACGATCGAGTACGGCGTCCGCGGCTCCGGCTCCTACGATTCCTCCGGCGCCTTCAAGGGCGGAACGGCCGAACTGCGCATCACCGGCCTCACCCTCGAGAACGGCAAGCCCGCCAGCGCCCTGGAAGAGGCCGACATCGAGGCGAACGGCCCGGTCCACAACTTCGCGCTGTCGCACATGTACGGCGCGGCCGGCTCGCCGACGCGCCTGGGCGTCTATGCGGACTCGCTCGACGCCTACGCCCAGAACTACATCGGCTCGTCCGGCGCCGACGTCTACACCGGCACGGTCTTCGCCGACACGATCAAGGGCGGCGGCGGCGACGACACGCTGAACGGCGGCGCCGGCAGCGACACGATCACCGGCGGCGCCGGCAGCGACGTCATCGACGGCGGCGAGGGCACCGACACCTTCATCGTCTCGGGCAAGGCGGCCGACTACAATGCGCTCGTGCTGACCACGACCTATCTCACCGACAACACCACCGGCGAGATGGACCGGCTGAAGAACGTCGAGTTCATCAAGTTCAAGGACGCCCTCTTCAACGTCGCGACGCAGGAATTCACCCCGATCGAGAACGAGGCCCCCACCGGCCTTTCCATCTCCGGCACCACGGTCAAGGAGAATGTCGGCACCGGCACCACGGTCGGCACGCTGTCTGCGACCGACCCGGAGGGCACGGCGCTGACCTACAGCCTCGGCTCCAACCCCGGCGGCTATTTCAAGATCGTCGGCAACAAGCTGCAGGTCGCCAAGGCCCTCGACCATGAGGCCAAGGCGTCGCACGTGCTGAGCATCACCGCGACGGACGAGGACGGCAAGTCCACCACCAAGGAGATCACCGTCCAGGTCACCGACGTCAACGAGGCGCCGGCATCGCTGGCGCTCTCGGCCACCAAGGTCAGGGAGAACGTGGCGACCGGGACTGCGGTCGGCACGCTCTCGGCCCGGGATCCGGAAGGCAGGACGCTGACCTACAAGCTGACCGACAGCGCCGGCGGCCTGTTCAAGATCTCCGGCAACAAGCTGGTGACGGCCAAGGCGATCGACTACGAGACGCTGAAGTCCGACAAGGTTACCGTCGAGGTAACCGACGCCGGCGGGCTGAAGACCAGCAAGACCTTCACCATCAGCGTCACCGACGTCAACGAGGCGCCGACGTCGCTCTCGCTCTCGGCCACCAAGGTCAACGAGAACGTCGCTGTCGGCACCACCGTCGGCACGCTCTCGGCCAGGGACCCGGAAGGCCGGACGCTGACCTACAAGTTGACCGACAGTGCCGGCGGCCTGTTCAAGATCTCCGGCAACAAGCTGGTGACGGCCAAGGCGATCGACTACGAGAAGGTGCAGAAGGAGACGGTCACCGTCGAGGTCTCCGACGGCACCAGCAAGATCGTCAAGACCTTCGGCCTCAGCGTCGTCGACAGGATCGACGAGATCAAGGGCACCTCGGCGTCGCAGACGCTGAAGGGGGGCGCGGGCGTCGACAGGATCGACGGCGCCGGCGGCAACGACGTGCTGCACGGGCTTTCGGGCGCCGACACCCTGCTCGGCGGCACCGGCAACGACACGCTCCTGGGCGGTGCCGGCGCCGACCGGCTGGACGGCGGCGCCGGGACCGACACCGCCTCCTATGCGGATGCGGCAAAGGGCGTCACCGCCAGCCTCGCCAAGGCCTCGCTCAACACCAACGATGCCAAGGGCGACACCTTCGTCTCGGTGGAGAACCTCACAGGCTCGGGCCATGCCGACAAGCTCTACGGCGACGGCGCCAAAAACAGCCTGAGCGGCGGCGCGGGCAACGACCTGCTCTCCGGCGCCAAGGGCAACGACACCATCGTCGGCGGCGCCGGCCACGACGATCTCTACGGCGGCGCCGGCAAGGACACCTTCGTCTTCAAGTCCGCCAAGGACCTGGGCACGCTGAAGGCTGCGACCGACACGATCTACGACTTCGACCGCAAGGAAGGCGACAGGATCGACCTGTCCGGCATCGATGCCAATACGAAGAAGAACGGGGACCAGGCCTTCTCCTTCATCGGCAGCGATGCCTGGCACAAGAAGGCCGGGGAACTGCGCTTGGAGAAGGTCGCCTCGGACACCTATCTCCATGGCGACACGAACGGCGACGGCAAGTCGGACTTCATCCTGCATTTCGACGACGCCATCGGCCTGAAGGCCGGCGACTTCCTGCTCTAACGCATGACAGGCGCCGCGCCCGCCCCGCGGGCGCGGCCACCCCGGCCGCAAGCCGGGCAACAACGGAAACCGGACCCACGGCCCGGTTTCGCCGTCCGGAAAATGAAATTGCCGATTGATGCGGCCGACATCCTGGGCTAAGAACCACCCATCGGCCCGGCGATTCCTCGCCGAAAACGGTTAGCACCCGTAGCTCAGCTGGATAGAGTGTTGGATTCCGATTCCAAAGGTCACAGGTTCGAATCCTGTCGGGTGCGCCAAATACCGCCGATTATCCTCCGCAGTGCGCTATAGCCGCCGAAACTATGCCCTTGTATCTGACAGAGGCCGGTCCGCGCGCGAAGGAGCGTAGAAACGGCGGCGTTTGGCGGCGGAAAAGTTAGAATCGCTTTCGGTCGAGTGATTGCCACAAGAATACGTTGCGGCCTGGTATGGCGGGAATGGGCCTTCATTTCGATCATTCAGAGTGTCGGATCGAGCTCCTGAAAGCCGACGATCTGCATGGAGCGATCGCGCCGGAAAGCGCCCCCTATCTGCCGCTGGACTCATCATGGCTCTCGGCCAGACGCGGACATCTAAGTGGCTACACGAGTGAATACCCTCGCACGAAGACCAGCCTGTTGTCGCTAGAAATCCCAGTCCTCGTCCTCCGTCGCCACCGCCTTGCGCGTACTGCTCCATGATGAGCGTGGATTTCAGCTGCAGGAACTCGTTTTCCTCCGACCAGCGATAGGCATCGTCGACGTCGGGCGTCAGGCAGAGCGTCGAGAAGATCGACGAATAGGAGCCCGCATGCACCGCCTCCATGAAGGAGATGTTGGACAGCACCGCCTCCTCATGCGGCGTCACTGCATCCGCCATCAGCTTCACCGCGCCGACACCGTTCTGGATGGTGTCGAGCAAGGTCAGGCCGGTGAAGACGCGGATCGTGAGTTGCTGTTCCTCCGCCTTCAGCGTCGCCCAGGACGGAATATCGTTCGAGAGCGGCACCTTTTCCGGCAGCCAGAAATTCCCGGTGAGGCGGTCCGGGAAAAGTTCTCCAAGGTCGTCAGTTGCCGTCGCTTGACGCGCGCCCAGAGCTCATCACTGATGATGCGCATCTGGGGGCTTCCATGACGATCCATTCGCTTTTGTCGTTGAGGCGAGCGGTGCGGCGTTCCGAGTCCGGGTTCTTGCGAAAATTCTGTTTCTGATGCCGATCCCGGATTTACCCCTCGTCCGAGATAGAGCCGCCTGTCAACGGCGGAGGTAAAAACCGGCCAGGCGGCGGCGTAGAAGTCGGCCCCGCGCGGCGATTTGGTGGATACGGCGGGAGCGTTCCGGAGTTGTAATGTACCGGGTCGATGATCGCCACAGACTGTTTGAGCGAGGTAGGCGCAACGTCCGCTGACTGGCGCCGCCCGACGACGAGCGGCAGGGTCGGTCGCTTGGCCTTGCCCAGGAGCGGCGGCGCCTTCAACCGAACATCGCATCCGGGTCTCGGCGTTGTCGTCGCGATACCGGTCTGGCTGAGCTTCACCATGCTGATGCCAAGTCCGTCGCGTGCGGACTGGATATCCGGTTGGATCTCGAGCGCTTTGCGAAACGCATCCGCGGCGTCGGCGTGGTTGTCCAGCGCCTGCAGGGCGTATCCCAGCCTGACCCAGCCCTTCGCCAAATGCGGCACAACGACCAACAGCTTCCCGAACGCGGCCGCGGCCGCCCGATGGTCGCCCTTGCCTGCCAGCAGTTGGCCGATCGCGTAGAGGGTCTGCGCGTGAGCGGGATCGGTATCCAGGATCTGGCGGTAGGCGTTCTCGGCCTCCGCTGTATGGCCTTTCTGGTGGTTCTTGTTCGCCTCGTGGAAGATGCTCGAGAGCGTACTTGGGTCGAGCCGGTCGCCCAGGTTGCGGCGGGTGCGGGTCTGCACGACCTTGCAGGTGATGAGTTTGTCGCTGGCGCCGAAGGTGTATTTGTATGCCTCGTCGCCGCGCAGGAAGTCATAGGTCCGGTATCCGTTCGCAATGGCGTGGCGGATGCTGTAAGCGTGCAGCACAAGTCCCGGCGGCACGATCTCGGCGCTCTCGTCGCGCCCGGCCATGCAGAACAGGTACGTCTTCTTCACCGGATCGATGAACGTCGCCAGGGCGCCGAGCGGCCGATCCCGGTGCCACAGGACTGGCAGGAACAGGCTGCCATTGGCGAAGGCATCGCTGAAAACGTTCCGGTTGGTGTTCAGGATCGCGGACAGGCGATTGCCCTTGCGGGGCCCCCATCGGTTCTTCCAGAAATCGAGGAGGATGCCGACGTCGCGCTTGATCGTTGCAGAATCCGCGAGCGTGATGCGGAATTCTTCCGAACCGTCTACCTTGCGCAGGAACCGCCTCAGCTTCTGGCGCATGTTGGTGCCGAGCTTCTGCTCGAGATACGCGTCCCATGTCTCGGGCAGGTCGACGGACGGACATTTGGAGTTGTCAACGTTGTCTTCTGCGCTGATCCTGCTCAGGGTCCGCATCGTGAGCTGCTTGTCCTCGAGGTTCTCGAGGAAGCTGCGCAAGCGTCCACTGGACATGTATAGGTTGTCGAGATGCAGGTTTGCCCAGTGCATCCTTCTCAGATGCTTGGCAAAGGCCGCCATGGCCGCCCGAGCGAATTCAGGAGCGCAGACCGCCCCGGTGTAGTCCGCGAAGTAGGAACCGCCCATGTGGACGTCGTGATAGAAAATTCCGGCCTTGACGTTCATCCGGGTCTTCAGCCGCAGGGGCATCAGCGCCACGTAATGTGAAGAGCGCGCGCCCTGGCTTGCAGCCAGAACGAACCATTGGCTTTCGAAGTACCGGAAGAGGGCTGAAATGAATTGCCAGGACAGGAAATACTGCGCGTCCGGGTCTGCTCTGTAGAGCTTGTCCCAGTTCTGCTTCAGCCTATCAAGATCTTCCCGTCTGGAGATGACGTCGATACGCATACTGCCTCCGCTCTACCGTTCCGGCTTGACCACGGCCTTGAACGCGGATTGACGGCGCTTTGTGGGTTGCGAAGGTTGTGGTTCAGCTAGCTGCCGCGCTGAAATCCTAAGCCTAGATGCGCATTATCCCAATTAATCCATTAGTAGATATCCCCAACCGCCCCGAAGGAGGATTACCGAATAAACGGCAACACACCTTTCCATCGAGGATGCCGATCAGCGCGGCCACCCTCACCACGCTATGCAAACCTTTCATCGGCTGTGCGCGAATCAGTTGCCGATCTCAGTAATGAGCCGATCCCAGACCTTGGCGGAAAGAAGTTCAGTGTCCGCTTTCCGCGTTGGGCCCTGCTGACGGCTCCATTTCAGACCTTCAAGCGTGACGTGCTCACTGAGAAGCGACGTCCCCCATCGAGCAATGGGCGTATCTAACAGACCCTCGGATGGGGGACATTCAAAGGAGGGCTATAGCGTAGACATAGTTCTCATCTTCGCCCGGCGCGGCGCGCCATTTCCCTCATTTTATACCAATGAAATCAAAGACGTAGCAAAGTTGGCTCGTTTTAGTGACCCTGTCTGTCTTTATCGTCGGCAGCGATGCCATCAAAAATTCGATCTTCAATCGCCTGTCTGCTGGCAAGAGCATCTGCTTTCCGGCGATCTCGAAGCGCGTTTCTTTGAGGAGCTTGTAAGCGAGCGGCGCATTGTTCGCTATTCCAGAGGTCAGCCAACGCGAGCGTTCGAGCGCATTACCGGCAGACGAGCCGAGTGCCTGGACGCTTTCACCTACAGCCTCGCGGCCCGCGTTTTGATCAATGTCGATCTAGACAGGCGAGAAACCGAGCTTTCTAGTGCCGCCGCACCAAAAGCTGAAAAGACGGTGTTCAGATCAGCGTTTCTCAATCGATGAAAACTAAGTTGTAGTTATCCCGTTCCCCAATATGCGGCAGCTTTTCAGCCACCACGAAACCTCATATCGTTCGATTTCAATCAACGGAAAATCACGGTTAGTCAAGAATGACTTTGCGTCTCCTGGTAGATACCTCTGTTTGGCTCGATCTAACTAAAGATCATCGCCATCTTCCACTTCTCGACGCATTGTTGGCCATGACGAAGGCGGATGAAGTCGAGTTGATTTTGCCGCAAATCGTTCTTGATGAGTTCGCGCGAAATAAAGAGCGTGTGATGGCGGCAAGCAGAGCCAGCCTTTCTAGTCATTTTAAGCGGGTGAAAGAGGCGATCATCCAGTTCGCGCCGGAGGACGCTCGGGATGCCACAATTAAGCAGCTAAATGAAGTGGATCATCGCATCGCGACAGGAGGCGAAGCCGTCAACGAAGCCGTCGAACTTATTGAGAGGTTGTTCGCGACTACCTCGCCGATTCCTATCGGTGAAAGCGTCAAAGCTAGGGCGGCTGATCGTGCCATAGCGAAAATCGCACCCTTCCATCGTCAAATAAACGGTATCGGCGACGCGATAATCGTTGAAAGCTATATCGATGCGCTTTCGGCGAGGAAGGACGGCGATGTATTCGCCTTTGTTACCCATAACGTGCACGATTTCAGCCAAAAGGGCGCCGACACTAGGCTTCCTCATCCTGATCTTGCAATCCACTTTGATGGAGTAACTTCACGTTATTCGACGAATTTAGGTCCCCTCCTTAACGAGTTCGCCGAGGACTTGATTGAGGAGGTCACTTTCGACCGTGAATATAGCCAGCAGTCCAGGCAACTTTCAGAGTTGGTTGAGGCCGAACACAAGCTATTTCAACAAGTTTGGTACGGTAGAAAATGGGGAATTATCGATCGCGTAGAAACCGGGAAGACGCAAGTTGTAAGCCGCGAGATATGGGATGGCGCGCCTTTAAAGAAGCAACGAAATATGATCGTTGACGATATCTGGAACGGCATGCTTGCGGCAATGAAAAGCACCGAAGAAGAAATTGGCGTCGATGAGCTTGGACCTTGGACAGATTTCGAATGGGGCATGATCAACGGCAAACTCTCTGCCCTGCGATGGGTGCTAGGCGATGAGTGGGACATGCTCGACACTTGATATTGCAACACATAATGTAACTCATTTTGAGAACAAAAAAGATACTTTATCATTGTAAATCAAATATTTAGTGGACATAGACGGCGAATTTGGCAGATGTCTGGTGCGCCATCTCCTTTAAAATCACACTTAAAAATCAGCCGCTTACTTGTGACAATCCCGAGCAACGCAAGCAGATACAGGATGCGGCCAAGTGTGGCGAAAGCAGACATGTTTTCAGCGTCTCACAAGGCCCAGCGCATTGGAAGCATCCAAGCAAGGTTGCGACCGACTGCCACACAGGCGCGATCGGACCCGCGGCCATGATGCCCAAGTCCAGGGTCATGGATGTGCGGGGGCAGCAGATCGCAATTCAGTTGGCCCGATGCGCCGTCATGGGGTGACGCGGCCGCACCGCATCGGTGCGGGCGAACCGAACAGTGCCGCCGCGCGGATGGGCGCATCTTTCCTGCGCCCATCCTCCAGTTCCGGCCTACAGCGCGTCGATCGTGTCGAACACGCGGGCGGTGTAGGTCAGGGCCGCGCCGGCGTTGAGGGCGATCGCGACGCCGAGCGCTTCGGCGATCTCCTCGCGCGTCGCCCCCAGTTCGACGGCCTTCTTTGCGTGGACGGCGATGCAGCCGTCGCAGCGGGTGGTGACGGCGACGGCGAGGGCGATGATCTCGTGGATCTTCGGTTCGAGCCGTCCCGTCCTGCCGGCGCTGCCCTCGATCGTGTTCAGGCCGCGGAGCACGTCCGGGCTGAGCCTTGCGAAGTCGCCGACCCTGCCGATCAGCGCGTCGCGATAGCCGTTCCAGTCCTGCAGGGTGCCCATATGAGCCTCACTGGCGGCCGGCGGTCACGCCGCCGTCGACCGGAAGGACGGTGCCGGTGATCCAGGACGCCTGCTCGGAGGCGAGGAAGAGGATCGCCTCGGCGACGTCGCCGGGCTGGCCGTTGCGGCCGAGCGGATGGAAGGCGTTGAAGGTCGGCAGGACGTCCTTCACCTGCTCGTCGGACAGGAACGTGTTGTAGACCGGGGTCTCGACGACGGCCGGCGCGACGGCGTTGATGCGGATGTTGTAGGGCGCGAGCTCGATCGCGAGGTTGCGCACCATGGCATGAACGCCGGCATTCGCCGCCGAATACGCGGCCGAGGGTGTCGCGCCGATCGCCTGGATCGCCCACATCGAGCCCGTCTGGACGATCGCCCCGCCCTTCTCCTTCATCGCCTTTGCCGCCGCCTGCGCGGCGAAGAACTTGCCCTTCAGGATCGTGTCCAGGTACCAGTCGTAGTCCGCCTCCGTCAGCTCGACGAACGGCTTCGGATTGAAGACGCCGGCATTGTTGACCAGAACGTCGAGCCTGCCGAAGCGGGAAACGGCGGCCTCGACGAGGGCCGCGCCGGTCTCGGGCCGGGCGATATCGCCGGCGGAGACGGCGACACGGCTGCCGCTCGCGTCGATCGCTTTTGCGGCCGCCGCGAGCTTCTCGCGATCGCGTCCGTTGATGACGACCTTGGCGCCTTCGGCGACGAACCGCGCCGCCGCTTCCCTGCCGATGCCCGAACCGCCGCCGGTGATTGCAACGACCTTACCTTCGAAACGCATGTCTTTCTCCTTGTTGTCTATCTATCGATAGATAGATGCGCGGGCTACATAGAGATTGCTTTCGCAGAGCGCAACCCCTATCTATCGCTAGATAGAGAAGGACATGCGATGAGCGAGACGACAGAGGCGATCATGGATGCCGCCGAGGAGCGCATCCGCCAGGCGGGCTACAGCGGCTTCAGCTTCCGGGAAGTGGCGGCCGATATCGGCGTGAAGAGTTCCAGCGTCCACTATCACTTCCCCACCAAGGAGAAGCTCGCCGCGGCCGTTGCGCGCCGCTACACTGACCGCTTCCTGAAGGGCGTGGATCAACGGGTTGCCGAAGGCAGCGACATCGTGACGGCCTTTCGCCAGGTCTTTGGCGATGCGCTGGACCGGGACGGCCGGATGTGCCTGTGTGGCGCGATGGGCGCCACGTCCGCCGATCTGGCCGATGAGGTGCGCGCCGAGGTGCGGCGGTTCTTCCAGCTGGGGCTGGAGCGGCTGGCGAAGGCCGGCCTTGCGAAGGACGCGGCGGTCCAGGTGATCGCCACGCTCGAGGGCGCGATGCTGGCCGCAAACGTCCTCGACGACCGGTCCCTGTTCGAGAGCGGCACGGCCGGCCTCGTCTAGTCGCGCGCCGGACGAGGTCGCGCGCCGGACCACGGGCGCCAGCGCGCAGATGCGGATATCGACACGGAAGCCCTTCGCTCCCAGAACAAAACCGCGCGCCAGGCGTTGTAGGGAACAGACATTTCAGGGAGGTGGACGTGACCAACATTCGTTCGAGCGGCTTCGACAATCCGGCGCAGCTTCGCGAGCATCTGGCCGAGCTCGACGACGCCGCCGCCGATCGGGACGATCCGACACACGACAACGCCGATCTGCAGAGGCAGATCGCGCAGCTTCGCAAGGAAATGCGCGACCTGCGCAAGCTGGTCGTGCAGACCCGGGCCCGGCCGGCCGGACAGGGCGCCGCCAGGAAGGGGCAGGACAAGCGCGACGACCGGTTCTGGCTGCGGCTGGCGACGACGGTGGCCGGCACCCTTCTTCTTTCCGCCGCCGTCCGCTACTTCCGTCTCGGCCCGGCCGGCGCCGCCGCAGTGCCGCTGATCGCCTCGAAATTCAGCGGCGGTGCCCGCTGAGCCCGCAGGCTTCGTGATCGATAGCGACGAGGGATCGCCCGCCGACAGGCGGTCGTACGATGCTGCTCACGGGTCTGCGGACGGCCAGTAGTCGTCGCGACGATAGTCGGCCGGGATGGGATCGAGCCGGCCGAGCGTCTGCGCCACGAATTCGATCTGCAGTTTCAGATACGCGACCGACCGCGGGATCGCAGCCCCTGTGGCCAGGCTGCGCGCGTGCCATGCGGGATAGCCGCTCGCCCGGATCCTGCGTTCCGCCTCCTGGCGCACATGACGATCGCTCGGGGCCGCCTGTTCCCCGGACCGTCCTCCGCCGTCGATGACGTTGAATCGCAATTCGACCTCGCCTTTGCCCCTGGCGGATTGTGGTCGAAAACGGCCGGCCCTGCCAGTGCGCGCCTTGCGGATCGGGCGCTCGATGCCGATCCATCCACATGTTCCGCGGGCGCGCCCTCGCGCGATGGCGGCGTTCGCACCAAGCAGGGTCGAGACGGCGGCAATGCGTGAACGAAGGGGCGTCCTGTCGCGCGTGCAGAGGCCCGGCCGGCGATTGCGGCGACCATGGTGTCGCTGTATCCCTTTCCCCTCGCGGAATTTCGGAGGAGGCGAGCATGGATCGATTCACCGGCGGCTGCCTGTGCGGCAAGGTTCGGTTCGTGGCGTCGGGCCGCCCGTACCGGGTCGGCATCTGCCACTGCCTCGACTGCCGCAAACACCACGGCGCCCTCTTTCACGCCTCGGCGATATTCCCGGAAGATGCGGTGACGGTCGAAGGCGAGACGGGCGACTATGGCGGCCGGCATTTCTGTCCCCGCTGCGGTTCGCCGGTTTTCGGCCGCAGCGCCGACGAGATTGAGGTGAACCTCGGCGCGCTCGATGCCCCCGACCAGCTCGTGCCGACCTACGAACTGTGGACCATCCGTCGCGAGAGCTGGCTGCCGCCGTTTCCGGTTCGGCACCGGTACGAGCGCAACCGCGACCCCACGAGCCGGTCTGAGGACTGAAGCGTATCGTATCGCTGCGCGGGCCGCGGGCGACGCAAGGTTTTCAAGAGCGCGCTTGCAATTAATAGGAGTCCTATATATATTGACCGCATGGAAACGCCGAACAACCCCACCTCCGTCCATCATCGCATCCGCGAAGCGCTCGCCCGCGTCGCCATGGTCATGCGGGCGGACGAATGGAACCGGGCCAAGACGACCGGCCTGAACCCGACGCAGCTTGCGATCCTGGAGCTTCTCGAAGGCCGCCGGGACGGGCTGGCCGTGAAGGACATCGCCGCGAACCTCGGCGTCTCGCAGCCGACCGCGACGGACTCCATTGCCGCCCTCGAGCGCAAGGGGCTGGCAACCAAGCGCAATGCCGGTACCGACAGGCGCGGCGTCAACGTCGCCATCACGCAGGAAGGGCTCGCGGTGCTCAAGGCCGGTAGCGACGGGAACGGTGCGGCAGAGCGGTCGCTGGACGCACTGGCCGGCCACGAACAGGAAGACCTGCTGGTCACGCTGGTCAAGATGATCAGGACCCTGCAGGAGATCGACGCGATCCCGATCCAGCGCATGTGCGCGACCTGTCGGTATTTCGCACCGTTCGCCCATTCCGATGCGGCACGTCCGCATCATTGCAATTTCGTCGACGCGGCATTCGGCCAGCGGGACATCCGCATCGACTGCCGCGATCACGAAACCGCCGATCCTGCGTCACGGGCAGCCACCTGGGACGCGTTCACGAGAGGATAGGCGCAACCCTCCAGGCTACGGAGAAAGAAGGAGAAAACCGACATGTTGAGACAATTCGCAGCCGGCGCGCTTGTCGCCGGGATGGTCTCGCTATGGCTGACGGCGGCGCATGCCCACTCGATCAAGGCGGAGCCCAACGAGGCCGTGCAGGCCTCGTTCGACATCATCGAGACGACGATCGTCGCCAGGGGCGATGCCGCCGTCTTCACCACGCGCGTCCGCGGCCAGGCCGGCACGGAGAAGCCCAGGGCCACCGGAAAGTTCGAGGGGTCCGACGTCTACGCCTATGTCTGGCCGACCTCGCTGAACAGCGGCGACATCGGCTTCGAGAGGGACCAGGGCATCGTCGCCCTCGCCGTCACCTTCCATCCCGATTTCGACGATGCGGCGAAGGGCGGCAGGAACCGCGACGTCTGGCATCCCCATTGGGTGGTGCTCGCCGAAGACAAGGCCTGCGGCGGAGGCCTGAAGGTCATCGACATCCCGCCGGGCGAAAAGCCGAAGGTTCCCGAAACCTGGCCCGGCGTTCCCCTGCTCATCGACAGCCCGGCCTACCCCACAGAGCTCAAGGGCGACGCCGTCGACGTCACCATCCCGCTGTCGCTGATCGGCGGCATCGAGGGCGCGTCCTACGACGGGGTGACGGCGGGCCTCAAGGTCAACGGCAACCTGCACGCCCCGCTTCTCTGCGTCAGCAACGTCTTCAAGGTCGCATCCGGCAACCTCAGCCTTCCCGGTAAGGTCATGCCCGCGAAATGACGGAGAGCGCGGGTTCGCCGACAGCCATCGCCGAACCCGCATGTTCCTGCCCTCCAGGCTAACAGAGAGAAAGAACACGACGGGAAATACACGCTTCGCCCCCGGGAGCGCAACCGTGCGGGCGAGCCGGGAACCCGAAGCCGCGGGTCGCCGTCCGCCCCCTTTTCAGAAGGATTGAGGATCATGTCCAGCACTGCAACGACGCTCGCGCCCGAACTGGCGGTGAGCGAATGGTTCAACACGCCTGCCCCGCTGACGCTCGCCGGCCTTCGCGGCCGCCCCGTCCTGCTTCACACCTTTCAGCTGCTCTGCCCCGGCTGCGTCGCCGAATCCATCCCGCAGGTGCAGCGGATCGAACGCGTCTTCGGCAGCACCGACCTGCAGGTCATCGGCATCCACACGGTGTTCGAACACCATGCGGCGATGACGCCCGTCACCCTGAAGGCGTTTCTGCACGAGTACCGCATCCGCCATCCGGTCGGCGTCGATCGCGCGGACCCGGCGTCCGACACGCCGCTGACCATGCAGCGGTTCGCCCTGCGCGGAACGCCTTCGTCGGTGCTGATCGGCCGCGACGGCACGATCCTCCATCACGTCTTCGGCGTGGAGGACGATATCGCCGTCGGTGCCAGGATCGCCATGGCGTTATCCGCACCGGCGCCGCATGCCCTCAGAGCATCCGCCTCGACGGACGAACAGGGCTGTGCCGGCGGCCGCTGCGAGGTTGCGGCCGGCGGGCAGAGCACGGACTGAGAAGGGTTCCCCTATCTCCTGTCGCCGGCCGGATGACGCTGGACGATCGTTCGCTTCACCAGTCTCTGGCGACCGAAAACACCAGCCGCCGCCGCGCCGCAGGGCTGTCCCGAGGCGCGGGCGAATTGTCGCCGCGGCTAATGCGGGTGGCTGATGCGGGCGATCTGCGCGTCCCTCATCAGGTTGAGGAAGTTCGGGCCGGTGACGTGGACCAGCGTCCGGTGGTCTCCTCCCTCGAAATAGACGTCGCTGACCCGTCCCAGGCTTTCGTCGAGGATGACCGGGACATTGTAGGCCATTCCGACGGGCGGGGCGGCGCCTTCGTCGCAATCCGAAAACAGCGCGCAGACCTCCTCCTCCGACGCCAGCCCGAGCCTGCGGTCGACCACGTCCTGCAGGGTGGACAGCTCGATGCGGTGCGTGCTGGGGACGACGGCGAGCACATAGCCCATTTCGTGGTGGACGACGACGGTCTTGGCGAGCCTGCTGCCGGGGATATGCGCGGCCTGGGCCGACTGGCTGGTCGTGGCGGTGCGATGATGCGGGACGGTGTCGTAGGCGATCCCTTCCCGCTCGATATAGTCCTGAAGCCTTCTGGCGATGGTCATGGTAGGCGCCCCTTCCTGTCTGCTGGTGACGCGTAACGAAGCCATTGTCCTCCCATCATCGGCGAAGTCAACGAAGAACAGAACGGGGCGGACCGCAGCCGGCAGTCCCGCCCCGGGGCCTGCAGGCGTTGCCTGGCGAACGGGCGCGGTGCATGCTCGCCCCGCACCAGCGCGGGCACCGCCGCGCCCGATCGATGAGGAGAACCAAGCAATGACGGTCCGGATCAAGCGGGTCTACGATGCGCCGGAGGCGTCCGACGGGATGCGTATCCTCGTCGACCGGCTATGGCCGCGCGGCATCGCCAAGGAAAAGGCGCGGATCGACCTGTGGCTGAAGGACATTTCCCCGAGCGACGATCTCCGCCGGCGCTTTCACGCCCGGCCCGAAAGCTGGGACGAATTCCGGACGCTCTACGCCGAAGAACTGGAGGGCGACGCCGGACGGATCGCCGCGGCGGAGCTCCGCCGCCACATCGCCGAGGGTCCGGTGACGCTGCTCTATGCCGCGCGCGACGAGCAGCACAACAATGCCGCCGCCCTGAAGCTCTGGCTGGAGGAGAACGCGCCGAAGCCGCGCTGAGCGGTCGCGCAAGGACGGGCTACGGTCTTGTGAGGGCGACGGCGAAATAGCGAAGCCCGAAGCCTGCGGCAGGCGCCCGGAGGCCCTGCCCGCTTTACGATGGCTCAGCACCTCGGCCATCTCACAGGGCCGGTCCCGGCGACACGTCGCGCCTGTCCTGCGGCCCCGCGGGGATGGCAACCCCCTCGAGCGTGTCGCATCTGTTTCGAGCCATTCTTGCCGAAGCAGGCGACACGCCTTAGACCGCAAGCTCCCGCCGGGCCGTCTCCGCTTCGATGGCGAGGTCGAGGACCTTCTGCAGGTCTGCCGCATGCCGGAAGCCGGGCTCGACCGGCCGCCCCTCGCGCACGGCCGCGACGAACCGCTCGTAGTTGGTGGGCACCTGGCCGGCATCGATCTCCTGCCAGCGGGCATTCTCCACGTCCTCGCCGATGCAGCCGCGCAGGCTCGAGCCCTCCGGCGTGTGGATCACCTCCAGCGCCCCGCGGTCGCCGTGCATGCGCAGGCGCAGTTCGTTGAGATGGCCGGTCGCCCAGCGGCTGGCATGGATCACCCCGAGCGCCCCGTTGGAGAATTCTGCCGTCATGGCGAAGCTGTCGTTCGCATCGAGCTCGTATTCGCCGATGCGGTTGCCGGGCGCCTTGTCGAAGGCCTTCATGCGCGCATAGATCGCCTCCACCTCGCTGCCGCTGCCATAGGCCGCGAAATCGAGGATATGGATGCCGACGTCCCCGAGCACGCCGTTCGATCCGTGCCGCGTCGACAGCCGCCACAGCCACTGGCTCTCGGTCGTCCAGTCGCCCCAGGCGCGCGACACCAGCCAGCTCTGCAGGTAGGACGCCTCGATGTGACGGACCAGGCCGATCGTGCCGGACAGCACCAGTTCGCGCGCCTTCTGCAGGGGGGCGACGTTGCGATAGGTCAGGTTGACCATGGTCACGAGACCGGAGCGCTCGGCCGCATCCGCCATCTCGTCCGCCTTGGCAAAGCTCTCGGCCAGCGGCTTCTCGCACAGGACGTGCTTGCCCGCCGCCAGCAGCGCCAGCGTGGTCGGATGATGAACCCTGTCCGGCGTGACGTTGGTCGCCGCGTCGAACTCGCCCCAGGCGAGCGCCTGCTGCAGATCCGCAAACGTGCGCGCGATCCCGTGGCGCTCGGCGAAAGCCGCAGCCCGCGCCGGATCGACATCCACGGCGCCGACCAGTTCAACGCCGGGAATGGCAGAGAAATGCTCGGCATGGGTATTGGCCATGCCGCCGGTTCCGAGGACGAGAAGACGCATGGTTCCGCTCACCGGTAACCGGCCTCGCCGGCCTTGTGCAGGCGCGGGCCACGCTCGACGATCGGCTCCAAAGCGCTTTCAACCGGCACGTTCGGGGCCTCGTGCACGGCGAGATGCGGGGCGAGCGGGTTATGCGCCCACGTCACCGCGTTGCGCAGCACCTGCTGCACCGTTCCGTCGTGATAGGTCGGATAGGTTTCGTGGCCGGGCCGGAAATAGAAGATGTTTCCCGCCCCGCGCCGCCAGGTCATCCCCGAGCGGAACACCTCCCCGCCGGCGAACCAGGAGATGAAGACCGTCTCGAGCGGCTCGGGCACCGAGAACGCCTCGCCATACATCTCCTCGTTCTCCAGCACGAAATGCTCGCCCAGCCCGGCCGCGATCGGGTGGGCCGGATTGACCGTCCATATACGCTCCCGCTCGCCCGCCTCGCGCCATTTCAGCGCGCATGGCGTTCCCATCAACCGTTTGAAAATCTTTGAGAAATGCCCGGAATGGAGGACGATGAGACCCATGCCCTCCCAGACCCGCCGCGCCACCCGCTCGACGACCGCGTCGGAGACCGCGCCATGGTCCTTGTGGCCCCACCAGAGCAGCACGTCCGTCTCCGCCAGCCGCGCCGCCGGCAGGCCGTGCTCGGCCTCCTGCAGCGTCGCCGTCGTCGCCCGGATCGCCGGATCGACGTTGAGGGCGGCGGCGATGACAGTGTGCATGCCGTCCGGGTAGATCGAGCGGACCACCTCGTTCGTCTGCTCGTGGATGTTCTCGCCCCAAACGATGGCGCGTATCGTCATCTCGACACCTCCCGGTCTTCCAATCGTCAATCCAAAGCGGTTTGAGCTCTTGTTTTAAAGCGGTTTGCGCGCTTGGCAAGCCCCAAAAGGCGATGAGGCCGTCAGTGGAAGGCGGATTTCGAGAACAGGTTCAGCACCAGGACTCCGGCGATGATCAGCCCGAGCCCGACCAGCGCTGCGAGGTCGAGCGTCTGGCCGAACACGAGATAGCCGACCATTGAGATCAGCACGATGCCGAGGCCGCTCCAGATGGCATAGGCGATGCCGACCGGGACGTAGCTCAGGCTCCACGACAGGAAATAGAAGGCGACCGCATAGCAGACCACCATGACCAGCGTCGGCCCGAGCCGCGTGAAATGCTGGGCCGCCTGCATCGCCGACGTGCCGAGCACCTCGAAAAGGATGGCGACCACCAGGACGGAATAGACGACGGCGAGGTTCATGACAGGCTCCGCAAGGAGAGAGATCGGGTTTCGGGATGAGAGGGGTCAGCCTCGGGACAGATCGAACAGGCGCTGCTTCATCGCCAGCGCCTGCCCCGGATCCATCGGATGGCTCTCGAGGACGGAAGCCAGCCACAGCCCGTCGAGGGCAAAGCGCGCCAGCACGCAATCGAGCGAGGAATCGGTGCCGACATTGAGCTCGGCCTGCAGCGCCACCCATTCCCGCCAGCGCGCGCGCAGGGCGGGCTCGGTCAGGAGCGGCATGGTCATGGCCTTCCAGCGCGCCTCTTCCGCCTGTGCGTCCGTGCCGAACGTGACGGCGACATAGGCCCGGGTGAAGCGGCCGTGCGGTTCCGGATCGGCGCGCATCGCCGCGTCGATCGCGGCATCCATGCGGGCGATCAGGTCGTCCAGCAGCCCGAACAGGAGCTCCGCCTTGCTCGGAAAATGATGCAGCAGACCGCCCTTGCTGACGCCGGCAGCGGCGGCGACGGCATCGAGCGTCAGGCCGGCCGCACCCTTTTCGACGCACAGATCGGCCGCGACCTCCAGCAGTTGCTGGCGGACGGCGTGCGGGTCCTTCTTGCGCTTGTGTGCGGTGCTCATGAGATAAACATACCGTCTGGACGGTTTTATTGCAAGAGCAGAGAGCGCCGAAACGGCAAAGCCGCGGAATCAATTCGGCGCTCGCCGGCTTCCGGCGGCAGTCCCGCCAGTGGCAGGAGACCACGCCCAGCCCCGCACCGCTCCGGCGTCCCGCCTCGCGCCACATCCAGAACCCCGACCGGCGTCCTACCTGGGACAACGCCCCGCGATCCGATGTCACAGGACGCGTGATGCCGTTGCCCCCTTCCCTGTCGTGAACTATCTGTGACGCAGGCGAAACCGGGCGAGGCTTGCAGGTGCAGGACGGACAGAGCGAAGGGGCGATCACCCTCTACGAGGCGGTGGGCGGCGAGGCGGGCGTGCGCGCGCTGACACGACGCTTCTACGCGCTGATGGACACGCTGCCGGAGGCGGCCGCCTGCCGGGCCATCCACCCCGCGGATCTTTCGGGCAGCGAGGAGAAGCTCTTCGAATATCTGAGCGGTTGGCTCGGCGGTCCGCCGCTCTATACCGAAAAGCGCGGGCATCCGATGCTGCGCCGGCGGCATTTCGTGGCCCCGATCGGCGCCGCCGAACGCGACGGCTGGCTCCTCTGCTTCACGCAGGCGCTGGAGGAGACGGTTCCGGGCCCGCAACTGCGTGCGGTCCTGCTGGCGCCGGTGACGAGGCTTGCCGAGCATATGGTCAACCAGGACGAGGAGGATGGTCGATGACGGTCTCGACCGCACGCCGCGCAACGCTGTTCACGGCCGGCCTGTTCGGCTTCGCCGGCGTCGTCAGCGCCGCCATCGCCTCGCATGCGAGCGGCGATCCACGGCTGATGGGCGGCGCCTCGGCCATGTGCCTCGCGCATGCCCCTGCCCTGCTGGCGCTCTATGCCGCCTGGCCGAGCCTGCGCACCGCCCCGCTCGCCGCGCTCCTCCTGATCGCCGGCACGCTTCTGTTTGCCGGCGACCTGACGATGCGCCACATGCTGGGACACGGATTGTTCCCCATGTCCGCGCCTACCGGCGGCACCCTGATGATGGCCGGCTGGCTCGCCGTCGCTCTCGGCAGCCTGCTGAGGCCGCGCGCGATCTGAGCAAGAGGGAATGAAGTGACGGGCCGGAAAACACGGGCCCGAAAACATGGGCCTGAAAACCGGGCTTGATAAACTGGGCCTGAACAGCGCGCCCGAAGCTGGCGCGGGCGAAACCGGATCGATTGCCGCAGCACCCGAGCCCGCGACGGACGCCGGGCGCTCGAAGCGCGCCGGGGCTGCGATGCCGGCGGCTGTCAGCGTCGCCGGATCAGCCGTGTGCTGGCACGCGCTTGGGACCAAACCATCCGCCGGATCAGGCGTGCCGCGCCGCCCGCTTCAGGCGGAGCCCTGCCGCCGGTGGGGCCGGGCCGCGCGCTGCGGGAAGGCGATGACATTGTCGCCGGCGCCGGCCGGCGTCCTCTCAGCCGCCTCGAACGGCATGGCGCGCGCAGGCGAGCGCGCCTCCCACACCGGAAAGATGGAGACGTTCGGGTTCTCCGCCTGCATCCGCGCCTCGCGCGTCAAGAGCGCATAGAGCTCGGGGATGAGCCCGTCCCCGTTCTGCGCGGCCAGCTTGTGCAGGCCGATCATCATGAAGCCGTCAGGCTTGTCACTGCTCATTGCACCGGATTTCCTTCGCTGAGGCTCTGCAGGGCCCGCTCGAAGCTGGACTTGCTGCCGTTGCGCAGCGGCACGAAGGCCTTTTCCCACTTCTTGCAGCCCGTCTTCACCCTGAGACACGCATCATGGCTGATGCAGTCGATCGGGCAGAACACACAGTCGACCGAGGGAAGCACGTTGTCGATTCGCGAGACCGCCTCGCGAAGGCCGCCGTCGTGATGGATGAGGTTGGCGCCGAACGCGCTGGCGATCTGGCGCAGATGCGCGACCTGGCAGTCGCGGCCGCCGACATAGAGAAAGTTGCGGCCTTCGAGCGCCGCCTTGGCCGTGGCATCGCCGTCGCCGTCGGCACCGTCCGCCGGCTGGCCCTGCTTTTCGGCAGCGGTCCTGCGGTCGATCTCGATCGTCCGCCGCTTCACCCGGGTCACCTCGACGGTCCGCTGCGGCCGCGCTTCGGGGGCTGCGGGACGAGCCGGTTGCGCCTTGCTCTCGCCGGCATGGGCCGATGCGGACGCAAGGCGGGCCTTCAATGCGGCGACCTCTTTTTCCAGGGCGGCGATCCGGGCGTCACGCGCCGTCACCATCGCCCTCAGCACCTGCTCGCGCTGGCCGTCCTTGCCTGCCTGCATGCGTCACTCCTCGCGCTCTGGGCCAACCTGCCCGTTTCGATTGGCGCGACCCTACAAAACATGATTTCTGGAGTAAAGTATAAACATGATAAATTTCATCATCTTTTTTGACCAACCGCAAGTCGCACCAGGAAGCCCGGCGGAATGGTCGCGGCAAGAGCGGACCGACCGGCACCCGGCGCGGGGCTGCGGGCCGGTGCGCCTATCGCTTGAAGGTGATCGGGACGTTGAAGGACCAGGAAGAGCGGCCGGCTTCCGCCGGGATCTCCGGGAACGGTGAGGCGCGACGGACGGCGTCGAGCGCCGCCTGGTCGATGTTCGGTTCGCCGGAACTCCTGGCGATGCGAATGCTGGTGGCCTCGCCCGAGGCGGTGACGACAAAGGCGACGGTGACGACGCCCCGGCCCTTCGCGCTCCGCTTGGATCGATTGATCTTGCTGTGGACCTTGCCCGGATAGTTGCTGACCGCGGCGTTTCCGGCCGTGGCACTCCCCTTCTTCTGGCCGCCGGGCGAAGACGTGGTCACCCCGGTGGATCCGGTGGCCACGCCGCGCGTTGCCGCCTTCGGGCTGTTGCCCTCGTTGCCGGCCTTCTTCGCCTTCTTCTTCTCGGGCTTCTTCTCGACCGGCTTTTCCGCCTTCTTTTTAAGCGGCTCGATCGCCTGCGGCGGCTTTTCCACGATCTCCGGCCGGATGTCGGGAACCGGTATGGCGGCGATCTCGACCTCGGCGCCCTGGATCTCGACGGCTTCGCTCATCTCGGGAACGAACTCTTCCGCCTCCGGCGTCGGCGCGACCTCGCTCGGCGCGACCTCGTCGGGCACGACCTCCTGCGGCATGATCTCGGTCACCGGCTGGGTCAGCGGCTCGACGGTCTCCGGCTCCATCTCCTCGGTCGGCTGGATCTCCTCCGGCGAACCCGATTCGATCGCATCGAAGGCATTGTTTCCGAGCATCGCCACTTCGGCGACGACGCTGCCGCCTGCGACCTGCGCCACGTCCGGTTCCGGCTCGGGCGCGAGCGTCAGGATCGCCGCCGCACCCGCATGGGTGATCAGCGACAGGACGATCGCCGCGCCCCAGATTGTCTTGTTGCCGGCCATGGCTACACCTTCACTCCAAACTCGATCCAACAGACAGCGCGGGCGCCGGCTTATCCTTCGAACCCGACCGGCGTGTTGCTGCGCGTGACGATCCCGCTCATGCAGGCACCGGCGGCAATGCCCTCGCCCTCGCAGACGGGGGAATCGTTGATCAGGACCCGCTTGACGTTGTCGCATTGCGTGCCGGGCAGATCGAACTGCCGCACCTTCGTCTTGCCCTGCGGCAGGTCGCGGAAATCGAGCACGATCATCCGCTCGACCGTTCCCGTCCCGTTGAAGAGCACGAATTCGAACTTGGCGCGCGCCACGTTCTTCTCCATCCCGTTGCCGACGACGAAGGTGAAGACGCAACCGCGCTCGGACGGCGCCACCGCATTCAGCTCCACCTGCAGGCCCTTCGCCGGCTGGGCATCCTGCGACCACGTGCTTGCGGCAGACAGGGCCAGGGCCATCACGGACAGGGCTGCAGTTCGGATCATCGGGGTGCCTCGACTGTTCGACAAAATCAAAACCCGGACATGCACCGCCACAATGAAGCAATTGTGGATTGCATGGCGCATTTCAACCAGAGGCCGATCCGGTATTGCGTCCATAAATAAATATGACTATGAAAGTCAAGAAAGTTTAACGAAAACGACGTTCAATCCCCTGTGAATGCTCGCAAATTTCTTGCGTGACAGTGGCGCCGGGTTTCCGCCGAGATCGGCACCGCGTCCGGCGCTGCGCAGGGGTTCGAAGATTTTGAGCAACCGGACTTCGAGCAGGCAGACGCCATGACGGAAAAGCAGCCCCCCACTCCTTCCGAGATCCGCGCATACCGGGCTGAAAACCCCAAGCTGCGCGAGCGTGACGTCGCAGTCCAGCTCGGGATTTCCGAAGCCGCGCTCATTGCGGCCGAAGTGGGCTTGACGGCCGTCCGCATCGACAGCAGCGCCAACCGCCTGCTGGAACGGGCGCCGCTGCTCGGAGAGGTAATGGTGCTGACCCGCAACGACAGCGCCGTGCACGAGAAGATCGGTGTCTACGAGAACGTGACGACCGGCCAGTATGCCTCGATCGTGCTCGGCGAAAACGTCGACCTCCGCATCTTCCCGCAGATGTGGGCGCACGGCTTTGCGGTGAGCAAGGGCGAGGGCAACGACATCCGCCGCAGCCTGCAATATTTCGACGCCGCCGGAAACGCCGTCCAGAAGATCCACCTGCGGCCCGCCTCCAACCTCGACGCCTATCTCGAGCTCGTCGACGCGTTCCGCCTGGAAGACCAGTCGCAGGAATTCGTCGCGGCAACCCCTGCGGCGTCGGAGAAGGAGGAGACCGGCCCCGTCGATGTCCCGGTCCTGCGCCAGAACTGGAGCGAGATGACCGATACGCACCAGTTCTTCGGCATGCTGAAGAAGCTCAAGATCGGCCGGCGCGACGCCGTCCGCAGCGTCGGCGAGGACTATGCCTGGCAGGTCGCCGGCAATGCGGCCGAGTTCATGCTGCGGGCCGCGGCCGAGAAAGGCACGCAGATCATGTGCTTCGTCGGCAACAGCGGCACGATCCAGATCCACACCGGCACCGTCAGCAGGGTCGAGCCGATGGGACCCTGGATCAACGTGATGGATCCGACCTTCCATCTCCACCTGCGCCAGGATCACATTTCGGAATGCTGGGTCGTGCGCAAGCCGACCAAGGACGGCCATGTCACCTCGCTGGAGGCCTACGATGCCAAGGGCGAGATGATCATCCAGTTCTTCGGCAAGCGGAAGGAAGGCAATGTCGAGCTCGCGGCATGGCGCGACATCCTCGACGGCCTGCCGCGGGTCAACGCCAGCGTCGCAGCTTGAGGAAACGCACATGAAGCGCTCCCACTTCTTCCGGACACCGCGCCGTGCGGCGCTCGCCCTGACGGCCCTGGCCCTCGCCCTGCCCTCCGCCTTGTCGGCGGTGACGGGCTCAATGGGCCTCGTTTCCCCCGCCGCCGCGCAGGAGACGCAGAAGGCCGACACCGCACGCATCGTCGTGATCGGCGGCGCCCTGACCGAGATCGTCTATGCGCTCGGCGAGGAGCGCCGCCTGATCGCGCGCGATTCCACCAGCACCTATCCCGAAGCCGCGATGAGCCTGCCGGACGTCGGTTACATGCGCGCCCTGTCGCCCGAAGGCGTCCTCGGCGTCGATCCGAGCGCGATCCTGGCCATCGAGGGGAGCGGCCCGCCGGATGCGCTGGCGGTGCTGAAGAACGCGGGCGTACCCTTCACCACCGTGCCCGAGGGCTACGACCGCGCCGCGATCCTCAACAAGATCGCCGTCGTCGGCGATTTCCTCGGCGTTCCCGACAAGGCGCAGGCGCTTGCCGACACGGTCGGCGCCGATCTCGACAAGGCCGTCGCCGACGCCGCCAGGCGCCCCGAAGGCGAGCGCAAGCGCGTGCTCTTCATCCTGAGTTTCCAGGACGGAAAGATCATGGCGGCAGGCGCCCACACCGCCGCCGACGGCATCCTCAGGCTCGCCGGCGCCGTCAATGCGACCGACGCGGCCTTCCCCGGATACAAGGCGATGTCGGACGAGGCGATCGTCGAGGCCAAGCCCGACGCGATCATGGTGATGGCGCGCGGCGGCCACGACGACAGCGACGAGCAGCTTCTGGCCCACCCGGCC
Organism: Mycoplana sp. MJR14; assembly: GCF_029210525.1. NCBI lineage: Bacteria > Pseudomonadati > Pseudomonadota > Alphaproteobacteria > Hyphomicrobiales > Rhizobiaceae > Mycoplana > Mycoplana sp. MJR14. Next base: position 49,374 of record NZ_JARGEO010000005.1, read on the forward strand.
ATCGCGCTGACGCCGGCGGCGGCCACGAAGTCCGTCATCCGCATGAACGGCCTCCAGCTCCTCGGTTTCGGTCCGCGCACCGCATCGGCGATCCGCGACCTCAACGACCGGCTGTATGGCAAGGCCAATGTCTCTCAGTGACGCAGCAAGGTCGGGAGCCCGGGGCATGATTGGTCACCGGCTGCGCCTCGGTGCCGAGGGTGATCGCACCGGCCTCGCCCGGCTCGTCATCGCGGCACTGGCCGTTCTGACGGTCCTCGTCCTCCTGCTGTCGACGGCGACCGGCGCCTCGGATGCCTCGGTGGTCGATGTCGCCCTGTCGCTCGTCAGCGGCGAGCCCTCCTCCGTGCTCAGCCAGCGCGACCACATCATCGTGATCGATATTCGCCTGCCGCGCGCGTTGCTCGGGCTCGTGATCGGGGCGGCGCTGGCGGTGTCGGGCGTGGTCATGCAGGGCCTTTTCCGCAATCCGCTGGCGGATCCGGGCCTGATCGGCATTTCCTCGGGCGCCGCCCTCGGCGCCGTGCTGATGATCGTGCTCGGCGGGGCGCTGCCGGCCGTGTTCCTCGGCCTCATAGGCGCCTTTGCGCTGCCGCTGGCCGCCTTCACCGGCGGTCTGGTCGCGACGCTTCTGCTCTACCGGATCGCCACGCGCCACGGCCAGACCTCGATTGCGACCATGCTTCTGGCCGGCCTGGCGATCGCCGCCCTGGCGAATGCCGTCACGGGCGTGCTGATCTACGTGGCCGACGACCGCCAGCTGCGCGACGTCACCTTCTGGAGCCTCGGCTCGCTGGCCGGCGCGACCTGGCCGAAGGTCGTCACCGCCGGCCCGATCATCCTGCTGTCGCTCTCGGTCCTGCCGTTCCTGGCCCGCGGCCTGAATGCGATCACGCTCGGCGAGGCAACCGCCTTCCACATGGGCGTGAAGGTCCAGAAGCTGAAGAACATCGCCGTCGTCAGCGTGGCCGCGGCGATCGGCGCCGCCGTCGCCGTCAGCGGCGGCATCGCCTTCGTCGGCATCGTCGTCCCGCATGTGCTGCGCATGGTCATCGGTCCCGACCACCGCTACCTGCTGCCCGCCTCGGCCCTCCTCGGCGGCATCCTGCTTCTGGCCGCCGACATGTTCGCCCGCACCATCGTCGCACCGGCCGAGCTGCCGATCGGCATCGTCACCGCGCTCGCGGGCGCGCCGTTCTTCCTCTGGGTGCTGCTGCGGCACCGCGCATCCACCGGCCTGTGACGGCGGCGGGCGAACAAACGCATTCGGAACCGACATGATCTGCGCCAAGAACCTCTCCGTCCGCCTTGCCGGCAAGCTGATCGTCGATGCGCTGTCGCTCACGGCGAAGGCCGGCCAGGTGACGGCGATCGTCGGCCCGAACGGCAGCGGCAAGACCACGACGATGAAGGCGATCTCCGGCGAGATCGCCAGCAGCGGCGAGCTGACGATCAACGGTGACGACATGCGCAAACTCGAGCCCTGGCAGCTCGCCGTGCGCCGCGCCGTGCTGCCGCAGTCGACGACCATCACCTTCCCCTTCACCGTTCGCGAAATCGTGCGCATGGGGCTTTCGACCGGGCTGAACAACGACGCCGCGCATGCGCAGGCGATCGCTGCCGCCGCGCTCGCCGCCGTCGACCTGGAGGGCTTCGAGGGCCGCTTCTACCAGGAGCTTTCCGGCGGCGAGCAGCAGCGCGTCCAGCTCGCGCGCGTCCTGACGCAGATCTGGGACCCCGTCCTCGACGGCAGGCCGTGCTTCCTGATGCTCGACGAGCCCGTCTCCAGCCTCGACATCCGCCACCAGCTGACGATCATGCAGCTCGCCCGCAACTATTGCCTGCGCGGCGGCGGCGTGATCGCGGTCATGCACGACCTCAACCTGACGGCGATGTTCGCCGACCACATGGTGATGATGAAGAAGGGCAAGGCGATCGCCGCGGGTGCGCCGGCGGACGTCCTCACCGACGCGGCGATGGAAGAGGTCTTCGGCTGCCGCATGCGCGTCAGCGGCTTGCCTGCCGCGGGAACTCCGTTCATTCTGCCGCAGACGGCCGTTCTGTAGGCCCCCTCTCTCGCCAGTCACCGGGGGAACCTTTCCGGGCCGTCGACGTTGTGCCGGCACAACTTTAGTTTTGCGTTCGAACAGGCAAAGGAGGGTGTAATGGCATCCGGAATGTTCTCCCGCGGCAAGGACCGCACGGTTTCCGAGACAGCTGCAACGATCGAGGACCAGATCGCCGAGCTGCGCGATCAGATCTCGTCGCTGGCCAAGCTCGTGGCGCAGGACGTCGCCGACGGGACGGAAAGCGCCCGCGACCGCTTCTCGATGTTCCGCAGGAATGCGCGCCAGGCCGGTTCCGACGCCTCCGACAGCCTCGAGGAGCTGATCGCAAGCGGCGAGGAAATTCTGGCCGAGCTGACCGCCCGCTACAAGGATACCGGCCGCGAGGTGCGCCGCACCGTCAAGGACCACCCCTTTGCCACGCTCGGCGCCGCCGCGCTCGCCGGCTTCGTCATCGCCGCCATCCTGCGGCGCTGACATCAGCCTATTGGGGACGATTGCCTGTCGGATGCGCGTGCCGTTTCCGTCGCCGCGAAAACCGGCGGCGGTCGGAACACAAGGAGCCCGAAATGATCGCGGGCTCGCAGTGGCCGGCAAGGCAAGACAGGCAGGATGCGCCAGGAACCGGAGAGCCGCCGGGGGCCGTCTGAAATCACATCCAGGAGCGGGAATTCATGTTGTCGATCGTCGCCGCCCTCGCCCAGAACATGCTCTTCCGGGTCGAGGACAGGATTGAGGAAACCCTGCAGCGCTCGAAGCGCAACGCCATCTTTGCCGGCATCGCCGGCCTGCTTCTCCTGACCGCCTATGTGCTGGCGGTCGCTGCCCTTTCGGTCACCCTCGCCGAGCGCTACGGCACGGTCCCCGCCCTCCTCGGGCTCGCCGGCGGGGTGGCGACGCTGGCGCTGGTGCTGATCGCCGTCCTTCTCTACCTGAACAACCGCGACGCCAGGCTGCGCCGGCGGCGGCGCGAGCAGATGCGCGCCCGCACCCAGCTCGCCGCGGTGGCGGCCGGTTCCGCCGCCCGCAACCCGCTTGCAACCGCGGCACTCGGCGTCGCGCTGGCGCTGCTGCTGCGCCCGGGCAAGCGCAAGCGCGACGACTGATCCTCCTTCTTCCGGAAACTTGAAACGACCGGCACGACCTGCCCGCAGCGCCCGAAGTCCGGGCCGATGCATCGCGGCCGGTCGGACCGCAGCGCCGCGAGCCGCGCCGGTCGACCGCCTCAGGCCTGGTCGAGCGGCAGCCTGATGATGGCGGTGAGGCCGCTGGGCAGGAACTCGAGATGGACGTCGCTGCCCAGCACCTTGTCGAGGCTCCGCTCGATCAGGATCAGACCGAAGCCCCGGCGCTGCGGCGGCTCGACGGGCGGCCCGCCCTTTTCGTGCCAGGTCATGTGCAGGACCGACTGGCCGTCTTCCTCCAGCACCCGGGCGGTGATCACCAGCTTGCCGCCGGGAACCGACAGCGCGCCGAAGCGACGCGCGTTCGTCGCGAGCTCGTGCAGCACGAGACCGAGCCCGATCGACTGGTCGGGGCGGAGCTGGACCTCGTCCTTGTGGATCTCCACCTGTCGTTCGAAGTCGTCGACGACGGGGCGCAGCTGCGCCTGCAACAGGGCGGTCAGCCGGATCGTGCCCCATTCCTGATCGCTGAGAAGCCCGTGCGCCTCGGAGATCGACTGCAGCCGCCCGGCGAAGGCCTCCATGAAGGCCTCCGGATCCTTGGTCTGCCGCAGCGTCTGGCGCGCCAGCGACTGCAGCATCGCGAGCGTATTCTTGACCCTGTGGTTGAGTTCGCGCAGCAACAGCCGCATCCGCTCCGAGGCGATCTGTCCCTCGGTGACGTCGAGGGTGACGCCGAGGAACATGTGCGGCTTGCCGTCCGCGTCCCATTCATGCACGCGGCCGCGGCCGAGAAGCCAGCGCCCGGACGATCCCGCCCGGAACATGCCGTCATATTCGCCGCCGGTCTCCAGCGCATTGCGCAGCTTGTCGATCGTCGCGGACCTGTCGGTGGCGTGGATTGCCTGGAACATCCGGCGCGCCGTCAGGCCGTCACCGCGCTTGATGTCCAGCATGCGCAGGAGCGGCGCATTGCCGACCACCGTGCCGGTCCTGATGTCCCACAGCCAGCTTCCGACATTGGCGGCGTCGAGCGCCTCGGCGTGCCGCTGCTCCTCGCGCGCGATCGCCGCGTTGGCGAGCGCCCGGCGGCGCGCCTCCTCCTTGAGAAGCAGAAGCGAGCCGGCCAGCTTGGCGAGCTGCTGCAGGTGCAGCAGCGCCTCATCGCTGGCCCCGGCACGGGGCGCGACGTCCAGGACGCAGACGCTGCCGATCGGCTGGCCGGCATGGATGATGGCGGCGCCGGCGTAGAAGCGCACGAAGGGCGCGCCGGTGACGTTGGGCAGGCCGGCGAACCTGGGGTCGGCGGTGGCGTCGGGCACGACGACGGGCGCGCCGCCCTCGGTCAGCAGCCGCGCGCAGAAGCTATCGGCCGCACTGGTGCCCACCTCGCTCAGGCCCTTGCGGGCCAGGAACCATTGCGTCGTGTCGCCGATCAGGGTGACGAGCGCGATCGGCGCGGAGAACAGTCCGGCGGCGAGATCGGCGATATCGGTGAAGTCCGCGTCCGGGCCGGCATAGGCGGGCAACGTCGCCCCCACCGCCTCCAGCCGCGCCGGAGAGGCAAGGGCGGCGGCGACGGCCACCGGCACGGACGAGGTCCGACTGTTCATGACGAGCCCGTGGGCCACGCGGACGGTGATCCCGCGTGCCTTCGCTCCATGCTGAGACCTTGCATGACCACTCTCCGAAACCTGCCCCTCACCTGTCAGCACCGGACAGGCGTCGTCGCCCCTTTATGATACGAAGGCCCGGGACGTCAGCGGCGCCGAAACCGCATCCGGACCGAATTCGCCCTCGTTGGTGATCTGCAGGATCTCCTGCAGCTTCTGCCGCGCACGGTTGACCCGGCTCTTGATCGTCCCCAGGGCGCAACCGCTGATTTCAGCCGCCTCCTCATAGGAGAAGCCGGACGCCCCGACAAGGATGATCGCCTCCCTCTGTTCGTCCGGAAGCTGTTCCAGCGCGCGCCGGAAGTCCTGCATGTCGAGCTTGCCGTACTGCGCCGGATGCTGGGCGAGGTTGGCCGTCAGCACGCCGTCGCTGTCCTGGACCTCGCGCCCGCGCTTCCGCAGCTTGCTGTAGAGTTCGTTGCGAAGGATCGTGAACAGCCACGCCTTCATGTTGGTGCCCATTTCGAACTGGTCCTGCTTGGCCCAGGCCTTCATGATGGTGTCCTGGACCAGATCGTCCGCCTCGTGATGGCGGCCGACGAGCGAGATGGCGAAGGCTCTCAGGCTGGGAAGGATGGAGAGCAATTCGCGCTTGAAAGTGTTGGTCGGTTCCGTTGCGCTCACCGATCGTCACTCCCCAACTGCATTTCCTGGCGCTGTTCGACGATACCCATTTCCCGCTGTTCGGCGAGATCCAGTTTTTCGAGGAGATCGAGAAATTTCTGCGGAATAGGTTCTTCCTGGACGGACAGGTAGAACGCGCGCAGACGGCTCGCGATCTGCCCTTCGGCCCCTTCTGACGTCATCGGAAATTCTGGTCGTTGCTGTTGTTTCACATCTCTGACTTTCAAAATGCTTCCGTTGTCCCCCACAAGGGAATTCGACATCTAGAATGCGGCGTGACGAAAAAGGTTCCGGCGCACGGAACCAAATTTGGGCGCACCCGTTCTCTGGTCAACCGGCAGTTCAGCCGTTCGCATCACAGGGGAGCATCCGATGCCGATTTCCGACCGCATTACGCCTCATCTGCCGCACCTGCGTCGCTACGCCCGCGCGCTCACCGGCACGCAGACTTCGGGTGACGCCTATGTCGCCGCCACGCTCGAAGCCATCCTGATGGATCCCGCCGTCTTTGCCAATGTCGACGACGATCGCCAGTGCCTGTTCCGGCTGCTGTCGCGGATGATCTCCTCCCTGCCCATCTCCATCAGCGATTCCGTTTCGATCCGCCCGGGCGTCGGCGCGCCCGTCGATCTCGGCGCGGTGCCGCCGCGCGTCCGCCAGGCCCTGCTGCTCGTGACGATGGAGAGCTTCCCGACCACGCAGGCCGCCGAGATCCTGGAGACCGACGAGGCCGAGGTGTGCGCGCTGCTCGACACCGCCTTCCGCGAGATCGCGGCCCAGAGCGAAACCGGCATCATGATCATCGAGGACGAACCGCTGATCGCCATGGACCTGGCCGACATGGTCAGCAACATGGGCCACCACGTCACCGGCATCGCGCGCACGCAGGCCGAGGCGGAGAAACTGTGGGGCGACACGAAGCCCGGTCTCATCCTCGCCGACGTCAAGCTTGCCGACGGCAGCTCCGGCATCGACGCCGTCACCTCCATTCTCGCCCGCACCCAGCTGCCGGTCATCTTCATCACCGCCTATCCGGAAAAGCTTCTGACCGGCGAGCGCCCGGAGCCCGCCTATCTGGTCAGCAAGCCCTTCCATCCCGACACCGTGAAGGTCCTGATCAACCAGGCGCTGATGACCAACCAGGCCCAGGCGGCGGCCGCCTGATATCCCCCATCCATTGCAGCACCCCTTGGGGACGAGGTTCACGCCTCGTCCTCTTTTTTGTTTCCGATGGGCTCTGTAACCGGCCCAAAATAAAGCAGCCAGCGCGGGGGGCGCTGGCTGCCTAAATTCCCGCAGGCCGGAGGGGACACGGCGAGCGGCTATTTCACCGGCTTTCGAGGGCCTCGCACTGGGGGAATGCGCATGCCGGTGACGTGGTAGAAACACCGCCACACGGAAAAGGTTCCGCGGCGATCAAGATTTTTTTCGAGACGTCAGACGATTTTTTCCAGCTCGTCGCGGTGGCGGTAGAGTGCCAGGAAACGGCGATATTCGCGATCATAGAGCGCGCGCCTGGCCGGATCGGAATGGAGCTCCTCCCCGCCCGGGTGCATGCCCTTGCCGGCCGCGGCGATATCCGCATGGAGACCGCCTGCGACCGAGGCCGCCATCGCCGTTCCGAGCAGCACCGCGTCGCTCGTCTTCGGCACCACGACGCGGCAGCCGGTCACGTCGCGATAGAGTTCCATCAGCAGCGGATTGTGCAGGTGCCCGCCGGTCACGTGCAGCGTCTCCAGCGCGTAGCCGCATTCGCCGAGCTTGTCGATGACGTGGCGGATGCCGAGCACGATGGCGACGCAGGTCTTCCAGTAGAGCCGACACAGGCTGTCGAACGTCGCGTCCAGCGACAGGCCGCTGATGACGCCGAGCCCGTGCGGGTCGGCGAGCGGCGAGCGGTTGCCGTGGAAGTCCGGCAGGACGTGCAGCCGTCCGGCGAACTCGTCGCCCTCGATCGCCCGCAATTCGCGGACGCGTGTGACGATGCGCTGGTGGGTGGCGGGCGTCGGATCGCCGCCGGCGCTGTGCAGCCGCACGATATGGTCGAGCAGGGCGCCGGTCGCCGACTGGCCGCCCTCTACCAGCCAGTGCCCGGGCAGGACCGCCTCGTAGTACGGGCCCCACATGCCAAAGCCGAACTTCTTCTCGCGCGAGAAGGCGACGACGCAGCTGGAGGTGCCGCCGATCAGCGCCAGTTGCCGCTCCAGCGCCCGTGGCTCGCCGGCGAACTGGCCGAGCACGCCGAGCGCGCCGGCATAGGCATCGATCATGCCCGCGCTGACGACGCAGCCGGTGTCGAGCCCGAGGTCGGCCGCCGCCCGTGCGCTGAGCTGCCCGATCGGCGCTCCGACCGGCACCGTCTCGTCCGGCAGCGATCCGCGCTGGCGCAGGTCCGGCAGCCCGATCCGCTCGAGGAAGTCCTCCCGCCAGCCGTCCTGCTCGTGCGCCAGATAGTTCCACTTCGCCGTGATCGTGCACCGCGAGCGGCCCGTCGAACCGGTCGCCTTCCATGTCATGAAGTCGGCGAGGTCGAAGAAATAGGATGCCTTCGCCCACTGCTCCGGCTGATGGCGCCTGAGCCACATCAGCTTCGGCATCTGCATTTCCGGCGACATCACCTTGCCGGAGTGGTCGAGCACCGGATGCTGTGTGGCGGTGCAGAAATCAGCTTCCGCGAGCGCGCGATGGTCGAGCCAGACGATCGTGTCCCAGCGCGGATCCTCGCCGCCGGAGACGGCAAGCTGGCCGGCATCGTGATCGCGCACGACAAGCGAGCAGGTCGCGTCGAAACCGAGCGCCGCCACCCGTTCCGCACTCACGCCGGCCGCCTCGCAGGCCGCCCGCACCGAAATGCAGACGGCGTTCCAGATGTCTTCGGAATCGTGTTCGGCGAAATTTTCCCGCGGCCGGTTCATCGCGATCGCCCGCTCGGCACGCGCAAGCAGGGTGCCGCTTCGATCGAAAACACCGGCACGGGCACTTCCAGTCCCGATGTCGACCGCAACGATCAGATCGCGCATGAAATCATGTTCCCGTCGGCCATTTATTGCCGACAAACTGGAGCAATTCACGCATGTCGTCAAACAGGATGTCCGGGTTCAGGCGGGCGAGCGACTCGCGATGACGAGGGTTCCTGGCATGCGTTCCGCCGGCAAAGGCGCAGACGCGCATGCCTGCCGCCTGCGCGGCCATCACCCCGGCCGGGCTGTCCTCGACCACGACGCAGGCCCGGGGTGCCACCCCCATGGCGCCGCTCGCATGCAGGAACAGGTCCGGCGCCGGTTTTCCGTTCGGCACCATGCTGGCGGAGAAGATGTTCGGCTCGAAGCAGTCGATCAGGCCGGTCACCGACAAAGACAGGCGGATGCGCTCGGGCTGGCTGGAGGAGGCGACGCAGACGGAGACCGGCAGCGCCTCGACGACCTGGCGGATGCTTTCGATCGGCTGCAGCTCCTCGCGGAAGCGCGCATAGAGCCGCTTGCGCATGCCCTCCAGGAAGTGATCGTCGACGGCGAGCCCGTAGTCCTCGTGCAGGATCTCCGACATGGTCTTCAGGCTCTTGCCGAGAAACCGGTCGGCAGCCTCGTCCGCATCCATGCTGACGCCTGCGCCGTCCAGGGCCTCGACGAGGACGGCCAGCGAGATCGGCTCGCTATCGACCAGCACGCCGTCGCAATCGAAGATCACCAGCTCGATCGGACCTGCCGCCATCGTCTCCAATCCAAATCCGGCCGCGGACTGCGGCATGCAAGTGCGTGCCCGGGCGGCCTCAGTCCGCCAGCTTGTCGTCGAGATAGAGCCGCAGCGTCGCGCGCGTGCCCTTCTCCCACAAGGTCGCAAGCGCCTTGGCGAATCGCCGGCGGAACAGCTCGGACGCCGCAACCTCGCCGAAGATGTCGGAAAGCGCAAGGAAGGCTGCCGGATCGTCCTTGGCCTTCAGCGCCGCCGCCTGCAGCCGCTCGGCGCTCGCATCGTTGAAGACGATCGCCTTGCCGCTGTCGGAGGTTCCCGCGAAGTAGCGGCACCAGAGCGCCGAGACCAGCGACAGGCCGACGACGTCCTCGCCGCGCCGCAGCCGGTCGGCCGTGGACGGCAGGATGAACTTCGGCTGCCGGTTCGAGCCGTCCTGCGCCAGCCGCGGGATCGTGTCGCCGATCTTCGGATTGGAAAAGCGCTTCTCGATCAGGGTGAAGTAGTCGCCGAGGTCGGTATCCGGGACCGGCGGGATCACCGGGATGATCTCTTCCTTCTCCAGCTTGGCGAGGAAGGCGCGGATGTCGTCGTCCTCCATCGCCTCGTGGACGAAATGGATGTCGAGCAGGGCCGCCGGATAGGCGATCGCCGCGTGGCCGCCGTTGAGGATGCGGATCTTCATGTGCTCGTAGGGAGCGACATCGGGCACGAACTGGACGCCGACCGTCTCCAGCGCCGGCCGTCCCTGCGGGAACTTGTCCTCCAGCACCCACTGCTTGAACCCCTCGCAGAACACCGGCCACTGGTCGTCGATGCCGTATTCGCCGGCGACGATCCCGATCTCGCGCGCCCCCGTCGCCGGCGTGATCCGGTCCACCATTCCGTTCGGAAAGGCCACGTTGGCGTCGACCCAGTCGGCGAAGGAGAGATCGGAAAGCCGGGCGAGACCGGACACGGCGGCGTGCGTGACCTCGCCGTTGCCCGGAATGTTGTCGCAGGACATGACCGTGAACGGCGCGATGCCCTTGTCCCGGCGCGCCTTCAGCCCGGCCAGGATCAGGCCGAAGACGGTCTTCGGGCTGTCCGGGTTCTCGCTGTCCTCGACGATCGCCGGATGGGCCGGATTGAACACACCCGAGGCCGGGTCGATGAAATAGCCGCCCTCGGTGATCGTCAGCGAGACGATGCGGATGGCGGGATCGGCGAGCTGCGCGACGATGGCCGCGACGTCGCCGGGCTTGAGATAGTCGATCATCGCGCCGGTCACGTGCGCGCCGGTGCGGTCGTTGTCCTGCTCGACCACCGTCGTCAGGTAGTCCTGGCCGGCCAGCTTCGCACGCATCGCCTCGTCGGACGGCAGCACGCCGGCGCCGATGATGGCCCAGTCGTGGTCGCGGCCGGCATTGAAGAGGTCGTCGAGATAGACCGCCTGGTGCGCCCGGTGGAAGTTGCCGACGCCGAAATGGACGATGCCGGCCCTCAGCGCCGAGCGCGGATAGGAGGGCACGCCGGCGGTCTTCTTCACCGTTTCGAGGTTTGCCAGCGACAGTTTGGTGGTCATGGTCGTTTCCTTCCGGTCACGCGCGGGCCCGGCCCGCATCCGGGGCGCCAGGCGCAAAGCTTGTCTCCACCGGCGCCCGCCATCCGCGGCCACCGGCTCTTGTCAATCGCGTCGGCCGCCGCATTGCGGCGCCACCGCCTCTCTCAGCTCATCCAGTTGCCGCCGTCGACGTTGTAGGTCTGCGCGACGACGTAATCGCTCTCCGGCGAGGCGAGGAAGATCGCCATGCCGGTCAGGTCGTCCGCAGTCCCCATCCGGCCGAACGGCACCTCCTGCCCGACCAGCCGCTTCTTCTCTCCGAGCGGCCGGTTCTCGTACCTGGCGAAGAGGGCATCGACGCCGTCCCAGTGCTCGCCGTCGACGACGCCGGGCGCGATCGCGTTGACGTTGATGCGGTGCTTGATCAGGTTCAGCCCGGCGGACTGGGTAAGGCTGATCACGGCCGCCTTGGTGGCGCAGTAGACGGCGACGAGCGCCTCGCCGCGCCGCCCCGCCTGGCTCGCCATGTTGATGATCTTGCCGCCGCGCCCCTGGGCGATCATCTGCTTGGCCACCGCCTGCATGGTGAACAGCGTGCCCGCGACGTTGATCGAGAACAGCCGGTCGTAGCTGTCGCGGCTGATCTCGACGATCGGCGCCAGGTCGAACAGCGCCGCATTGTTGACGAGGATGTCGATGCCGCCGGCCTCGGCCACGCAGGCGCCGGCCGCGTCGTCGATCGATTGCTGGCTGGTGACGTCCATCTGCACCGCATAGGCGGCAGCGCCGATCTCGCCCGCGGTCTGCCGCGCCCGCTCGATGTTGATGTCGGCGATCGCGACCCGGGCGCCCTCGCGGACATAGGCTTCGGCGAAGGCGCGGCCGATCCCGCGCGCCGAGCCGGTGATCAGCGCGCTCTTTCCCTCCAGTCTCTTCATCGAAATGCCGGTCATCTGATCGCCAGTCCCTTGTCGTCGAAGCGGTGGATCCGGCCCTCCTGCGGGGTCAGATAGACCTGGTCGCCGTGGCGGACGGGCAGGTCGCCGCCGACGCGCGCCGTCAGCGTCCCGATCCCGTCGGCGTTGACGTGCAGGAAGGTGTCGGAGCCGAGATGTTCGGCGACCCCCACCGTGCCGCGCCAGGCGCCGGCGGAGGTCGACAGGTCGATATGCTCGGGGCGGACGCCGATCGTGTGGGCGCCGTGGCTCCTGGCGTTCTCGCCCTTGACGAAGTTCATCCGCGGCGAGCCGATGAAGCCGGCGACGAACAGGTTGCGCGGCGAGCGGTAGAGATCGAGCGGCGAGCCGACCTGCTCGATGTTGCCGCGATTGAGCACGACGATCTTGTCGGCCATGGTCATGGCCTCGACCTGGTCGTGGGTCACGTAGATCATCGTCGTCTTCAGCGTATTGTGCAGTTCGCTGATCTCCAGCCGCATCGTGCCGCGCAGGGCGGCGTCGAGGTTGGAGAGCGGCTCGTCGAACAGGAAGGCCGAAGGCTCGCGCACGATCGCCCGGCCGATGGCGACGCGCTGGCGCTGGCCGCCGGACAGCTGCGAGGGGCGGCGCTCCAGGTAGTCCGTCAGGTTCAGCACCCGTGCCGCATCCTCGACCTTCTTGTCGATCGCCGCCTTGTCGAGCTTGGCCATCTTCAGCGGGAAGGCGATGTTGTTGCGCACGCTCATGTGCGGATAGAGCGCATAGGACTGGAACACCATGGCGAGCCCGCGCTCGGCCGGGGCGTTGCGGGTGACGTCCTTGCCGTCGATCAGGATCTGGCCGCCGGAGACATCCTCCAGCCCGGCGATCAGGCGGAGCAACGTGGACTTGCCGCAGCCGGACGGGCCGACGAAGACGACGAACTCGCCGTCGTTGATCTCCAGGTCGATGGAGGGGATGACCTTGGCTTCGCCGAAGGTCTTCGACACTTGCTTGAGGGTAATGCTGCCCATGAGACGTGCCCTTACTTAACCGCGCCGAAGGTGAGGCCGCGAACGAGTTGCTTCTGGCTGAACCAGCCGAGGATCAGGATCGGCGCGATCGCCATGGTCGAGGCCGCCGAGAGTTTTGCCCAGAACAGGCCCTGCGGGCTGGAGAACGAGGCGATGAAGGCCGTCAGCGGCGCCGCGTTGGTCGTCGTCAGCTGGATCGTCCAGAACGCCTCGTTCCAGGCAAGGATGATGTTGAGCAGCAGCGTCGAGGCGATGCCCGGCACCGCCATCGGCGTCAGCACGTAGACGATCTCCTTCCACAGCGAGGCGCCGTCCATGCGGGCCGCCTCCAGGATCTCGCCTGGGATCTCGCGGAAGTAGGTGTAGAGCATCCACACGACGATCGGCAGGTTGATCAGCGTCAGCATCACCGTCAGGCCGATACGGGTATCGAGCAGGCCGAAATTGCGGAACAGGATGAAGATCGGGATCAGCACCGCCACCGCCGGCATCATCTTGGTGGACAGCATCCACATCAGGATGTCCTTCGTCCGCTTGGTCGGCGAGAACGCCATCGACCAGGCGGCGGGGATGGCGAACAGCAGCGCCAGGATGGTCGAGCCGATCGACAGCACCACCGAGTTCATGAACGGCTTGAAGTAGTCGCGCTGCGTCTGCACCGTGACGTAGTTCTCGAACGTTCCCGACGGGATCAGGCTGAAGCCGGCGATCGCCTCCGGCTCCGTCTTCAGGCTGGTGATGAAGGCATAGAGGATCGGAAAGAAGATCAGAAGCGCCACGACCCAGGCGGCGATGGTCCAGCCGATCTTGCTTCCTCTGGTAACGGTGCGAGCCATGGTCTCCTCCTATCGGTCCAGGTTCTTGCCGACGGCGCGCATCAGGAAGATGGCGACGATGTTGGCAAGCACGACCGCGATGATGCCGCCCGCCGCACCTCCGCCGACGTCGTAGCCGAGACGCGCGGTGCGGTAGATCAGGAAGGTGAGGTTGGTGGAAGCGTAGCCCGGGCCGCCGTTGGTGGTGACCAGGATTTCCGCATAGATGCCGAGCAGGAAGATCGTCTGGATCAGGATGACGACGGTGATCGCGCGGGACAGATGCGGCAGCGTCAGGTAGATGAAGCGGTTGAACGCATTGGCCCCGTCCATCTCGGCCGCCTCCTTCTGCTCGCTGTCGAGCGACTGCAGCGCGGTGAGCAGGATCAGCGTGGCGAACGGCAGCCACTGCCAGGCGACGATGATGATGATCGAAAAGAGCGGATACTGCGCGAACCAGTCGACGGGCTGGGCGCCGAAGAAGCGCGCGACATCCGCCAGCACGCCGTATCCCGGGTGCATGATCATGTTCTTCCAGATCAACGCCGCCACCGGCGGCATGACGAAGAACGGCGAGATCACCAGGATGCGCACGATGCCCTGGCCGAAGATCGGCTGGTCGATCAGAAGCGCGATCGCAATGCCGCCGATCACGGTGATCAGCAGCACGCCGAGCACCAGCACCAGCGTGTTCCAGATCGATTCGAAGAAGGCCGGGTCGGTATAGAAGTAGACGTAGTTGAAGAAGCCGGCGAAGCTCACGTTCTGCGGCGTGAGCAGGTTGTAGTTCTGGAACGAGTACCACAGCGTCATCGCCAGCGGCACGACCATCCAGACCAGGAGGACGATCACGGCGGGCGCCATCATCAGGCGTGCCAGCGTCTTGGTATTCTGCGTTGCCATCTTGAACGACCCTCCCTTGAGCCAAAGCGGCCGGCCACCGTATCAAGGCGGAAGGCGACCGCGCGGTGGCTCGAGTTTCTTGTCATACGACGCCCGACGGTTGTCGGCAGGTCAGAAGGACCGCCCTGCCCGATGGACGGGCCGCCCGGTGCGAGACCGGACAGCCCATGCTCTCGGGGGGAAGCCTACTTGATGTAGCCCGCACGCGTCATGTCGCGCGTCGCAGTCGCCTGCGCTGCCGTCAGTGCATCGTCGACGGTCGACTGACCGGCGATGACGGCCGAGAACAGCTGGCCGACCGTGGTGCCGAGAGCCTGGAATTCCGGGATCGCGACGAACTGGCCACCGGTGTAGGGCACCGGCTTGACGGTCGGCTTGGTGATGTCGGCGGCATCCATCGCAGCAAGCGTCGGGCCGGCGAACGGGGCAGCCTTCTTGTACTCCTCGTTGTTGTAGAGCGAGGTGCGCGTGCCCGGAGGCACGCTGGCCCAGCCTTCCTTGGAGGCGACGAGGGCGGTGTAGTCCTTGCTGGTCGCCCAGGCGATGAACTTCTGCGCGGCTTCCGCCTTCTGCGAAGAGGCCGGGATGGCGAGGTTCCACGACCACAGCCAGTTGCCGTGATTGTTGACGCCTTCCTTGGACGGGAAGATCGCATAGCCGACCTTGTCGGCAACGGTCGATTCCTTCGGGTTGGAGACCATGGATGCTGCCACGGTGGCATCCATCCACATGCCGCACTTGCCCTGCTGGAACAGCGTCAGGTTCTCGTTGAAGCCGTTCGACGAGGCGCCGGACGGGCCGGCATCCTTCATCAGGTCGGCATAGAACTGCAGCGCCGCCTTCCATTCCGGCTGGTCGAACTGCGGCTTCCAGTTTTCATCGAACCAGCGGCCGCCGAACGAGTTGTTGAGCGCCGAGACGAAGGCCATGTTTTCGCCCCAGCCGGCCTTGCCGCGCAGGCAGATGCCGGAGATGTCGGCGTTGCGGTCGGTGATCTTGCGGGCGGCCTCGCCGATGAACTCCCAGGTCGGGCTGTCGGGCATGGTCAGCCCGGCCTTCTCGAACAGGTCCTTGCGGTACATGATCATCGCCGATTCACCGTAGAACGGCGCGGCATAGAGCTTGCCGTCGACGGACAGGCCGCCGCGGATCGCCGGCAGCAGGTCGTCGACGTCATAGCTGTCGCCGAGGCCGTCGAGCGGCAGCAGCCACTGCTGCTTGGCCCAGATCGGAACCTCGTAGTTGCCGATCGTGACGATGTCGTACTGGCCGCCGCTGGCGGCGATGTCGGTGGTGACGCGCTCGCGCAGGACGTTCTCCTCGAGCGTGACCCACTCGACCTGGATGTCGGGGTTGGCCTTGGTGAACTCCGACGTCAGCCCCTGCATCCGGATCATGTCCGAGTTGTTGACGGTCGCGATCGTCAGGGTTTCCGCATTCGCAAATCCGCACAGGGCTACAGCCGAGCAGGCGCCCAGCAGAAATGTCTTCAAATTCATGACTTCCTCCCAGAAGGGTTATGAGCATTTGCTTCGCTCATGGGCATTTACTCACTCTATTGCCCAAAATGTCAACGGCCATTTTGCGCTGCGCCGCCGAAAATCGGGGTCATGCGATTGATATATAGCGGAAATTTCGTTCGAAAAGGCCGGTGGGGAAAAATGCCGGGCGCCTATAAATCAGGCATTCGCGTCTGCCCGGATAGCGCGAAATGGCAGCGGATATCACCCGATGAACGGCCGAACGGCGGCGGAGGCCCGCAAGCCGACTGCCCGCCCCCCTGGCATGGATTGATCGGGTCCAGACGTTTGGTGTACCCCGGCGCAGGCCGCGGCAATGACCGCGGCAACGCGGCGAAGGAGCACGATCGACCATGGGCAAGGACCTGCCGGGGCCGGACACGCCGGAAATGCACGCCCTGATCAAGGCGGTGGCCGAAGGCCCGCGGCGCGACAACAGCGCCTATCACAAGGCGATCGCCGAGGCCCGCCGGGCCTTCGAGGCCGCCGAGGAAGCCCTCGGCGGTCCGGTCAGGTTCAAGACGAAGACCAAGATCAAATCCGGCGGCGAATTCGTCGTCAAATGGACGTTCCGGCGGGCGAAGTGACGACGGCGGCTTGCCGGTCGGATCATCCGCCGATGCAAGCCGCTTCCGGTATCCGAAACGCCCCCGAAAGGGCCGTCAGCCCGGTCTCCGCGGCGCTACCGGACGCCCTGCCCGCGCGCACTATCCGAGCGAGACGGCGAGGCTGATCGGGACGGCCGCCAGCGCCTTCGACACCGGGCAGCCCGCCTTTGCCTTGTTGGCGAGCCCGGTGAAGGTCGCCTCGTCCGCACCCGGCACCACACCGTGCAAGGTCAGCGCGATCGCGGTGATGGCGAAGCCGTCGGCGACCTTCTCCAGCGTGACGTCGGCTTTGGTTTCCAGGCTGTCGGCGGTCAGCCCGGCCTCGCCGAGGATCAGCGACAGCGCCATCGTGAAGCAGGCCGCGTGGGCGGCCCCGATCAGTTCCTCCGGGTTGCTGCCCGGAACGCCTTCGAACCGTGTGGCAAAGCCGTAGGGATAGTCCTTCAGCGCACCGCTCTGGGTGGAGATCAGGCCCTTGCCGTCCTTCAGGCCCCCGGTCCAATGCGCCGATCCGTTCTTCTGGATTTTCATCTGATTCTCCCTTGTCGACGGCGTCGCGCGCCGGTCCGTGTGAGTGCACCCCGGTGGGTTCGCGCCCTATCAACTATGGCGAGGGAGAGTAAGGACAAGGCGCAGGCCGGGCATATTCGCCCGGACGCTTAGGCCGACAGCAGATATTTCGCCGTCGCCTCGTCGGTGATGAGCCCGTTGATCATCCGTCCCTTCAGCGCCGAGAGGATCGCCAGATGCTTGCGGCTTCCCTTGGCGAGCCCGATGACCGAGGCCTTGTCGCGCGAGGGAAGCGGGACGGAGGCGACGCGTTCGTTGATGCTGCCGGAAAGAAGGACGCCCTCCCGGTCGAACATCCAGCCGCAGATTTCCCCCGCCGCCCCTTCCGCCGTCAGTTGCGCCATTTCCTCCCGGTCGAGGAAACCGTCGACGCAAAGCGGCGCATCCGGGCCCAGTTCGCCGACACCGACGAAGGCGACGTCGGCCTCCTGCGCCAGCTTCAGCGTCGATTGCACGAGGCTCTGCTCGTGCAGGAGGTCGCGCTCCTTGGCCGAGGAGACGAGCACCGGCAGCGGCATCGGGAAATGCCGCGCCTTGACCGCATCGGCCATGCTGAAGATGACGTTGTAGTAGGCCGCCGAGCCGTCCGGGCCGATATTGCCGGTCAGCGACATGATCCGGTGCTGCGGACATTCCATGGCCGGCAACTGGTCGATCGCGGCCTTGAGCGTGCGCCCCGTTCCGACGGCGAGCACGATCGGCTCCGGCCGCTTGAGCCAGCGCTCGATTTCCGCCGCCCCCGCCTCCGCGATGCCGACCGTCGTCGAGGTCGAGGCCGGATCGGTCGGCACGACGTCGACATGGACGAGATCGAATCGCTGCTTGAGGCGTTCCGCCAGTTCCAGGCATTCGGCGATCGGATGGTCGAGCCGCACCTTGATCAGCCTTTCGGCAACCGCGAGCGAGACGAGGCGCTGCGCCGACTGGCGCGAAATGCCCATCGCAGAGGCGATCTCGTCCTGGGTGCGACCGGCGACATAGTAGAGCCAGCCGGCCCGTGCCGCATCGTCCAGCCTGCCGCCCGTCTCGGATCGCCTTGCCATCGCCTTCAGACCTCTTACCTGCTTTTGGGATTTGCTGCCATCATTTCCCCCGTCCTGTCAAACCCGTCTTGGCCAGAGCGGGACGAAACGAAATTCCGTCGATTTCGGGACAGTAAAACACAACCGTCACTCTCAAGTTTTACGTCCTTCCAGGGCCTGGAAATCCGGCATTTCAGACCGAACTTTTACCGTTTGATAAAAAAATAAACCGTGTTACCGTTTCTCCAGTCAAAAGCCCAAATAATGGGAGACAATAATGGGAACGAGCATATCCGGAATCCGGGGGGACAGGCTGTCGTCCGCCGACTACGAAAAGAACTTCTCCGACCTGCATCCGCCGCTGGACCGGCATCAGGCTCTGGTCGCCGCCGACCGCTGTTATTTCTGCTACGACGCGCCGTGCATGACGGCCTGTCCGACCTCCATCGACATCCCGATGTTCATCCGCCAGATCTCGACCGGCAATGCCGTCGGCGCGGCCAAGACCATCTTCGACCAGAACATCCTCGGCGGCATGTGCGCCCGCGTCTGTCCCACCGAAACGCTGTGCGAACAGGCCTGCGTGCGCAACACCGCCGAAGACCGCCCCGTCGAGATCGGCCTTCTCCAGCGCCATGCGACCGACACGGCGATGGAGAAGAACATCCAGTTCTATCCGCGGCCGGAACGGACCCGCCACCGGATCGCCGTGGTCGGAGCGGGCCCCGCCGGCCTCGCCTGCGCCCACCGCCTCGCCATGAACGGCCACGACGTCATCATCTTCGACGCGCGGGTCAAGCCGGGCGGCCTCAACGAATACGGCATCGCCACCTACAAGACGACGGACGATTTCGCCCAGCGGGAGGTGGACTACGTGCTCGCCATCGGCGGCATCGAGATCCGCAACGGCCAGAAGCTGGGCCGCGATTTCACCCTCGGCGAGCTGGCGGAGAATTTCGACGCGGTCTTCCTCGGCATCGGCCTTGCCGGCGTCAACGCGCTCCGGATCGAGGGCGAGCAGCTCTCCGGCGTCGAGGATGCGGTCGATTTCATCGCCGCGCTGCGGCAGGTGGAGGACAAGGCCGACATCGCCATCGGCCGGCGCGTCGTCGTCATCGGCGGCGGCATGACCGCGATCGACGCCGCCGTCCAGGCCAAGCTTCTCGGCGCCGAGGAGGTGACGATCTGCTATCGCCGCGGCAAGGAAGACATGAACGCGTCGGAGTTCGAGCAGGAACTCGCCACCTCCAAGGGCGTGATGATCCGTCACTGGCTGCAGCCGAAGCGCGTCATCGGCAAGGACGGCAAGGTCGCCGGCATCGAGGTGGAATACACCGAAATGCAGGACGGCAAGCTCCAGGGCACCGGCGAGACCGGCATCCTCGCGGCCGACCAGATCTTCAAGGCGATCGGCCAGACCTTCGATCCGACCTGCGTGCCGAACCTGAGACTGGATGGCGGCCGCATTGCCGTCGACGCCGAAGGCAAGACCTCGATGGCCCGCGTCTGGGCCGGCGGCGACTGCGTCAAGGCCGGCGAGGACCTGACGGTCACCTCGGTCGCACAGGGCCGCGATGCGGCCGATTCGATCAACCGGGCGCTCGCCGCCGCGGCCAATCCCGCTGTCGCGGTTGCCTGAGGGGAGGAACGGACATGGCTGATCTTCGCAACACCTTCGTCGGCATCAAGTCGCCCAACCCCTTCTGGCTGGCCTCCGCGCCGCCGACGGACAAGGCCTACAACGTCGAGCGCGCCTTCAAGGCGGGCTGGGGCGGCGTCGTCTGGAAGACGCTCGGCGAGGAAGGCCCGCCGGTCGTCAACGTCAACGGCCCGCGCTACGGCGCCATCTGGGGCGCCGACCGGCGCCTGCTCGGGCTGAACAACATCGAGCTGATCACCGACCGGCCGCTGCAGGTCAACCTGCAGGAAATGAAGCAGGTGAAGATGAACTGGCCCGACCGGGCGCTGGTCGCCTCGATCATGGTGCCCTGCGAGGAGAACGCCTGGAAATCCATCCTGCCGCTCGTCGAGGAGACGGGCGCCGACGGCATCGAGCTCAACTTCGGCTGTCCGCACGGCATGTCCGAGCGCGGCATGGGCTCCGCCGTCGGCCAGGTCCCGGAATACATCGAGATGGTCGTGCGCTGGTGCAAGCAGTACACCCGCATGCCCGTCATCACCAAGCTGACGCCGAACATCACCGACATCCGCAAGCCGGCGCGCGCCGCCAAGGCCGGCGGCACCGACGCCGTGTCGTTGATCAACACGATCAACTCGATCGTCTCGGTCGATCTCGACACGTTCGCGCCGACGCCGACGGTCGGCGGCAAGGGCTCCCACGGCGGCTATTGCGGCCCGGCGGTCAAGCCGATCGCGCTCAACATGGTGGCCGAGATCGCCCGCGATCCGGAAACCTACGGGCTGCCCATCTCCGGCATCGGCGGCATCACCACCTGGCGGGACGCCGCCGAGTTCCTGGCGCTCGGCGCCGGCAACGTGCAGGTCTGCACCGCCGCCATGACCTACGGCTTCAAGATTGTCCAGGAGATGATCTCCGGCCTCTCCGACTGGATGGACGAGAAGGGCCACCGCTCGCTGGACGACATCATCGCCCGCGCCGTGCCGAACACGACGGACTGGCAGTACCTGAACCTGAACTACGTCGCCAAGGCGCACATCGACCAGGACGCCTGCATCAAGTGCGGCCGCTGCCACATCGCCTGCGAGGACACCTCGCACCAGGCGATCACCGCGCTCGTGGACGGCGCCCGCCATTTCGAGGTGATCGAGGAGGAATGCGTCGGCTGCAATCTCTGCGTCAACGTCTGCCCGGTGGAGAACTGCATCACCATGAACGCGCTTCCCGCCGGCAGCATGGACCGCCGCACCGGCAAGCCGGTCGATCCCAACTACGCCAACTGGACCACCCATCCGAACAATCCGATGGCGCGCCAGGCGGCCGAATGAGACGCAGGATGCCGCCGGTTCCGCCGGCGGCATCCTTAGCGCAGGGGCTGCGGCCCGTGCCCGAAATCTGAGCCCTGCTCACGACTGCGGCCTGCAGGCCCGCAGCGGCTCCCGCTATTGCAACCGCCCCCGACAAAAACGCTTGCCTGGCTGCCGTCTCCATGCTTTCGAGGCCGCGCACCGGTCCGGCGCGCGCCAGCGCCAGTTCAGCATCGGTTCATGGCAGGCGTGGCATCTGAGGAAGGCCGCTTCGGGCGGCCGGGGCGAGAGCATGCGGGGAAAACGGATGGTGGAGCAAGGTCGGCACGACGCGGGATCGTCGTCGGCATCGCAGGCGCGGAGCCTGCCGGCCGACATGCTGCTGGTCGCTTCGCTGATATTCTGCGCCGCACTCTTCGGCATCCTCAGCCGTCCGGTCGGATTTCTCGCCGCGTTCTGGCCCGCCAACGCCGTCCTGCTCGGCCTGATGATGCGCGAACCGCGACTCGCCTCCTTCGGCGGCTGGGTCGCCGCCTTCGCAGGCTATGTCGCCGCCGACCTCGTCACCGGCAGCACGCTCGGCATGACGCTCTGGCTGACCGCGGCCAACCTGACGGAGGCTGCGACCGGATACGTGCTGTTCCGCGCCCTCGCCGAGGATCATCGCCGCATGCGCTGGCCGCAATCGGTCATCGTGCTCTTTGCCGTCTGCTGCTGTGCCGCGGCCACCAGCGCCTTTGTCGGCGCCGGGGTCTCGACCGTCTATTTCGGGCGCGACTTCGCCCTGAGCCTCGAACTCTGGTTCAGCACCGAACTGGCGAACACGACGGTGGTGCTGCCGGTGATCCTGACGGCGCCGAAGCTTTCGGACATGCGCCTGCCAGGGCGGATCGAGCAGTCGGCGCAAGGGTTTCGTAGAGCGGCCCCCGCCCTGGCGCTGGCCGTCTCCATCCTGCTCGGCAGCCTGCTGGAGGGCCCCGGCTCCTTCGCCTTCCCGGTGCCCGCCCTGCTCTGGTGCGCGGTCAGCTATTCCCTGTTTTCGACGGCGGTGCTGACGCTGTGCTTCACCATCTGGGGCATGGTCATCATCACCGGCGCCTTTGCCAACCTCCCCGGCGATGCCGACCTCCTGGACTGGGGCAAGTCGATCCGCCTGGCGCTCGCGCTCATCGCCCTGGCGCCGCTTTCGGTCGCCAACCTCAATGCGGCGCGAAACCAGCTGCTGATGCGGCTGAAGGACATGGTCGAGCACGACGAGATGACCGGCGCGCTGACGCGGGCGACCTTCATCGAGCGCAGCGAGCGCCATCTCGAAGAGAACGGCACGGCCGCCGTGCTGATGCTCGACGTCGACCGCTTCAAGTCGGTCAACGACCATCATGGGCACGCGGCCGGCGACCGTGTCCTCGTCGCCTTCGCCTCGACGGTGCTTGCAACCCTGCGGCCGGGCTACCTGTTCGGACGGCTGGGCGGAGAGGAGTTTGCGATCCTGTTGCCGCAGACGACGCATGGCGAGGCCCGGGCCTTCGCCGAACGGCTTCGCCGCGCCGTGGAAGACCACGCAGTCGACATCGCAGACGGGTGCCGCCTGACGATCACCGTCAGCATCGGCCTGGCGTTCCAGACCGGCATCGCCAGGCCCTCGCTGGATGCCCTGCTGGCTGAGGCGGATGCGGCCCTGTACCGGGCCAAGGCCTGTGGCCGCAACCGCGTCGAGACGGCGGCCGCCTGACGCGGGCAACCGTCAGGACGCGCCGTCGCGCACCTGCAGCCCGTTGATGAAGAGCTGTTCCAGAAAGCGCGCCGCGTCCTCGAAACGCCCCTCGCCCGCCTTCTCCTGACCGAGCACCGCCCGGACCTGCACGTCGAAGTCCGCATAATGCTGCGTCGTCGACCAGATCGAGAAGATCAGGTGGTAGGGGTCGCACTTGGCGATCTTGCCCGCCTTCGCCCAGGCGCGGATCACCGCCGCCTTCTCGTCCACCAGCGCCTTCAGCGGCCCCTTCAGCTCGTCCTCGATATTGGTCGCCCCCTGCAGCACCTCGTTGGCGAAGAGCCGGCTTTCGCGCGGGAAATCGCGCGCCATCTCCAGCTTGCGGCGGATGTAGCTGCGGATCTCGGAGACCGGATTTCCCGCCGCATCGAATTCGCGCAAGGGATCGAGCCACGTGTCGAGGACGCGGGTGATCAGCGCCCGGTGCATCGCCTCCTTGGTGCGGAAATAGTAGAGCAGGTTCGGCTTCGACATGCCGGCCACCTCGGCGATCTGGTCGACGGTCGCGCCACGGAAGCCATGCAGCGAAAACACCTCGAGCGCCGCTTCGAGGATCCGCTCCTCCTTCTCCTCCTGGATGCGGGTGCGCCGTTGGGTCCTGGCTGCCCTTGGTAGAACCATCTGCTTCCTAGCCTTCGCACGGACGGGAAAGTGCCGTCAAAATCACCAGTTTAACTCTCTGCCATTCCTGTGGGCGAGGCCCGGGGCTTTTCGCTTTTTCGACTTGAGTGCCGCAACGGAAGCTGTAATGTTTACCAACCGGTCAAATTATCAGCCAGTTGCGAAACAAAGGCAACTGCTGTTCGGTAGGCGCAGAAAAACGACAATCGCGCCCGGTGACCGGCGGGAACAGATAACGGCTCTCACGCGGAGCCGAAAGAAAGGGAGCTAGCGAGATGGCCGCACCCGGCGAGAACATGCGCGTCAATGCCGACCGCCTGTGGGATAGCCTCATGGAGATGGCCAGGATCGGCCCGGGCGTCGCCGGCGGCAACAATCGCCAGACGCTGACCGATGCCGACGCCGAGGGCCGCAGCCTGTTTCGGCGCTGGTGCGAGGCGGCCGGCATGACGCTCGGCGTCGACCGGATGGGCACGATGTTCGCCACCCGTCCGGGCACCGACCCGGACGCGCTGCCGGTCTATGTCGGCTCTCACCTCGACACCCAGCCGACCGGCGGCAAGTATGACGGCGTGCTGGGCGTGCTGTCCGGCCTGGAAGTCATCCGCTCGATGAACGATCTCGGCATCCGGACGAAGCATCCCATCGTCGTCACCAACTGGACCAACGAGGAAGGCGCCCGCTTCGCCCCGGCGATGCTCGCCTCCGGCGTCTTCGCCGGCGCCCTCGGTCTCGACTATGCCTATGCGCGCACCGATCCCGACGGCAAGACCTTCGGCGACGAATTGAAGCGCATCGGCTGGGTCGGCGACGAGGAGGTCGGCGCGCGCAAGATGCACGCCTATTTCGAGTACCACATCGAGCAGGGACCGATCCTCGAAGCCGAGAACAGGCAGATCGGCGTCGTCACGCATTGCCAGGGCCTGTGGTGGCTGGAGTTCACGCTCACCGGCCGCGAGGCGCATACCGGCTCGACGCCGATGAACCTGCGCGTCAATGCCGGGCTGGCGATGGCGCGCATCATGGAGATGGTGCAGGCGGTGGCGATGGAGGCCCAGCCCGGCGCCGTCGGCGGCGTCGGCCAGGCGTTCTTCTCGCCGAACTCGCGCAACGTGCTTCCCGGCAAGGTCGTCTTCACCGTCGACATCCGCTCGCCGGACCAGACGAAGCTCGACGGCATGCGTGCGAAGATCGAGGCCGAGGCGGCGAAGATCTGCGCGGCGCTCGGCGTCGGCTGTTCGGTCGAGGCCGTCGGCCACTTCGATCCGGTCACCTTCGACCCGACGCTCGTCTCCGCCGTCCGCAATGCGGCCGAACACCTCGGCTACAGCCACATGAACATCATCTCCGGCGCCGGCCACGACGCCTGCTGGGTCGCCAAGGTGGCCCCGGCCACCATGATCATGTGCCCCTGCGTCGGCGGCCTGAGCCACAACGAGGCCGAGGAGATTTCCAAGGACTGGGCCAGTGCCGGCGCCGACGTGCTGTTCCACGCGGTGATGGAGACGGCGGGGATAGTGGAGTAGCCCGATGGACCAACTCCGGCCCGAGCGCAGCATCAATTGGCACATGGGCTGGCCTAGTGCAAACGGCCCTTTCCCGACGCGAATGGTCGAACGTGCTGAATTGTCTCAACAGAAGCCCATCAAAGAACTCGAGCCGGATGAAATTCGGCTTTGGGATGCGAATCCCGATCTCCTTCTTCGCTTCAGAAAGTTGCTCTCCAAGCTCGATGCAGACGATTCCGAACTCGCCGAGAGCATCGAGATTTTCATGAACGTCAAGACGCGGGTCCCCAAGGTGCAAACGGCGGGCGGAAACACGAAGGGAACATCAATATGACCACCACAGTCATCAAGGGCGGAACCGTCGTCACCGCCGACCTGACCTACAAGGCGGACGTCAAGATCGAAGGCGGCAGGATTGTCGAGATCGGGCCGGACCTTGCCGGCGACGCGGTGCTGGACGCGGCCGGCTGCTACGTCATGCCGGGCGGCATCGATCCGCACACCCATCTGGAGATGCCCTTCATGGGCACCTATTCCTCCGACGACTTCGAAAGCGGCACGCGCGCAGCATTGTCCGGCGGCACGACGATGGTCGTCGACTTCGCGCTCCCCTCGCCCGGCCAGTCTCTGCTCGAAGCGCTGACCATGTGGGACAACAAGTCCACCCGCGCCAACTGCGACTATTCCTTCCACATGGCGATCACCTGGTGGAGCGAGCAGGTCTTCAACGAGATGAAGACCATCGTCGAGGACAAGGGCATCAACACCTTCAAGCATTTCATGGCCTACAAGGGTGCCTTGATGGTGGACGACGACGAGATGTTCGCCTCCTTCCAGCGCTGCGCCGAACTCGGCGCCCTGCCGCTCGTGCACGCCGAGAACGGCGACGTCGTCGCCTCGCTGTCGGCGAGACTGCTGGCAGAGGGCAACAACGGCCCCGAGGCGCACGCCTATTCGCGCCCGGCCGAAGTGGAGGGCGAGGCGACCAACCGCGCCATCATGATCGCCGACATGGCCGGCTGTCCGGTCTACATCGTCCACACCTCCTGCGAGCAGGCGCACGAGGCGATCCGCCGCGCCCGGCAGAAGGGCATGCGCGTCTATGGCGAGCCGCTGATCCAGCACCTGACGCTCGACGAGAGCGAATATTTCGACAAGGACTGGGACCATGCCGCCCGCCGCGTCATGTCGCCGCCGTTCCGCAACAAGCAGCACCAGGACAGCCTCTGGGCCGGCCTCGCCTCGGGTTCGCTGCAGGTGGTCGCGACCGACCACTGCGCCTTCACCACCAAGCAGAAGCGGTTCGGCGTCGGCGACTTCACCAAGATCCCGAACGGCACCGGCGGGCTCGAGGACCGCATGCCGATGCTCTGGACCCACGGCGTCAACACCGGCCGGCTGACGATGAACGAGTTCGTCGCCGTCACCTCGACCAACATCGCCAAGATCCTCAACATCTATCCGAAGAAGGGCGCGATCCTCGTCGGCGCCGATGCCGACATCGTCGTCTGGGACCCGAAGCGGAAGAAGACGATCACGGCCAGGAACCAGCAGTCGGCGATCGACTACAACGTCTTCGAGGGCAAGGAGGTCGTGGGCCTGCCGCGCTTCACGCTGACCCGCGGCGTGGTGGCGATCGAGGAGGCGACCATCAAGACGCAGGAGGGCCACGGCGAATTCGTCCGTCGCGCGCCCGTCACCGCCGTCAGCAAGGCGCTCTCCACCTGGAAGGAGATCACCGCGCCGCGCAAGGTCGAGCGCACCGGCATTCCGGCAACGGGCGTGTGACGGCATGCGGCGACCGCCAGCCACCCCCCTCTGTCCTGCCGGACATCTCCCCCTCGAGGGGGGAGATCGGGCAGGAGGCGCCGCAGGCGGACACAGGCACCTCGATGCGGATGCCTGCAACCCGAATTCACGTCTTCTGAATTCACGTCTTCAAGGGCAATCCGCCGGACATGCTCCCCGCCGCCTGTCGGCCCAAAAAACGCACCGATCCCCGGCCGAACCTTGGCATCGGCATCGCGTGGCACCGATCTCCCCCCTTGCGGGGGAGATGTCGCAAAGCGACAGAGGGGGGCGCGTCGCCGCGCCCGCTGTCAGCCGGCATCGCCCCTCACGGCACCAGCCCATCCAGTTCCGGCAAGAGCACCACGCTCTCCTGCTCGTGCGGATCTGTCCTCGCGATGACGGCCGAGCACGGCGCGTCGGAGAGGTTGGCCGGCAGGTGCGGCACGCCGGCGGGGATGTAGAACATCTCGCCCGCCTTGACGACGACATGCGCCTCGAGCCGCGCGCCGTACCAGGTGTGCGCCTCGCCGGAGAGCACGTAGATCGCCGTTTCGTGGCTCTCGTGCAGATGCGCCTTGGCCCGTGCGCCGGGCGGGATCGTCAGAAGGTGCATGCAGATGCCGGTCGAGCCGACCGTCTCCCGCGCGATCCCCTCGAAATACGAAAGTCCCTGCTTGCCGTCATAGCTGCCGCCCGGCCGGATGACCCGGCAGGTCGCCATTTCATCCCCATCCATCGCCCTTCCTCCAACCTTTCGGTGTGAACAATCCCGTGTCCGATCTGACCATGAAGACAATGCCGATTGCAATGCGCCCGACAGGCATGCAGTCTGGTTCCGCCAGCGCTACCGAGGGCCTGAAAATGGACAGCCGCACTGCCGCCTCCGTCGTCTGCGCGCAAGATCTCGGCCTGACCTTCGGGACGGCCGATGGGCCCGTCGTCGCATTGACGGGCGTGGACCTGACGGTCGACAAGGGCGACTTCGTTTCCTTCATCGGCCCGTCCGGCTGCGGCAAGACGACGTTCCTGCGGGTGATCGCCGATCTGGAAAAGCCGACCGCGGGCACGATCACCGTCAACGGCATGACGCCGGAAGAGGCGCGCCACAAGCGCGCCTACGGCTATGTCTTCCAGGCGGCTGCGCTCTATCCCTGGCGCACCATCGAGAACAACATCGCCCTGCCGCTGGAGATCATGGGCTATTCGAAGGCCGAGCAGAAGGAGCGGATCGCCCGCACGCTGGAGCTGGTCAATCTCGAGGGCTTCGGCAAGAAATATCCTTGGCAGCTCTCCGGCGGCATGCAGCAGCGCGCCTCGATTGCGCGTGCGCTCGCCTTCGACGCCGACCTGCTGCTGATGGACGAACCCTTCGGCGCATTGGACGAAATCGTCCGCGACCACCTGAACGAGGCGCTGCTGAAGCTCTGGGCGCGCACCGACAAGACCATCTGTTTCGTCACCCACTCGATCCCCGAGGCGGTCTACCTCTCCACGAAGATCGTCGTCATGAGCCCCCGCCCCGGCCGCGTCACCGACATCATCGAATCGACCCTGCCCAGGGAGCGCCCGCTCGACATCCGCGAGACCCCCGAATTCCTCGAAATCGCCCATCGCGTCCGCGAGGGCCTGCGCGCGGGGCACAGCTATGACTAAATCGGAAGCACGGTCTCTTGTCCGGCGTGATACCCCCCTCTGTCACTTCGTGACATCTCCCCCTCAAGGGAGGAGATCGGTCCGCCCTGCCCCCCGCGGCAAGCGGGCCGGCTGTGCGGTTGCACCTTGCTTTTCCGGATTGGCAGGACGGCGCCGTTTGCCGATCTCTCCCCTTGAGGGGGAGATGCCCGGCAGGGCAGAGGGGGGTGCAGGCATTCAGGAGGATTGGGCCCGATGAACCTCCCGTTCCTCCTCTGGCTCGCCGGTTCCATGGCCGTGTTCCTGTCGGCGGCGACGGCGTCGCGGGCCTATGTGTCGAGCAACAACCTCGCGCTCCTCCTCTTCTCGCTGTTTCTCTACTGCGTCGGCAACCTGATGATGGTGCGGCTGATGCGCGAGGGCGGGCTCGGGCTTGCCATCTCGGCCTCGGCCATCGCCCAGCTGCTGCTCGTCAACGTCATCGCCTTCGCCGTCTTCGACGAGCGGCTGTCGAACACCCAGCTCGCCGGGGTCGGTCTCGGCGTGGTCGCCATGGGGCTGATGCTGTTGCCCCTGGGAGAGCGGAGCTGACGATGGACAAGGAGAACTTCATCCTCGACCGCCTCCTGCCCGTCGCCACGGTCGTGCTGGCGCTGGTGGCGCTCTGGTACGTCGCCGCCTTTTTCCTCAACGCCCCCTTCGAGCGCGACACCGCGGCCCGCAACGGCACGACGATCACCCTCTCCGAGCTTCTGCCGAAGACCATGGCGCAGGAGCGTCCGGTGCTGCCCGCCCCCCACCAGGTCGCAGCCGAGCTGTGGGACACCACCGTCAACAAGGCGGTCACCTCCAGGCGCAGCCTCGTCTACCACGCCTGGGTGACGCTCTCGGCCACCCTGCTCGGCTTCGCCATGGGCACCGTGCTCGGCATCCTGCTCGCCATCGGCATCGTCCACAACCGGGCGATGGACCGCTCGCTGATGCCCTGGGTGATCGCCAGCCAGACGATCCCCATCCTCGCCATCGCCCCGATGATCATCGTCGTGCTGAACGCGGTCGGCCTCTCCGGCCTTCTGCCGAAGGCGCTGATCTCCACCTATCTCAGCTTCTTCCCCGTCGTCGTCGGCATGGTGAAGGGCCTGCGCAGCCCCGAGCAGATCCAGCTCGACCTGATGCACACCTACAACGCCTCCTCGTCCCAGACCTTCTGGAAGCTGCGCTGGCCGTCCTCCATGCCCTATCTCTTCACCTCGCTGAAGGTCGCAGTCGCGATCTCGCTCGTCGGCGCTATCGTCGGCGAATTGCCGACCGGCGCGGTGGCCGGGCTCGGCGCCCGCCTGCTCGCCGGCTCCTACTACGGCCAGACGGTGCAGATCTGGGCGGCCCTGTTCATGGCGGCCGCGGTTGCGGCCTTGCTGGTGATCATCGTCGGCATCGCGCATGCCGCCGTCCTCAGACGGATGGGAGCGCGCGCATGAACGCAACCCCGCTGCTTGCCGCCATCGTCTTCTGGCTCGCCGCCTGGGCGCTCAACGAATGGCTCGTGCGCCAGCATTTCCAGAATCCGCTGGCCCGGCGGATCGCAGGCGTGGCGGTGCCCCTTCTCTTCGGCATCACGCTGCTGGTGTTGTGGGAAGGCATCGTGCGCGGCTTCAACGTCCCCTCCGTGCTGCTGCCGCCGCCGAGCGCGATCTGGCAGCGGCTCGTCACCTCGCTGCCGACGCTCTGGGCGGACTTCCGCCAGACCTTCCTGAAATCGGTGATCACCGGCTACGCGCTCGGCTGCGGCCTCGGCTTCATCGTCGCGATCCTGATCGACCGTTCGCCGTTCCTGCAGAAGGGGCTTCTGCCACTCGGCAATTTCGTCTCGGCCCTGCCGGTGATCGGCGTGGCGCCGATCATGGTCATGTGGTTCGGCTTCGACTGGCAGTCGAAGGTCGCCGTCGTCGTCATCATGACCTTCTTCCCCATGCTGGTGAACACGGTCGCAGGCCTCGCCGCCGCCAGCCACGTGGAACGCGACCTGATGCGGACCTATGCGGCCAGCTGGTGGCAGACGCTCGTCAAGCTTCGCCTGCCGGCCGCCTGGCCGTTCATCTTCAACGCGCTGAAGATCAATTCCACCCTGGCGCTGATCGGCGCCATCGTCGCCGAATTCTTCGGCACGCCCATCGTCGGCATGGGATTCCGGATTTCCACCGAGGTGGGCCGCATGAACGTCGACATGGTCTGGGCCGAGATCGCGGTCGCGGCACTCGCCGGGTCGATCTTCTACGGTGTGGTGGCGCTGGTCGAGCGCACCGTCACCTTCTGGCATCCGTCTGTCCGCGGTGGACAGGCGTAACAACGCAAAAAATGAGGGAACCGCTATGAAAAAGACGATCGCATCGCTTCTGATGGCAAGCGCCTTCTCGCTTGCCGCCTTCCAGGCAAACGCCGCCGACAAGGTGACGCTGCAACTGAAATGGGTCACCCAGGCCCAGTTCGCCGGCTACTACGTCGCCAAGGACAAGGGCTTCTACGAGGAGGAAGGCCTCGACGTCGAGATCAAGCCGGGCGGCCCGGACATCGCGCCGGCCCAGGTGATCGCCGGCGGCGGCGCCGACGTGATCGTCGACTGGATGCCGTCTGCGCTCGCCACCCGCGAAAAGGGCGTGCCGCTCATCAACATCGCCCAGCCGTTCAAGTCCTCGGGCATGATGCTGACCTGCCTGAAGGAAAGCGGCGTCAAGGGACCGGAGGATTTCAAGGGCAAGACGCTCGGCGTCTGGTTCTTCGGCAACGAGTATCCGTTCCTGTCCTGGATGGCGCACCTGAAGATCCCGACGGACGGCGGCCCGGAGGGCGTCACCGTGCTGAAGCAGGGCTTCAACGTCGACCCGCTGCTGCAGAAGCAGGCGGCCTGCATCTCGACGATGACCTACAACGAGTACTGGCAGGTGATCGATGCCGGCATCAAGCCGGAGGACCTCGTCACCTTCAAGTACGAGGACCAGGGCGTGGCGACGCTCGAGGACGGCCTCTACGTGCTCGAGGACAAGCTGAAGGATCCGGACTTCAAGGCGAAGATGGTCAAGTTCGTCCGCGCCTCGATGAAGGGCTGGAAATATGCCGAGGAGAACCCGGACGAGGCAGCCGACATCGTGCTCGAGAACGATTCGACCGGCGCGCAGACCGAGGCCCACCAGAAGCGCATGATGGGCGAGGTCGCCAAGCTGACCGCCGGTTCCAACGGCGCGCTCGACGAGGCCGACTACAAGCGCACCGTCGCCTCGCTGCTGTCCGGCGGCTCGGATCCGGTGATCTCCAGGGAGCCGGAAGGGGCCTGGACCCACGAGGTCACCGACTCGGCCCTCAAATAGGACGTCGCCGATTTTCGGCCGGAAAGGGCGCACGGAGCGATCTCCGTGCGCTTTTTCCATGGTTCCTTCCGTATTTTTCACTCCGTTCGCCTAATGCGCGTCAAAATGGCGGACGATCGCCTGTTGCACGGGAACAACGCCAATTGTAAATAGTGAGGCACCATTTTGTGTGCAGCTTGTAAGCGCGTGGGCGCCCCATTACATAGAGCGCGCGGTTTGGAGCGGCCAAAGGGCCGAGGAAAGCGTCATGCGACGTATCCGGCCAGCCGGGAGGAGATGCGCCGGGACCAGGGGCCCGTTGGCGCGGATTGTTGAATTCACTGCTATCTTGAAGGTCCGCCCATGGCGCTTGGATTGAAGTACGTGCTCTGCCTTTCCGTCGCGATAGCGTCGGCGACGGGCCTTGCCTCCCTCGCCCGCGCCGCCGATGCGGCGCCGGCGACCGAAGAGGCGCAGAGCCTTCCCGCCATCGTCGTCACGGCTGCGCAAAAGCGCGCCATCGTCGATCGCGTCATCGCCACCGGAACGATCCAGCCGGTCGAGGAAGTCTACGTCGCCCCGCTCGTCGACGGCCTGTCCATCCGTTCCCTCGGCGCCGACGTCGCCGACCGGGTGAAGGAAGGCGACACGCTCGCGACGCTGAACGACGACGCGCTGGTGCTGGAGAACAGCCGGCTGGCGGCAATGCGGGCGAAGGCGGAGGCTTCCGTCGCGCAGATGCAGGCGCAGCTCGTCGAGGCGAAGGCCAATGCCGAGGAAGCGGACAAGGCCCGCACCCGCGCCGAGACGCTGGTGAAGACCGGCGCCACCTCGCAGGCGACCCACGACCAGGCCACGGCCGCCGCCCAGGCGGCGCATTCGCGCGTCAGTTCCGCCGAACAGGCGATCTCGGTGGCGCAGGCGGAAATCCGGGTGATGGACGCCCAGATCGCCGACATCGACCTCAAGCTCGCGCGCACCGCGGTCAAGGCGCCGGTGTCCGGCGTCGTATCGGCGCGCACGGCCAAGATCGGCGCGATCGCGATGGGCGGCAGCACGCAGCCGCTGTTCTCCATCATCCGCAACGGCGAGATCGAATTGAAGGCCGACGTGTCCGAGGCCAACATCATGAAGCTGCAGGTGGGACAGGAAGCGACGATTTCGCTTGCCGGCGGCAGCGAGCGCCTGACCGGCCGCATCCGCCTGGTCGAGCCGACGCTGAGCAACGATACGCGCCTCGGCCGGGTCTACATCAAGATCGACGAGCCGGAGAAG
This sequence comes from Mycoplana sp. MJR14, assembly GCF_029210525.1. Taxonomy (NCBI): domain Bacteria; kingdom Pseudomonadati; phylum Pseudomonadota; class Alphaproteobacteria; order Hyphomicrobiales; family Rhizobiaceae; genus Mycoplana; species Mycoplana sp. MJR14. The sequence goes on from NZ_JARGEO010000005.1 coordinate 82,371, forward strand.
GCGCGCGTCGGCATGTTCGCGAGCGCCGAGATCACGGCGCGCAAGAAGGAAGGCCTCGTCCTGCCGCTCTCGGCCATCACCACCTCCCGCGAGGGCACCGTCGCCCGCAAGGTCGAAGACGGCGTCGTCAAGCTGGTGAAGGTCACGACCGGCATCCAGGACGGGCAGGTGATCGAGATCACGAGCGGCCTTGCCGAAGGCGACGAGGTCGTCGCCAAGGCGGGCGCCTATGTCCGCGACGGCGACAGGATCCGGCCGGTGCGCGCCGACCAGTCGCAGGCCGCGAACTGATTGCGGCGACCAGCGACGGGGGCCGGTTCCGCATCGGCGGGATGGCCCGCCGCGATTGCCGCGGTGGATTTCGCAGGGCAGGACGTGTGGTATTGTATCGTCGGGACAACCGGCGATGCGAGCGGAAAATGGGAACGCCGGCACCGCGGGTGCTGACCGATGCGCAAAGATCGAGCCTGGCGGGTGCGTCGATCGCCGTGCGCTGTGCATGAGGACAACTGGGACATGAACTTTTCTGCTTGGTCCATTCGCAACCCGATTGCGCCGTTGCTGGCCTTCTTCCTGCTGATCGTCGTCGGCATGCAGTCGTTCTATTCGCTGCCGATCACGCGCTTCCCGAACATCGACGTCCCGCTGATTTCCGTGACCGTGACCCAGAGCGGCGCGGCGCCGGCCGAGCTCGAACTGCAGGTGACCAAGGAGATCGAGGATTCGGTCGCCGGCATCGCCGGCGTCGACCACATCCTGTCGACGGTGACCGACGGCAGCTCCGTGACCAGCGTCATCTTCGAGATCGAGGTGCCCACCAACCAGGCGCTGCAGGACGTCAAGGACGCCGTCGACCGGATCCGCAACGACCTGCCGGCGTCCGTCGAGGAACCGATCGTCACCAAGGTCGACGTCGAGGGCCAGGCGATCCAGACCTTCGCCGTCTCCTCCCCGAACATGACGCTGGAAGAGCTGTCGTGGTTCGTCGACGACACCGTCAAGCGCGCCCTGCAGGGCCAGCCGGGCGTCGGCAAGGTCGACCGCTTCGGCGGCGCCGACCGCGAGGTGCACGTCGACCTCAACGCCGACAAGCTGGAGTCCTTCGGCATTTCTGCCGCCGACGTGAACCAGCAGCTGCGCAGCATCAACGCCGACGTCGGCTCCGGCCGCGGCCAGATCGCCGGCGCCGAGCAGGCGATCCGCGTGCTCGGTGACGCACGCTCGGTGGAAAGGCTCGCCGCCACGGTGATCGCGCTGCCGAACGGCCGCTTCGTCCGCCTCGCCGAACTCGGCCGCATCACCGACACCTACGAGGAACCGCGCTCCTTCTCGCGCTTCAACGGCAACCCGGTCGTCACCTTCGCCGTCTTCCGCTCCAAGGGCGCAAGCGAGGTGACGGTGGCTGAATCGGTCGAAAAGGCGCTCGCCACCGTGCGCGAGAAGAACCCGGACGTCGCGATCAGCCTGGTCGACGACGCCGTCTACTTCACCTACGGCAACTACGAGGCGGCGCTGCACACCCTCTTCGAGGGCGCGATCCTGGCGGTCATCGTCGTGCTGCTGTTCCTGCGCAACTGGCGCGCGACGCTGATTTCCGCGGTCGCCCTGCCGCTCTCGGCGATCCCGACCTTCTACGTCATGGACCTGCTGGGCTTCTCCTTGAACCTCGTCAGCTTCCTGGCGATGACGCTCGCCACCGGTATCCTCGTCGACGACGCGATCGTCGAGATCGAGAACATTGCCCGCCACATCAAGATGGGCAAGACGCCGTACCGGGCGGCGATCGAGGCCGCCGACGAGATCGGCCTTGCGGTGATCGCCACCACCTTCACCATCATCGCCGTCTTCGTGCCGGTCTCCTTCATGCCCGGCATCCCCGGCCAGTACTTCATCCAGTTCGGCCTGACGGTCGCCGTCGCCGTGTTCTTCTCCTTGATGGTGGCCCGCCTCATCACCCCGGTGATGGCCGCCTACCTGATGCGGGCCAGCGACGCCGACGGCCACGGCGAGGAGAAGGATGGCGCCTTCATGCGCGGTTATACCGCGATCGTCCGCACCACGACGGGCCACTGGTACAGCCGCTACGCCACCCTCGTCGCCGCAGTGGCCTTCCTCGTCGGCTCGATGTGGCTTCTGCAACAGGTTCCGGGCAGCTTCATGCCGCCGGAGGATGCCTCGCGCGTCATTCTTTCGATCGAGCTGCCGCCCGATGCGATGCTGGAGGATACCGACCGGACGACGAGCCAGATCTACGACCGCCTGAAGGACATCGACGGCGTCAGCAACGTCTTCGTGCTCGGCGGTTCCTCGCCGAAGGGCGACCTCGAGCTCAGGCGCGCCGGCATTACCGTCATGCTGGAAAAGCGCGACCACTCGCTTGTCAACAAGATCGTCAACGACGTGATGGGTGGCCTGCCGGTGATCGGCCAGTACCTGCCGAAGCTGCCGCCGGCCGGCCGCACGACCCCGCAGTGGGACATCGAGCGCGAGATCTTCGCCGCCGTCCGCGACATTCCCGACGTCCGCATCATCAAGCTGAACGACCGCTACGAGCGCGACCTGTCCTTCAACCTGCTTTCCAACAACGAGGCGGACCTGGACAACACCGTCGCCGTTCTGGAAGCGAAGCTGCGCGCCGACCCGGTACTCGCCAATGTCAGCCCGGACGGCTCGCTTCCGCGCCCGGAACTGCAGATCCGCCCCCGCGACGACCAGATGGCAAGGCTCGGCATCACCACCGCCCAGATCTCCGAAGTCATCCGCGTCGCCACGATCGGCGACATCGACGCCCAGCTCAGCAAGATGTCGCTGGACGACCGCCTCATCCCGATCCGCGTCCAGCTCGACCGGGATTTCCGCGGCGATCTCGGCGCGATCCGCAACCTGAAGATCAGGACCGCCAAGGGCGAGTTCGTGCCGTTGTCCTCGGTCGCCGACATCGATTATTCGGAGGGCCCGAGCTCGATCAAGCGCTACGACCGCAACCGCGTCGTCGCACTCGGCTCCGACCTGAAGCCGGGCGTGGCCCTCGATACGGCCACCGCGCGCTTCAAGGAGATCGCCGAAAGCATCGACATGCCCGACACCGTCCAGTTCCTGGAGAGCGGCGACGCCGAGGTACAGGCGGAGATGGTGCAGAGCTTCGGCAACGCCATGCTGCTGGGGCTGTTGCTGGTGCTGACGGTGCTGATCCTCCTCTTCAAGGACGTCATCCAGCCCTTCACCATCCTGTTCTCGCTGCCGCTTGCGATCGGCGGCGTGGCCGCCGGCCTGATCCTGACGCAGAACGCGCTCTCCATGCCGGTCCTGATCGGCATCCTGATGCTGATGGGCATCGTGACGAAGAACGCGATCCTGCTCGTCGACTTCGCCATCGAGATGATGCACCGGGGCATGGAGCGCACACAGGCGATGGTGGAGGCGGGCCGCAAGCGCGCCCGTCCGATCATCATGACCTCGATCGCCATGTCGGCGGGCATGCTGCCGTCGGCGCTCGGCGTCGGCGAAGGCGGCACGTTCCGCGCGCCGATGGCGATCGCCGTGATCGGCGGCATCATCGTCTCGACCGTGCTGTCGCTCGTCGTCGTGCCCTCGTTCTTCCTGATCATGGACGACCTGTCGCGGCTCTTGGCGCGCATCTTCGGCCGCCTGGTCGGCAAGAAGGACGAAGAGACGCCGCCGCTGGACAACGAGGCGCTGACCGAGGCTGCCAACGAGGCCGCGCGCAACGTCGAGGCGCTGGACGACCGCGTCTCCGCGCTGGAGAAGCGCGAACTCGGAAAAAAGCCGCTCAGCGTCGTGCATCATTCGGCCCTGGCAGCCGAGTGACCGGCAGCAAACTGTGAGACACGAGAGCCGGGGCAACGCCCCGGCTTTTTCGCTTCACGGCACCCGCAACGGCTGTGCTGCGAGTTGACCGAAATCAACGTGCGGTCCCTGTTTTCCCTCTAGTCTTTCGTCACTGCCGGGCCTGCGATCCCTGTCTTCCGGGGGAGGCACTTGCGCCCGGAACGATGTCGGGAAGGAGTGGGCGCGAGAGCCATGAACAGGATGATGAGACCCAACGCCTGGGAGCGTGAAACCCTGATGTCCCTGCCGCTGTTGTCCAGGCTCGGACCGGAGAGCATGTCGGCGATGTTGGATCTCGCGACCGTCAGGACCATCGGTCCGCGGCAGACCCTGTTCCGCGAGGGCGAACCGGCCGACACGCTCTACTGCGTTCTCGGCGGTTACGTGCGGACGTTCCACCTGTCCCCGCAGGGCCGGGAGGTGGACCTCCTCATTCACGAGCCCGGCGACCTCGTCGGCGCGAGCGTCTGCCTGCACGGGCAGAACTACTGCGCCAGCGCGCAGGCCACCGACGCCGTCAAGATCGCCCTCTTCCCGCTGCAGCGCGTGCGCGACCTCGCCGCCGCCAAGCCCGACCTCGCCCTGACACTGGCGGATGTGCTTGCCGGACAGTTCGCCGGCAGCCTGTCGACGATTGCCGACGACCGCCTGCACACCGCCCCCCAGCGCGTCGCCCAGTATCTGCGCAAGCAGTGCCCGAGCGGAGCGCGCAATGTCAGCTTCCGCCTGCCCTACCAGAAGAACCTGCTCGCCGGGCAGCTGGGGCTCGCCCCCGAGGCGCTGTCGCGCGCCTTCTCCCACCTGCGCCGCCACGGCGTCAGCGTGCGCGGCCGGCTGGTGCAGGTCACCGATCCGGAAGAGCTTCAGTCGGTCTAGGCTGCCGCACGAATTTGAGCCGGTATCTTGCAGTGGCAAGGTGGACCATACCGAGGAAGCTGTTGGCGATGTGATCATAGCGGGCGGCGATGGCCCGGTTGGTCTTGAGATGGCCGAACATGCGCGCGATGCGGTTGCTGGGCGGCACATCGCGCCAGGGCGCGCCACGGCGCAGTCGCCAGAGTATGCCGTTTGCGTCCGAGCAGTTCTGCTCGGGACGCCCGCCTCGACCACGGTTTTCCGATTCGATCGGCAACAGTCCCTTCAAGGCACGCCATTCCGCTTCAAGCAGATCGCCCCTGCTCAAGCCTGCCTCCAAGAGGCAGCCTTGAATCAACTCTGCGAGGCGACGTCAATCATGGTGAGTCCAATAGCGCAGTTCTGCTCCATGACCCACCGCTCCCATGATATGTTTCCGCTTCCAACACAAAGTTCTGACCGCAGTCCTGACATCGAAATCGATACAGAACGAGGTCGTCGAGTGGACCTGTCTAAGAAAGTTCGCTGAACGCCAGAGTGCCCTTCGTGGGACCGGCGTCGATCTCTTCGATGTATCCATCGGACAGAGCTTGTCGGACCACACCAATAGCCCGAAAAAGCTCGCCTCGCGTCCTGAAGAGCACATGTTGGTCCAGATTTTCACAACGAGAGCAGCTCATATCAAACGCAAATAGCAGATTTGCGAGCTACCGCCAATTTGCCCACACCGCATGGGTTGCCGCGCGAAAGAAGGCAGTGGTCTTGCGATGGTGGTTTCCGACAAAGCGCGGTCCCGAAGCGCCGGCAGCGAACAGGCACACTCGTCCGGCCGCACCGAGAGGTCTCCCGGACCCGGCCGGATTGAGCCGACTTGTGGTCAGCACATCGGCTTTGCGTGCGTGTCGAAGGCGTAGACGGCCCGCGTGCTGGCCGTGTCGCGGGCATGCTGCAGCGCCCGGCGGGCGCCCTCCATCGTCACCGAGGTGGGCGCGTTCGGCACGATCCGGGCGACCCCGGCCGACAGCACCACCGCCACCGCTCCCGACGGGGTGGCGACGGGGCGCGCGGTGACGGAGCGGCGCACCTCCTCCACCAGCAGGATGCAGTCTTCCGGGCTCTGGCTTTCCAGCATCACGATGAATTCGCCGTCCGCGGACCGTCCGACCTGATGGGGCGCATGGAAGGTGCGCGAGAGTTCCTCGGCGACGAGCCGCAGGATCCGGTTGGCCGCGTCCGTGCCGTGGCGGCTTGCCAGAAAGGCGAAATGCGCCACGCCGAACAGGACCACGAAGCCGGGCACGACGGCCGCCTCGAGCGTGTCCGCGATCGCCTCCGGCTTCATGACGCCGGACATCGGGTCCATCAGGCCGGCGCGGTCGAACCGGGCGCGCAGGTGCATGAGCGCGCTGAAGCCCAGCCCGCCGAGAGCCGCCAGCAAAGCGGCGACGCTTGCGGCCATCAGCAGCGAGGACGCCGGCCCCTGGGTGCCGGGGCCGGGTTCCGGCAGCGGCAGCAGCCTGATCGGCGCGTGCAGCGCCGCCAGCACCAGATGCAGGCCGGTTGCGAGTGCTGCCGCGATCAGGAAGCCATAGGGCAGGATCGTCGCGAGCTCGGCCTTTGCCGCAGCGTGATGACCGCTCCGCAGACCTCCCGATGTTGACGCGTCCCGAAACATTACATTCTCCGCACTCGCATGCGACGAACATAATCGGGTGATTTTCACATCCGGCTAATCCGATCGCTAAAAGTCGATGCAATCCCGGCGCCTGTGCCAGGACAGGACCAGCGGTCGGATTTGGCGGTTCAATAGGCCCGCGGCGGCACGAACAGGCAGATCGTCCGACCGCTTTCACCGCCTGCGACGGAACACCAGTGGAACTCGCCATCGGGGGACGGGCGCACGCGCGTGTCCTGGTAGGGCACGACCTCTCCGGTGACATTGATGACGAAGCCTTCCGGCCGCTCGCTGATCGCCTTGGTCGCGACCGGGCGGCAATCGTTCATGGAGCAGCAGGAAAAGGGATAGCTCCAGCCGCTCGGCGCGTCGTGCCCGCTGGCCGGCACGGCGAACCCGGCCCAGATCGCGAGCTGGCAGGCGACACCGAGGGCCGGCAGGACAGGCCGCCGGATGGCGCTTACGCGGCGGGAATGCGGATGCGATCTTCCGTCATGCAATGTGGGATGGGGCATACGTTTCTCCAGTTCGGGATCGGCGCTATCGCTTGACCCGCCTCGGAGCGTTCTTCCCTGTTTGGCGCGCGTCCAGCCCCGGACGCGGAGCGGCGCCGCGTGAACTGCCGGCACCGGTTCAAGTACCGCCCTGTCCAGCCCCTACCAACCCGCGGACACGGCAGCCTGCCTTGTGAAGGGATCGTGTCGCGATTCCGGCTGCAGCGCAAGATTGGGCGCGCCCTCTCCTGGATGCGGCCGGATACATCTGTCGACAGGTGCTGCATTTCTGCCATGGTCTGACCGCGACACCGGAAGGGAAGGACAGCCGTCGATTGAAACGCGATCCGTGCGCCCGCCGGCGGCGCTCAGGCCACCCGGTCGGGCGGCTCGCGCCCATCGAAGAAGGCGGTGATGTTGTCGACCACCTTCATGCCCATGGCGATGCGCGTTTCCGCGGTCGCACTTCCGAGGTGCGGCAGGAGGACGACGTTCTCCATCGCCCGCAGCGCCTCCGGCACATGCGGCTCGGCGGCATAGACATCGAGGCCGGCCCCGGCGATGCGCCGCTCGGCAAGGGCGCGCACCAGCGCCGCCTCGTCGACGACGTCGCCGCGGGCGGTGTTGATGAGATAGGCGGAAGGCTTCATGGCCGCGAGCCGCCCGGCGTCGATCAGGCCGGCATTCTCGCCGCCGCCCGGGCAATGCAGGGACACGAAATCCGACACCGCCAGCACCTCCTCGACGGTATCGAACTGCCGCGCGCCGTAGCGCGCCGCTTCCGCCGGATCGATGCGCGAGCGGTTGTGGAACACGACGTCCATGTCGAAGCCGAAGTGGCAGCGCTTGGCCATCGCCTTGCCGATCCGGCCGAAACCGATGATGCCGAGCGTCTTGCCGCTCACCCTGGTGCCGATCATGTGGGTCGGCCGCCAGCCGCTCCAGCCGCCGGCGCGCAGTTCCCTTTCGCCCTCGCCCGCCCTGCGGGCGACCTGCAGGAGCAGCGTCATCGCGATATCGGCCGTGCAGTCGGTCAGAACACCGGGCGTATTCGTGACGACGATGCCGCGGGCGGCCGCGGCGCCGACGTCGATGTGATTGTAGCCGACGCCGTAGTTGCCGATGATCCTGGCCGAAAGCCTCTCGCGCTCGAACAGGGCCGCCGGGAGCCGGTCGGAGACCGTGGGCAGCACCGCATCGTAGCGTCCCAGCGCGTCTGCCAGCGCCGCCTGGTCCATCGGCCGGTCGCCGGCGTTGAACGTCGCCTCGAACCGCTCCGAAAGGACGGCCTCCACCGCCTCGGGCCACCGCCGCGTGACCAGGATGCGTGCCTTCTTCATGCGCTCCTCCGTTTGGTTGCGTCCACCAGACATGAAAAGAGCCCGGACGCAAGCGCCGGGCCCAGTTTTCAGCCGGTTTCGGGCGGTCTTGGCGCCGCCCTTTCCGCCGGAACGATTATTCGTTCTCGAAGTAGCTGTACTTGCCGTCCTCACCCTTCTTCCAGGTGTACATGACGTAGTCCGGACGGGTGATGTCGCCCTTCTCGTCGAAGCCGAGCTCGCCGATGGCGGTCTTGAACGGACCCTTGGACTTGATCGCTTCCGCGACAGCCTGGGTGTCGGTGCCGCCGGCAGCCTTGGCGCCCTCAGCGATGACCTGTACGGCCGCATAGGCATAGAGCGTGTAGGCTTCGGGCTCGAAGCCGGAGGCGCGGAACTTCTCGACGAGTTCCTTTGCAGCCGGGTTCTTGCGCGGGTCCGGAGCGAACGTCATCAGCGTGCCGTCGACGGCGTCGCCGGCGATCGAGGCCAGTTCGTTCGAAACGATACCGTCGCCCGACATCAGCGTCGCCTGAAGGCCCTGGTCCTTCATCTGGCGCATGATCAGGCCGGCTTCCGTGTGCAGGCCGCCGTAGTAGACGATCGTCACGCCGGCATCCTTCATCTTGGCGATCAGGGCCGAGAAGTCCTTGTCGCCGGTGTTGATGCCTTCGTAGAGGGCTTCGGTGACGCCGGCGTCGTTCATGGCCTTCTTGGTCTCGTCAGCAAGACCCTGACCGTACGGGGTCTTGTCGTGGATGACGGCGACCTTGGCGTCCTTGAAGTTGGCGGCGATGAAGGCACCGGCTACGGCGCCCTGCTGGTCGTCACGGCCGCAGGTACGGAACGTGTTCCAGAGACCGCGCTCGGTGTAGGTCGGGTTCGTCGAGGCAGGGGTGATCTGCACGATGCCGTTCTCGGCGTAGATTTCCGAGGTCGGGATCGAAACGCCCGAGTTGAAGTGACCGACGACGAACTTGACACCGTCAGCGACGAACTTGTTGGCGACCGAAACGCCCTGCTTCGGGTCGGAAACGTCGTCGCCCAGAACGACCTTGAGCTGTTCGCCGTTGATGCCGCCGGCGGCGTTGATGTCGGCCACGGCCTGCTCGGCACCCTTCTGCAGCTGCGCGCCGAAGGCGGCGTTCGGGCCGGTCAGCGGGCCGCCGACGCCGATCAGGATGTCAGCCCATGCATTGCCGCTGAACGCGACCATTGCAGCCAGCGCAACAGCAGACAAGAGAGACTTCTTCATTTCGTTACTCCCAATTTTGAGGCAGGTCAGTTTTTAACCGGTCGCAATACCCACCACCACTGCGCCGGTGTCTTTGTTCCAAGACCGGCGCCAGCACGCCGGGCGTGGGGTTCCCTCTTATTTGGCTTTCCAGGAGAAGGGCGAAGCCTTCTCGTAGAGCCAATAGTAGATATTGGTCATCTGCTTCGTGCGGTAATAGCGATAACCGGCCGTAGCAAACAACAAAAGCACCACCGTGTCCACGAAATAGTACTGCAAAGTCAGCATGCTACCGTGAAACAGCGCGTGGTGGATGAAGCGGATGGCGACCCCCAGAAGGAGCACGTAGAAGACGAGCGTCCGGTAGGTCTGCCAGTTTTCCGCAACGCTCTTGCCCGTCCGCCAGGCCGTCCAGCCGCCCATGATGACGGTCACGAACAGGAACTGCAGAAACGACGGCTCCTCGTAGAGAATTCCCTGCATGTCACATACTCCCTCTACAGCGCCGCGCGTCATCGAACTCGCGCAAGGGTCGCTGCAACGCCTTGGTTCTGCGCATGGCCCCGAGGGGCCAGGCGCGGGCCATCGTCAATGCCGTCCGCCTTCGAGATAGGCGGCGCGCACTTCCGGATTGGCCAACAATTCCTTGCCCGAACCGCTCATCGTCACCCGGCCGTTGACCATGACGTAGCCGCGGTCGGAGAGCTTGAGAGCGGCAAAGGCGTTCTGCTCGACGAGGAACACGGTCAAGCCCTGCTCCTTGTTCAGCACCTTGATGGCGTCGAAGATCTGCTTGACGATCAAGGGCGCAAGGCCGAGCGAGGGTTCGTCGAGCAGAAGCAGCTTCGGCCGCGCCATCAGCGCGCGTCCGATCGACAGCATCTGCTGCTCGCCGCCCGAAAGCGTACCACCGCGCTGCGCCTGACGCTCCTTCAGCCGCGGGAACAGCGTGAAGATCTTCTCCACGTCCTCGTCGAAGTACTTCAGCTTGTCGAGGCTCGCCCCCATCTGGAGGTTCTCGTAGACCGTCATCCGCGGAAAGATGCGGCGGCCTTCCGGCGACTGCGCCACGCGCAGCCGCGCGATCTCGTGGGTCGGCAGCCGGGTGATGTCCTGGCCGTCGAAGGTGATGCTGCCGGTCCGCGCCTGCGGGCTGCCGCAGATGGTCATCATCAGGGTCGACTTGCCGGCGCCGTTGGCGCCGATGAGGCTGACGATCTCGCCGCGCTTGACCTCGACGTCGACGCCGGCCAGCGCGCGGATGTTGCCGTAGTAGGTCTCGACGCCATGGACCTTGAGAAGGGTCTCGCTCATCAGTGCTTGCCCCCCTGCTCGCCGTCCGTCTCCTGGATCTCCTCGATCTGCTCGATCACCTCTTCGACCTCTTCGTCCTCGACGCCCAGATAGGCCGCGATGACCCTCGGATCGTTCTTCACCGCATCCGGCGTTCCGTCGGAAATCTTCTGCCCGTACTCCAGCACGATGACGTGGTCGGAGATTTCCATGACCACCGACATGTCGTGCTCGATGAGCAGGATCGACGTGCCGGTGTCCTTGCGGATCGACCGCAGGAGGTCGTTGAGCGCCAGCGACTCGCGCGGGTTGAGGCCCGCCGCCGGCTCGTCGAGGCACAGGAACTCCGGCCCCGTGCACATGGCACGCGCGATCTCCAGGCGGCGCTGCGCGCCGTAGGGAAGGTCGCCGGCCGGATCGTCGGCACGGTCGATCAGGTTCGCCTTCTCCAGCCAGTGCTTGGCGAGCTCGATCGATTCGGCCTGCGCGCGGCGATAGCCGCTGAAGCCGAGAAGGCCGAGGATCGTATAGCCCGAGGCCCGCATCAGCATGTTGTGCTGTGCCACCAGCAGGTTTTCCAAGACCGTCAGGCCGGAGAACATGCGGATGTTCTGGAAGGTACGGGCGACCTTGGCGTCGCGGGTGATCTCGAAGTCCGGCATGCGTTCCAAAAGGAACTTCTTGCCCGACTGCTGCGTCATCGAGATCATGCCCATCGTCGGCTTGTAGAAGCCGGTGACGCAGTTGAAGACCGTCGTCTTGCCGGCGCCGTTCGGGCCGATGAGGGCGGTGATGTCGCCGCGCCTGGCCTCGAAGGACAGGTCGTTGATCGCCATCAGGCCGCCGAAGCGCATCGACAGATGCTCGACTTTGAGGATTGGATCGTTGTTCATCGCGTTCGTCTCGAGGGCGGACATCAGCCGTGTCCCTCCTTGGTGAAGCTGCCGGACACGGACTTGCGCTCGTGCAGGAAGGCGGTCGGTTCGCGGCTGCCGACGAACCCGCGCGGCTTCCAGACCATGACCACGACCATGGCAAGGCCGAAGATCAGCATGCGGTAGAGTTCCGGCGTGAAGTCGGGGCCGAACACGGTCTTGAGGAACGTCATCTCGCGCAGGAGCTCCGTGCCGCCGACCATGACGGTCGCTGCGACCGCGATGCCGACCAGCGAGCCCATGCCGCCGAGAACGACGATCGCAAGGATGATGGCCGATTCCAGGAAGACGAAGGATTCCGGCGAGACGAAGCCCTGGCGCACCGCGAAGAAGGAGCCGGCGAAGCCGCCGAACATCGCCCCGGTCGCAAAGGCGGTCAGTTTCGTCGTGACGGTGTTGATGCCGAGCGAACGGCAGGCGATCTCGTCCTCGCGCAGCGCTTCCCAGGCCCGCCCGATCGGCATGCGACGCAGGCGGATAGTGACGTAGGCGGTCAGAAGCGCCAGCGCCAGGATCACGTAGAACAGGAAGATCTTGTAGTAGGCCGACGACATCGGCAGGCCGAACGCCTTGGCGAAATTATTCGGCGCGCTGACATCAAACGACCAGATGCCGAACACCGAGGCCTTCGGAATGCCCGAGATGCCGAAGGTGCCCTTCGTCACTTCCGTCCAGTTGATCAGGACGAGGCGGATGATCTCACCGAAGGCGAGCGTCACGATCGCCAGGTAGTCGCCCTTCAGGCGCAGCACCGGGAAGCCGAGGATCATTCCCCAGAAGGCGGCAAGGATGCCGGCGAGCGGCAGGAGGATCCAGAACGAGAAGCCGAAGTGCTGGGACAGCAGCGCGTAGGAATAGGCGCCGACCGCATAGAAGGCGACGTATCCGAGGTCGAGCAGGCCGGCGAGGCCGACGACGATGTTCAGGCCCCAGGCCAGCATCACGTAGATCAGGATCTGGATGCCGAAGTTGTCGACCCATTTCAGCGAGCCCTGCACGCCGAAGAGCAAGACCGCGACCGGCGGCATCAGCACGAGCGCGGCAATCGCGATCTTGCTGAAGTTGCGGGCGATGAAGCTTTCCGGCGCCGCTTTTTCCACTTCGGCCGCCTTGGCGGCCTTGCGGGATGCGATCCACGGCTGGAGATAGAGCACGCCAAGGAAGCGGCCGACGGCGGCGACTGCGACGAAGATCGCAAGCAGGCCCCAGCGCTGGTTGAGAACCAGTTCGTTGCGGATGTTCTGGGTGGTCTCCAGACCGACGAACAGGAAGAAGAGGCCGAAGGCGACGAGACCGGCGTAGAAGCCCTCGCGCAGAGCCCGCGCCGTCAGGTTCCCGGCGGCGCTCTCGGTGGAGTAGGTAGTCGTTGCCATTGAGTTATACCTTCTCGACTTCCGGACGTCCGAGGATGCCGGACGGCTTGAAGATCAGCACGATGGCGAGGATCGAGAACGTCGCGACGTCCTTGTAGTCGATCGTGAAATAGGCCGACCAGAGCGACTCGATCAGGCCGATCAGGAGCCCGCCGAGCACGGCACCCGGCAGCGAGCCGATGCCGCCCAGAACGGCCGCGGTGAAGGCCTTGACGCCCGGCACGAAGCCGTCGGTGAAGACGATCACGCCATAGTACATCAGATACATCGTCCCGGCGACGGCGGCGAGCGCGGCACCCATGACGAAGGTGATCGAGATCGTGCGGTCGACGTCGATGCCGAGCAGCGCGGCCATTTTGCGGTCCTGTTCGGTGGCGCGCTGGGCGCGGCCGAGCGAGGTCCTGTTGACGATGTACCAGAACACCGCCAGCAGCGACACCGTCAGGATCATGATCAGCACCTGCTTCAGCGAGATCGAGATGCCGAAGACGTTGTAGACCGACGAGACGAGCGGCGGGATCGGCTTGTTGCGCGGACCCTGGGTAACCTGGATGAAGTTCGACAGCGTGATCGACATGCCGATCGCGGTGATCAGCGGCGCAAGCCGGAACGAACCGCGCAGCGGCCGGTAGGCGACCTTCTCGATCGTCCAGTTCCACAGCGACGCCGTGAGCATGGCCGCGGCCATCATCACGAGCAGCAGGATGACGACCGGCAGGCCGACGAAGACGCTGGTAAGGATGAGAAAGACGATCAGGGCGGCGAAGCCGCCGAGCATGAAAATGTCGCCGTGGGCGAAGTTGATCATGCCGATGATGCCGTAGACCATCGTATAACCGATGGCAATCAGCCCATAGATCGAGCCGAGAGTCAGCCCGTTGATGAGCTGCTGGACAAAATATTCCATTACCTATCCCCTGGATGCAATCCTGACGGCTGCATCTCTTGTTATTGAGCCCCCTAGGCAAGCTCATGAATAAGGGGATTCCATACTGCTTTCCATCCAAAAGGAAAGCGCAAAATGCCCGACCCCAGCAATTCGACGGGTTTTTGGTGAGTTTGACGACAAAACGTGCAGGAAAACTAAAAAAACAGCTGTTCATATGGGGAAAAACCCGTCAGCACCGCGGAATCCACGGTTCCGCAGCCTCACCGACGTTCCCAGTCCCGCGCCGTTTCACCCTTGAAACTGGCGTTTGTCAGCCCCGCATCCGGACGCCGTCGGGGTCATGGAGCGGCTGCCGCTGCAGTCTTGCCGGAAGCAGCGCGCCCAAGAGCTCGACCGACCAGCCCTCCTCCACGTCGGCGATCTCCTTCGGAACGTAGCCGATCGCGACCGACACCTCCGACGCATGCGCATAGCCGCCGGAGGTGACCCAGCCGCGGACCGCGCCGTCCAGATAGATCGGCTCGTCGCCGATCACGTCGGCGTCGTCCGCCTGGAGGATGAAGGTCCTGAGCCTGAGGCTGCCACCTTCCGCCTTCTCTTGCAATGCCGCAGCCTTGCCGATGAAGTCGGCGTCCTTTTTCGTGGCGACGAAGCGGTCGAGCCCGGCTTCGACCGGCCCGTAGAGCGGCCGGTATTCGCGCGCCCAGCTGCCGTAGGACTTTTCGAGGCGAAGCGCATTCAGCGCCCGCAGGCCGAACAGCCGGATGCCGAGTTCTGCCCCCTCCTGCATCAGAAGGTCGAAGAGGTAGCGCTGGTACTCCGGCTTCATCCAGATCTCGTATCCGAGGTCGCCGGTGTAGCTGACGCGGCCGACGATGGCCGGCGCCATGCCGAGATCCATCCGGCGGATGCTCATGAACGGGAACGCCGCATCCGACAGGTCGAGATGGGTGAGCTTCTGCATCAGCGCCCGCGCATTCGGGCCGGCGACCGCAAGGCCGACCAGCGACAGCCCGAGCGCCTCGAGCGCCACCGAGCCATCCTTCGGCAAGTGCCGCTCGAACCAGCGCATGTGATAGCCTTCGGCAATCCCCGAGCCGACCAGCAGGAAATCGTCCTCGCCAAGCTTGCCGAGCGTGAAGTCGCCGATCAGCTTGCCGTCTTCCTTCAGCATCGGGGCGAGCGTCATGCGCCCGGTTTCCGGCATCCGTGGCGTCAGCATCCGGTCGAGCCAGGCCGCCGCCCCCTTGCCCCTGACCGCATATTTGGCAAAGCCGGAGGTCTCCATCAGGCCGACGCTCTCCCGCACCGCCCTCGCCTCCGCACCGACCGTGTCGAAGTCGGTGGACCGCCGCCACGAGAAATGGTCCTCGGCACCTTCCGGCGCATACCAGAGCGGCTGCTCCAGCCCGTATGAAGCGCCGAACACCGCACCCGCCTCCTTCAGCCGGTCGTAGATCGGCGTCGTCAGCAGCGGCCGGGCCGCCGGCAGCTCCTCGTTCGGATAGCGGATGGAGAAGCGGCGCGAGTAGTTCTCGCGGACCTTGGCGTTGGTATAGGACAGCGTCGCATAGTCGCCGTAGCGGGACACGTCCATGGCGAAGACGTCGAAACCCGGATCGCCGTGGATCATCCAGTTGGCAAGCGCCAGCCCGACGCCGCCGCCCTGGCTGAAGCCGGCCATGACCGCACAGGCCGACCAGAAATTCGTCATGCCGCGAACCGGGCCGACGAGCGGGTTTCCGTCCGGGGAGAAGGTGAAGGGCCCGTTGATGATCTTGCGGATCCCGGTCCGGTTGAAGGCGGGGAAATGGCGGAAGCCGACTTCGAGTTCGGGCGTGATCCGCTCCAGGTCTTCCGCCAGCAGCTCATGGCCGAAATCCCACGGCGTGGAGAGCGGCGACCACGGCCGGCACGCCTTCTCATAGGTGCCCATCAGCATGCCGTTGCGCTCCTGGCGGATATAGATCTCGCCGTCGAAATCGACGCAGTGCATCAGTTCCCGGCCCTGCGTGCGGTTGAACTCGATGACCTCCGGCATGTCCTCGGTGATGAGATACATGTGCTCCATGGCGAGCACCGGCAGTTCCAGCCCGACCATGCGGCCGATCTCGCGCGCCCACAGCCCGCCGCAGTTGACGACGTGCTCGGCTGCGATCTCGCCCTTGTCGGTGATCACCCGCCAGGTGCCGTCGGCAAGTTGCACCAGGTCCTCCACCTTGGTGTGGAGATAGATCTCCGCGCCGTTCTTCTTCGCGGACTTGGCATAGGCATGCGTGGTGCCGTAGGGGTCGAGGTGACCTTCGACGGGGTCGTAGACCGCGCCGACGAACTGGTCGGGATCGAGCAGCGGCATCAGCGCATGCGCCTCCTTCGGCGTCAGGAGCTCCGCCTCGAGGCCCATGTAGCGCCCCTTCGCCAGGATCGACTTCATCCAGTCGAACCGGTCCTTGGTGGCGGCGAGCATCATGCCGGAGGTCATGTGCAGGCCAATGTCCTGGCCGGAATAGGCCTCGATCTCCTTGTAGAGCTCGACGGTGTATTTCTGCAGCTTGGCGACGTTGGGATCGCCGTTGATCGTATGCATGCCGCCGGCGGCGTGCCAGGTCGACCCGGAGGTGAGCTCGGAGCGCTCGAGCAGCACGACGTCGCTCCAGCCGAACTTCGTCAGGTGATAGAGGACCGAGCACCCGACGACACCGCCACCGATGACGACGACCCTGGCATGGCTTTTCATGGACGGCTCTCCTGTGGGCTTGGCGGCCGCCCGGTGTCCGCGGCCGCGAACGAAGGTGGCACGCCGGCCGCAACGTCAGGCTGCAGCCGAACGAGGCGATGGTAGTGGCAAAGCAGGGCGCGTCAAAGCCACCCGTGCGAACAGCGCTGGCCGATTTCCGCCATCCCGCGGCCTGCCCGCGCCGCGCCGCCGCCATGCGATTGCCGCTTTTGCGTTGCTTTGGAAACACACGCCGCCCGTGCTTTTCCCACAATGGTGTGTGAATTCCGCCGCAAGCATTGCGGCCCGGGCATAAAGACGGGTACATGGGCGAAAAAAGTAACGATCAACCGGCCAGGCACATTCGGCGGGAAACAGCCGACGTCGCGGCCATTGCCGTCGGGCTCCGGGGACGGCAATCGGAAAGCGGAACATGTCGCTGACACATCTTCAACGCCTCGAGGCTGAGGCCATCCACATCTTTCGCGAGGTCGCGGCGACGGCATCCCGTCCGGTGATGCTCTATTCGATCGGCAAGGATTCGTCGGTCATGCTGCATCTGGCCCGCAAGGCCTTCTATCCGGCCAAGCCCCCCTTCCCGCTCCTCCACGTCGACACGACCTGGAAGTTCCGCGAGATGATCGCCTTCCGCGACCAGACCGTCGCCGATCTCGGGCTGGAGCTGATCGTCCACGTCAATCTCGACGGGCTGGAACAGAACATCGGCCCCTTCACCCACGGCTCCAGCATCCACACCCACGTGATGAAGACGCTGGGCCTCCGGCAGGCGCTCGACAAATACGGCTTCGACGCGGCCTTCGGCGGTGCCCGGCGCGACGAGGAGAAGTCGCGCGCCAAGGAGCGCATCTTCTCCTTCCGCAACGCCCAGCATGCCTGGGATCCGAAGAACCAGCGCCCCGAGATGTGGAAGACCTACAATACGCGCGTCGCCCCCGGCGAATCGATCCGCATCTTCCCGCTGTCCAACTGGACCGAGCTGGACATCTGGCAGTACATCCTGAAGGAAGAGATCCCGATCGTGCCGCTCTACTTCGCCGACCGGCGCCCGATCGTCGAGCGCGACGGCATGATGATCATGGTGGACGACGAGCGCATGCCGCTTGCGGAGGGCGAGAAGGCCGAGAACCGCCTGGTGCGCTTCCGCACGCTCGGCTGCTATCCGCTGACCGGCGCGATCGATTCGAGCGCCACCACCGTGCCCGACATCGTCCGCGAGATGCTGACGGCACGAACCTCCGAACGGCAGGGGCGCCTGATCGACAAGGACGAGGCCGGCTCGATGGAGAAGAAGAAGCGGGAGGGTTATTTCTGATGACGGCACTTGCCTCTTCCGTCGCACCGGACACGTTGCAGGACTATCTTGCGGAGCAGGAAGCCAAGCCGTTGCTGCGCTTCATCACCTGCGGATCGGTGGACGACGGCAAGTCGACGCTGATCGGCCGGCTGCTGTACGACACCAAGCTGATCTTCGACGACCAGCTGTCTACGCTCGAGCGCGACAGCGCCCGCCACGGCACGGCCGGCGAGGAGATCGACTTCGCCCTTCTGCTGGACGGGCTCGAGGCCGAGCGCGAACAGGGCATCACCATCGACGTCGCCTACCGCTATTTCGCCACCGCCGAGCGCCGCTTCATCGTCGCCGACTCCCCCGGCCACGAGGAATATACCCGCAACATGGCGACCGGCGCCTCCACCGCCGATCTCGCCGTCGTGCTGGTCGACGCCCGGCAAGGCATCCTGCGGCAGACGCGCCGCCATGCCTACATCGCCTCGCTGCTCGGCATCCGCCACATCGTGCTGGCGGTCAACAAGATCGACCTCGTCGGCTACGACGAGGCCGTGTTCGCCGACATCGCCGGGGAGTTCCGCAGGTTCGCGGGCGACCTGGGCTTTGCCACCATCACCCCGATCCCGATGTCGGCGCGCCATGGCGACAACGTCACGACGAATTCGGCGCGCATGCCGTGGTACGCGGGACCGACGCTGCTCGGCCACCTGGAAACCGTCCAGCTCGCCGGAGAGGATCTGGGCCGACCGTTCCGCATGCCGGTGCAGCTCGTGACCCGCCCCGATCAAGACTTCCGCGGCTTCGCCGGGCAGATCGCATCCGGACGCATCGCCGTCGGCGACAGCATCGTCGTCGCCAAGTCCGGGCGGACGTCGGTGGTCAAGGCGCTCGTTACCGCCGATGGCGACCTGTCGTCGGCATCCGAGGGCCAGGCCGTCACGATCGTGCTGAGCGACGAGATCGACATCTCCCGCGGCGACATGCTGGCGACCCCGAACGATCGCCCGCAACTGGCCGACCAGTTCATGGCGCATCTCGTCTGGTTCTCCACCGAGCCGATGATGCCGGGACGCAGCTACATCCTGCGCACCGAGACCGACAGCATCAGCGCCACCGTCACCGGGCTCAAGTACCAGGTCGACATCAACACCTTCTCGCACGAGGCGGCCAAGTCGCTGCACATGAACGAGATCGGTGTCTGCAACATCGCCACCCAGGCCCCGATCGCCTTCGACAGCTACAAGGACAACCGCACGACCGGCAACTTCGTGCTGATCGACCGCCTCACCAACGCCACCGTCGGCGCCGGCATGATCGACCATCCGCTGCGCCGCGCCACGAACGTCCAGTGGCAGGCGCTCGACATCGACCAGAACGCCCGCGCCGCGCTGAAGCACCAGAAGCCCGCGGTCCTGTGGCTGACCGGCTATTCCGGAGCCGGCAAGTCCACGATTGCCAACATGCTCGAAAAGCTGCTGCATGCGAGCGGTCGCCATACCTATGTCCTCGACGGCGACAACGTGCGCCATGGGCTGAACCGCGATCTCGGCTTCACGCCGGAGGACCGGGTGGAGAACATCCGCCGCATCGCCGAGGTCGCCCGCCTGATGACGCAGGCCGGGCTGATCGTGATCGTATCGGCCATTTCGCCGTTCCGTTCGGAGCGGCGCATGGCCCGCGATCTCTTCAGCGACGGCGAATTCATCGAGGTGTTCGTCGACACGCCGCTGGAAGAATGCGCCAAGCGCGATCCGAAGGGCCTCTACAAGAAGGCGATGGCCGGCGAGCTGCAGAACTTCACCGGGATCAGTTCGCCCTACGAGCAGCCCGAGGCGCCGGAAATCCATTTGAAGACGGCGGGGCATGACCCGGGCGAACTGGCGGCGCAGATCGAGCACTACCTCGCCGGGCGCTGATGCCGTTCTGCCTGCGACCTCGTTCGCCCCGACACCCGTGAACCTGTCGGTCCGGTCCGCTTGCGGTCCGGGCCGACCTTCGCACAGAGACCAGATCAGGACCTTTTCGATGGCACTTCCGGACAATCTCGCCGAGACACTGGCAAGGGCGGCACTCGATGCCGGCCGGGAAATCCTTGCCGTCTACAGGGATGGCCCGACGGTATCGGTGAAGAGCGACTGCACGCCGGTGACCGAGGCCGACGAGCGCGCCGAAGCCGTCATCCTCGCCCGCCTCGCGGATGCCTTTCCGGATATCCCGGTGGTCGCCGAGGAGGCGGTGGCGGCCGGCAAGGTGCCCGATATCGAGGGTCGCAGCTTTTTCCTGGTCGATCCGCTCGACGGCACCCGCGAGTTCATCTCGCGCCGCGACGAATTCACCGTCAACATCGCGCTGATCGACGCCGGCGTTCCGGTCGCCGGGATCGTCTACGCGCCGGCGCTGAAGCGCGCCTATTGGGGCGCCGACGGCGTTGCCGAGAAATTCGATGTCTCCGACGATTTCACGATGGTCGATCGCCGGCCGATCCGTTGCCGCGCCAAGGGCGAGCGGCTGACCGCGGTGGTCAGCCGGAGCCATGGGGATCCGGAAACGGACGCCTTCCTCGACCGCACCGGCATCAGCGACCATACGACGGTCGGCTCGTCCCTGAAGTTCTGCCTGTTGGCAGAGGGCCTCGCCGACGTCTATCCGCGATTCGGCCGGACGATGGAGTGGGATACCGCCGCGGGCGATGCGGTCCTGCGCGCAGCCGGCGGCCGCGTGACCCGCGCCGACGGATCGCCTTTCCTCTATGGCAAGACCAACCAGCAGACCGATACCGATTTTGCCAATCCGGCCTTCATTGGCTGGGCTTCTGCCGCCTGATTTCGATACGAAGTAAGGATTCGTTAGCCAACGGGCGTCATAAAATCACCGGATTGACCCTGCAAAGGAAGCTGGAAGGCATTTCGAACCGGCTCTGGAGCGAACGCGCAAGGCAGGGCCTGAACCTCCCCGCCTCGGACAATACCGGGCGCTCATCTTGTAACACGGCTGCAGATCGAATAAACTGCCGCTTCCTCAGGCAGTTAGTAAATATTTGCAAGTCAGAGACGAGAGTATTGACGTGAAGAAAGATACTGCGCCCGCGGCGCCGGAACTGGAATCAGAGACCCGAGAACAGCCGCAGGCCAGCAATCTTCTGGATATGGCAAAGGCTCGAATCGTGCGGCGTGCGGAGCGGCAGAAGCGCCGCCTGATCCGCGAGGCTTCGATCGGCGCGAGCGCAAGGACCAAGAGCGATCCGTTCGACGACGACGACGAGGATCTCGCACCCGCCAAGACCGATCGCGACAAAAAGTTCTCCACCAAGTCGATCTTCGAGATGCCGGTTCTGCCCAAGAAGCGGCGCAAGGTCAACTGGACCAGCATTTCATTCGCCTTGGCGGTGATCCTGCCGACGATCCTGACCGGGCTGTACTTCGCCTTCACCGCCAGCCCGCAATACGAGGTGGAAACGCAGTTCGCGGTCCGCGGCTCCAGCCAGGGCTCGCTGAATGCGCTGGGCCTCGGCAGCCTGATGGGCACGACGGCGGAAGCGGGCGATTCCTACATCGTCGCCGACTACATCCATTCGCAGCAGATCCTGCAGGACATCAAGGACCAGGCGGGCCTGGACGTGCGCAGTCTCTACGCGCACGACTTCATCGACTTCGTCTACAAGACGGACGCCGTTGCGCCACTGGACGAGTTCGTCGGCTACTGGCGCGACATGGTCAATGTGAGCTTCAACTCGACGACCGGCAACGTCACCTTGCAGGTCTATGCCTTCAAGCCCGAGGACGCCAAGAAGATCACCGACGCCATTCTCCTCGTCTCGGAAAACCTCGTGAACCGGCTGTCCGAGGAGTCCCGCATCCAGTACACCGAGGTCGTCAACAGGCAGGTCGAGCGCGCAGAACAGCGCCTCGCCGCCGTTCGCCGGCAACTGGCGGACCTGCGCCAGACACAGCAGGCGCTCGACCCGAAGGCGATCGCCTCGTTGGAATCGTCGATCATCGGCTCGATCGAGCAGGAACTCGCCTCCGTGCGGACCCGCTACAAGGCCCTGGTCACGGCCGCGAGCCGTGAGGCTCCGTCCGCCAAGGTCATGGAGCGGCGAATTGTCGCACTCGAGGCCCAGCTGGCCGAACAAAAGGCCCGCGTCGGAACCGGCGCGGTCCAGAAGACCGGCCGCAATCCGGACGCCGACAGCGGCACGCTCTCCGAAGTGATGGATACCTTCACCCAGCTTGCGCTGGAGGAGGAGTTTGCGGTCAAGGCCTACACGACCTCGCTGACCGGTCTGGAGACCGCGATGGTCGAGGCACAGAAGCAGGAGCGCTTCTTCGCCACCTATGTCCCGCCGCGGACACCGGAAATCGCTATCTATCCGAGGCGCATCCTGAACACGCTGCTGGGCTTCCTCGCCTTCTCCGCGGCGTGGCTGATCGGCTTCTTCGCCTACAAATCGATCAAGGATCACGCGATTTGATCCGCGGCCAGAGCGGCGCATAGGGGCGCAGCGCCAATGTTACTGACGGAAAAGAGCTTCCGCTATGCGCTGTCGGAGAACGTGCGGGTCATCGGCGCACTCGTCATCCGAAGCGGCGTGACGCGCTTCGGAGAAAGCCGCATAGGCTATCTCTGGACGCTGGCCGAGCCGTCGATCTATGTCGGCATGTTCCTAGCCATGCATGGCCTGGTACGGACCTCGCTGCCGTTCGGCGACAGTGCCATGCTGTTCTTCCTGACGGGTGTCATCGGCTTCCGCATGACGAACCTGATCGCCCGCAAGGCCGCCAACGGGCTGTCTCATAACGGGCCGATGCTGGGCTATCCTCTGGTAAAGCCGCTGGACACGATCGTCGCCGCGTTCCTGCTGGAGACCATCATCTGGATGATCATCTGCGCACTGTTTATGTTCTTCATGTTTGCAGCCCTGGAGCGCCACATCATCGTCTATCCGCTGGAGTTCGCGAGCGCGCTCCTGGCGATCTGCTATTTCGCCTTCTCCTTTGCCGTCTTCAACGCCACGTTCGGGGCACTAGTGCCGCTATGGGCCAAGATCCTGAGCTTCAGCAACATGATCCTCATGTTTACTTCCGGCGTATTGTTCGTGCCCTCCACCCTGCCGCCATCCCTGTTGGCGATTGTCTGGTGGAACCCGTTCCTGCACTGTGTTGAATGGTTCCGCTCGGCGACCTATCTCGACTATGTCACGGTGCTGAGCAAGACCTACCTGCTGTCCGCCGCGACGTGCTTCCTCGTGACGGGCCTTGCCCTCGAGCGTATCTACCGAAACAGGATCATAAGCAGCGAATGATCGTTTTCGACAACGTCAGCAAGGTTTTCAAGAACCCGCGCGGTGGCGGCAAGAAAGTCGTCCTGGAGAACTTTACGGCGACGTTCCGCCCCGGCCTGAACATCGGCATCCTCGGCCGCAACGGCGCGGGCAAGTCGACCTTGATGAACCTCATCTCCGGGATCGACACGCCGACCGGCGGCCGCATCTATCGGGAAGGCAAGATCTCCTGGCCCCTCGGCTTCAAGGGCGGGGTCCATGCCCGCCTCACGGGCACGCAGAATACCCGCTTCATCGCCGACATCTACGGCAAGGATCGCGAGGAAGTGCTGGAGTTCGTCAAGGACTTCTCCGAACTCGGTTCCTATCTCGACATGCCGGTGCGGACATACTCTGCCGGTATGCGGGCCCGCCTCGCCTTCGGCATCTGCATGGCGATCGACTTCGAATACTATCTGATCGACGAGGTCATCGCGGTCGGCGACACCACCTTCAAGAAGAAGAGCAAGAAGGTGTTCGACGAACGGCGCGAGCATGCGACCTTGCTTCTCGTGTCCCACTCCTCGTCCCTGCTGCGCGCCTTCTGTCACATTGGCGGCGTCATGAAGGACGGCAAGATCACCTTCTACGACGACATCGAAGATGCGATCGCCGTCCACGAGGACAATCTCGCCCGGGGAAAATAGGCTCCGGACCGGGGATGTCCGAGAGCGGCGTGACCGGATTCATGCTCCACAGAGAATAGGTCTTGATGTCCGCGGACGATGATCGTCGTCCGGGGTGAATGCCCCTGCGGATCAAGCCGTTGGATGCCGTCCGCCCTGGCCTGTCCTGCCCCGGGCGGCATGGCCCGCTGCCCAGACCGGCGCAAACTCTCTCCCGCCCGGCATCCTCGCCTACCCCCTGCAGGCTACGCTCGATGTCATGCAAGAGCGAAGGCGGCCGCGTTCCGCCGGCCATAGCACAGGGCGAGACAGGAGAGAGACATGCAGGAACAGACGGCGCGGCTTGGCATTCCCTACATCTTGCCGTCGCAGGCGCAGAAGCACGTGCCCCACAACGAAGGGCTGGACGCGCTGGACATGATGGTCCAGCTGGTGCTGCAGGAGATCGCCGACGCCCCGCCTCCGGCACCGGCGGACGGCGCCTGCTATGGCGTGGCATCGGCGCCGACGGGCGCCTGGGCCGGGATGGCCGGCCAGGTCGCCCAATGGCGCGACGGCGGCTGGCACTTCCTGCAGCCGAAGGCGGGCTGGCTCGCATGGTGCATCCTCGACCAGCGCCTGCACGTGCACGACGGCGCCGGCTGGCAACCTTTCACCCACGTCGGCGAGCTGCCGACCCTCGGCATCAATGCTGCAGCCGACGAGACGAACCGGCTTTCGCTGTCGGCTGCCGCGAGCCTCTTCTCACATCAGGGCAGCGATCACAGGCTGAAGATCAACAAGGCCGGCCCGGGCGACACGGCGAGCCTCATCTTTCAGAGCGGCTGGACGGGGCTGGCCGAGATGGGCCTTGCGGGCAGCGACAGCTTCGCCATCAAGGTCTCGGACGGTGCGGGCGACTGGCGGACGGCGCTCAGCATCGAGCCCTCGGGCCATGTGGCAACGCCCCACCGGCCGGCAGCGCGCGCCTGGCTGACCAGTCCCTCAACGGCCCCCTCGCCCGGCACCCTGATCGGCTTCACCGACACCGCGGTTGCAACCGGCGGCTTCGCGCTCGGGGCACCCGTGCCGGGCGGCGTCGGCAACAGTCTCGTCGCCCCCGTCCCGGCTCTCTACCTGATATGCCTTTCGGCCGTCCCCACGGCGACGGGCCCGCTCCAGGTCCAGGTCATGCTCAACGGTACCACGCCCGTGCTCGGCACCGGCCTTCAGTCGGGCACGCCGATCGGACGCAAGATCTGTGTATGCGGGATCGTCTCGCTGGCTCAGGGCGAATGGGTCGCGCTTCAACACCTGGGGTCTGCCGCCCCGGAATTCGGCTTCGACAAAACGGAGCTTTCGATTGTCGCGCTGACCTAGCGTAGAGCCGGGACCGCGGGTCCTGAAGCCTCAGCCTTGCGCGGCATCCGGCAGCTTGCCGCCGAAGTGCGCGGTCACCACCTCGCTCTGCCGGCTCTGGCCCGCGGTATGCGCCCTCTCAGCGACCGCCGCCACCAGCCTGTCACGCAAGGCGTGGATCGCCACCTCGATGCCCTCATAGGCATAGAAGTCGCCCGGCTGCAGACATTGCTCGTGCAGCCACGAAAGGTAGCGCGTGCGCATCTCGCCGGGCGCGACCTTGTTCCAGGTCCAGAAGCCGTCGAGATCGATGCCCTTGTTCACGCAGAAGGCAAGGTCGGAGTGCCGGTAGATCGCCTGCCCCATCACCGCGAGCGGAATGCCGTGATGGATCGCAAACAGGCCCGACGTGCTGTTGATCGTGATCATCCCGGCCGCATGGCGCGTCAGCAGTCCGAGCGAGCCGCCGTCGATGATGTGGACCCGGTCGGCGACGTCGTTCAACTGGCTGACCTGCCGGATGAACTGGCGGTCACGGCTGTGCCCCCGCTCCATCGGATGGATCTTGAACACCAGCTGGTGGCTCGCCGGCGCATTGCGCGCGAACGAAACGATCGACTTGAGGATGAGCTTCTGGTTGTTCCAGCTGCCGGCGGCCCGTCCGAGCTGGCTGTCGTCATGGACCTGCAGCGGGATCAGGTAGTACTTGTGATCGTAATACTCCAGCAACCGCTCCACACACCGGTAGTTGGCGCTCAGATTGCGGAATTTCCGATAGTAGTTCTTGAACCAGTAGAAGGCCTCGGAGGCCAGCATGCGTTTCTGCTTGTGAAACAGCTTGCGTTCGCCGGCGGTGGAAAACAGGTTCCGCAGCGAGAAATAGAGGAACGCATAGGACGCCATAGCGCCGAAGGACGAGGCATAGGAAACGCCCTTGCGCCGGTCCGAATAGCGCCCCGTGTAATCGTCGGGTGGCAGCTTTCCGGCAATCGGCGAGCGCCAGTTGTTGCCGCCGAACTCGAGCGTGATGTTGCCGGGCCGCAGATACCCTTCCTCCAGGCAGATCACCGGAATGCCGAGTTTCTCGCAGCAGGCGATCGCCACCCTGTGGATCTCGCGCTCGCAGCCGAACAGGACGACGAAGTCGAAGCCGTGGGCGCTGAGCATCTCCGACAGCCAGAGATTCCAGGCCTCCGCGCTGCCGTTGAAGTTCAGCGTCTTCTCGCGCTTGGCAAACAGCCGGTCGCCGACATTGAAGCAGACGCGCCAGGCGTCGAAACCGCTCTCGTTCAAAAGCGTCTGCGCCTTGCGGAAGAACGGCCCGACCGGGCCTTGCAGAAGCAGCACCCGCGGAACGCTCTTGGAGGGGAACGGGTTCGAGGGACGGCGACGCAGATTGAGATAGACGAGGCGCGAAGAGCCGCGACCTGCCGGGCCCTGATCGCGCACGCCGCTCTTCTCCGTCCGATCTCTCGAATCGTGCTCGCTTGGCATGACGCTCCGGCTTTGCATAGGATATGTGCAATGGTTGCTTGGTCATTGCATAGAAGGCTAAATTTATCAACGGAAGCAAGGTCAATTATTCTTACTGCCCTGACATTTTTCGCCAGCAGGTCACAAGCTTGGAACAGTGGCCCGCCGAAGCGGCCGATCCTCAGCCCAGCCGCCGGTCCCGCAACCGGACGGCGATCCTGTTTGCGGCGCGCGCAACGCCCGCGATTGCGCGATCGGCGATCGAGGCGGTAGCGGTCCTGCCGTCGGCGATTTCCCGGATCAGGTCCTCCGGCCGGCAGGGCATGCCGCTCAGCGGGTGGACATAGAAGGGATAGAGCAGGAGCGTCGCCGCCACCAGCATGTCGCGGTCGATCCGCCGGGTCCGGCGGACGATCGGATGCCGGTCGTCCGTCAATCCCCAGCCTGCATAGAACGGCATGCCGTGGACGCCGACGGGCTTGTCGCGGATCAGCGCCTCGAAACCGGCGAGCGAGGTCATCGTCTCGATCCGGTCGGCCCAGCCGATCCAGTGCATGATGTCGCCGTCCCTGACGATCCGGTCCGCCGCGTCCGGCTCGCGCCCGCCGGAGCGCATGCCCGACACGACGTCTGGATGCTCCTTGTAGGCGATGTAGGCTTCGGGGTAGAGGCGGCGAACGGCCGCGACGAGATCGGCATTCGACCGGACCACCGGCGAGCCGAACCGGATCGAGGCATCCTTTTCCACCTGCCCGGGAACGAGGATCTTCAGGCGCCCCGGCGCGACCGCAGGCAGGGCGGCGGCCGTACCGACATTGTACTTCGAGATGCCGCGCGAAAGCAGCAGGCTGCGCAGGTCCCGGGCGCGCGCGAGCAGTTCCGGTGTGAACTCGGCGGTCGCGATCAGCCTCTCCAGGCCGCTCGGCCGGCGCGCGTCGTAGTAGACCGTATCGCCGTCAAGCGCGATGGACGAGGGCATCACCAGCGAGACGCCGAGCCCCTTGGAGCGGATGAAGCCATCCTCGATCCGGAGGGCCGCGACACCCTCCGGCAGCGGCCGGTCCGAGCCCCATACGGCCACGCTGCCGCCGACCTCGCGGGCCCGGCGGGTGGCGACTTCGAGGCTGCGGGCGTGCAGGACCGGTCCTCCCGGCCCCTTCAGGAACGGCGCCAGCGCCCGCCGCTTCCACGGCGACATTCCGGCCGTCACGACACGCTTCGGCAGGCGCGCCCGCTGGTCGCGCACGGCGATGGCCTGCTCGATCGCCCGCTCGATCGCGCAGTCGGACCGGTCGTGCAGATCGAGGTAGCGTGAATAGCGGAGGTAGGCCGCGTCGAACACCTGCTCGACGGATGCCGCCTCGCGCGGCACCGGGACGGGCAGATGATCCTGCGTCAGGCCGCGTCCGGAGAAGAAGGCGACCCCGAAGCAATGGACCGGCTTCTCCGCCATCAGCGCCTCGAAGCCAAGCTGGCTGGAGACGGTGTAGACCGCATCGGCCTCTTCCAGCAGCGGCCACGGATTCATCGGCGCCGGCACGACGATCTCGACCCCGAGGCGTTGCGCGGCCTGCCGCAACAGGCTCCTGTCGCCCGCCGCCGGATGCGTGCGCACCACGATCGCCTTGCCGGGATGATGGGCGACCGCGTGCTCCATCATGCGGGCAAAGGCGTCGTCCCCCGCGAGCGCTCCGGCAATCGAGGCGTCGCCGGCGACCTGGTCGACCAGCAGCACATAGGGGCGGCCGGACGGCACCCCCGCTTCGCGCAGGCCGATCATCGGGCCGTTGTTGTACTTGGACAGCTGCGCCCGTCGAATCGATCCGATCAGATCACGGGCACGATCGAGCACTGCTGCGTCCGACGCCGGCTCGTCGAGGAGTCGCTGCAGCCGCGACGGCCCGCCCGCGTCGAAATAAATGCCCTCCTCATCGACGACGAACGAATGGCCCGGCTCCCCCGCGCCCGGCGCATAGCCCTTGATGAAGCCGTCCTCGAGGATGAGGCAGGGCTTTCCGGAGCGGGCGGACAGGGCCTTGGCCTTCAGCCCGGACGGACGCCAGCCCCAGCCGACGAAGCCGTCGATGCCGCCGGCGGCCCGGCCCAGCGGCCAGGAAACGATCTCCGCGCCGAGCAGGCGGGCGATGTCGGCCCGGATCCGCCAGAGGCCGGCGGACGTCACCGCGTAGGTCTTGCGCTTTCGGTCAGCCACGATGTTTCGATCCTGCTGGTCCGCCTTGAAAACCGCAAAGGGCGCCGGCCAGGCCGACGCCCCGTTCAGACTGTGAACTTATACCGCCTGGGCGCGATCAGAAAGTCCGGTTGGTGGTGCCCACCGCCGAGACCGTTCCGGTGATCATCTGGACGAACCGCGCGAAATCGGTGGCCGGATGGCGCGACAGGTAGATCACGTCGCGATTGCGGACCGGGAACGACTGGGCGACGATATAGCTCTGCGGCTTGCCGAGATCGAGGCGATAGATGATCGGGTAGCGACCCTGCCCGTCCGAGGTCATGCCCTTTGCCAGGAGATCGCGGAAGCGGTCCTCGCCGACGACGTTGCGATAGACGCTTTCGTTCTCGTAGCGGAAGATGAAGTAGCCCTTCGGATCGGCCGTCGTCATGTTGCCGCCGCCGGCGAGCGCTGCCGCCTCGATGAGGCTCAGGCTGCTGGCGTCGAACGGCACCTTGCCGGACTTCTCCGTCTGCCCGAGCGCCGAGAAGGTCTGCGGGTCATAGGTCACGTAGATCCGGTCCTCGGGACGGACGATGATGTCCTCCTTCGGATTGTCGACGATGGTCTGCAGCAGCACGGTACCGGAACGCCCGCCGCGCTTCAGCGTCACATAGGTGTCGTAGGGCGCCTTGGTGGCGCCACCGGCCCGCGCCAGCACCTCGCTCAGGTGCTCCGCATTGAGGCCGAGCGGAATCATCGCCGCATCATGGACGTCGCCCTGGACGGACACGGCCCGCGATTCGTTGCCGGCGATCGACACCAGCACATCCGGTTCCACGGCCTTCGCCTTGAGCGCGTCGACGATCGTCGTGCGGGCGGTGTCGAGGGTCATCCCGGCAAAGCGTACCGAGCCGACATAGGGGATCTGGCCGCGGCCGTCCGGCTGCACGACGACGGGAATGGTGGTGGACTTGCGCTCGGTCGTGGAGAACAGGCCGTCCGGACCCGCCTCGAAGATCGTCACGTCCAGCTTGTCGCCGACGCCGATCACCGGCACGCCGCCGGCGCCGCCGAATCCGAACGTCCGCGCCAGGCTCGGCGTGCCGAGCGTGGTCACGCTGTTGGCGACGCGCTGGTCGATTTCGACCACGTCGAAGGTCATCTTCGTCTGCGGGATCTTGTAGGAACTGCCGCCGGCAGCGCCCGATTCGATCACTTCACGCGTCAGCGGTCCGTCGCTCGGGACGATACAACCGGAAAGCGTCACCAACGCCGCGCCTGCCAAAAGGCGCACAAAAGACCGAGCAACCCAAGCCCCCGGGGTGCCGATACCTTCATACTTGCTCATCACACTGCAATTCCCTTCCGCCGCGCCCGGACGAGGCACGACGCAGAAACCGGACGGAGGTCCGCTTCATCAAATCCAACGATGGAAATAGTCAACGTCCCACCATGATCTGTCCCAGAGACCGTTCTTGGGGCCTCCGCGTCACCTTGGAGCAAATCCCTTGCACATTCGTTACGCCAAGAAAAGTCGATTTCTCGGCAGCCGGCTAAATCACGGCTTTTCCAGAAGGTTTTCCAAAGGAGTGAGGCAAAAAGATAACATTCTACCGATTGCCGATCCCCCGCGGGAGCGCCGCATTGCCGCCGGCTGCGAGGAATCGCCGGCGCTGAATGACAAGTTGACTCAGCTTCTCAGCCGCTTGCCCTGCGGGTCGTGAAGGGGCGCAAGATGTGGCCAGCAGGCAAAGCGCTGGCCGCCGACGTCCAGTTCGTAACGCCCCGACAGGACATGGGCCCTGTCGACGCCGTCCGGATTGCGAACGTAACCGAGGCCGATCGAACGGCCGATCGTATGGCCGAAGCCGCCGCTCGTCAGCCAGCCGGCCCTCTTGCCGTCGCGGTAGATCGTCTCGCGGCCGAGCAGCAGGACGGCCGGATCCTCCGGGACGAGGCAGACGAGCATCTTCTTCACCCCTTCCAGTCTCTGCCGCTCGATCGCGGCACGGCCGCGGAAATCGGCGGCCCCGCCCCTTCTTACCGCAAAGCCGAGCCCGGCCTCGATCGGCGTGTGATCGGGCCCGACGTCGATGCCCCAGAACCGGTACCCCTTTTCCAGCCGGCACGTCTCCAGCGCCCGGTAACCGGCGTTTGCGAGCCCGTCCGTCCGGCCGGCCGCCATCAGCGCGTCGTAGACCGCCGGCGCATCCGCCATCGGCAGATGCAGCTCCCAGCCGAGCTCGCCGCTGTAGCTGATCCTGATTGCGCGGACCGCACGGCCGGCGACCGTGATCGTCCGCACGGTGGAATAGGGAAAGGCCGCATTGGAGAGGTCGTCGTCGCAGACCTTCTGCAGGACGGCGCGCGAAGCGGGCCCCGTCAGCACCAGCACCGAGTGGCCCTCCGTCACGTCCTCCAGCGTCGCGTCGAGACCTTCCGGGATATTGCGGGCGATCCAGTCGAAATCGTGCGTGGCAAAACCCGTGCCGGTCACGATGTAGTACTCGTCCTCGGCGAGCCTGGCTGTCGTCAGGTCGCATTCGATGCCGCCATGATCGTTGAGCATCTGGGTGTAGACGACCGACCCCGGCGCCCCTGCCACATCGTTGGACGCGATCCAGGACAGCGCCTTTTCCGCGTCCCTTCCCTTCAGCGAATACTTGGCGAAGGACGTCTGGTCGAAGACGGCGGCGGCCTCGCGCACGGCGCGATGCTCGCGGGCGACGGCGGAAAACCAGTTCGGCCTGCCATAGGTATAGACGTCGCGTGGCGCCTCGCCGGCCTGCAGATCGGCAAACCAGTTCGGCCGCTCCCATCCGAGCTTCTCGCCGAAGCAGGCGCCCTGCGCCTTGAGCCGGTCGTAGAGCGGCGAGGTGCGGAACGGCCGGGCGCTGGAATGCTCTTCCGACGGCCAGGCCATGGTGTAGTGCTTGCCGTAGGCTTCGACGGTGCGGCGCCGGATCCAGTCGGCATCGAAATGCGGCCGCCCGAAACGGCGGATATCGACCGGCCAGAGATCGAAGGGCGGCTCGCCCTTCGCCACCCATTCGGCGAGCGCCATGCCGGCGCCGCCGCCGGATGCGATGCCGAAGGCGTTGAAACCGGCGCCGACGAAGAAATTGCGCAGGCCGGGCGCCTCGCCGAGAATGAAGTTTCCGTCGGGCGTGAAGCTCTCCGGTCCGTTCAGCAGCTGCTTCACCCCGGCCGTTTCCAGCGCCGGCACCCGTCCGAGCGCCTGTTCCATGATCTGTTCGAACCGATCGAGATCCGGATTGAGCAGGCTGAAATGGAAACCCTCCGGAATGCCGTCGACGGCCCAGGGAACGGGGTTCGGCTCGTAGCCGCCCATCACCAGCCCGCCGACCTCCTCCTTGTAGTAGGTCAGCCGGTCCGGATCGCGCAGCGTCGGAAGGTTGGAGGGCACGCCGAAGGGTTCGGTGACGAGATACTGGTGCTCCATCGGCACCAGCGGCACGTTGACGCCGAAGCGCGCGGCAAAGGCGCGCGTCCATTGCCCCGCGCAGACGACGACCCGCTCGCATTCGATCCGCCCGCGCGTGGTGACCACCGCACGGATCCGCCCCTCGCCGATGTCGAGATCGGTGACCTCCACGTCCTCGAAGATCGACGCCCCCGCCATGGTGGCGCCGCGCGCCAGGGCCTGGGTGATATCCGAGGGGTTGGCCTGCCCGTCCGTCGGCAGGAAGGCGGCGCCGACCAGATCGTCGATCGTCATCAGCGGCCAGAGCTCCTGCGCCTCCTTCGGCGTCAGAAGCTGCATCTCGAGGCCGAAGGACCGCGCCGTCGTCGCCTGCCGCCGCACCTCCGCCCAGCGCTCCTCGTTGCAGGCAAGCCGCAGCCCGCCGTTCATCTTCCAGCCCGTCGCCAGCCCGGTCTCGGCCTCGAGCGTCCGGTAGAGTTCGACGGAATAGCCGAGCAACTGGGTGATGTTCGCGCTCGTGCGCAGCTGGCCCACTAGGCCCGCGGCGTGGAAGGTCGTGCCGGAGGTCAGCTTGTGGCGTTCCAGGAGCACGGTATCCGTCCAGCCGAGCTTCGCCAGATGATAGGCTGTCGAACAGCCCACGATACCGCCGCCAATGACGACGGCCCGTGCCCTCCTCGGCAGTTCCTTCATCGCCTCCTGCCTCCCGTCATTCGGCATTCCTGAAAAACGCGTACGCCCGCAAGAACCGGGCCAGGTTGTCCGCCGTATAGGCGGCATAGTCGAAGTCGATGGTGGAGTGCAGTTCGGACACCATGCTCCACAGCGTCTCGCGCAGCAGCGATGCGCATTTCATCGCCTGGTAGCGCTGCCAGAGATCGTCGCCGAGCGGCTGCTCGAAGTAGGTCTCCAGCAGCCATTTCTCCTGCGCTTCGGTCAGTTCATTGTTGGAGGCGAGGCCGCCGAGATCGAAGAGCGGCGTGTTGTAGCCGGCATAGTCCCAGTCGATCAGCCACAGCCTTTCGCCGTCATCGAGGAAGTTCGCCGCCAGCAGGTCGTTGTGCCCGAAGACGATGTCGTAGGGCCCGGCCCTGGCCTCCAGCGCTCGCGACATGGCCAGCAGTTCCTCGAGACTGGCGCGATGCGGGCTTCCGGCCGCGGCAAGGGTGGCGGCATAGTCTTCGATGATATGGAACGCCCAAAAGATCATCGCCGGCCCGCGATAGTACCGCCCGGTCTCGCGGTGGCTCTGCCTCACAAGCCGGACGATCCGCTCGAGATAGGCGCCGGACCGGATGTCCTGCGGGCCGAGCGTCCTGCCGGCGATATAGTCGAGCACGAGCACGCCGGGCTGGTGATGGACGACCGCGGGAGAAATCCCCGCCGCATGCGCCGCCCGGCTGGCCGACACCTCGTTCTGCCGGCTGATCTGGTGCACCGGAATGTCGTCGCCGAGCCGGACGACATAGGTCCGGCCGCCGTCGACGACCTTGTAGTTCCTGTTGGTGATGCCGCCTTCGAGAACGGCAATTTCGGGCTGCCCGTTCCAGAGAGGCAGCGACCGGATCGTCTCCTGCGCGGCTGGGTCCATCTGCCATCGTTCCCCGGCGGCCGTTCGGTACGCCTGTTTTTTCCGCAGAAGTTCCCGCACTCACGGAAAACTGTCAAGAAATTTCCACAAAAACGAACATCGTCATGGCTTTTTGTCGCAAAATATGATCCATCATAACCAATGTCGCGTGGTTTCTTTCGGCTTTCTGACCGAATGCCCGAGGCCTCGCGAATTTCTCGATGAAGGCGCGCAGGGTCCGGGGAGGCACGGTCCTCCGCGGATGCCGGGACAAGGAAAAGCATGGACACGACGGCCGCGACTCCGACCCTTTCCAATCATCGCGAGCGCGAGATCCTCGACGAATTGCGCCTTGCCGGCGGCTCCAGCCGCATCCAGTTCCTGGCCGACCGCCTCGGCGTGTCCGAGGAGACCATCCGCCGGAACATCCGCACGCTCGAGGCAAACGGCCTGGTGACCAAGGTGCACGGCGGCGTCCACATCGCCGACAGCGTCACCGAGCAGCCGCTGCACTTCCGCATGAACGTGAACCCGGAGCCCAAGCGGCTGATCGCGGCGAAGGTGGCGACGATCGTCAAGAACGGCGACAGCCTGTTTCTCGACATCGGCTCGACGACCGCCTTCATCGCCGTCGCCCTGCAGAAGCACCACGATCTCTTCATCGTGACCAATTCGCTGTCGGTCGCCCATACGCTGGCCACCCGCAACAACAACCGGGTCTATTTCGCCGGCGGCGAGCTGCGCGCCCACGATGCCGGGACATTCGGGATCGAGGCGCTGAGCTATATCGAGCGCTTCAACCTGCAGCATGCCATCCTGTCGGTCACCGCCATCAATGCCCGGTCTGGCTTCATGCTCCAGGACATGCAGGAGGCGGACATCTCCCGCATCGCCGCGCGGCAGGCGCAGAACCGGATCATCGTCGCCGATGCGCAGAAGTTCGGCCGCTCGGCCCCGATCACCGTCGCCCCGCCCGACACCTACGACATGCTGGTGACCGACGCCGAGCCGCCGTCCGACATCCGCCGCATGCTCGACCAGAACAACGTCAGGTTGGTCCTGGCGGGCGGCCGCGACGACTGACCCCCGCCGGGCCGGCCAACGGCGACCCGTGAGCGTACCGCAGAAACAGAAATGCCGTCGTCAGGGCGGGAGCCTTGCTGGCTCTCTCTGCGCTGAGCGACGGCATTTCCGGAGCAGTCTTCTTGGACGCTTCTCTTCGGCGGTCCCCTCTGGACCTGCGGATAGCGAAAGCAGGAATCGTGCCAAAGCCGATCGGGCGGCATCCGGGCACGCAAACGAGACCCGCCCGCCCAGATTGCAGAACGCCGCGCCTAATTTCACGGCACAGCTGCACACGCTGTCTTTTTGCGATGCACAAAAACAGCGCATGGCAACGATCGGTTCACCAATGCCGCGTGCCCCATCGCCAGGCCGAGATCCGGCGCCGTTCACCGACGATGAACGGAGCGTTCTCCGAATACCGCCTTCAAGTAAACACTCGCCGGGGCGATATTGCTCTCACCGCCGCTCTTGGAAAGAGCAGCCTCCCCTGTGGCAGGAGCACCCCATGACCATGCAGTTGACCGGCATCCATCACCTGACGGCGATCACCGCGAACGCGCCCGAGAACCTGCGCTTCTACACGCAGACACTCGGCCTGCGGCTGGTGAAGAAGACCGTCAACCAGGACGATACCAGCGCCTATCATCTCTTCTATGCCGACGGGATCGCCTCGCCCGGCACCGACCTGACCTTCTTCGACTGGCCGGTCGGGCGGGAACGTCGCGGCACCCACAGCATCAGCCGCACCGGCCTGCGCGTCGCCAGCGCCGACAGCCTGCGCTGGTGGAAGACGCGCCTCGACGAGGCGAAGGTGAAGGCCGGCGAGATCCGGGAGATCGCGCACCGCCAGACGCTCGACTTCGAGGACCAGGAAGGCCAGCGCTTCCGCCTCACCGTCGATGATGGCGGCGCCCCTGCCCATCCCTGGGACAGGAGCCCGGTTCCGGCCGAGCACCAGATCAAGGGCCTCGGCCCGATCACGATCAGCGTGCCGTCCCTGCGCAACACCGAGACCATGCTGGTGCAGGTGATGAACATGAAGGAGACCTCGACCTATGCCTCGCCCGACGGCACCGGCGATGTCCATGTCTTCTCCATGGGCGAAGGCGGACCGGCGGCCGAACTGCATGTCGCCGTCGAGCCCGACCTGCCGGCGGCGCACCAGGGCGCGGGCGCCGTCCACCACGTCGCCTTCCGCGTCCCCGACGTCGAGGCCCTGCATGCCTGGACCGAACGGGTGCATGGCTTCCGCGTGCCCTCCAGCGGCGAGGTCGAGCGCTACTACTTCCGCTCGCTCTATTTCCGCGAACCGAACGGCGTGCTGTTCGAGCTCGCAACCGACGGCCCCGGTTTCGCCGTCGACGAGCCGCTGGAAACCCTCGGCGAGAGCCTGTCGCTGCCGCCCTTCCTCGAGCCGCGTCGCGAACAGATCGAGGCGCGCCTGAAGCCGCTCGTCGTCGCCTGACCCTGGCGCAGCGCGATCGCCGCCAGCCGATGCGGGAAAACCCCGGCAGGAACATTGCCTTCCTGCCGGGGTTTTCGTTTGATCACCGGGAATGAGGCGCGAGCTCCTCGCCGGAGCTGCCAGTCGACATACTATAAGGAGAGTGAAGATGACCAAGCTCGTGGCGATTTCGGGCAGCCTGCGCAAGGCGTCGTTCAACACCGCCCTAATGCGCGCCGCGATCGCAATGGCGCCGGACGGGGTCACGATCGTCGAAGGCACGATCCGCGGGATCCCGCTCTATGACGGCGACGAGGAGGCGGCCGGCGGCGTGCCGGCGGCCGCGTCCGTCCTGAAGGAACTCGTGGCGGAATCGGACGGGGTCATGCTGTTCACGCCGGAGTACAACAATTCCATCCCGGGTGTGTTCAAGAATGCGCTGGACTGGATGACGCGGCCTTCGGCCGACATTCCCCGCGTCTTCGCCGGCAAGCCCTTCGCCATCACCGGCGCCTCGCCCGGCAATTTCGGCACACTTCTGTCCCAGGAAGCCTGGCTGCCGATCATGCGCACGCTCGGAACCCGCCCCTGGTTCGGCACGAAACTGATGGTGTCCAGGGCCGGCTCGGTCTTCGACGAGCACGGGCAGATCGTGGACGAGGCGACCGAAAGGCGCCTTCGCACCTTCGTCGAGGGCTTTGCGGCCTTCGTGCGGGACGGCAAGCCGACGGCCTGAACCGCCGAGCGCCCCGCAGCCCCGAAGCGCAGGCCGGTCGCACGACAAGGCAGCGCCGCCCCACCCGGCCGGGCAGAGGGCGGCGCCATACGCTTGCCCGATGAGGGCCCTTGGCCAAAGCCTGTCGCGCCTATTTGGAGCCGCAGGTTTTAGTTCGCCACCTTCTCCATGAACGCCCGCGCCAGATCGATGTCGGGCATGCCGATGTCGTGACCGGCCGGCAGCGTGCGGTTTTCGACGCTGGCGCCGGCGCGCGACAGGCGCTTCTCGATCTCGGCGGCATGGGGACCGTAGGGGTCGGACTGCCCCGTCACCATCAGCACGTTCGTTCCCTTAAGGTCCGCATCCTGCGGGGCTTCCAGCGCGTTCATCGCCCGCAGCAGCACCGCGTTCCTGATCACGCCGGGATGCAGCAGCATCGTCGCGCCCAGCATGTTGGCGCCGTTGGAATAACCGAGGAAGACGGTCCGGGCCGGATCCAGCCCGTAGGCCGCATTCGCCTCGGCGATGAAGGCGGCGAGCGCCTCGGCCTCGGAGACGATCTCCGCCTGGTCGAACGTCGTCATGGTCAGCCGGCGGAAGAACCGCGGGTAGCCCTCGTCGTTGCTGCGTCCGCGCAGGCTGACGAGCGTCGCACGCGGGGCGACGCGGGCGCCGAAGGCGAGCAGGCTCGTCTCGTTGCCGCCGGTGCCATGCAGCAGCACCAGCGTGCTGCCGTCCGCATCTTCGGGACGATGGACACGGTGGATGAAGGGCAGGTCTCGTTCGGTCATTCTTTCTTCTCCTGGAAGGGAAAACTGGGGCAGCCTTGCGCGGACGTCGGCCGGATCGGCATGAAGATGCGCCGGGACGAACAGCTTGGTGCCGAGGGTTTCGGGCGGCTCGTCGAAGAGCATGCCCGGACCGTCTGAGGCATATTCGATCAACGCCCCGCCGGGTTCGCGGACATAGAGCGAATAGAAATAGGTGCGGTCGTGCATGTTGATGTCGCCGGCGCCTTCCGCCTGCAGCGTCGCGCCGGCCCGTTCGACGGCGGGCCGGTCCGCCGCCCGCAGTGCGACGTGGTCGATCGTGCCCGTGCCCGGCGCCGAGGTCCAGAAGCCGGTGGCGTCGCGGATGTCGAGGATGTCGGCGGCATCGCTCGCAAGCCGGCGGATGCCGTTGGCCGCGGCCACCGGCCGGAAACCGAAGTGACGGCCGAGGAAGGCGGCAGTCGCCTCGGCCTGCTCGCTGAAAATCGTGGCGCCGCGGATGCGCAGGATCGAATCCGCCGCCGCGATGCTGGGCGCCGGCCAGGGGTCGGAAGGCTCGCCCCCGGTCTCGCCGACGAGCTTGACGATGATCCCGTCGGGATCCTTCAGGCGCAGCACCGGCTCGCCGAACTCCTGCGCCGGTCCGCTCATCTGGATGTTGAAGGTCAAGGCCCGCGTCAGCCAGAAGCCGATCGCCTCGGGCCGGATCGAGAGCGCGATCTCGGCCGTCTGGCCGATGCCGACGCGGCCCGGCGAGCCGTCCTCCCAGGCGAGAAAGGTCAGCAGCGTCCCCGGCGCCCCGGTGGCGCCGCCATAGAGCAGATGCAGCTGATCCGCATCCTCGAATCCGGCCGTCCGCTTGACGAGCCTGAGCCCGAGGAAGCCGACATAGAAGTCGACATTCGCCTGGATCTTCCGCGTGATCGCCGTGATGTGGTGTATGCCGCTGGTCATGGCCGTTCTCCGTTCAGCCATAGACAAACAGGTTTCACGCCCGTGCAATAGCCCGGCGCCGGTGACAGCACCGTTCACCATTTGAGAACGGAAATCGACCCGCCGTTATTTCTTTGCCAGATAGGCCTTGAAAGCCTGGTCGAACTCCGGGTGCCAGCGCGACAGCGGCGGCCGGTTCTCGACGATGTCGCCGGCCGCCCAGAGAATGCGCTTCTCGTCGGTCGGCCGGGCCACCTCGTTGTCCGGGCAGAGAATGTAGAAATCACCGCGTTCGAGGCTTTCCATCATGAAGGCGATCGTCTGCTCCGCCGTCCAGGCGCCGGCGGGCTTCTCCGTCCGGCCGTTCGACGTCAACCCGGTGAAAACGAAGCCGGGGATGAAGAGGTGGGCGCTGACCTTGCCGCCGGCCCGATTGCGCAGATCGTGCTGGAGCGCCTCGGTGAAGACCTTCACGCCCGCCTTGGAGACGTTGTAGGCGGGATCGCCGGGTGGGGTGGTGATCCCCTGCTTCGAGCCGGTATTGATGACGAGCGCGGCATCGCCGTGTTCCAGCATCCCGGGCACGAAGGCCTGGCAGCCGTTGATCACGCCCCAGAGATTGACGGCCAGCACCTTTTCCCAGTTCTCGCGCGGCCCCAGGATCCCGCTGCCGGGCTGGACGCCGGCATTGTTCATCAGCACGTGGACACGGCCGAAGCGCGCCCGCGCCGTCTCCCGCAGCCCCTCGACCGAGGCGGGACCGGAAACGTCCGTTGCCACGGCCAGCACGTCCTTTTCGCCGCCCGCGGCACTCCGGGCGACAAGGGCGGCCGCCGCATCGAGACGCGGGCCGCCGAGGTCGGCCAGCACGACGCGCATGCCGAGCCCGGCAAACAGTTTCGCCGCCTCTAGCCCGATGCCGGATGCGGCACCGGTGACGACAGCGACGTTCGATGGCGAAAAGGCGGGATGCGGCATGGCAGTGTCCGTCCGGTCGGGTCTGTTGAAAGGAAAGCGCCGCCTGATCGAGACGGGCGGCGACCGATAGGAAGGATGTAGGTTGCGACGCTGGCGATGTCCACGCCAGCGGGCGGTCTTTCATGCCTCAGGCGGCGGTAAGGCCGGTGACGCCGGCGCGCGGCCCTGCAGCGGACGGGTCGCTCATGAGCTTGCGGATCGCGGCACGCACTTCGTCAGCCGAATTGAACCGCTTCGAATCCAAGTCCCATACATGATACTTGACGGCGACGAACTTCAACCTGTCCTGGTCCGGAACGACGACCCCGACGGCTTCTCCGCCGATCTCAATGACTTGCTTTTCCATAGTAACTCCTGCCATGCGCAAGCACAGCGTATGTCTTTCTTGCGTATCATCCGAAGTAGAGAACGTTACATTCGGCAAAGGGCCGAAAGTTTCGTTCCAAAGTTCGTTCCGCGACAGGAGAACACATCACCAGCGGAAGCGGTGTTGGCATTGCGATGCATATTCACACTCCCTTGGTTGAACCACACGCCATGGTAGCGGTGGGGAGAGGTTTGACAGCTATTCATACATGGCCCCTCAGCCATGTTCGATGAGATAGGTGAAACGGCGCGCCTTGTCAACTCGGCCCCCATTTTTTTGGGAAATTTTTGCGTTCAAATCATATGACTAATCGATTTACGGAAAAATGTTCGCACATGCAGCACGGAAACGAAATGAGCTTGCAATCCACAATATTCGAGCATTCGCTCTTTTTTTGGGCGAAACCACCACAGCGATGTCGCACAAACTTCACGCAAAAGACGTATTCGCCACAGTTTCAAATCGGACCTAAGGCGTACCCGTGACACCGAAACCGGGACCAAAACGCAACAGAGGGCGTGAATTGCTCGCTTTTTCGGATGAACAACGGACGAAAACCCATTGGCAAGGTTTTTTGCGTAGTTATGTTGTGCTGGTTGATTCTGGGTGGGGTCAGCCATGGCACCGCCCCGTTGAGAGTGCGTTAACCATAATCCGTGGATGATGCGCGAATCGCCAATTGGACTCGAGATTGTGAGCCGCGGTGTTGAGTGGCTCGGGGAAGACCATGAAGATTGTACGATCCCTACTGCCACTGACGATGTTGCTGCTGAGCGGATGTGTTGTGGGACCGGATTACCAGGCGCCCAATGCCGCCCTGCCCGGCAAGTTCTCCGAGGCCGCCGGAAAATCGGCTGGCGACACGACCCTGGATCCCTGGTGGGAAAACTTCCGCGACAAGCGCCTCAATGATCTGGTCGCCCGCGGCATGAACGAGAACCTCGACGTCCTGCAATCGCTCGAGCGCATCTCCGAGGCCCAGGCCAACGTGGTCCTCGCCGGCGCCGGCGGGCTGCCGCAGATCAACGGCGGCGGCAACGCCACCGTATCGGGCGAGGACGGTACGCTGCTCAAGAAGCAGTCCGGCTCGATGCATTCGCAGACCAAGAACCTCGCCGGCAGCGTCGGCGCCTCCTGGCTGCTGGACCTCTTCGGGCAATACCGCCGCGCCCGCGAGTCGGCCAACGCCTCGCTCGATGCGGCCTACGACAACGTCAACGTCGCCCGGCTCGCCTATCTCAGCGAGCTGACGACCACCTATATCAGCGCCCGCTTCTTCCAGGAGGCGCTGGCCCTGAACCGGTTGAACCTGCAGTCGCGCCAGGAAACGCTGAAGCTGACGCAGGATATCCGCGCCGCCGGCGCCGCCTCCAGCCTGGACGTCGTGCAGGCCGAAGGTCTCGTCAACCAGACGCTGGCGGAAATTCCGCCGCTCGAGACCGGCTTCTACCAGTCGGCCAACCGCGTCGCGACGCTGCTCGGCGTACCGGCGGCCACGCTCACCGCGGAACTCATCAAGGCCGGCCCGCAGCCGGCCCCGCGGCACTCGACGCGCGTCGGCGTGCCGGCCGACCTCATCCGCAACCGGCCGGACATCCGCGCCGCCGAGCGGAACCTCGCCGCGGCAACGGCGCAGATCGGCGTCGCCGAATCGCAGCTCTATCCGAGCCTGACCCTCGAAGGCACCGTCGGCGCCGCGCGCACGATCAGCGCGCTCACCGGCAACCTCACCTCCTGGTCGTTCGGCCCGGCGCTGACCGTGCCGATCTTCAACGGCGGCGCCCTCAAGGCCCAGGTCGACATCGCCGACTCGGTCGCCAAGCAGCAGTATCTCGCCTGGAAGCAGACGGTGCTGAACGGCGTGGAGGAAGTAGAGAACGCGCAGACTGCGCTGATCCGCGACTACCAGCAGGTCGCCGCCCTGCGCAGGCTCGTCGCCTCGAACGAGGAAGCCCTGTCCCTGGCGCGCGAAAGCTATCGCGGCGGCGCCAGCACGATCCTCGACGTCCTCGACGCCGAGCGCAACGTCGCAAACAGCCGCCTGACGCTGGCTTCCGCCATCCGCTCGCTCGCCAACGACTACGTCGCGCTCAACGTCGCGATCGGCGGTGGCTCGGCAATCGAGACGCCCGTACCGACGCCGGCCCCCGGTCGCAAGGTCGCCTCCGCCGCCGCCACGCAGTAGACGGCGCCGACATCTCTCATCGGATGCCCCGGAAACCACGCGGTTTCCGGGGCATCATCGTTTTGGCGACAGGGGATGTGAACGGGATCCAGCAGGCGGCGCTCAGGCGACCCGGCCGTCGAAGAACGCCTCCAGCGCATCGGCCGTGCGCTGATAGTGGGCATGCAGGGCGGCAACGGCCCCCTGCCCGTCGCGCGCCAGCGCAAGCTCCATCAGTTGCCGGTGCTCGGCTTCGACGTCGCGCTGCAGGCCCGACAGGCTGACCGACACGCGGCGATAGCGGCCGGCATGGCCGAACAGGCGCAGGCAGGTATCGAGCAGGATCGGCGAGCCGCAGGCGGATATCAGCGCCTGGTGGAAGGCGGCATGCCGCTCGTCCCAGTCGTGACGGATGACCGACGGCATGTCGTCGCGTCCCTGCGGCACCCGCGCCAGCAGGTGGTGCGTCGCAACGATGCGCGCCTCCCAGTCTCCGTCCCCCCTCTCGATCGAAAGCCGCAGCGCCTCGCCTTCGCAGAGCTTGCGGTTGGCGGTGATGTCGCGCAGTTCGGACAGCGACAGCGAAGCGACGCTGAAACCGCGGTGATCGTCCAGCACCGTGAACCCCTCCGCCGTCAGCCGCGCCAGCGCCTCGCGCACCGGCGTCACGCTCATGGCGCAAAGCGCCTGCAGATCGGCAAAGCGCAGCCTGTCGCCGGGACGCAGGCGGCCGTCCTGGATCGCACCGCGGATGCGCTCATAGGCGTCGCCGGCAAGGGTCTTTCCCGTCGGCCTGTCTACGGCCATGGCTCGTTCATCTCCCAATTTTGCCAAATGGCATGGATTTTCGAAAATCGTTGACTCCTTGTAAGACTTATGGAAGGTGGGGCGCAACAGAATTCGTCCAGCGCCCGCCCTTCATCGCCGGCGCCGCATCTCAAAAGGGAGGTTATCGCATGAAACTTGTTCGCTACGGAAAGCCGGGGGCGGAAAAGCCGGGTCTTCTCGATGCCGACGGCAAGGTGCGCGATCTTTCCGCCGTCGTCCCCGACATTGCCGGCGAGGTGCTTGGCCGCGAGAGCCTGAAGCGGCTGCAGGCGCTCGATCCGGCCAGCCTCCCGCTCGCCCCGGCCGGCGAGCGCTTCGGCGCCTGCGTCGGACGCGTCGGCAATTTCATCGCCGTCGGCCTGAACTATGCCGACCACGCGGCCGAGAGCGGCATGGCGGTTCCGCCGGAGCCGGTCCTGTTCAACAAGGCGCCCTCCTGCGTCGTCGGCCCCAATGACACGATCCTCATTCCGCGCGGCTCGGAGAAGACGGACTGGGAGGTCGAGCTCGCGATCGTCATCGGCGATCGCGCCTCCTATGTCTCGGAGGCCGAGGCACTGGACTACGTCGCCGGCTTCTGCATCTGCAACGACATCTCCGAGCGCGCCTACCAGACCGAGCGCAGCGGCCAGTGGATGAAGGGCAAGGGCTGCCCGACCTTCGGCCCGATCGGCCCCTGGCTCGTCACCAAGGACGAGGTCGACACCGCCGATCTGTCCATGAAGCTCAGCGTCAACGGCGAGACGGTGCAGAACGGTTCCACGGCCACCATGGTCTACAAGGTGCCCTTCCTCGTCCACTATATCTCCCAGTTCATGATCCTCGAGCCCGGCGACGTCATCACCACCGGCACGCCCCCGGGCGTCGGCATGGGCATGAAGCCGCCGCGCTACCTGAAAGCCGGCGACCGCATGGAAGTCACCATCGCCGGCCTCGGCATCCAGCGCCAGACGGTCGCCCAGGGCTGACGGCCTGACAGACTGACCGCAGGCCGAGACCCAGGGCCAATAGTCACAAGAGCCGCGCCCGGCATATCCCGGCCGCGGCTTTTTCATGGGGTCGCGTCACCGGCGCGCAACGCCGCAAAATCACGTCTTCGGATGGCATGTCATGGAACCGGCCCAGGGGGTCGCGCATTCACGCGGCAACTTTCGTTC
Organism: Mycoplana sp. MJR14; assembly: GCF_029210525.1. NCBI lineage: Bacteria > Pseudomonadati > Pseudomonadota > Alphaproteobacteria > Hyphomicrobiales > Rhizobiaceae > Mycoplana > Mycoplana sp. MJR14. The sequence goes on from NZ_JARGEO010000005.1 coordinate 126,684, forward strand.
GGAGACCAAAACGATGCATGACGGCTTCGTCGAACTGTCCGCGCTTGCCTGCATCATCCTGACCTGCCTGCTGCTCCTGCCGGTGTAGGACGCCGCTGCCAGCGCGGGGCGACGGACAAGGCAGATCGCGCCGACGGCGCGTGCCGCTCGGTCATGCTGCGGGATCGGTGCCCGCGCCGAGCACGTCTTTTCCGCCCTTTCCGCCACGCCTCCCCTTTCGGTTCGATCACCCCATACGGAGGTTTGGGCGCGCCAGCGGACCGAGGTCGGCAGGCTATCCGAGCGTTCAGTACCAAGCTTTCCCGTCTCTGCCATAATCCTCGCCACAAGCAGCCACCGGCATTCCCGGCCGTCCGACACGTTCCGGCGGCGGGGTTGGTACGGCGGATCGGCGGTTGCACGGGAGACGAGCCATGAGCGAGCAGGTGCGCGACAACCGCGCAATGCACCGATACGAGATGCCGATCGCCGACGGCGCCGTTGCGGCGGCCTACTACCGGCTGGAGGACGAGGTGGTCGTGCTCATCCACACCGAGGTTCCGTTCGAATACTCCGGCAACGGCTTCGGCACGCGGCTGGCTTTCGGCGTGTTCGACGCGATCCGGCGGAGCGGCCGCAAGGCCGATGCCAGATGCGCCTTCATGGCGAATTTCGTCGTCCGGCATCCCGAGCAGAGCGACATACTCGCCGGTTGAGCATGGACCAGACGAGCCGCCCGCCGGCACACCGACCGGATGTGCGGCTCTGGAACAGGATTGAGGATCCCTTGGCGAACGAACCCGACCTTCAACGCTTCATCGACGCGCAGGATGCGGTCTACGACGACGCGATCGCCGTTCTCCGCCGCGGTATGATGTGCAGTTCCTACATGGATTTCATCTTCCCGCGGCTGCGGACGTCGGGGACCGATCCCGCGGACGAGCCTTTCGCCGTCGGCTCGATCGACGAGGCCAGCGCCTATCTGGCCTCCCCGGTCCTCGGCGGGCGCTACCGGGAATGCCTGGGCGCGCTCCAGCACCTGCCGGGGCTGAGCGCCCGCACGGTCTTCGGCGACATCGACGCCCGGAAGCTGCATGCCTCGATGACGCTGTTCTGCGAGGCCAGCGACGAGTTCCTGCTGGAGACCGTGCTCGAAGCCTGGTTCGACAGCCTGCTCGACCCCGATACGATGAAGGGGCTCGGCCGGCGCTATTGAACCGCGACAAGCGCGGCACTCTGTCTGCAGGCCGCCCCAGCATTCAGGACCGGTCGGGAGGGATCGTCCGGCCGGTCCCCCCTTTCAGCCGCTGCGGCAACGGGCGGTGCCTATTCGTCGAAGGGGGCGTCCGTGACGAGATCGACGGCCGACACCGCCTTGTAGCCGCCGACATGGCGCATGCCGAAGTCGCGGACGAAATTGTCGTAGGTCGTCTCGGGATGTGTCCTGGCGATGTGGCAGAAGCACCCGCTCATCCGGCGCTTCATCTGCAGGCGGGGAAACGCCTCGACGATCCGCTGGATGTCCGCGGCCGGCAGCGCCTGGTATTGCAGGCCGACCACGTCGAGGCAGATGCCGGCGGTGCAGAGTGCAACCTCCGCCTCCTTGTAGAGGCCGATCGAGGCCGTGGAATTGAGCGCGACGCAGTCCCACACGAGCTGGGTGCGCCGGTCGTCGAAGCCGTTCTCCCTCACGAAATCCCGCGCGATGTCGGCAGCCTCCACCTCGAAGCGTCGCGGCCCGGCAAATCGCTCGTTGAGCGTGACGTCGTGCAGAAGCGTGCCCACCGCGAGCACCTCCGGATCGCAGGCGATCTGCTGCACCTGCCCGAGCCGCACCGCGAACAGCCAGGAGCGCATGACATGGTTGAAGAGGTAGGGCTCGCATTTGTCGCGGGCGAATTCGATCGCGCGGGCGATCACCGGCGTATCGGGCACGGAGACGCCGGCAAGGGTGCGCTGATGGATGTCCGTCATGGTCGTTCCTCTCTTCCGGGCGATTGCACGGCGGGCCGGTGGCAGGCCGCGGCGAAAGCGAGCAGGCCGGCACCGACCTGATCGCGATGGATGAAGGGGTGTGGGGGGCGCAGCCTGGCCGCGCCAGCCCGGCATCCCGAATCTAGATCAGCCCTTCGTTGATCATCGCCGTCCGGACGGCGGGGCGGGCCTTGATGCGCGCCCGCAGGCCCGCAAGCGCGGTGGGCAGGCCTATGTCGAACTTCTCGGCCCAGAGCAGCATGACGAAGAGATAGAAGTCTGCCACCGTCGGTGTATCGCCGAAGAGATAGTCCGCCTCCAGCCCCTCGGACAGGAAATCGAGATGACCGGCGATGACGGCCTCCGCCCTTTCCTTCTCGGTCTGGCCACCGGCGTTCAACCTCGCCTTGAAGGCGTGGTGCAACTCGGTCGAAAGATAGGTGAGCGCCTCCAGGAGCCGCGTGCGGCCGAGCGGACCTTGACCGCCGAGCGCGGGATACTGCGAGGCCAGCCAGTCGAGAATGGCGATGTTCTCGGTGAGCACGTCGCCGCTGTCGAGCACGAGCACCGGCACGTACCCCTTCGGCGTGATGTCGCGCAGGTCGCCGCCGGAGGCCGTGCGCTTGGTCCGCAGGTCGACGCGCTCGGGCTCGAAGGGTACGCCCGCCTCCAGGAGGACGATATGGTCGGCGAGGCTGCACGCCAGGGGACTGTAGTAGAGTTTCATGTTGGGCATTCCTTTGGTCGCCCCGCGGCAGGCCACGGTTCGGCCTGGGGCGGCTGGCTGAAAGAGAAGTGCGCCGCCTCGGTCGCCGGCGCGTCGGCACCATGGGCGTCATCGGCAATGGCGAAAACTATGCCGACTGGTGGGACCGCTAGTCCCGAAGGTCTAGGAGGGCCTGCCGCGCGGCGGCGGTTGCCGGCACGAACGGCCTGCCATTCGGCTTGCGCTCCACAACTCGGATAAATATAGTCCGCGTTGAGATACATCTATTGGCAATCACCGTATCCGGCGCCTATTCTGGCTCGCAGGCCAGACAGGGACCGGCAACCGGGATCGCGCATTTTCAGCGCGTGTTCGTGCAGGATGTCAGCGACAAGCTGGGCCGCACATTCCCGGTGCCAATGGCGTTTCGCCCTTTCGGACGACCTCGATTTGGTCACGTCCCCGGATGAGGAGATTTGGCAATGACGCATGGAGCTATCGCAATTTCCGCCGCGCGCCCGGCCCGGGAGGCCATGCCATGAGCCCGACCACGGGGGACACCTCGGAAACCCCGATCGTCCTCATCGTCGACGACGATGACGATGTCCGCGCTTCGCTGCGCGAGCTGATGCTGTCGGTGGGCATCGAGGTCAACAGCTACGCCTCACCGCGGGAACTGCTGGAATCCGAGATCCCCGATCGGCCCGGATGCCTGGTGCTGGACGTGCGCATGCCGGGTTCGAGTGGCCTCGACCTGCAGCAGCAGCTTCTCTCCAAGGGCAATGCCAAGCCGATCGTGTTCCTCAGCGGCCACGGCGACATCCCGATGACGGTCCAGGCGATGAAGGCGGGCGCCGTCGACTTCCTGACCAAGCCGTTCAGGGACCAGACGCTGCTCGACGCGGTGATGGCCGGCATCGAGCGCGACAAGAGCCAGCGGCTGGAAGCGCGCACGGTCAAGCAGTATCTGGAGCGGCTGAAGACGCTGAGCCCCCGTGAACGCGAGGTGCTGCGCGAGGTCGCCCAGGGCCGGCTCAACAAGCAGATCGCCTTCGATCTCGGCATCAGCGAGATCACCGTCAAGCTCCACCGCAGCAACGTGATGAAGAAGATGCAGGTGAGTTCCATCGGGCAGCTGATCCGCGCCTGGGAGGCCCTGCCCGCGAGCATCCGCGATCCGGCGAGCGACTAGGACCGGAAGCCGGAACAGCCGAGGCGGCCCGTCTTTCGAGCGGGCCGCCTTGAAGTTTTTGCGGGGGTATCTTCGCCAGGGTCCTGCAACGTCCTGCAAGCCAAGCGGCCCTCCGGCGAGGGCGGCGCCGGTGCGGCGCTGCCGACCGGATCCGCTTACGCCAGCGTCATGCCGCCATCGACGTGCAGTTCGACGCCGTTGACGAAACTGCCCGCATCCGAGGCGAGGAAGAGCGCGGCGCGCGCCAGCTCCTCCGGCCGCCCCATGCGGCCTGCCGGAATGAGGGAGGCCATCTGCTGCTCGAATGCGGGGCGATCGGCCTCGGAGACGCCGAGCTTGCCGAGAATGGCGGTGTCGACAGGTCCCGGGCTGAGGATGTTGACGCGGATGCGCCTCGGCTTGAGCTCGATGGCCCAGTTCCTGGCGAATGCGGCGACGGCGGCCTTCGATCCGGCATAGACGGCATGGTCCGGCAGGACCTTGGTGGCCGCCAGCGAGCTCGTGACGATGATGTTGCCGCCATCGCGGATGAGCGGCGCGATCGCCTGGACGCCGAAGAAAACGCCGCGCGTATTGGTGGCGAAGTGCCGGTCGTACTCGTCCGGCGTCACGGTCTTCGAGTGCGTCAGGTTGATGATGCCGGCATTGGCCATGTAGACGTCCAGCGCGCCGAACCGCGCCCTGACGGTTTCGGCCAGCGCCTGGTGGTGAGCAAGGTCGGCGACGTCGCCGACAATGCCGACGGCGCCGTGGCCGATCTCCCGCACCGCCTCGTCGACGATATCCTGCCGCCGGCCGGTGATGACCACCTGTGCGCCTTCGCGCGCAAACAGGCTGGCCGTCGCCTTGCCGATGCCGCTGTTTCCGCCGGTGATGACGGCGACCTTGTCTTTCAACTGTTGCATTGCTGTCTCCGTTTCGTTCGAGACAGAGATAGCGGCGGGTCATCCTTGCTGTTAGATGGACGTCGGGCACATGATTTGTGCCCCGGAGGTGCAAATGCCAAATCTGCTGGGCGAGGCTTCGGGCCTGATGGCGTTCGTGCGGACGGTGGAAGCCGGCTCGTTCAGTGCCGCCGCGCGCGATCTCGAGACGACGCCCTCGGCCGTCTCCAAGAGCGTGTCCCGGCTGGAAAGGAAGATCGGCACCCGGCTCTTCCTGCGAACGACCCGGGCCTTGACCCTCACCCAGGACGGCCAGGCCTTCTTCGAACGCGTCGCGCCGCTCTTGAAGGAGCTCGACGCGAGCGACGAGGCGATCGCCTCCCGCAGCGCCCCCTCCGGCCGGCTGCGGGTCAGCATGCCCGGCGAGTTCGCCCCGATGCTGCTGCCGGGGCTGTTCACCCGCTTTGCCGCCGCCTACCCTGACCTGCATCTCGACGTCGGCCTCACGGACAGGTTCGTCGATCTGGTGCGGGAGGACTACGACGTCGTGCTGCGCGCCGGCGCGCCGACGCAAGGCGATCTCATGGTGCGGCCGCTGGCGGAGCTGCCGATGGTGATCGTCGCCTCGAAGCCTTTCGCGAACACCTGGGACGCCCAGGCGTCGGAAGACCTCGCCCGCCTGCCCTTTGCCCGGTATGTGTCGAACGGGGTGGTTGCGCCGGTGCGGCTGGCCGACGGCACGAGCTTCGTTCCCGCCGGCCGCGTCGATTGCGATTCGGGCTTTGCCATGATCCAGGCGGCGATGAGCGGGCTGGGCGCGGCCTATCTCCTGCGCTGCCTCGTTGCTGCGGAACTGGAAACCGGGGCGCTGGTCGATCTCGCCCCGCAACGTGAGCTTCCGAGGCTCCCCTTCAATGCCCTGCACGCCTACGGACGCACGCCCCCGCTACGGGTGCGGCTGTTCTGCGACTTCGTGGCAAGCGAGGCAAAGAGGCTCGCCACGATGTGAAGGCCGGGAACGGCGAAGGTCGCAGGCCTATTGCAGGACATCGCCGATGGCCGCGAGCAGGACCTGCGCATCGAAGGGCTTCCTGAAAAGGCCGCCGATGCCCTTGGCGCGATCCTGGTCGGTGATTTCGTGGCGGCCGGTGATCAGGAACACCGGCAGCTCCGGACGCGCCGCCTTGACGGTATCGCGAAGCTCGAATCCGTCCATGCCCGGCATGCCGATGTCCGTGATCAGCACGTCGATGCCCGAAAGGCCCGCACGCAGCAAGAGGTCTGCGGACAGGAAGCTGCGAACCGAATAGTCGGCCGCCTCCAGAAGCTCCTCCAGGGATTCGAGCACCCTTGGATCGTCGTCGACAACCGCCACGACTGGCCTTTGATTCTTCACTTTATGCTTCCTCCTGATCGGCGCGGCTCAAGCTGTGTGCTCCAATCGCGTCGCATTCCGCATGTTTTCGCCGGGCGGCCGTCTCGACCGACCGGGACCTGCCGATCCCGCTGTCCCTTGGCCATGGGCCATGGCCGTCACCGCTCGTCCGCCGCGGCCGTCTCTTCGACCGGCAGCGTAAAGATGAACGTCGATCCGTGCGGTTTGTTCTCCTCGACCCATAGCCGGCCGCCGTGGGACTCGACGATCGATCGGCAGATCGCCAGCCCCATGCCCATTCCCTGCTCCTTCGTGGTGAAGAACGGCTCGAAGATCCGCTCGGGAAAGTCGATGCCCGGTCCGCGGTCGCTGATCTCGATCTGGACGAGGCCCACCAGCCGGACGACGCGGATTCCCAGCACCCGCTCGCCGATCGTGGAACTCATCGCCTCCACGCCGTTGCGGATGAGATTGACGAGAACCTGCTGGATCTGCACGCGATCCAGGGAGACCGGCGGGAGGTCGCTGTCGAGCGCCACGTCGATGCGAACGCGACGCCGCGCCGCCTCCTCGGCCATCAGGTCGCGCGCCTCGGTCACGATGCTGCGGAGCGGGGTGCGATCCTTCGCCGCCGCCGAGGGCCTGAACAGGGCGCGGATGCGGCTCACGACGTCGGCGGCGGAGTTCGCGCTGCGGATGATCCGCTCCACCGTACTCTTGGACCGCTCGATGTTCGGCGGCTCGGCCGAAAGCCAGCGCTGGAGGGCGCTCGAATAGGTGACCACCGCCGTGAGCGGCTGGTTGACCTCGTGGGCGATGGATGCCGACAGCTCGGCGAGGCTGGCGGCCTGGCTGGCGCGCGCCAGGCTCGCCTGGGCCTGCCGCAGCGTCTCCTGCGTGCGAACCTCGCTGTCGATGTCGAGGCAGATGACGTTCCACTGCACGATCGCGCCCTCGGCATTGCGCATCGGCGCCGCGCGCGTCTCGACCCAGTGATACTCTCCGTCGAAGCGCCGCAGGCGATGCTTGCGGGCATAGGGTTCGCCGGTCGCCAGCGAATGGGCATACTGCTCCTTGACGCCGGCGACGTCGTCGGGGTGCACGCCGGCATCCAGCGTGGCGTCGAGCCGCGATTTTCCCGAGCCGTCCAGTTCCTCGAGCTGGTAGCCGAGGAACTCCCGAAGCTGCTGGCTGCGATAGACCGGCTCGCCGTCCGGCGCGGCGCAATCGATCATGGCCGGCAGCGTCTCGACCAGCTGCCAGAGGAACCGCTCCCTCTCCCGCAACGCCTCCTGCGCGTGCATCTCCTCCTCGATGTCGATCGAGATGATGTACCACTGCACGATCGCGCCCTGCGCGTCGCGCAGCGGCTGGGCGCGCGCCTCGATCCAGCGGTAGACACCATGCCTGTCGCGCCGGCGGAAGCGGTTGACGAACGGCTGCCCGGTCGCAAAGCCGTCCGATGCCCTGCGAAACATGATTGGAAAGTCGTCGGGGTGGGCGAGGTCCTGGGCGAGCGCATTGAAGTCATCGATGGGCGCATGCGGCAGACCGACGCTGTCGAGATAGCGCTTGCTGGCATAGGTGATCTTGCCCGATGGCGAGAAGCTCAGGATGTTGATGGGCAAGGCATCGATCATCTGATCCAGTTGCTGCTTGCTGTTGCGCAGCGCGTCCTCGGCCCGCAACTGGTCGTCGATGTCGTGACACAGGCCGTACCACTGCAGGATGCGCCCGGCCTCGTCGCGCAACGGCTCGCCGCGACCGGACATCCAGCGATAGACACCATCCGCCCTGCGCAGGCGGTAGTTCAGGGAGAAGCTCTCGCCGGTGGCCAGCGAGTGCTTCAGCGCCTTCGCCATCCCCGCCGCATCGTCGGGATGGACGAAAGCCGTTATGGCGGCATCGAGCCCGGCGCACTCCGTCGTGCCGTAGTCGCCAATGTCCGCCCCGAGGAAATCGACCATGCGCTTGCTGAAGAAGACCGGCTCGCCCGTGGGGCTCAGCCGCCAGAGCAGGCTCGGAACCAGATCGACGAGTTGCGAGAGTTCCTGCTCCCGCGCCCGCAGCGCCTCCTGGGCGCGCATCTCGTCGTCGATGTCGATGGAAATGGCGTACCAGTGGACGATGGCGCCGCTTTGGTCCCGGATCGGCTCCCCGCGTCCGTCGACCCAGCGATAGGCGCCGTCCGCGCGCCGCATGCGATACTTCATGGTGTAGGGCTCGCCCGTGGCAACCGATCGGCGGACGGTGGACAGCAGCGTCTCGGCATCGTCGGGGTGCACCGTACCTGCGATGGCTGCGGCCAGCCTGCCGCTGCCCGGCTGGCCCAGGTCCGACAGGTCCAGTCCGAAGAAGTCGGTCAGGCGCTTGTTGAAGAAGGTCGGCTCGCCCTCGGGCGACAGCCGCCGGATATGGACCGGAACCATGTTCACCAGATGCGAGAACTCCCGCTCCCGGTCGCGCAGCGCCTCCACGGCCCGCTTGCGCTCGGTGATGTCGATGAAGCCCACCAGGCTCTTGTCGGCGATGGCGCCGGGACGGGCGGTCGCGAAGAGTACATCGATGACGCCGCCGTCCAGCCGCGCCACCCTCGTCTCTTCCTGGAAGATGTCCTCGCCCCGGTATCGCGCCTCGATCGAGCGGCGGATGGTCGCCATCCCCGGCTGCCAGTAGCGGGTGATCGGCCCGAGCATTTCCTCCGCATTGCCGGCGCCGAACATGTCGATCAGGTGCTGGTTGACCTCCTCGACCTCCAGCGCGTCCAGCGCCCGCTGCAGGAACTCCGGATGCGCGTCGATATAGGGCTCAAGATCGGTGACGCCCTGCGCCCGCAATTCCTTGAACATCGGGATGAGCTTGCTGGCATCGACCTGGGTGAGCGCGATCGGCATGTAGTGGAAGAGATCGCGGTAGCGCCGCTCGCTCTGCCGCAGGGCCTCCTGCGCCCTGACCAGGTCGTCGATGTCGAGGCAGACGCCGTACCATTGCACGATCCGTCCGTCCTGGTCGCGCAGCGGTTCCGCCCGGCCGTCGATCCACCGATAGGACCCGTCCGCCCGGCGCTGGCGATAGATCTTCGCAAAGGGCGCCCCCGTCTCGAAGGATTGCGCGAGCGCCCCCTCCACGGTCGGCTGGTCGTCGGGGTGGACGTCGGCCAGGGACCGCGACGCGTCGGGTCCGACGAGTTCGTCCAGCGTGATCCCGACCGAGTTGGCCAGCCGCCTGTTGATGTAGGAGGGCGTTCCCTCCGGCGTCGTGCACCAGATCAGGGCCGGCACGGCATCGATCATCTGCTGGAGCTGGCGCTCGCTGCGCCGCAGCGCCTCCTCGGCGGACACCTGATCGTCGATGTCGTGGCACAGGCCGTACCACTGCAGGATCTTGCCGTCCTCGTCCCGCATCGGCTCCGCGCGGCTGGACATCCAGCGGTAAGCGCCGTCGGCGCGGCGCAGACGGTGGCGCATGGCAAAGCTGCGGCCGGTGGCGAGGCTTTGCCCCAGGCCCTCCATCAGCTGCGCCGCATCGTCCGGATGGGCCATCGCGGCGATCGCATCCAGGCGGCTGAGGCCGGTCCTGGCGATTTCCGTGATGTCGAAGCCGAGGAATTCGACCATGCGCTTGTTGAAGAAGGTCGGCTGGCCGTCGGGGGCGAGCCGCCAGATATGGGCGGGAACGGTCTCGATCAGCTCCCGCAGCGAGTGCTCGCTCTTGTGCAGGGTGAGGGTCGCCAGATGCTGCTGCCGGGACAGGGCCGCCACGATCAGCGCCGAGAAGGCCGAGATCGCCAGGAACAGCTGCAGCATGATCTGCTTGTGCTTCTGGGATTCGGCATCCCCGGCAAACTGGCTGAAGCCCGAGACGGTGAAGATCGCCGCGATCAGCGCCAGGAAGGCCAGGGTGACGACCGCCCCCTTGAACTCGAAGCGCACGGCCGCCCAGATCAGCGGCGGCATGATGATGTAGGCGAACGGCAGGTAGCCGCTCATGCAGAGCGCCGCGACACCCAGGAAGATCAGCGACAGCACGCCGGCTTCCAGGCGGCCGGCGACCGAGAAGCGGTCGCTGCCGCGCCAGTTCTGAAGCACGACCAGCGCCAGCGGCGCGACGATCAGGACGCCGGTGGCGTCACCGATCCACCAGATCGGCCAGGCTGTCGCAAAGGCCTGCACGCCGAACCACGCCAGCGTCGCGCTGCCGACGGTGGCGCTGACGACCGGCGCAATCCCGGCGCCGAGCACGGTCAGCGCCAGGACCTCCCGGACGGTCTCCAGCCGAACCGCCCGGCCGCCGCAGGCCCGCCTGACGAGCCAGGCGCCCGTGATCGCCTCGAGCGCGTTGCCGATGTTGATCAGGACGGCAACCTGCAGCGGATTGTGAAACCAGAGCGCGTTGCCGACGAGTTCGCCCGCAAGCCCGGCCAGCACCCACCACGGCCAGCCGTGGGCCGGGGCGAGGATGAGCACGGCCATGAACAGGCCGCTGGCCGGCCAGATGGAGATGCCCGTTCCCGGGACGATCGCGAGCAGCTGTGCGAAACCGGCGGCCAGCACATAAGCCGCGACGAAGAGCCCCAGATGCAACGCGTGAGGGCGGTTCCGCAAGAGAGTCGTCATCAGCTGCTCCACCGGTTGAGGAAAGCCTGAAGACCTGCCCGGCATTCGACACTCCAGCCCCTCTGGCCGATTTTTCTCCCAGCGTATCCGGAGCTTAGCCAAAATACATCTGTTCCAAGGGATAGGTAGTGTCCTCATCCCGTCTGCTGCGGCTGGTTGTGGGTACCTTGACGATCCTCCGGAATCGGGCGCACGGCAAGGGTCACCAAACACGGACAAGTGCGCTCTGTGTTGGCGTTGTCCGCCTCCATGGCGGCTGGTATAGTCCGCGCCATGGCGCATTTGACCGTGAGTGTGGAATACGGGATCCACTGCCTTCTGTGGCTGGCCGGCCCGGACCGGGCGCCTGTCAGCAGCCGCGACCTGGCGGAGCTGCAGGGGATTTCCACGAGCTTCGTCGCCAAGATCTTCCCGAAGCTCGAGAAGGCCGGGATCGTGCGCTCGTCGGAAGGCGTGCACGGCGGATATGTGCTCGCGAAAACCCCGGCGCAGATCAGCGTGCTCGAGATCATCGACGCCATCGAAGGCCGCAAACCGCTGTTCGATTGCCGGGAGATACGCGGCCGCTGCGCCCTGTTCGGCGATCCGCCGCCATCCTGGGCGACGGCGGGCGTCTGCGCGGTTCACGCCGTCATGCTGCGGGCGGAGAAGGCGATGCGCGACGCGCTCGCCGCCCAGTCGCTCGGCGATATCGCAAGCACGGTCGAGCGCAAGGCGCCCCCCGACTTCGCCGACCAGGTCGGCGGCTGGCTGGATGTCCGCGACGCTGCCCGCACCCGCAGGACGGAACCCGCGCCCCGGGACGCCTGACCGGGCACGATCCGGTGCGGCCGGACGTTCGCCTGTCGGCCGACCGGCCCGCCCTGCCCCGGCAGCCGTCGCGGCCGCGATTCCTCGCAATTCGGCAAACCGCACCGATCGCTCCGCACACCTGACCCCATGCGTTGGCATAGGCCGACAGACACCCCGGTAGAATGGTCCGTGGCCGCCATCAGGCGCATTCTTCCGGCCGAAGGACCGCAACGGGACCGGTCGGCCAAGACCGCTGCGCCGGTGCGATGCCTGTTGCCGTCGCGCCTCGGGGCGGGGCGCGATTTTCGACCTCTCTGGAGAATGTGGCGATGCTCAGGATAGCAAGCTGGACGATGGCCATTGCCCTCGCGCTCGTCGCAGGTGCTGTGGCCCAGGACGCCGCCGACGAGGAGGCCACGGTGACGCTCGTCTACGACCAGGTGTTGCCGAACGTGCCGGGAAAAAGCATTCGTAGCGTGCTCGTCGAATATGCCCCCGGCGGAAAGTCGCCGGCCCACACCCATCCGCAATCGGCGTTCATCTATGCCACGGTCCTGGAAGGGGCCATCCGGAGCGGCGTCAACGACGGGCCGGTGAAGACCTACAAGGCCGGCGAGAGCTGGTCCGAATTTCCCGGCGACCGGCACAGCGTCAGCGAGAACGCGAGCGCCACCGAACCGGCGCGCCTGCTTGCGGTCTTCGTCCTCGACACGAGCGAGACCGAACTCGCGACCTACAAGGACTGATCCCGCACGCGATCGGGGGCCGAATATCGGGGCGCCGATCGCACCTTTTTGAAATCTGCCTGGACTGGAGCAAACGATGCGCATCGAAGACCTGAACGCAAAGACAACGGATCGTCTGATGGTCATCGATTTGCATTCGACCCTGCAGGCCGCCGCCCGCGCCCTCTCCGAGCCGCGCATGGGTCTGGCGATCGTTTCCGACACGCGGGGACGGGCGATGGGCGTTCTCAGCAAGTCGGACATCATCCGCCATATTGCCCTGGAGCGCTCCGCGAGCGTTTCGGCCGTGGACATCATGAGCCGCGACATCATCGCCTGCCAGCCGGACGACGACCTTCAACAGGTGTGGCGCACGATGGCGCAGCGCAGCCTGCAGAACATGCCGGTCCTCGGCAGCCGGTCCGAACCGCTCGGCGTGCTCGCCTTCGACGACGCCACCAAGGCCCTCTACGAGCAGGAGGCGTTGGAGGAACAGATCCTCGTCGGCTACATCGCCGGGATCGGCTACCGCTGACAGGCCACCGACAGGCCACTGACCCGGCCACTGACCGGCAGCCCTTGAGCGGATGTGCCGCCGCGGCCGGCAAGGCACCGTTCGAACGCCAAACCCGCGCACGACCGCCCGCCTGGTGCGGGCGTCGGCGCCCGTCCCCTTCATCAGGCTTGGAAAGCACCGGTTGCCATGCGCGATCTCCTTCTCTCCCCCCTCGTGCAGATCGTGCTTCTGGGGATGGCCGGCATCATCACCTGGCACCTGCAGGGTCGTGGCCGCCCGACCGCGCGACTGGTGACGCAGATCGCGTTCTTTGTCGCCATGACGGCGGTGCTGGTGGCCAACGACATCGCGCCGACGCAATATCAGCCGGTCAACAGCGGCAGCGACTACCTGCTGGCCACCGCCAAGCTGCTCTGGTGGATGCACCTCTCCTGGGCGACGATCGGCTTCGTCCGCATCTACGTCGTCCTCGACGGCCGGCCGCGCGAAGCGCGGATGCTCCAGGACCTGATCGTGGCTGCCGTCTATCTCGGCGTCACGCTGTCGATCCTCGCCTATGTCTTCGGTATCGCCATCGGCACGCTGGTGGCAACCTCGGGCATCATCGCGATCATCCTGGGCCTGGCGCTCCAGAGCACGTTGAACGATCTCTTCTCCGGCCTCGCCCTGACGCTCGGACGGCCCTACGGAATCGGCGACTGGATCCTGCTGTCGGACGGCACCGAGGGCCGCGTCGTCGAAAACACCTGGCGCTCCACCCACATCCTGACCTCGGCCAACAACGTCGTGGTTCTGCCGAACAGCTACCTGGCGAAGATCGGGCTCACCAATGTCAGCCGCCCCGATGAGTCCCATCAGGTGATGCTGCCGCTGCGCATCCGGCCGACGCACAGCCCCGGTTTCGTGCTCGAAGCCCTTCGCAAGGCGATGCTCGCCTCCAACCGGACCGATCGCGATCACCCGCCGGTGGTCGTCCTGAAGCGCATGGACGCCCTGGCGCTGGACATCGACCTGCTGTTCCACGTCGCCCACAACGCCGAGCGGGTCGCGGCCAGGAACGAGATCGCCGACCTGGTCTATCGGCAGTGCCAGGCGATGGGGATCGCCCTCGCCCTGCCGGAGACGGCGACCGTTCTCGTCAATGACGCCACCGCCGCCCCGCCTGCGCCGCAGACGGCGGAGGACCTCTTGCAATCCAGCCCGGTCTTCGAGCACCTTGAACGAAGCGGGATCGAGACGATCGCCCGCGGCGCGCGCCTGCGGCGCTTCGAGGCAGGCGATCCCCTGCCGCTCGGCGGGGCGCCAGCGCTGATGATCGTCCGCTCCGGCGCCGTCGCCGGTCTGCAGGGGGAGAACGAGGGGGTGCGGCTCGGTTCGGGCGAGCTTCTCGGACGCCTCGGCGACGCCGATGAACCGCTCGACTTCAAGGCGCTGACCGAGGTCGAGACCTTCGAGATCGACCGGCAGGCGCTGGAAACCGCCCTCGGCGACCGGCCCGCCCTTCGCACCACGCTCGCCAATCACATCGCCTGGCCGACCCATCCGGCCAAGGCGGAGAGCCATCTGGAGCACAACGGCAAGAGCCCCTCGGCATTCCTCCGCACGATCCAGCACCGGTTTCGAAGGCGATAGCAGCGGCGGGGAGCCGCCACCACCGCGCCGCCGTCCTCAGCGCATCTGCTCCGGAGAGGCCGCGCGCAGGCGGGCCGGCGCCACCGGATAGAGACGGTTCCAGGCCCGGCGAAACTGGCGCGCGGACGAAAAGCCCGCACGTTCGGCAACACTCTCCATGTCGAGCTGCGAGCCGATCACCAGTTCCCGGGCAACGGCGAGGCGCATCCGGTTGACGTAGTCGACGACGCTCATCTGGACATGCTCGTTGAACAGCCGCGAGAGATTGCGGGGGCTGGTGGCGGCCACCTTCGCCAGGGTCTCGACCGACCAGTCGCCGGCAGGCGCGGCGGTGACGGCGTCCTGGGCCCGGTGAATGGCCGGGTGAATATGGTTGCGCCCCTCCAGCCAGGGCGAGAGCTGCGGATCGGCGCCGGCCCGCCGGAGATAGACGACGAGATTGCGCGCGACGGCCAGCGCCGTCGCGTGGCCGGCCTCCCGCGCCACGATCGCCAGCATCAGGTCGATCCCGGCGGTGACCCCGGCGCTGGTCAGCCGGTCGCGATCCTCGACGAAGAGCCGGTTGTCCCGCACCCGCGCCGTCGGCGCCAGGCGGACGAGCGTGTCGAGCAGGCTGTGGTGCGTCGTGCATTCATGGCCCTCGAGCAACCCCGCGCGGGCGATGAGAAGCGCGCCGGAGCAGATCGTCACGAGCCGCATTCCGGGCCGGATCGCGCGCTTCAGCCAGCGGACGATCTCGGCCTCCAGCACGGCATCGCCAGGCCGCGTGTCCGCCTCGGAGCCGAGCGGCTCGTCGACGGCGCCGGAGACGACGACGAGCGCGTCGTCCGGCAGTTCGGCCGGCAGCGGCCGGATGCCCGAGATCCCGAGCCCGACCGACGCCGTCACCGTGTCGGACGGCCCGACATAGGTGACGGCAAAGCGGACGGCCGCTTGCTCGATATTGGCCCGTCGCAGGACCTCCATGGGACCGGCGACGTCCAGAAGCAGGACGCGCGGCGGCACGACGAGAAAGACGGGAACCTGCCGTGTCGCCGCGCCCTTGCTCATGCTGCGGCCGATCTCGCTTCGCCGGCGAGCGCCTCTTCCACGCTCACGATGCGGGCGAACCGCCCGGCGAGCACCAGTTCGGTTCGTGCGCGGATCTCGGCGGCGCTCCATTCCCGCCCCGACCGGTCGACCATCGGGAAGGTCAGGGTCGCCTCGCTGACGAAGTCGACCGCATAGCCGAGGTCGGAGGCATGCCGCGTCGTCGTCTCGCAGCACTGCTCCGTGCGGATGCCCGAAACGATGACGCGCCGGACGCCGTGCCGGGTCAGCCAGACGTCCAGCCCGCTGCCGACGAGCGCGCTGTGGCGGCGCTTGCGGAACACCGCGTCCGGCGCGATCTTCAGCGGCGCGATCGCCTTGACCAGGCCGGAAGCCTCGCCGAACACCCCGCTATCCTCGACATGGAAAATCTGGACGACGGGGATCCCGG
Source organism: Mycoplana sp. MJR14 (assembly GCF_029210525.1). Lineage (NCBI taxonomy): Bacteria > Pseudomonadati > Pseudomonadota > Alphaproteobacteria > Hyphomicrobiales > Rhizobiaceae > Mycoplana > Mycoplana sp. MJR14. Next base: position 142,556 of record NZ_JARGEO010000005.1, read on the forward strand.
CCGCCTTCGCCCCGTCGATGAGGGCCTGCTGCCTTGCGATATAGGGCGCGAATTCGTCGTCCCTGAAATAGTCGCGATGACGGAACGATTCCTGCGCGTCGATGACGAGAAGTGCGGTCTGATAGGACATTTTCTGATCTCCGTAGGTTTCGAGAAACCAAACCTACCCACCGGCAAACAGCTCAGAAAGCATGGTGCCGGACAGATTGGGGACATATCACGCCAAGGTGGGTGCCGTCGACGGCCCTGCGGCCGTCACGTGGCTCTCGCCGGCGGCCGCAGGAGAAGGAGGCTGTCGCGCGTCCGCTGTGCGCGCCAGTCGCGGTCACGGCGACCGGCCTTGCCATCGACACGATGCCGCCGAGCGGGGCCAGGCGTCCTCGGTTGACATATGGGGGGCAGCCCATAAGCTGCGCGCAGGCTTTTGAGATCGACACCGTTCTTGCGGAGATTGGGATCATGCAGATGCCCCGCCGTATGGTCAAGCGCATGACACGGCTTCTGCTGGTCGGCCTCGCCCTTTGCCTGTCGCCTTTCGCGGCCGCCGCCGCAACGCTCGACACGATTGCCGCGCGCGGAGCCGTGCGCATCGGCTACATCGCCGACCAGGCGCCCTTTTCCTCCGGCCGGCCGGGAGCCGAACCGGTGGGATATGCCATCGACCTCTGCGGCAGGATCGCCGACGAGATCGAGCATCAGTTTCCGCAGCTGAGACGCGACTATGTCGAGATGACGCTCGCCAACGGCTTCGACGCCGTCAGGAATGAAGAGATCGACTTGCTTTGCGGGTCCATCACCGTCAACTTGAACAGGCGGGAGACCGTCGATTTCTCCCAGCCGATCTTCCTCACCGGGGCGAGCGCGCTCTTGCGCAAGGATTCGCCCGACTACCTGCAGACGCTCTTTCTCGACGGCCCCGCCGTTCACGCCGTCAGCGAGCGCGTGGCGACGAACGTCATCGGCATGCGCGCGAACACGACCACCGCAGCGGCGCTTCGCGAGGCGCTTGCAATCCAGGAATCGAAGACGCGGCTTGCCGATTTCGCCACGCACGAGGACGGCCTCAAGGCGCTGGAGGACCGCAAGATCGATGCCTACATCGCCGATCAGGTGCTGCTCATCAGCCTGGCCAAGCGGGCGCGCGACCCGTCCGCGCTCGAGGTCGGCGATCGCATGTTCACGCATGAACCCTATGCCATCGCCCTGCGCCGCGACGACGCCGACTTCCGCCTTCTGGCGGACCGCGCGCTGACGGATTTCTACCTGTCGGACGATTTCCTGCCGCTGCTGGAGAGCTACTTCGGCACCGAAGCGCCGATGCTGCACACGCAAATCATCATGCAGCATGTGCCATAGGTCGCCTGCAGCGGGCGGGAGCTGGTTTGACAGATGGTTCCGGAAAACCGGGAATATCCGGGATTGTCTGGGAGTTGGCGATAAACAACTGAAAATCAAGCGACTGCGCGGTGCGGTGCGAACAACGCCCGCGGTGGAATTTGACAGCTGGAGGCCGCAAATACGGCCCGCCAGGTCGCCGACGGGGCAAATTTCGCCGCGGTTTCAATTCTATCAGCAAGAATTCCCGAAAGGCGTTTGAAGCGTCTTCAAAGTACTGAGAAACCGGGAAAAGACTGTCGGGCTCTCTCTGTCGCGATGGAGCCGCGGAGGCTGCTGCCGCCGGGATTTCCAAATTTAGGTTGGAACTGGAACAGGCGCGACACCCTGGTCAGAGCCCCGCCCAACCTTGCAAGTATGCGGCCAATAGTGTGGTGGCCACGCCGGCACTCACCGCCGTCAACCACGAGATCGCCGAGGGGAAAATGCGCCCGAAGAACCCTGATTGTTTTTTACCAAGGTAGAGAGCGGAAAGCGGCAGGTAGTGCATGTGAACCCAATTCAAAGCCCAGACAATGACAAGAACTCCCACCATGAAGATTGCGCGGTCGGACAAATTGGATAGGCTCGGCAGTGTCACGACTGCACCGAGAATAAACAACTGATTTAGTCCGCCAACACCGAAATTTTTGAAGTTTGTCGCATATGTTCTTTCAAGCGGTCTGACAGCGCTCCTAATTTTTTCTCTCATTCCTAGGACCCACGCCTCGTCCCCACCTTGCGTGAATGCACTATTCGCCTGAGGTCCAAACTCAATCTGTGCAATCCTGTTCAATCCCGATGGTTCGGGCTGTTGGACGTATAGTTTCATCAAGATCGCCGTATCGGTTTTGAAAGCCATTTTCTTGAAGTCGGGCAAGAAGCGCGACACTTCAGAATCGGTGAGGATCGTCACAACAACAACGGCACTGCTGAACTCACGTTGCAAATCATCGGCAAGAGCAGTCAAATCAGCACGGTCGACTTGAACGGCGCCAAAACTAGCACGCGCCGTATACAGTTGATCTGGAACAGCGCCGGGATTGGCCTCAGCCGACTGATCCGCTTGATCGTGCGGATGCAGAACAAACGTCCCAGCTGCGCCGATGTCGGTCGACCATTGCCCAGACATTGATCCCTTGGCGTCCAAGACCGCTTTAGCAGCAAGGACTCCGAAGGAAACCCCCTCTCGTTTGGTTTCGGGGAGTCCATTCAACAGAAGTTCCTGGCCGTCAAAGGTGCCTGTCACACGGTAGACGGTAAGGCCGACATCTTGGTCGTTTAGTCGAAGTGTTCCCGCAAGATGATTGTCGTCACCCTCAAGTTGAACAAAGAGGTTACCGGTATTGGTGCCAAAAGCACGCCCTGCCCACAGCCGACCTAGTGTCATTTTCACTACCGTAAGTGTTTAGAGGCAGAGCGTACCAACTACCGGCGGCTGCTACAAGACGGGGACTTCGCGTATGGCGTGGGCATGCGCTTTCTCAATGCCGTCTGCGCCGCCTGGCGGCGCGGCGACAACCGCTACGGCCGACCGATGCCGACCTTGTTCCACACTTCCCACCCCGCGCTCGCGGGCGCGTTGCGCCGTGCCCCAAATTGGACGCAGGTATCGGCGCACGGCGAGTTCCGAGGTGGGCGGTCAGGCGCCGTCGTCGGGATCATGGGCGGCCATTGGCGCGCCTCTCAGGGCTTCCAAGCTGGTTTGCCGGAATTTCGCGCCCGGTTAGACAGGTACGCTCTGCTACCTATGTCTCCGGGTCGGACAGGGCGAGAATGGTAGCGGAGGAGGGATTCGAACCCCCGACACAAGGATTATGATTCCTCTGCTCTAACCTACTGAGCTACTCCGCCGCCGGGCGAAACGGAAACGGCGCTTGCGTTTTCCGTTCGGGACGGGCGGCTTATAGGGTGCCCGTCCCCAAGGTGTCAAGCGCCGTTTCCGGCAAAAGTGCGCGTCTGTGCAACGGCTTGTGAATTGGGCTGTTTCAGGCTGCGACCGGCGTCGACAGGATGCGCTGCAGCGCCGCTTCCGCAGCGGATTCGCGCTCGGAGCGGGCGATGAAGCCGCCGCCGTAGACGCGCGCGTCCTCACCCTCGCCCGAATAGAGCGCGCAGGCCTGGCCGGGGGCGACGCCGGCCTCGCCCTCTGCCAGCTCGACGTAGAGCCCGCCTTCGTCCTGGCGGAGCATCGCCGGGCGTGGCGGACGGGTCGAGCGCACCTTGGCAAAGCAGGCAAAGCCGCCCGCAGCGACCGCCGCAAGTTCGCCGTCGCCGAGCCAGTTGACGTCGCGCAGGTAGAGCCGCTTCGTCTCCAGCGCCTCCTTCGGGCCGACGATCACCCGGCGCGAGCGCGCGTCGAGATAGACGACGTAGAGCGGCTCGCCGGTGGCAATGCCGATGCCGCGCCGCTGGCCGATCGTATAGTGCAGGATGCCCTCGTGGCGACCGAGCACGCGGCCGTCGATATGGACGATATCGCCGGACAGCGCCGCATTCGGCTTCAGCTTGGCGACGATGTCGGAATATTTCCCCTGGGGCACGAAGCAGATGTCCTGGCTGTCGGCCTTCTTGGCGACCACGAGCCCCATCTCCTCGGCGAGCGCCCGCGTCTCGGCCTTGGACAGGTGCCCGAGCGGGAAGCGCAGGTAGTCGATCTGCTCCTGGGTGGTGGCGAAGAGGAAATAGCTCTGGTCGCGCTCGGCGTCGACCGGGCGGTAGAGCGCCCGGCGCGCCGGATCGGACGGCGTCGGATTGGGCCGCGAGCGGATGTAGTGGCCGGTCGCCAGCGCATCCGCGCCGAGCTCGCGGGCGGTCGCCAGCAGATCGGCGAACTTGACCGTCTGGTTGCAGGCGACGCAGGGGATCGGCGTCTCGCCGGCGATGTAGCTCTCGGCGAACGGGTTGATCACCGTCTCGCGGAACCGCTTCTCGTAGTCGAGCACGTAATGGGGAATGCCGAGCGTCTCGCAGACGCGGCGGGCGTCCTCGATATCCTGGCCGGCACAGCAGGAGCCGGCCCGGTGGACGGCCGCGCCATGGTCGTAGAGCTGCAACGTGATGCCGAGAACGTCGTAGCCCTCGCGCTTCAGGAGGCCGGCGACGACGGACGAATCCACCCCGCCCGACATCGCGACGACGACGCGCGTATCTTCTGGCTTCCTGTCGAAATCGAGACTGTTCACGCGGTCCATCCGGGGTTGTCCAAGGGGGTCATGCCGGGACGCCTGGATAGGGCGATCGCTTGCGGCCTTCCCTGCCCGCCTGCGGGCACTTGCCGCGACATATAGAAACTTGCGCCGCCGGGGGCAAGAGAAGGCTTGATTCGGGCGGCCCGGCTGCCCGCGGCCAAATGATGCGGGGCGGGCGGCTGGCTGGGCTGCGGCGGCTCTTGCGGCGTCGCCTCAGATCAGCTTCATCCGCATCGCCGAGGCGATCGCCTGCATCCGGTTGACCGCCCCCAGCTTCTTTGCCGCCGACTTGAAGTAGCTCGAGACGGTGTAGGCGGAGATGCCAAGGATGATGGCGATCTCGTCGCTGCTCTTGCCGGCGGCCGCCCAGCGCAGGCATTCGATCTCGCGGCCCGACAGCCTGTCTTTCACGACCGGATGGCGGACGAAAGTCTGCTCCAGGCAGGCAAAAAGCTGCACGGCGGCGAAATAGAGCTGCGGCAGGTCATCCGGCCGGCGCAGCGGCTCCTTGCCCGAAAACACCATGGCGAAGGGCTCGCCGGCGGTGGCATGCAGCAGGAACGCCAGGGACACGGCAAGCCCGTGGCGGTCGGCGATGGCAACGGCGGCTTCGTTCGCCGGACCCGGCTCCTTCGGCGCCAGCAGCGCGCGGTCGCCGATCACGGGGCGGTTGGTCTGCGCCACCTCGGCCACCAGCCGGCTCGTGTGATAGAGGCCGAGCTCGTCATAGCCGCGCACCAGTTCGGCCGGCCAGTTGCTGATCACCAGCCGCTCGGAAAACCGCCTGCGGTCGCCGTCCGGCAGGCGGGTGAGAAGGAAATGACTGAAGCCGAAATGGCCGGTGCAGCGGCGCAGGAGCTGCAGGACCTCGTATTCGGTCCTGACGTTCTCCAACTGCGCATCGCCCAGGAAGGCCGGCGCCCAATGCGCAAATGTCGTTACCTCGTCAGGCTGTCTCATCTCGTGCTTCCACTTGCCGTCGCGGTCACAAAGCCGACTTGACCGCTGCCCGGCCTGCGCCGGGGCGTGTGCGGTATCGTCATATGCATGGGAGACTGTGCATTCCCGAAGACGGGGACACGGATCGACACGACGCATGCATATAGTCGCAAGGGCTTTGCGGTTGGATCGGACGGATACTACCCCTGACTTGCGCGGGGTCTACCAGAAGCAGCACGAAATTGAAAATAGTCAATTCTCATGGCTGCACTGCATTCCGCGGCCGGCTGCCGCATTTGCGCCCGCCGTCCGGGCCTGCCGGCGAAGCAGCGTCTTCACGCTGATCGGTCGAGTTCTTAGCAAATTGTTACAATGTGCTTAGGCAAATTTTAAATGTGGCGAACTACAGTCGGCCCATATGGTCTTGTGTGTAGTAGAGAGTCCTATGACCGAATTGATACGACCCCGCGTGAAGTATGTCATCGGCCCCGATGGCAGCCCGCTGACGATCGCCGACCTGCCGCCCGCGAACACGCGGCGCTGGGTGATCCGCCGGAAGGCTGAAGTCGTCGCCGCTGTCCGCGGGGGCCTGCTCAGCCTCGAGGAAGCCTGCGAGCGCTATACGCTGACGGTCGAGGAATTCCTGTCCTGGCAGTCTTCGATCAACGACCACGGCCTGGCCGGCCTGCGGACCACGCGCATCCAGCAATACCGCCACTGAGCCTCAGCCCTCACCGGCAATCGAATTTCCCCGCGGCCGCACTCAATGCGGCCGCAGCCGCATTTGCAGGATCCCCGTCATCACCGCCGAGCCCGCATAGAACCAGAGCCCCGGCTGCGTGAAGGCGGCCGCCATGCCGCTGGTCTTGGCGGCGAAGATCACCAGCGCCACCAGCACCACATCCATCATCGACCAGCGCGAGATCAGCGGCAAGAGGCGCATGAGCAGCGCCTGGCGCCCGGCATTCTCCGCGGGCGTCGTCGCCTCGAAGGCGACGCCGATGAGCTTGACCACCGGAAAGATCACCGACAAGAGGCCGACGAGCACGGCAAGCGCCCAGTTTTCCTGCAGCCAGAGCGAAGCGATGATGCCGAGCAGCGAGGGCGCCTCGGTGAAGAAATAGAGCTTCTCGAACAGGACGAGCGGCAGGACCATCCCGAACCCGAGCGACACGGCGGAGAGGATGAGGAGTGCGGGAACGACCAGTGCAGCCATGCGTTGCCTCGTTTCGGTTCAGGCATCCATAGCATCGCGCGTGCCGGCTGGCAGCCTCCGCCGGCGGCAGCCGCCGACAATGGCAGACCTTCGAACAGAATTTTCGAAAAGACGCTTTGAGCGCCGCCGCACCGGCCCTACTTCTTCTTCGGGCCGGCCGGATCGCAGGCACGGCACGGAAGGAAGGACAATGGCAGACATGGACATTCTGGACGAAGAGAACGGCGCGCACGGGCGCTACTCGGTCACCGTCGACGGCCACGAGGCGGAGATGACCTATTCCCGCGCCTCGCCGCATCTCGTCATCGTCGATCACACCGGGGTTCCCGACGCGTTGCGGGGACGCGGGGTAGGCCAGGCCCTTTCCGCCCACGCCGTGGAACAGGCGCGTGCCGGCGGCTGGAAGATCATTCCGCTCTGCCCCTTCTTCAAGGCCCAGGCGACACGACACCCGGACTGGAACGACGTCGTCAACCTCTGACGCAGGGGTGCCGGCGGACAGGCAAAAGAAGAGCCCTCATGACCGGCGAAGAGTTGCGGTCATGAGGGCTCGTCCTGCAAGCAGCGCCGCGGGGCGCGCTGGCGTATCGGTCGGTTTGCAGCCGCGACGGTCAGGCGCGGATGCGCACCGCGTTGTCGCGTTCCTCCAGGGCGGCAGCCTTGGCGAATTCGGCCTCGGCCTCCTCGAGCGACAGCTCGGCTGCGTCCTGCTGCACCTTCAGCTCGCGAATGGAGACGATCAGGTTGTCGGCCCGCTGCCGCGCCGCCTTCGCAAAGGTCGGATAGGCAAAGTGATTGGGGTCGGAGATCCCCGACTTCTTTTCTTCGATGGCGATCTGGCTTTCCAGTTCCTTCGACATCCGTTCGAACTCGGACATCATCATCTGCAACTGGTTGAGCTGTCGCCGCTTTTCTTTCACCTGAAATTCCTTCAGGCGAACAAGGCTCTCACGTGACTTCATACGCAATACTCCCGTGGATAGCGAGACCCCGGCATCTGGCGGGCAGCACGCGCGATTGCGCAATGCCCGACCACACAAGCTGAAGGCATGCTTCGCGTGATACCCATGCGCGAAGCAGGCCGCATTTTCGCCCCCGACCGGCCGATCGAACCGGTCCCTACAAAAAAATTCCTGCGATATTAACGAAACCCTACCGCTGGTAACCTTTCGTTTACGGGCATCGTTAATCATAGGCGTCATGATTTAAGGGTCGGTAAATGCAAAACCCAAAATGCCGTAGGCCTTGTAATCACGAGTCGAAAGAGTCGGTTAGCGCAGTTTCTTCACAATGAGCGTGAGGAGTGCGTTTTGGAATTTCGATATGAATTCAGGGTGCTGCTAAAATTATTTAACAACTTCGATCCATCTTGCCAGAGTGAATCAGAATTTGTTAACCATTCGGTGGCAGCCTCAAATCAGGCAACGACTGGATCCGTATCGCGTAGAGGGGCCAGGACACCTTTGAGCGGCGGAAAAGGGGACATAAATGCGCGTACTACTCATTGAAGACGACAGCGCCACGGCGCAGAGCATCGAGCTGATGCTCAAATCGGAAAGTTTCAATGTCTATACGACCGATCTGGGCGAAGAAGGTGTCGATCTCGGCAAGCTCTACGACTACGACATCATCCTTCTCGACCTGAACCTGCCGGACATGTCCGGCTATGAAGTTCTTCGCACGCTGCGCCTGGCCAAGGTGAAGACGCCGATCCTGATCCTCTCCGGCATGGCCGGCATCGAGGACAAGGTGCGCGGCCTCGGCTTCGGCGCCGACGACTACATGACCAAGCCGTTCCACAAGGACGAGCTGGTCGCCCGCATCCACGCCATCGTCCGTCGCTCCAAGGGTCACGCCCAGTCGGTCATCTCCACCGGCGAACTGATCGTCAACCTCGACGCCAAGACGGTCGAAGTCGGCGGCCAGCGGGTCCACCTGACCGGCAAGGAATACCAGATGCTCGAGCTGCTCTCGCTGCGCAAGGGCACGACGCTGACGAAGGAAATGTTCCTGAACCACCTCTATGGCGGCATGGACGAGCCGGAACTGAAGATCATCGACGTCTTCATCTGCAAGCTGCGCAAGAAGCTCGCGAACGCCGCCGGCGGCGCCAACTACATCGAGACGGTCTGGGGCCGCGGCTACGTGCTGCGCGAGCCCGACGGCGACTATCTCGAAAGCGCCTGACAAGCCCTTCCCTTTCCACCGCCCCGAACATGAAACCCGCCTCCTTCAGGCGGGTTTTTCTTTGTCTGGCTGCGCCCCGCCGCCCAGGAGCGGGTCGCACGAGACGACAAACGCGGCAGCGAGGGGCGCTGGCCGCGTCAGGTGCCGATCAGTTGTTGTTCAGGTGCCCGCGGCGCCTGCAGGTCAGGCGGCGATCGACAGGTTGGCGAAGACGCTGGTGAGGATCTTGCGGTCGAATGGCTTCAAGAGGAAGTCGTCGGCCCCTGCCCGCTTGCCCATCATCATCTTCTTCAGGTCGGCCTCGACCACGCAATAGAAGATGCGGACGGTATCGCCCTTCGGCAGCATGCGGATGTTGCCGATGAGCTCGAGCGCGCCGTCCATCGTCGAATCCACGATCACGACATTGGGAAGGTCGGCCTCGCAGCGGACGAGGGCTTCGAGCGAGTTCGATGCTTCGAGCACGAGATAGTCGAGGTTCGAGAGGATCCTCTTCCCGACCTTGCGGACGACATCCGAGCCATCCGCAATCATGATGCGCCGCATGATCTGCTCCAATTCCCCGCTCGCACGAACGGCCGATTATGAAGCAAGTGTAGCCGTGCCTGGCAAACAAATGGTTACCGTTCGGCCCGCCGCGTGCCTGGAATCGCTCAGGCGGCGAGCCTGGCGACGAAGGTGATCTCCTCCGCCGACGGGACGACCTCCAGCGTCATCCCCGCCTCCTCGGCGAGCAGGACGGTGTAGTAGGGCTGGATGGAATGCGCGTCGACGGCTTCCTCGAGATGACCGGAAAGCATCTCGGTGAACTTCGGCGGCACGCGCAGCATCCGGCCCTTGGCCGTCAGCCGGAACTCGGCATCGAGGTCCGGCCGCTCCAGCGTGACATCGATCGAGCCGCCGCGCGGGATCGCGCCATAGGCGACGAGAAACAGGTTCAAGAGCAGCTTCACGCGGTTCTTGGCGACGATCGCCCGCGGACCGCTCCAGGTCACCTCGGTCTTCTTCTCGGCCGCGGCGAAATCGCGGGCGGCCTTCTCGGCCTCTCCGGTGTCGATCGAGGCGCCCACCGAACCCGAGGCGCCGAAGGCGAGCCGGGCGAACTTCAGCCTGACCGAGGCGTTCAGCGCGCTGGTGCGGATGAGGTCCATCGCGTCCTCGTCGGCGCCACCCTCGTCCAGCAGCTCCAGGCCGTTGTTGATCGCGCCGACCGGGGAGATGACATCGTGGCAGACCCGGCTGCAGAGAAGCGCCGCCAGGTCGGGACCACTGAGGGTGAGGTTCGGATTCTTCGTCATAAAGCTCTCCAAAGACCGCAACCGCCGGTCTCCGTTCATGACCGGCGGGGCGCGCATGTTTCCAATTGTCACTTAACACGCGGAGGTTGCGCGGAGCAGTTTCAATTAGAAGTCAGCCATAAAGACACCACATTTGGTAAACCGATTGTTAACACGATCCGGTCAAATTGAAATCCATCACAGCGTCCCGAACCATGACGAGGGAAGAGACATGCGTGTTTCCAATTTGACCAGGAGGACGGTCCTGCGCGGTGCGATCGGCGGCCTCGCCCTCGCCCACCCCGCGTTCTCCTTTGCCGCGCAGCCCGCCGGCAGCTCCACCTATTCGGCCCAGGAGATCGTCGACGCCGGCCACAACTTCTTCGGCTCGACCACCGGCGGCCTCGCCAAGGTCGTGGAGCGGGCCTTCCAGTCCTACGGGCTGCCGAACGGCTACATCCTCGGCCAGGAGGGCTCCGGCGCCTTCGTCGCCGGCCTGACCTATGGCGAAGGCGAGATGAACACCAAGAACGCCGGCAGCCATGCCGTCTTCTGGCAGGGCCCGTCGCTCGGTCTCGACTGGGGTGGGCAGGGCAGCCGCACGATGATGCTCGTCTACAATCTGCCCGACGTGAACGCCCTCTACACCCGCTTTGCCGGCGTGTCGGGCTCGGCCTATGTCGTGGCCGGCGTCGGCATGACGGTGCTGACCGAGCAGAACATGGTGATCGTGCCGATCCGCACCGGCGTCGGCGCCCGCCTGGGCATCAATGCCGGCTATCTGAAGCTGACCCGCAATCCCACCTGGAACCCCTTCTGAACGGCGGCCGAACACCGTCCTGCCGCAACTGCCGAAATTGCGCGAGGCCCCTGTGCAACGGGGCCTCGTCGGCTATAGTGGCGCAGGATGGGGATGACGGAACAACGGGACAGGCGTCGTCGTGATTGAATATGCGCTGCTCTTCGCCCTCGGCTTTCTTGCGGCCACGCTCGTCGGCCTGATCGTGGCCCCTGCGATCCAGCGCCGCATCGTCGCCTATACCGAAAACCGCATGAAGGCGACCACGCCCCTGAGCCCGCAGGAAGTGCGCGCCCAGACGGACATGGCGCGTGCCGCCTTTGCCGCCGAGAACGCCCGCCTGTCGCAGAGCCTGGTGCGCGAGCGCGACAAGGGCACGCGGCTCGCCGTCCAGACCGAGGCGCTCAAGCAGGACGTCAGCCGGCTGGCCGCGGAGAACGCCGACCTCAGGGCGCATATCGAGGAAATGGATGTCGGCGCCGGCGAACTGCGCTCGACCCTGCGCAACGACGACCTGAAGTACCAGCAGCTCAAGGCCAAGCTGGATGCCGCCGAGCGGGAGATCCTGCACAAGAAGCGGGAAATCGAGATCCTCAACGCCAATCGCGATTTGATCCAGTCCGATCTCAACGACACCATGATATCGCTTGCGGCGCGCGAGACCGATATCGAGAGCCGCGACAGCCGCATCCAGGCCCTGCGCCATGAGCGCGACAAGCTGCTCGCCGGCTTGCGGGCCGCGCAGGCAAACCTCAAGGAGACGGCGCAGAAGCTGTCGCGCGAGGAAGGCCGCACCCGCCAGCTGGAACAGAAGCTGGCGCGCGAACAGGGCCAGGCCGCCGGCAAGGTCACGCCGCTCGATCGTCACCTCGCCGACGCCGGCCGGCCGCGCGAGAGGGCGAAGACCGCCGCGCCCTCGTCGCGGACGCCGGTGAATGCCGAGCGGGCGGCCGAGATGACGCCGCTGCTTGCCACGCCGCCCGAGGCGCCCCTGCTCGCCCACGGCAACGGCCACGAGGCCGCCGCCCCCGCTGGCGGCGTCGACATCCACGCGATCGAGGCGGACGTACGCGACCGGAGTGTTGCGATCACGCAGCGACTGTCGGACGCCCCGACACAGGAAACGGATGCTGCGCTGCGCGAGGACATGGCCGACATCGCCGCCAAGATGATCGTTCTGACCGATGCGCGCGAGGGTGCCGCCTCGCCGCTCCGCAGCCTGCTGGACCAGGCGCCGCCGGCTTCCGATCCCCGCCGCCTCAGCCTCGCAAGGCGCGCCAAGGACATGCTGCCGCCGCGCGAGTGAGCGGGCGCCGGCCGCAGCCGCAATTCCCCCGCGCCAATGTCAGCCGATGCGCCCCTTGGCCAGCGCCATCTGGTAGAGCGCCACCCCGCTTGCGGTCGCGACGTTGAGGCTGTCGAGCCCCGGCTTCTGCGGTATCCGGGCCGTATGGAAGCGGGACAGGATCGCCGCCGGCAGCCCCTCGCCTTCCGTGCCCGCCACCAGCGCCAGCCGCGCCGACGGCACGATGCCGCCGATTGCCGTCTCGCCCCGCGGCGACAGCGCCCAGATGGCGAAACCCGCGCCGGCGAGGCCCTCGAGCAGGTCCTGCGCGCGTCCCCCTCTGGCGAAGGGAACGCTGAGCACGGCGCCGACCGAAACCCGGATCGCCTTGCGATAGAGCGGGTCGCAGCAGGTTTCGTCGAGCAGCACGGCATCGACGCCGAACGCCGCAGCGTTGCGGAAGAGCGAGCCCATGTTGTCGTGGTTGGAGATGCCGCAGGCGGCCAGCACCAGGCTGTCGGACGGCAGCGATGCGATCAGGCCGAGGGCGGTGGGTACGGCCTCCCGCCGCCCGATCGCCATGACGCCGCGATGCATGTCGAAGCCGGCGATGGCGTTGAACACGTCCCTGTCGGCCACATGGACGGGCACGCTTGCGGGCAGCCGTTCGAGGATCTCCGCCACGCCGGCGAGGCGGTTCTCCAGGATCAGCACCGCCTCCGCCCGGAAGCGCCCGCCCACTGCATGCGACGCCGCCAGCATCCTGAGCACCACCGTTCCCTCGGCGACGAAGCGACCTTCCCGGCCCACCAGGTCGCGCTCCCGGATCGCGCGGAATGCCGCGATCCGCGGATCGTCGGCCGCGGCGATCCGGATCGGGACGCCGGCCATCGGGCTGCTAGCGGCCGTTGACGTCGATGTCGGCCACGATGCGGCCGGCAGCGATGTCGAACAGGATCGCCTTGCGCGCGCCGTCTGCGAGCGTGCCGTAGAACAGGATCTGGCCGCCCGACTGGGAAACGGAGGCGACGGTGAAGCCGTCGGGCAGCGTCACGGCGCCCGAAAGCGGCGCATCGCTCGGGACGGCAAGGCCGGTCGCGAGCGCGCTTTCGGGCTTGCCTTCCGTCCGCGTCACCTTATAGACAATGGCCGCGAGCACCGCCATGAACATGACGAGCATGATGCCACCGGAGACGAGCTGCAGGCGGACCATCTTGCGCCGGACATTCTCCATTGCAGGGTCGAGCGGCTTGTCTTCCTGTTCAGCTGCATCGAAATTCGACATGGGCGGTAGCGTCTCCGACAATCAGGACAATCATTGAATGAGCGCCCCCTTTAAACAAGCAGACGACACAAGGAAAGTCCTGACCGCCGGCGAGGACGCCACAGGCCGGCTGGACGCCTGGCTGGCAGACGCGCTCGGCGGCGAACATTCGCGAAGCCGCATCAAGGCGCTGATCGAACAGGGCGCGGTCAGCATCAACGGCACGGCGATTACCGAGCCGAAGAAGAAGGTGCATCCCGGCGATGCGATCGCAATCGAGCTGCCGCAGCCGGAGGATCCCGAGCCGCAGGGCGAGGACATTCCGCTCGACGTGCTCTACGAGGACGAAGACCTGATCGTCCTCCTCAAGCCTGCCGGCCTCGTCGTCCATCCGGGCGCCGGCAACTGGACCGGCACCCTTGTCAACGCGCTGATCCACCATTGCGGCACGAGCCTGTCGGGCATCGGCGGGGTCAAGCGCCCCGGCATCGTCCACCGGCTCGACAAGGAGACGAGCGGCGTCATGGTCGCCGCCAAGAACGATGCCGCCCATCGGCACCTTTCCGCCCAGTTTGCCGATCACGGCCGCAACGGCCCGCTGGAGCGCGCCTACCAGGCCGTCGTCTGGGGCCGGCCGCGGCAGCTGCGCGGCACGATCGACGCCCCGCTCGGCCGCGCCGGCGACCGCACGAAGCGGGCGGTGAAGCGCGAGGAGAGCGACGACGCCCGCGAGGCGATCACCCACTACGAGGTGATCGAGCGCTACGGCGAGAAGCCGGACGCGACCTGCCTCGCCGCCCTCGTCGAATGCCAGCTGGAAACCGGCCGCACCCACCAGATCCGCGTGCACATGGCCCATATCGGCCATCCGCTGATCGGCGACCCTGAATACGGCGCCGCCTTCCGCACCAAGGCCAATCTCCTGCCCGAGCCAGCGCGTGCGGTCGTGAACGCCTTCCACCGCCAAGCGCTGCATGCGCATCTCCTCGCCTTCGAGCATCCCCGCACGGGCGACGTCATGGAATTCGAGGCGCCGATGCCGGCGGACATGCAGGACCTGGTCGACGCCCTGCGCCGTTAGCCGTCTTTCCCGCCGTTACCGGCCCCGCTCGCGGGTCGGGAGGAACTCCGCGCCGCAGCAATCGAGCGAAAATACTTCGGCGTGGCGGCTGTTCTGTACGGTAACGTTCTCTCCATGAAAAAGTACTTCACAGAAAGTTCCCAGATATTCTCCATGCAAATCAACAAACTACAAGAAACACGCCTTTCATGATTGCAACTCCTTCCGGCAACCGGAAATAGAGACAAACTTTCGCTCCATTTATCCATCTTGCTGCGCTGCAAAATACACGATCCGGGAGATGATCGAGAATCATCGCGAAGGCATTCCGACGGCAAATGAAATGTCGGGGCCCGAATACTGGAATGAGAAACAGGTGCACGCACAGGATGAACGCGTCTCTCCGCAAATTCATTTTCAATGATCTGCAGACGGTCGAAGGCTATATCGACCCGCCAGACGCGCTCGTCTATCTTTCCCTGCTGCAGGCGCAGGACAGGGCCGGCATGGGCGGCGGCGTTGCCGAGATCGGCGTCTTCTACGGGCGCTCCTACTACCTGATGAAGAAGATCGTCGGCGATGCCGGCAAGGTCCTCGCCATCGATCTTTTCGACCTCGGCGAGGCCGCCGATGGCACGCCGACCCAGTACCATCGCTTTCTGGACTACGGAAAGCGCCTCGGCCTGACGGTGGACCAGGATCTGGTCATCAAGGGCGACAGCACTCGCCTCAGGCCGTCGGACATCACCGACCGCCTCGGCCGGGTTCGCTTCTTCAGCATCGACGGCGGCCACATGCTGGGCCATGTCGTCTCCGACGCGGCCCTTGCCACCGATGCGCTCGCCGAGCACGGCATCATCGCCTTCGACGACACCTTCAATCCGGCCTGGCCGGAGGTGACGGTCGGGGTGGCGGATTTCCTGCGGGAGCGGGCCGACACGTTCTCCGCCTTCTGCATGACGAAGTACAAGACCTATGTCTGCCGCCGCGCGTTTCACGACGTCTACTACCGCGCGATCCGCGAGGCGCCGGACCTTGCCGCCTTCCGGCATGTCGATACGCAGTTTCTCGGCTCGAAGACGGTCCGGCTGCACAATCCGATGGGCCGGCGCATGGTCTACGAACTGATGGTGCACGCCGGCATGCGCGGCCTTTCCGAGCGCGTCTACCGCTGATCGGGCCGTCGGGAATCATTACGCATTTGTAATGTTGTAACGGCTTCGTGATGCCTTGAATCACCCTTTCGCCGCACTTATCTGATAGCTGGGTTGGTGCGGGGTCGGAGAAGGCCCGCGCCATGTCGGCTTGCCTTTCAGCATGCTTCGCTAATTCGACAGAGGGAGCCGATCAAAGATCGGAAAGGGGTGCTTTATGGCCCGCAATACATTGCCGTCCATCACCGCCGGTGAAGGCGGTCTCAATCGATATCTCGACGAAATCCGCAAGTTTCCCATGCTTGAGCCGCAGCAGGAGTACATGCTCGCCAAGCGCTACCAGGAACATGACGACCGCAACGCCGCCCATCAGCTCGTGACGAGCCACCTGCGCCTCGTCGCCAAGATCGCCATGGGCTATCGCGGCTACGGCCTGCCGATCGGCGAAGTCATCTCGGAGGGCAATGTCGGCCTGATGCAGGCCGTCAAGAAGTTCGACCCCGAGCGCGGCTTCCGCCTGGCGACCTATGCGATGTGGTGGATCAAGGCCGCGATCCAGGAGTACATCCTGCGCTCCTGGTCGCTGGTGAAGATGGGCACGACCGCGAACCAGAAGCGGCTGTTCTTCAACCTGCGCCGCATGAAGGGCAAGATCCAGGCCATCGAGGATGGCGATCTGCGCCCCGACCAGGTCTCCGAGATCGCCACCAAGCTGCAGGTGTCCGAAGAGGAAGTCGTGTCGATGAACCGTCGCCTGTCCGGCGACGCCTCGCTGAACGCGCCGATCAAGGCCAGCGAAGGTGATTCCGGCCAGTGGCAGGACTGGCTCGTCGACGACCGCGACAGCCAGGAAGAGACGCTGATCGAACAGGACGAACTGGAAACCCGCCGCGCCATGCTTTCGCGCGCCATGGGCGTCCTGAACGACCGCGAACGGCGCATCTTCGAGGCCCGCCGGCTGGCGGAAGACCCGGTGACGCTGGAAGAGCTCTCCACCGAATTCGACATCAGCCGCGAGCGCGTCCGCCAGATCGAGGTCCGCGCCTTCGAGAAGGTGCAGGAGGCCGTGGTCAAGCTCGCCGCCGAGCAGGCCAATGCCGTCCGGGTGATCGAGCAGGCCTGACCGCGGCCGGCGACGACGCCGCATGAAATTCGGCCCGCCCGGTTCCGCATCGGGCGGGCCTTTTCGTTCCCGCGATGGCCGGCCCTTGCCGCCTCAGTCGAACCATCCGCAGCCTTTGCCTGGCGCAAGGGACGGCGTCAGCCGCGATGCAAACGAAGAAGGCCCCGCACATCGTGCGGGGCCTTCTCTCGTAGCAGTCGGAAAACGTGCTACTGGCTGTCGGCAGCCGGTCCGAGCGCCGCCCAGGCGTTCATCACGTTGTTGAACACTTCCGCGCCCGAGGCGCCCTTCTCCAGCGTGATCAGCGCGCGCCTGCCGTTGCGGTAGGTGATCGGAATGTCGATCCAGTCGCGCGTCTTGAGCAGTTCCGTGTTCCGGGTGATCGCGTCCGGGAAATCGTTCAGCGCGATCATGTGGAAGTCCTCGGTGATCTTCGCCGGGACGGCGATCAGCGGATCGCCGCGGTCCTGCTCCGTCCGCTTCATCGCCACGCGCTGCACGCTGTCGATGTTGCCGCCCTCGAAGTTCGGCGGCAGGGCGAAGACGATTTCGACCAGATGGCTCGCCGGCAGCGACCGGTCGGCATTGCGACGGATCGTCACCTGGGCGGTCAGGCCGTTCGACGGCGCGTTCAACTGGGCGCGGATGACCGGCTCCGCCTTGGCGTCGCCGCCCGGGCTGTCCTCCGCCTGCGACCAGACGACGGTGCCGTCGATCGCCGTCGGCGCGGACTGGCCGAGGCGCTCCTCGTAGATGAACATCTTCTGCGTCACGCCGATCGGCGCCTGCTCCGCGGCAGCGCCCGCCGCGGGCGGCGTTGTGGTGGCAGGCGACGTAGCGCCGGCAACTGCGCCCGTACCGGGCGTTGCCGCGCCGGGGGTTGCCGGAGGCGTTCCGGCGGTTGCGGCCCCGTCGGTCGCCGTCTCGCTGGCGGCCGGACCTGCCGGCGCGCTGACCGGATCGGTGGAGGCGACTTCGGTCGACTGCTCGGCGACCGACTTGCCTTCCTCTCTGGCGGCCTGGCCCACAACGGGCGCAGGTCCGTCGTCGGCCTCGGTGCCGTCGGGCAGGAGGCGCTGGGTGAACTTGGTGCTGCCGGCATCAGCGGAGGCGACCTGCGTTTCCGGCGCCTGCCCCTGGCCGTCCGGGTTGGTCGCCGCCGCATCGCTGTTGCCTTCGGCGGGAGCGGCGCCCGGCGCGGCCGGAGCCGGCGCGGTCAGGTCCGCCACCATCCCGTCGATCGCGTCCTTGTTCAGCCAGTAGGCGGCACCGGCGCCGCCGACCACCGCAAGGGCGGCGACGACGGCTGCGATCCTGCCGACGCTGATGCGACGCTTGCGCGGTTCGGCGCGAAACGAGCGCTGGCCGGCGCGGGCAGCGGCCGGGGCCGGCTCGCTCGTACCGACCCGGTCGTCAGCCGGCTGCGGGCCGGCACTGTCATCCGTCTTCGGCTGGTAGCCGATCAGGTCCTCGAGATCGCCCCAGGCATTGTCCGTGGCCTTGCCGGGCTCGCGCTTCGGCTCTGCGGCCGGCGCGGGCGAGCGGGCATCCTCCGGCCACGTCCACTCCGGCGCCAGTTCGGCGGAGACGTCGGGCGTTTCCGCATGCGTCGGCTCGTCGAGGGCGGGGTACTGGTGCAGGCCGCTATCCTGCTCGTCCGGAATCTGCGCCTCCGTCCAATCCCACTCGGGCGAGGTGGCCGGCATGCCGAGCGTGGCCTCGACCGGCGCGGGCGCATCGACCGCCTGCGGCTGCCACGCGGCTTCGTCCGCATGCGCAGGCGCCTCCGCGTGCTCGACGAAGGCTGCGTGGTCGTAGGCGGGATCGTCCACCGGCTCGAGGCCGATATAGTGGGGATGCTCGGCCGGCTCCGGCTCTGCCGCAGTCTCGTGATGGACGCGCTCGTCGCTCGAGGCGAACACCGGCGAGGGCTCACCCTCCACCTGCTGCGGCGACCACCCGTGTCCGGCTTCGGCCTCGGCCACATCAACCGGCGAAGACACGGCCTCGGCCGGCTCGCGGTGATCGTCGAACTCCGCCGCGGCGGGCTCGGGCGTCTCGTCGACGAAACCGGCATCACCCTGCGGCTGCGCGGCCACCGGTTCCTCGGCGACCGGCTCTTCGACGACCGGCTCCTCGGCGGCAGGATGCTCAGCGACGGGCTCGACCGCCGGGGGCTCTTCGGCGGCGGGGGCTGCGGCCTCCGGTTCTGTGGCCCAGCGGTCCTCCGCGACGACCTCCTCGTGCGCCTGCACGGCGGGTTCTTCGACCGGCGGTTCCGGCTCCTGCGGCGCGGGCTCGGGCGCGAAGGCCGGCTCCGCGGCCGCGGTCTCGATGGGTTCTTCGATCGGCGGCTCTTCGGCCGGCAGCGCTTCGGCGTGTTCGCCTTCGACCGCGGCAATTGCGGCCTCAAGCTTGTCGAGCTGGCGCTGGACGAGATCGTCCGACGGACGCGGATTCATCGCCTCGAGCTGCCGGCGGACTGCTCCGCGCGCCTTCTCGTAGACCTTGACCCGCATGTCCGGGGAATTGTCCGTGAGGCCATCAACGGCCCTACGAATGACTGCTACAAAATCCGCCATAAGAACTTTCTCGTGATCTCCGGCCTTTCGTGGTCGCGAATCCAGTCCGGAACAGTGTCAAATCAAATCTTAGTCCTCGAAGGGATCGGTCACAAGTATGGTGTCGTCGCGTTCCGGGCTGGTGGAAAGCAGCGCCACCGGAGCCCCGATCAGTTCCTCCACCTGACGGACATACTTGATGGCCTGGGCCGGCAGGTCGGCCCACTTGCGCGCGCCGACGGTCGATTCCTTCCACCCTTCCAATGTGATGTACTTCGGCACGACCCGCGCCTGCTGGCCCTGGCTTGCCGGCAGGTGATCGATCTCCTGGCCGTCCAGCGTATAGCCGACGCAGATCTTCAGCTCGTCCAGCCCGTCGAGCACGTCGAGCTTGGTGAGCGCGATGCCGGTGATGCCGTTGGTGGCGACCGACTGGCGCACGAGGGCGGCGTCGAACCAGCCGCAGCGGCGCTTGCGCCCCGTCACCGTGCCGAACTCGTGGCCGCGCTCGCCGAGGAACTGGCCGATCTCGTCGGTCAGTTCGGTCGGGAACGGCCCCTCGCCGACGCGCGTCGTATAGGCCTTGGTGATGCCGAGAATGTAGCCGAGCGCGCCCGGGCCCATGCCCGAGCCGGCAGCCGCCTGCCCGGCGACCGTGTTGGAGGAGGTGACGAAGGGATAGGTGCCGTGGTCGATGTCGAGCAGCGAGCCCTGCGCGCCTTCGAACAGGATGCGGGCGCCGCTGCGGCGTTCCTTGTCCAGCAGCAGCCAGACGGTGTCGCGGAACGGCAGCACCCGGTCGGCGACCGAGGTCAGCTCCTGCATGATCGCCTCGTGGCTGACTTCCGCCTCGCCGAGGCCGCGGCGCAGCGCGTTGTGATGGGTCAGAAGGCGGTCGACCTTGGCCGAAAGCGTCTCCAGGTCGGCGAGGTCCATCACGCGGATGGCGCGGCGGCCGACCTTGTCCTCGTAGGCGGGCCCGATACCGCGGCGCGTCGTGCCGATCTTCACGCCGCCGTTCGACTTGCCGGCCGCGTCCTCGCGGATGCCGTCGAGCTCGCGGTGCAGCGACAGGATCAGCGTCGCATTGTCGGCAATGCGCAGGTTCTCCGGCGTCACCTTGACGCCCTGCGCGGCGAGCCGGTCGATCTCGGCGCAGAGCGCGTGCGGGTCGACGACGACGCCGTTGCCGATCACCGCCATCTTGCCCGGGCGCACCACGCCGGAGGGCAGCAGCGACAGCTTGTAGCTGGTGCCGTCGATGACGAGCGTATGGCCGGCATTGTGACCGCCCTGGAAACGGACGACGATGTCGGCGCGCTCCGAGAGCCAGTCGACAATCTTGCCCTTGCCTTCGTCACCCCATTGGGACCCGATCACCACGACGTTCGTCATTTCGCTTATCCTGCCTCTTGCGAGCCATTTTCGGGGCACGCACTCTGAAAACCCGCGCATCTATACTGTGTAGTTTTCGTGAAAGCGACCCTGTTGTGGCAGCGCAACCTGCTTTTTAAATGGCGGAATCGGCAAATAGTCCCTATTTGTCCGGTCCCTCGACCGAATTCGGCAACGAAACGCAGGCCCGATGACAGCGCTCAACCGAAAAGCCTATTTCTATCTCTGCGTAACCACGTTCTTCTGGGGCGGCAATTCGGTCGCCGGCAAGCTCGCGATCGGCCATGTCAGCCCGATGATGCTGACGACGCTGCGCTGGCTGGTCGCCCTCGTAATCGTCCTCGCCTGCATGACGCCGCAGATCAGGCGGGACTGGCCGACGATCAAGGCCCACTGGCTGCTTCTCTTCCTGTACGGCGCCGCCGGCTTCACCCTGTTCAACGTCCTTCTCTACACCGCGGTCGCCCATACGAGCATCATCAACGTGGTGATCGAGCAGGCCGGCATCCCGATGCTGATCTTCGTGATGAACTTCCTGCTGTTCCGCACGCCCGCCTCACCCGCCCAGATCGTCGGCTTCAGCGTGACGCTGCTCGGCGTGCTGGTGACGTCGGCGCATGGCTATCTCACCGCGCTGCTGGAGCTGGAGTTCAACTTCGGCGACGTGCTGATGCTGGCGGCCTGCCTGGTCTATGCGGCCTATACCGTCTCGCTCCGCTGGAAGCCGGTCATGCACTGGCAGAGCTTCATCGCCGCACCGGCCCTCGGCGCCCTCGTCAGCTCGCTGCCGCTGCTGTGGTGGGAGGTCAGCACCGGGCGGGCCATCGTGCCGGACACCACCGGCTGGATGATCGTCCTCTATGCGGGCATCTTCCCCTCGCTGCTGTCGCAGGTGCTGTGGGTGCGCGGCGTGGAACTCATCGGCCCCAACCGGGCGGGCCTGTTCATCAATGCCATCCCCGTCTTCGGCATCCTGCTGTCGATCCTGCTCGTCGGCGAGAGCTTCCAGCCGTTCCACTTCCTCGCCATGGGCCTCGTCCTCAGCGGCATCGCGATCGCGGAATGGGGGCGGCCGAAGAAGGTCTGACCGCTCCGCCCGCATCGGCCCGGCTCACGGCCGGGCAGCATCGGCGCGCGCGAGGCTGGCGGGAATGGTCTCGGTGAGCCACTTTTCCAGCGCCAGCGTATCCGGCCGCGTCGCGACGTGCGGCGAGATCCAGAGGACCAGCCGGCGCGGCCCCTTCACAAACCCGAACGGCGCCACCAGCCGCCCGGAGGCCAGGTCGTCGAGCACCAGCATCTTGGGCACGACCGCAAACCCCAACCCGAACCCCGCCGCCTGGATCAGCAGGTAGAAGTGGTCGAAGCTGCTGCGGATCGGCGCTGCCGGCAACGCCACGCCGGAGGCGGTGATCCAGTCCTGCCAGGCCTCCGGCCGCGTGTTGGTCGCAAGCAGTGCCGCCTCCGCCAGGTCGGCCGGGGTAGCGACCGGATTGGCCGCGAAGCAGGCGGGCGAGCAGACCGGCCCGATCCACTCCGCCGCAAGGTCGCGGATCAGCGCATCCGGGGGCGGTGCGATCGTGCTGCTGCGGATCGCCACGCTGATCTTGTCGCGCATGAAGTCGATGCGGTCGTAGTTCATGTTGAACTGCAGCTCGATTCCGGGATGGATCTCGTGGAACTGCGAGATGTGCGGGATGATCCAGCGCATCATGATCGAGGACGAGCAGGACAGCGTCAGGGGCCGGGGCTTGACCCGCTCGATGCTGGTGTGGATCAGCCGGAAGGCCGTGCCGAGCCCCTCGGCAAGCTGGATGCCCTCCGGCGTCGGGTCGGTGGACTTGGCGTTGCGGTTCAGCAGCAGCACGCCGAGCTGCGCCTCCAGCCCCTTCACATGCCGGCTCACCGCGCCGTGGGTGACGAACAGTTCCTCGGCGGCGAGCGTCATGCTGCGATGGCGCACGGTCGCCTCGAAGGCCTTCAGTGCTGTCAGCGACGGCAGGGACTGGCTCACTCTGCTCTCCTCGTTCGGACGGTCTGCTGTGAGTTGAACTCACAGCAAGCAGGACAATAAATCGATTGCGGAGTATGTCCAGCGACTAATAATAAGGCAGAGGAGCTGCCGAGTAGGCAGATTGGGGTGGAGAGGACGCGTTTTCGGACATTGCAGGCCACATATCCAAGTGAGTTTTAAACAACTCGACCTGGCAGCCTGCGAGGGAAAGCCAATCCAGCCAACTGCGCCTTCGGCCGGCTCGCGCCTCCGCCGCATCACACCTGGTGATGTGCGGGGCATCGCAACCAAGCCAGGGAGGACATCTTGCACGCAGTCAATCCAGCCGCCACCCAGACCAGCCAGGCGGAGCAATCCGCCATCAGCAAGATCTCGTGGCGCCTCGTCCCCTTCATCGCCCTGATGTTCTTCATCAACTTCCTCGACCGCACGGCGATCTCCTTTGCCGGCCCGAACGGGATGACGGCGGATCTCGGCCTGACGGCCGCACAGTTCGGCTTTGCCGCCGGCATCTTCTTCTTCGGCTACATCGTGCTTGAGATCCCGAGCAACCTCGCGCTGCACAAGTTCGGCGCGCGCAAGTGGCTGGCCCGCATCATGGTCAGCTGGGGCATCGTGTCGCTGCTGTTCACCTGGGTGGGCAGCGCCACCGAGCTCTACATCCTGCGCTTCCTGCTCGGCATCGCCGAGGCCGGCTTCTTCCCGGGCGCCATCCTGTTCCTCAGCATGTGGGTCCCCTCGCGCCACCGCGCCAAGATCCTGGCGCTGTTCTACCTCGCCCAGCCGCTGACGACCGTCATCGGCGCGCCGATCGCCTCGGCCCTCATCCAGGCCCACGGCGCCTTCGGCCTCGAAGGCTGGCGGATCATGTTCTTCGGCGTCTCCATCCCTGCGATCCTGGTCGGCATCGTCACCTGGTTCTACCTGCCCGACACCCCGAATGACGCCAGGTGGCTGAACCGGGACGAGAAGGACTGGCTGAACGGCGAACTGGCGAAGGAAGACAAGGTCAAGGCGAGCGGCCACGGCCGCATGACCGGCGCCGCCCTGAAGGACGGCCGCGTCTGGCTGCTCTCGGCGATCTACTTCGGCCTGATCTACGGCCTCTATGCGCTCGCCTTCTTCCTGCCGACGATCATCGCCGGCTTCGAGCAGAAGTTCGGCACCAAGTTCGACGTGTTCGACAAGGGCCTGATCACCGCCGTCCCCTATCTGCCGGCGGCCATCGCGCTGTTCTTCTGGAGCCGTGACGCCAGCAAGCGCGGCGTCCGCGTCTGGCACATCGGCATCCCGGCGCTGGTCGGCGCGCTCAGCATTCCTCTGGCGCTCTCGATGAACTCGCCCGAGGCGACGATCGCCGTCATCACCGTCACCGCCTGCTCGATCTTCTCGGCACTCCCGAACTTCTGGTCGATCCCCGGCCGGTTCCTCTCGGGTGCGGGCGCTGCCGCCGGCATCGCGCTGATCAACACGATCGGCAACCTCGCCGGCTTCGCCGCCCCCTACATCACCGGCGCGGTCCGGGATGCGACCGGGCTGTTCGAACTGCCGATGTACATCGTCGGCGGCCTGATGCTGATCTCCGCCATCCTGGCGTTCTCGATCGGCGGCAAGGTCAGGGAACCGCTGCCGGCCGCATGACGGTACGACATCTCCGCGCCGGCCCCGCCGGCGCGGAGCACGCTTCCGGTTCAGCCCTTCGCCGCCTCTCCGGATCCGACGCCCGTGTCGGGCTTCCCGGCCCGCACACCACGGTCATTTTTTCCCTCGCGGCAAAAGTCATTCTGCGCTGACCCGACTGCCCCTTCCCCTGTGGCCACGCTAGTCTCCGGCCGAACACAGGAGACAGTCATGACCAGCTACCGCGAAACGATCACCCTCAGCCACAAGGGCGCCATGGACATGCTCCAGGCCGCCGTCGCCCATGCCGAAGAGATCGGCGTGCCCCAGTGCATCTTCGTCGTCGATGCCAGCGGCGAGACGATCGCCAGCATCCGCATGGACGGCGCCAAGTATCTCAGCATGCATACGGCCCGGTCGAAGGCGCGCACCGCCGCCTCGATCAACAACGCCACCGGCGCCATGCCGGCGGAATTCGGCGTCGCGGCCGGCATTGCCTCCCAGGGCGGCGTCACCCATCTTCCGGGCGGCCTGCCGATCCGCTTCGGCGGCAAGCTCGCCGGCGCCATTGGCGTCGGCTCCGGCACCGGCGACCAGGATTTCGAAGTCGCCCGCGCGGCCTTGAAGGCGGTCGGCGCCGACGCGGTGTAACGCCGGGCGGCGACCTCCCGGCGGCCGGCGCATGCCGATCGTGCAGGGCACCGCGGCTTCGCTCAATCCCCACCATCGCCGTCTACTGTTGCCCCTCACCCTAACCCTCTCCCCGCAAGCAGGGCGAGGGGACGTGCCACACGCCATGCTGGAGATCAACGGAAACGTCGCAGCACCCGCCCTTCTCCCCGCTCGCGGGGAGAAGGTGCCGGCAGGCGGATGAGGGGCCGCTCGAAACGAACCACTGCCGCGGTCGCATTCAGCAACCGGCAACGCACAAGTTGGCCTCGACCTTAGCCAGACATCCCTTCCCCTCGCTTCTTCAACGCAAAAAGCCCGCCCCGGATCGCTCCGGCGCGGGCCTCTCGTTCGTCCTGGGAGGAGACGCAATCAGTCGACGTTGAAGACCAGCGGCTTGGCCTGGCGGATCGCCGGGTTGGCGCGCAGCCTGTCGAGAACCTCGTCCGAGACCGGGCCGTCGACATAGAGCAGCGCGATCGCATCGCCGCCTTCCCGCTCGCGGCCGAGCTGGAAGTTGGCGATGTTGACCTTCGCCTCGCCGAGCGTCGTGCCGATGAAGCCGATCATGCCCGGAACGTCGGTGTTGGTCAGGTAGACCATGTGGTTGCCGACATCGGCGTCGAGATTGATGCCCTTGATCTGGATGAAGCGCGGCTTGCCGTCGGAGAACACCGTGCCGGCGACCGAGCGGGTCTGGTTGGCGGTCTTGACCGTCAGCTTGATGTAGCCGTCGAAGACGCCCGACTTGTCGCGCTTGACCTCGGACAGGATGATGCCCTTTTCCTTGATCATGATCGGCGCCGAGACCATGTTGACGTCGGCCACCTGCGGGCGGATCAGGCCCGCGAGCACCGCGCTCGTCAGCGCCTTGGTGTTCATCGTCGCCGTCTGGCCGTCATAGAGGATCTCGATCTCCTTGATCGCGCTTTCCGTGACCTGGCCGACGAAGGCGCCGAGCACGTCGGCGAGCCGGATGAAGGGCTTCAGGATCGGGGCTTCCTCGGCGGTGATCGAGGGCATGTTGATGGCGTTGGAGACCGCGCCCTTGATGAGGTAGTCCGACATCTGTTCGGCCACCTGCAGGGCGACGTTTTCCTGCGCTTCCGTCGTGGACGCGCCGAGGTGCGGCGTGCAGACGACGTTCGGCAGGCCGAACAGCGGGCTTTCGGTCGCGGGTTCGACCTCGAACACGTCGAAGCCGGCGCCGGCGACATGGCCGGCCTTCAGCGCTTCCGCCAAGGCCTTCTCGTCGACGAGGCCGCCGCGGGCGCAGTTGATGATCCGCACGCCCTTCTTGGTCTTGGCGATCGCCTCGGCGTTGAGGATGCCGCGGGTCTTGTCGGTCATCGGCACGTGCAGGGTGATGAAGTCGGCCTGGGCCAGGAGTTCGTCCAGCTCGACCTTGGTCACGCCCATCTCCTCGGCGCGCTCCTTCGACAGGAAGGGATCGTAGGCGAGCACGTGCATGCCGAGCCCGATCGCCTTCTTGCAGACGATGCCGCCGATATTGCCGGCGCCGATGACGCCAAGCGTCTTGCCGGTAATCTCGACGCCCATGAACTTCGACTTCTCCCACTTGCCGGCCTGGGTGGAGCTGTCGGCGGCGGGAAGCTGGCGGGCGACGGCGAACATCAGCGCGATCGCGTGCTCGGCGGTGGTGATCGAGTTGCCGAACGGCGTGTTCATGACGATGATGCCGCGGCGCGAGGCGGCCGGGATGTCGACATTGTCGACGCCGATGCCGGCGCGGCCGATCACCTTGAGGTTGGTCGCGGCCGCGATCAGCTTCTCCGTCGCCTTGGTGGCCGAGCGGATGGCGAGACCGTCATAATTGCCGATGATCTCGGCAAGCTTTTCCTTGTCCTTGCCGAGCTGCGGCTGGAAATCGACTTCGACGCCGCGATCGCGGAAGATCTGGACGGCGGTTTCCGACAGTTCGTCGGATACGAGAACGCGAGGTGCCATGGGGGGCCTCCTTGGAAGATCAAATCTGAACGGGAATGCGGATTGGCGGCCTCGCCTCCGAGGGAGGCGGGGCCAGTCGCGCAAGGGTCAGGCCGCAGCCTTCGAAAGCGTCGCCTTCTGGGTCTCGAAGGCCCAGGTCAGCCAGGGCATCAGCGCCTGCATGTCGGCGGTGTCGATCGTCGCACCCGCCCAGATGCGAAGGCCGGACGGCGCGTCGCGATAGGCGCCGATGTCATAGGCGACGCCTTCCTTCTCGAGCAGTGCCACGACGCCCTTGGCGAAGGCCGCCTGCGCCTCGGCGTCGAGCGCCAGCACGTCCTTGTCGGCGATCGTCAGGCAGACCGAGGTGTTGGAGCGGGTCGCCGGGTCCTTGGCGAGGTTTTCGATCCAGTCGTTCTTCTCGACGAAGTCGAAGATCACCCCGGCGTTGGCATCGGCCCGCGCCATCAGCCCCTTCAGGCCGCCGACGGACTTCGCCCACAGAAGCGCATCGATATAGTCCTCGACGCAGAGCATCGAGGGCGTGTTGATCGTCTCGCCGCTGAAGATGCCCTCGATCAGCTTGCCGCCCGAGGTCATGCGGAAGATCTTCGGCAGCGGCCAGGCCGGCTGGTAGGACAGCAGCCGTTCGACGGCGCGCGGGCTGAGGATGATGACGCCGTGGGCGCCCTCGCCGCCCAGCACCTTCTGCCAGGAGAAGGTGACGACGTCGAGCTTGGCGAAGTCGAGGTTCTGCGCAAATGCGGCAGACGTCGCGTCGCAGATCGTCAGACCCTTGCGGTCGGCCGGGATGAAGTCGGCATTCGGCACGCGCACGCCGGAGGTCGTGCCGTTCCAGGTGAAGACCACGTCGTGGTCGAAATCGATGGTGGACAGGTCGGGGAGCTCGCCGTAAGGCGCCTCGATCTTGCGGGCGTCCTTCAGCTTGAGCTGCTTGACCACGTCGGTGACCCAGCCCGCGCCGAAGCTTTCCCAGGCGACCATGTCGACGGGGCGCGCGCCGAGCAGCGACCACAGCGCCATTTCGACGGCGCCGGTGTCCGAAGCGGGCACGATGCCGATCCGGTAGTCGGCCGGCACTTCCAGGATTTCACGGGTGAGGTCGATGGCCTGCTTCAGCTTGGTCTTGCCGACCTTGGCGCGGTGCGAGCGACCGAGCGGAGCATCGGAAAGGGCTTCGAGCGACCAACCGGGACGCTTCGAGCATGGGCCAGAGGAAAAGTGGGTATTGTTCGGACGCACGTCCGGCGCGGTGACGGTCTTCGTCATGATGGCTATCCTTCCAGATAGAAAGCCCTTCGTTGGGGAAGGGTGTCCCGCCGCCGGAAATATGGGATAGCCGAAACGAAGTCAATCCGAATATGTCGCGTCCGGAAAAATTTCCGGCGCATCGGGGATGGTTTACAGGGCATTGTCGCAGGGCTCGGTTTGACAGGGTGCCTGCTGTCGCGTCGTTGACGGCCGATCGCCGTGGCGACGCCTCCCCGTCATCCAAGACTTGGTCCGGGATCCGGCGGCGTCGCGTCTGCGACGCAGAAAGTGCTTTTTCGCGCAAGGACTTGCGCGGCTGGATGCCGGATCAAGTCCGGCATGACGGTGGCAATGGCATTGCGTTGAAGACACGGAAACGTCTGTTGCGCTGGCTGTCCGCCTGGACGCTCCATCGCCCGACCGGAGACATGGATCTCTCGAACGACCTTTGCCGTTGCCGGTCCTACCAGGTCGTGACGCGGATGCCGGCGCGGATCTCGTGGCGCTGGAAGCCGTCGTCATGGGCCTTGGTGCCGGAAGCGCCGAGCGCCTTCTCGGCGTCGTTGTAGCCGAACATCTTGCCGCCATCGATGTCCGAGTAGCGGTAGCCGATGTCGAGCTTCACCCGGTTCGTCAGGTCGTAGGAGGCGCCGGCCATCAGCGCATAGGTGAAGCGCCAGCTCTCCTCGCCGGGGTTGCGGACCGGATCGCCCTGCGAGGTGTCGCCGCAGACGCCGGCGCCGTCGACGCAGGTCGCGCGCGTCTTCAGGTCGTCCCACTGCACGTTCGTCGCGCCAACGCCGGCGCCGATATAGGGCGTGAAGCCGGCATAGGTACCGAGATCGACATAGCCGTTGGCGAGCACGCTGATGGCGTTGAACCCGCTGTCATGGGTGAAGTCGCAGCCCGTCCCGGCATTCTCGCCCGGGCAGGCCCGGCCGATCGACGAATCGGCGTCGAAGCTGGAGTTGAAGAAGTCGGTTGTCAGGTCCGTGCGCAGGAAGTTGTTGAACTGGTAGCCCATGCCGAAGCCATAGGAGAACGGCTTGGAGAAGCGCGCGTCGTCGAAAGGCTCGCGGCTCTCGTCCGCCCCGCCCTCGCCGATGTAGTTGTAGTCGATGTCGTCGCCCTCGATCGAGGGGGAATAGCCGATGTCGCCGCGGATGTACCAGCCCTGCGCGACCGCCACGGTCGACATGTCGACCTCCGGCGCCTCGGCCAGCGGATAGATCTCGCCGCCGGCGAGCGCCGTGCCGGCCGAAAGGCAGGCGATCATGGCAGCACCGAGAATTGTCTTTCGCACGATCATCTCACGCCCCCCGAAACGGCAGCCGGATTGCGGCTGGCTAACTGGGAGACAGTATCTCAGGGAGTGGTTAAGGGCCGGTTAAGCATGTTTGTTAACCACGTTCGGCCGGCCCAGCGGGCTTTCCCGCCGGCTGGGCGCAAACGCAGAAAGGCCGCCCGGTGGGACCGGACGGCCTTCGATGGAAGAGGAGCGAAGCTTACTTGTAGACGATCGGCTCTGCCGGCGGGACGTAGGGCACTTCGCAGGAATTGAAGGAGTAGCGCAGACCGACGCGGGCTTCGTGGACGAAGAAGCCGTCGTCTTCGCCCGGGCCGCCGTTCATCGCGTAGCCGAACATGTCGCCGCCGGCGATCTGGCGGAAGCGGTAGCCGGCATCGGCCTTCCAGTTGCAGGTCAGGTCGACCGAGGCGCCGGCCATCAACGCGTAGGTGAAGCGCCAGTCGTCCTTGCCGCTGTGGGTGACGGTGTCGTCGCAATCGCCCGGATCGTCGACCGAGCAGGAGGTATTGCGCAGGTCGCCCCAGTTGACGCGGGTGGCGCCGATACCGGCACCGACGTACGGGGTGACGCCGTAATAGGTGCCGAGATCGACATAGGCATTGGCGAGCAGGCTCAGCGCCGACCAGGAGGCGCGGTCGGAGGAGACGCAGTCGTCGGACACGCCGCAGCTGCCGCTGGTCGAACCGTTGAAGTCGCCGTCGAACAGGTAGTCGAGCGTCACGTCCGTGCGGAAATAGTCGTTCCACTGGTAGCCGACGCCGCCGCCGAGCACGACGCCGCCATCGAGGTCGGTGTCGTCGAAGTCCGTCTTGGTGCCGTCCGGGCCGCCCTGGTAGTAGCTGGCGCCGCGCATATGGGTCCAGCCGTAGCCGACGTCGCCGCGCAGGTACCAGCCGCCGGTCGACAGCGCCACCGCTTCGGCAGGTGCGGGCTGCACCGGCTCCGGTTGAAACGCGTCCGCCGCAAAGGCCGATGAGCTCACGACCAGAGCTGCAATGGCGCTACCAAGATACTTCATCATGCCCCAACTCCATGGACTGGTACTCGACGCCGCAGAGCGCGCAGCGCCGACATTCATCGGTTTGGATGGATAATGAAGCGCAAAGGTTAAGTTGCAATTAACTACGAAGCTTTACTCTGGTTGTTAACGACCGGGTAAGGTTCGCGCCGGGCGCATGAAAAAACCGGGGCGCATGGCGTGAGATTTCGCCCACGCGATGCGCCCCGGCCCGCCAGCATGCCCCATTTATACTTGAAGATGTCCCGCCGGTTCAGGCGGCGTTGCGGACCGAACCGATCACCCCCACCAGTTCGTCGACGATCCGCTCGACCATGGCATGGTCGTCGCCTTCCGCCATGACGCGGATCAGCGGCTCGGTGCCCGAAGGCCGGATCAGCAGCCGCCCGGTCTTCGCCAGCGCATTCTCGGCCTCGGCGATCGCAGCGATCACCTGCGCGTCCTCCAGCGGCTTGCCGCCCGAGTAGCGCACGTTCTTCAACACCTGCGGCACCGGCTCGAAGCGATGGCAGATCTCGCTGACCGGCCGTCCGCTGCGCTTGACGCAGGCGAGCACCTGCAGCGCCGCCACGAGGCCGTCGCCGGTGGTGCCGAAGTCCGACAGCACGATATGGCCGGACTGCTCGCCGCCGACGTTGAAATCGTGCTGGCGCATGTGCTCGACGACGTAGCGGTCGCCGACCTGAGTGCGTTCCAGCCCGAGCTTCTTGCTCTTCAGGAAGCGCTCCAGGCCAAGGTTGGACATGACGGTGGCCACCAGCCCGCCGCCCTTGAGCATGCCGTCGGCCGCCCAGGTCTCGGCGATCACCGCCATCAGCTGGTCGCCGTCGATCAGCTTGCCGTTCTCGTCGACGATCTGCACCCGGTCGGCGTCGCCGTCGAGCGCAATGCCGATGTCGGCGCGCACCTCGTCGACTTTGCGCTTCAGGGCTTCCGGATGGGTCGAGCCGCAGTCGAGGTTGATGTTGGTGCCGTTCGGGTCCGCGCCGATCGTGACCACGTCGGCGCCGAGCTCCCAGAGCGCCGCCGGTGCGACGCGATAGGCCGCGCCGTTGGCGCAGTCGATCACCACCCTCAGGCCATGCAGCGTCACGTCACGCGGCAGCGTGCGCTTGGCATGCTCGATGTAGCGGTCGTGCACGCCGTCGATGCGCTTGGCCCGGCCGATGTCGCCGGCCTTGGCGAGCTGCGGCACGATGTCGTCGTCGAGCATCGCCTCGATCTGCGCCTCGAGCTCGTCGGAAAGCTTGTAGCCGTCCGGGCCGAACAGCTTGATGCCGTTGTCCTGGAACGGATTGTGGGAGGCCGAGATCATCACGCCGATGTCGGCGCGCAGCGACCGCGTCAGCATGGCGACGGCCGGCGTCGGGATCGGTCCGAGAACGAAGGCGTCGACGCCGGCGGCGGTGAAGCCCGCCACCATGGCGTTTTCCAGCATGTAGCCCGAAAGACGGGTGTCCTTGCCGATCACCACGCGGTTGCGGTGCGTGCCGCGGCGGAAGATCGTTCCCACTGCAATGCCCACCCGCATGGCGAGGTCGGGCGTCATGGGGAAGACATTGGACTGGCCCCGGATCCCATCGGTGCCAAAATAGCGACGCTTCATCTGCGCT
The DNA here is from genome assembly GCF_029210525.1 of Mycoplana sp. MJR14. Classification (NCBI taxonomy): domain Bacteria; kingdom Pseudomonadati; phylum Pseudomonadota; class Alphaproteobacteria; order Hyphomicrobiales; family Rhizobiaceae; genus Mycoplana; species Mycoplana sp. MJR14. The sequence goes on from NZ_JARGEO010000005.1 coordinate 174,843, forward strand.
CCTGCTGTCGTCTGTTCGGATTGCGCGCCGATGGGCACCTTTGGCCCGCCCCGGCATCGCACATCCGCCTGTTTCGCCCTCTTTGCCACAGAACGGGCGAGAGGGCATCTGAAATTCAATTTCTGCCGTTACAGCCCGTTACCGGAACCGGCAAGGGTGAACGAAAAAAGCCGGCCGCATGAACGGCCGGCCCCTTTTGATTTTGACGAATGCTCCCGCTATTGCGGCTGCGGCTCGAGCCCGGCTTCGGGCTCGCCGCCCTTCTTCGGGCCGGCCTTCGGAACGGCCGAGCCGCGGTGCGGTGGGCTGTCGTCGCCGAGGTCGCGGGCCGGCTTCTCGCCGCGGATCAGCGCCTTGATCTCGTCGCCGGTCAGCGTCTCGTATTCGAGCAGGCCTTCCGCCAGCGCCACGAACTCGTGGTGCTTCTCGGTGATGATGCGCTTGGCCTCGGCATAGGCCTCGTCGATCAGGCGGCGGATCTCGTTGTCGATCTTCTGCGCCGTGGATTCGGAGACGTTCTTCGACTGGGCGACCGAATGGCCGAGGAAGACCTCCTGCTGGTTCTCGCCATAGGCGACCTGCCCGAGCTGGTCGGAGAAGCCCCACTGGGTGACCATGGCGCGGGCGAGCTTGGTCGCCTGCTCGATGTCGGAGGAGGCGCCGGAGGTGATGTTCTCCTTGCCGAAGGTGATCTCCTCGGCGACGCGTCCGCCCATCATGATGGCGAGCCGCGAGACCATCCACTTGTAGCTCATCGAATAGCGGTCGCCTTCCGGCAGCTGCATCACCATGCCGAGCGCGCGGCCGCGCGGGATGATCGTCGCCTTGTGCAGCGGGTCGGCCATCGGCACGTTCAGCGCCAGGATCGCATGGCCGGCCTCGTGATAGGCGGTCAGCTTCTTCTCGGCCTCGGTCATGGCGGACGAGCGGCGTTCCGCGCCCATCATGATCTTGTCCTTGGCGTCTTCGAATTCCTGCATGGTCACCAGGCGCTTGTTGCGCCGCGCCGCCATCAGCGCCGCCTCGTTGACGAGGTTCATCAGGTCGGCACCGGAGAAGCCGGGCGTGCCGCGGGCCAGCACCTTGAGGTCGACGTTCGGCGCCAGCGGCACGTTGCGGACATGCACCTTGAGGATGCGTTCGCGGCCGACGATGTCCGGGTTCGGCACGACGACCTGGCGGTCGAAGCGGCCGGGACGCAGCAGCGCCGGATCGAGCACGTCGGGGCGGTTGGTGGCGGCGATCAGGATGATGCCCTCGTTCGCCTCGAAGCCGTCCATCTCGACGAGCAGCTGGTTCAGCGTCTGTTCGCGCTCGTCGTTGCCGCCGCCGAGACCGGCGCCGCGATGGCGGCCGACGGCGTCGATTTCGTCGATGAAGATGATGCAGGGCGCGTTCTTCTTCGCCTGCTCGAACATGTCACGGACGCGGGAAGCACCGACGCCGACGAACATCTCGACGAAGTCGGAACCGGAAATGGTGAAGAACGGCACGTTGGCTTCGCCCGCGACCGAGCGCGCCAGCAGCGTCTTGCCGGTGCCGGGCGGGCCGACGAGCAGCACGCCGCGCGGGATGCGGCCGCCGAGCCGCTGGAACTTCTGCGGGTCGCGCAGGAATTCGACGATCTCTTCCAGGTCCTGCTTGGCCTCGTCTACGCCGGCGACATCGGCGAAGGTGACGCGGCCATGCGCCTCGGTCAGAAGCTTGGCCTTGGACTTGCCGAAGCCCATCGCCCCGCGCGATCCGCCCTGCATCTGGCGCATGAAGAACAGCCAGACGCCGAGGATCAAAAGCATCGGCAGAAGCGTGCCGATATAGCTGAGGAAGCTGTTGGAACCGTCCGTCTCCGGCCGGGCGTTGATGACGACGTTCTTGGCCTCCAGCCGCTCCGTCAGCGCATCATCGATCGAGGGCGCATAGGTCTGGAAGGTCGTTCCGGTCTCCACATAGCTGCCGACGATCTTGTTGCCCGTGATCACGACTTCCTTGACCCTGCTGCCGTCCACCTCTTTCAGGAACTGCGAATAGGGAATGTCCCGAGAACCGGTCTGGGCCGGGCTCGTCTGGAACATGCTGAAAAGAGCGATCAGCAGCAGCGCTATGATGGCCCAGAGGGCGACATTGCGGAAGTTTGGGTTCATCAGCTTTCCGGGCACTTTCTCGGCTGCAGGGGTTGCGCCGTCTCATTTGCTCCTAACATAGGGTCGTGGCGCCGCCTTGCCAAGGCAAACCGAACGCCCCCGGACCTTTTCTCCGATCATCGTTGATGCATATGGCGGTTTTGCGGTGCGCGCCGCTGCCGCCGGCGCCCGCGCGGGGCGTTGCCCGCCGTTCAGCCCGGCTGGAATCCCATGGCGAGCGGCAGCGGCGGCTGCGGCGGCAGCCCGAACAGACGGGCCAAGGCCTGGGCAACCGGCAGGTCGAAAACCGGCAGGTAGCGGTCATAGGGCGCAAGGATTGGCGCGATGGCAAGGGAGGCCGCGACGACAGCCCTGCCCTCGCCGTCGACCGCCACCGGCCGGCTCCGCCCGGCGCGCCGCACGACACCGTCCGGGATGCCCGGCGGAGCGGACATGTCTACGGCGCCGGCCGCAGCACCGGGTTGGACGAGGAGCGGGACCTCGCCGAGGTTGCGGACCCGGAAGCGGCCGTCCCAGACAGCACTTTCGCCCGCCGGGATCCGGAGGCTCGCAAGGCCGCGCTGCTCGCGATAGAGAAAGAGCCCCTCCCGGCGGCGGTCGAACACGACCCGGCCGGCCGTGAGCCGGGAGAGCACGCCCCGCTCGAGAAAGGCCGAGAGACGATCTGCCGCAGCCTTCCCCCGCCGGTGCTCGCGCCCGCCGAGGACGGCGCAGAGCGCAAGCAGCGCCTGCAACGCGGCGTCCGAGGCCGTGACGGCGGCGACGCCCGGCGCCGGCACAAAGGCGAGCGTCGCATCGTGGACGCGCACGGCGCTGTCGAGGAAGGCGGCCCCGTCCCGCCCAGCAAGGTGGCGCGCCCGGGCGGCGGCCGTCCAGCCGGTATCGTCGATGGATGCGGGATGCGTCCCCTCCGTCTCCCCCGCCGCGCTCATCGCGTGGAGGCGAACGCGCACCCGCTCGAAGGCCCTGTTGGCATTGCTCGGATCGTCCAGCCAGCCCTGCCCGCAGCGCCGGAGAAAGGCGCGGATGTCTTCGCGCGACACGCCGAGCAGCGGTCGCAGCAGCCAGACGGCGTTGTGAACCAGGGTTGCCGGTGCGATCCCGGCGAGGCCGGCCCCGTCGTTTCGGCGCGCCCCCCGCATCGCCACCGTCTCCCGCTGGTCGTCGCTGTTGTGGGCGGTCACGATCGCCTCGGCCCCGAGATCGCGGACTGCCTCGACCAGAAGGGCATGGCGCGCCTCGCGCGCCGCGGCCTGCACGCCCCGTTGCGGTTTCGGCCCGCTCCAGCAACGCGTCGTGTGCGCAATGCCGCGCCCGGCACAGAGCGCCGCCACCCAGCGCGCCTCGTCGGTCGAGGCCGTGCGCAGCCCGTGGTCGATCGTGCAGGCAGAGAGGGAAAAGCCAGGAAAGCGGCCGGATTTCAGCGCTTCGTCCAGCGCGATCAGCAGGCCGACGGAATCGCCGCCGCCGGAAACGGCTACGAGCAAGCGGGCGGGTTTGTCAAAACTGTTCAGAAATCGGGCGACGGCGCCTTCGACGGGTCCGGGTTCGGCGCGCGTCACGGCGTCGCTCCGCGAACGGCTCAGCAGGACAGCCGGCTCTGCTCGCTGCTGACCTTGGTCTTCACCGCCTTGGAGGCGTTCGGATAGCGCTTGCCGACTTCGCGCAGCGTCGCGCAGGCGGTTTCGCGGTTGTCGAGGGCGGCAAGCGACATGCCGAGCTTCAGGAGCATTTCGGGCGCCTTCTTGGAGGTGCCGTAGGTCTGGTGCGCATTCAGGAACGTCTTGGCGGCATCGTTGAAATTACCCTGCGAGTACTGCGCCTCGCCCATCCAGAAGCTGGCATCCGCCGCCTTCTCGCCTTCCGGGAAGACCTCGAGATAGTCGCGGAATTCCTTCTCGGCGAGCTGGTAGTCGCCCGACAGCACGTGGCCGTAGGCGGCATTGTAGATGTCGTCCGGCCTGTCGAGCGCGGCCGTCGACTGGCTGTCCACCGGCGGCAGGCCGCTGTCGACGCCGGGCACCGGGCCGCTGCCGAGCGAGGCGCTCTCGCTCATGTCGGCGCCGATCGGGTTGCCCTGCTCGTCGAAGCGGATGCTGCCGAGCGCCTGCGGCGGCTTGGCCGTCGAACCGGCGGCGGCCGTGTCGTCGCTGCCCGCGGCGGAGGGATCCGCCGGGGGCTCGGTTGCCGCCGTCTGGCCGCCGGCCTGCGCATCCGCGCCCGCCGGCCTTTCCAGCGCACCGCTCTTGCCGGTGCCCTTGCCGCTCTCCAGGTCCTGGAAGCGATACTCGTTGTCCTCCTGCGTCTTGCGCAGCTGTTCCTGCATCTGCAGAAGCTGGAAGCTCATTTCCTCGATCCGGCCGTTCAGCGAGCGGATCTGCTCCTCGAGCTGGCCGATGCGCATCAGCGAGTCGTCAGACTGCGCCAGCACGACCTCCTTGTCCGCCTTGCCGCCCCCCGGCAGTAAGCGGTTCGCCAGCGCCTGGAGCGGCGACGCGTGCAACGCATCCACCGGCCCTGCGAAGGCTGCCAGGCCGATAAGGCCTGCCGCGACGATCTTCTTCATATGTGCGTGTCCTGTTGGTCCGAATTCGCGCATTCCCGCGCAGCCGCAGGTTTTTCCAAATGCTGTCAAAAAGCAACGGAGTTCGGCCAAAGTGTGTTAAAAAACTCAAGCCCCGCGGGCAACCGTCGATTTGCGCGCGCACTGTGTCGCAAACGCAAAGGCCCGCCATTGCTGGCGGGCCCTTCCAGGACGGCGACGCGGCGCCGATCCCTTGATTACATGCCGGCGCCACCGAGCACGGTGACGGCGCGACGGTTCTGCGACCAGCACGAGATGTCGTCGCAGACGGCGACCGGCTTTTCCTTGCCGTAGGAGATCGTCTTCATGCGGCCGGCCGGAACGCCGCGGCTGGCGAGGTACTGCTTGGTGGCCGTGGCGCGGCGTGCGCCGAGCGCCAGGTTGTACTCGCGCGTGCCGCGCTCGTCGGCATGACCTTCGATCGTGATCGCGTAGTTCGGGTAGCGCTGCAGCCACTGCGCCTGCTTGTCCAGCGTCGCAGCCGCATCGGCGCGGATCGAGGTGGAATCGGTGTCGAAGAAGATGCGGTCGCCGACGTTGACGGTGAAGTCCTGGGGCGAGCCCGGGGTCGCATTGTTCAGGCCGAGTTCGCCGGCGCTGTTGGGCATATTCTTCTTGTTGGCGCAGCCGGCAAGGGCCAGGCCCATGAACAGGGCGAGGATTGCGGGGTTGCGGGCGAGGGTCTGCATGCGGCCAGCGGCCGGGACTTCAGTGCGGCTCATGAGCCGGTCTCCTTAGCATCAGTTCAACAGGGCTTGGGTTTCAATCAGGGTTGCCAGACTGTAACCGCACGCGGTTAATCGGCATTCAACGATTATGGTTAACAATCGATTACGCAAAATACTCAGACCATCTGCCTTCAAACGACAAACGCCGCCGAATCCCTCGCCTTTCAGCCCTTGGTTTAACGGACTTTGAGGCGAGAAAGCGGCGGCGCCGTCACGTTTGGTTGCGGCCGTTCACACAGGCCGCGGCGGGTCACTCCAGAAGCGGCGACCAGGCCGGGTCGGAGGCATAGCCGGCCGTCTGCACCTGCTGCTCGTTGTAGCCGGTGAGATCGATCGAGTAGAGCTGCGGCCCGCCGGAGCCGGCCGGCTGGCGGAAGAACATCAGGACGCGCCCGTTCGGCGCCCAGGTCGGTCCTTCGTTGTGGAAGCCGGTCGTCAGGATGCGCTCGCCCGAGCCGTCCGGCTTCATCACGCCGATCGAGAACTTGCCGCCCGACTGCTTGGTGAACGCGATCAGGTCGCCGCGCGGCGACCACACCGGCGTCGAATACGAGCCGTCGCCGAAGGAGATGCGGTTCTGGCCGGAGCCGTCGGCGCTCATGACATAGAGCTGCTGGCGCCCGCCGCGGTCGCTTTCGAAGACGATCTGGCTGCCGTCCGGCGAATAGGACGGGCCGGTGTCGATCGCCGCCGTCGAGGTCAGCCGCGTCGTCGTGCGCGAGCGCAGGTCCATCGTGTAGATGTTGGCGTTGCCGTCCTGCTGCAGGCTCATGATGACCCGCTGGCCGTCGGGCGAAAAGCGCGGCGCAAAGGTCATGCCGGGGAAGTTGCCGACCACCTCGCGCTGCCCGGTTTCCAGCTGCAGCAGGTAGACCCGCGGCTGCTGGCCCTCGAACGACATGTAGGTGATTTCCTGCCGGTTCGGCGAGAAGCGCGGCGTCAGCACGATCTCGTTGGAATTCGTCAGCGCCCGCGCGTTCGCCCCGTCCTGGTCCATGATGGCGAGCTGGCGCTTGCGGGCGTTCTTCGGACCGCTCTCGGCGACATAGACGACGCGGGTGTCGAAATAGCCCTTCTCGCCGGTGATCCGCTCATAGATCGCGTCCGCGATGATATGGGCGACGCGGCGCCAGTTTTCCGGCTGGGTGTAGAACTGCTGGCCGGTCATCTGCTGGTTGGCGAAGGTGTCCCACAGGCGGAACTCGGCGCGCAGGCGGCCATCGCCCTCCTGCGTGACCCGGCCGGTGACCAGCGCCTGCGCGTTGATGACCTTCCAGTCCTCGAAGCGCGGCGGCTGGTCGGGATTGGAGATCTTCTCGATGAAGGCCTGCTTGGCGACCGGCGCGAACAGGCCGGACCGCTTCAGGTCGGCGGCGATGACGTCGGTGATCTTCGCGCCGAGATCGCCGCCCGAGACGAAATCGGTCACGGCGATCGGCAGGGGCTCGACGTTGCCCTTGTTGATGTTGATCTCGACGAGCGCCCATGCCGGGGTCGCTGCGGCCGCAAGCCCGGTCAAGCCGGCTGCAGAATGAAGAAAAGTGCGTCTCAGCATGCGATCTAGGCCTTCCTAACTGCTGTGCCTGTCGGCATCACATCATCTCGCTGGGGTCGAAGTTCACGACGACTTCGCTCCAGGCATCATACTTGTCCTTCGGCAGCTTATCGAACGGCGCCGACTTCAGGATCGCCCGGCGCGCGCCGCCGGCAAGCGCCCGGCGGGCGGCATCCGAGCCGCCGGTGGCGACCACTTCCGGCTCGCCGACGATATTGCCGTCGGGGTCGAGCTGCATCGTCACCTTGATGCGCACCTCGGTCGCATCCGCCATGCCGGGGATGATCGACCAGTTGTTCTGGATCAGGCCGCGCAGCGCATCCATCTCGCTCATCGACAGCTTCGAGCCGCCGGTCGTCTTCTTGCCGCCGAGCGAGGCGGTCTCGGTCGAGCGCTTGGCGCCGCCGCCCTTGGCCTCGGTCTTGTTCAGGAGTGCAGCAACCTCGTCGGCGTTGAAGTCGCTCTCCTTGGCCGAAGCGGCCTGCTTCTTCTCCTGCTTCTTTTCCTCGTTCTTGCGATCCGGCGTCTTGGCCGTCTGCGGCTGCGGCGGCTGCGGCTTGATCTCCGGCACGGGAACGTTGTCCGGCATGGCTTCCGCCTCGGCCACCTCGGCGGGGGCCTCCTCCGCGGGCTTTTCCTCCGGCGTCGCCTCGGGCGTCACTTCCTGCTTGGGCTCCGCCTCGGCGGCCACTTCCGTCGCCGGCGTCGACGCCGGCTCGCTGGGTTGCACCTGCTCCACCGGCTCTTCGGCCGGATCGGGGGTCGGCAGCGCCTTTTCCGCTTTAGGCGGGGCTGCGGCGGTCTCGGTGTTCTGCGGCTTCTCGTTCGGCGTCGGCGGCGTCTTCAGGTCGACGTCGTTGTCGCCGGAATTCTCGGCGTTCACCACCGGGTCCTGGCGCTTGGTCGGCACCGGCGCGGACTTCTCCGCCATCGGCGCCTTCTTGTCGCCCTGCTGGATCTGGGTCAGTTCCTCGATCGGCACGATGTCGACCGGCATCGCCTCCACGTCGGCGACGTCGAAGCTCTCCGGACTGCCGATCGTCACCAGTGCCCAGGTGAGCACCAGTGCGTGCAGAGCGGCGGATGTGGCGAGGCTGGCCTTCATCGCTGTCTTCAGTTGTCCGGTTTCTGCTCGGTCACCAGGCCGATATTGGTGAAGCCTGCCGACTGGATGCGCGACATGACGTCGGCGATCACACCATAGGGGGCCGCACCGTCACCGCGCACGAAGATCCGCTCGGTGTAGCCCGTCGTCGCGACGGCCTCGAGCTTGGCGGCGATCTCCTCGACCGGGATCGCGGTCTCCTGCAGGAACACTGCGCCGTCCGCCTTCACCGAAACGGTGATCGGCTGGGTCTCGGCATTGAGCGCCTTGGCGGACGTCTTGGGCAGGTCGAGCGGAACGCCGACCGTCATCATCGGGGCGGCCACCATGAAGATGATCAGGAGCACCAGCATGACGTCGACGAACGGCGTCACGTTGATCTCGCTCATCACCGCCTTGCGACCGCCGCGCCTGCGACGCCCGCCGCCGCCCTTGCCCCCACCGACTGACATGCCCATGGTTTCGTCTCCTGCTTGGCGACCGCAGCGTTACTGCGCCGCCTGGCGCGGCTGCAGCTTCTCGTCGATCTGGCGCGAAAGAATGGCGGAGAATTCGTCGGCGAACCCCTCCATTCGTGCCGTGATCTTGCCGGCGTCGGCAGTGAACTTGTTGTAGGCGATGACGGCGGGGATGGCGGCCAGAAGGCCGATCGCCGTTGCCAGCAGCGCCTCGGCGATGCCCGGCGCCACGACGGCGAGGTTGGTCGACTTGGAGCCGGCGATCGCCTGGAACGAGGTCATGATGCCGACGACGGTACCGAAGAGGCCGATGAACGGGCCGGCGGAGCCGATCGTCGCCAGCGAGCCGAGCCGGGCCTCCAGCGCTTCGGATTCGCGCGCCAGCGTCACGTCCATTGCCCGGTCGATGCGCATCTGCAGCCCGATCGGCGAGCGCGCCCCGCGCTCGAAGCTCTTCTTCCACTCGCGCATGGCGGCGACGAACATCGCGCTCATGCCGCTGGTCTGCCGGTCGGCCAGCGTCCGGTAGAGCTCCTCGAGCGATTGCCCGGACCAGAACACCTGCTCGAAGCTGTCGAGCTGCCGCCGAGCCTTGCCGAAGGCCAGCGTCTTGTCGACGACGATCGCCCATGTCCAGATCGACGCCGCGATCAGACCGATCATGACCAGCTTCACCACGAAGCCCGCCTGCATGAAGAGCGACCAGAGGCTCACATCGGCCGTTGCTGCCAAACCTACCTGTTCCATAGACTTCCGTCCCCGAATCCAAACACCCGGCACGGGCTTTCGGCCATCGCACCGGGTCTTCATCCCTTTGCCGGACCGGCCTCCGGGCGCTCCCGGAAATGCCGATGCCGGCTCTTCGCAAACTTCAGGGAAACCGCGACCCGTTTTCGTCCGCAGCCGTCCCGCCTGTTCGTCAAGATGTCCGGTTGATGTTGCCGGCCGCCACGCCGATCAAACGCATTCAACTGCCTTCTTGCCGTCAATTTTGGTTAAAGGATGACGTGCAGTGCACAAAATCCAGTGCATTCAGTAAGACAGCATTATGGTTAAGGGAGTATTACCGCGACGGGGGAAAAGTCCCCTGCCCGCCCGCCCTGCCCCCCGGGCGAGCCTGCGGATGGGTATCCGCGGCTGCAACGGACATCGAATCAGCCCGCGGCCGCCGCGCCCAGAAACTGCGCCGCCAGCCCCTCCGGCAGGCGCCGCGGCCGGCCCTTGGCATTGACCACGGCAATGACGACCTTCGCGGCGATCAGCAGCTGTTCGCCGCGCCGGACCTCCTGCTGCAGCACCATCTTCGCGCCGCCGGCCTTCTCGGTATGCGTCAGCACCGTCAGCACGTCGTCCATGCGCGCCGGCGCCTTGAAATCGATCTCCATGCGGTGGACCACGAACATCAGCCCTTCCGTGTCGCCCTCGATCGACAAGGCACCCTGCTCCACCCCGAGACAGCGCAGATAGTCCGTGCGGCCGCGCTCCATGAAATGCAGGTAGCGCGCATGGTAGACGAAGCCGGAAAAGTCGGTGTCTTCGTAATAGACGCGCTGCACCAGCCGGTGCCCGTCCGCCGTCAGTTCGCCCGAAAGGGCATGGTCGAGAGTGCTCATCATCAGCTTCCATGACAGGGAGAAGACAGCTCCTGTGGACGAAATATGGAGCAAAATCAAGGATTGCACTCTTGTCACATTCGGCCACTATGCCAGATTACAGGCAAACGCAGAGGAGTGTCCGATGGTATCGGCTATGAAGATTGCAGTCCTGGGCGGAGATGGGTTCGTTGGCTGGCCCACCGCACTGCACCTCTCCAACGCCGGTCACGAGGTCCATATCCTCGACAATCTCTCCCGCCGCTGGATCGACACCGAACTGGGCGTCCAGTCGCTGACGCCGATGGATTCGATCCAGGAACGCACCCGCGTCTGGCACGCCGAAACCGGCCGCCGCATCCATTTCCACCTGCTGGATCTCGCCACCGACTACGAGCGCCTGAAGAACTGGCTGCGCGAGGAGCGTCCCGACGCCGTCATCCATTTCGCCGAGCAGCGCGCCGCCCCCTATTCGATGAAGAGCGACCGGCACAAGAACTACACGGTCACCAACAACGTCAACGCGACGCACAACCTGCTGAACGCCCTCGTCGAGACCGGCGTCGACGCCCACCTCGTCCATCTCGGCACCATGGGCGTCTACGGCTATTCGACCGTCGGCGCGGCGATCCCGGAAGGCTATCTTCCGGTCGGCATCGAGACCATGGACGGCGAGACGGTGAGCCAGGAGATCCTCTATCCCGCCAATCCGGGCTCGATCTACCACATGACCAAGTGCCTGGATCAGTTGCTGTTCCAGTTCTACGCCAGGAACGACGGGCTGAGGATCACCGACCTGCACCAGGGCATCGTCTGGGGCACGCACACCCGCGAGACCCGGCTGCACCCGCAGCTCGTCAACCGCTTCGACTATGACGGCGACTACGGCACCGTTCTCAACCGCTTCCTGATCCAGGCCGCGATCGGCTATCCGCTGACCGTGCACGGCACCGGCGGCCAGACCCGCGCCTTCATCCACATCCAGGATTCGGTGCGCTGCATCGAGATCGCGCTCGAAAATCCCCCCGCCCGCGGCGCCCGTGTCGAGATCTTCAACCAGATGACCGAGACGCACCGGGTGCGCGACCTCGCCAAGCTCGTCGCCGGGCTGACCGGCAGCGAGATCGCCTGGCTGCCGAACCCGCGCAAGGAGGCGGCCGAGAACGACCTCGTGGTGAAGAACGACAAGTTCCGCGCCCTCGGCCTCGACCCGACCACGCTCGCCGACGGCCTGCTTTCGGAGATCGTCGATGTGGCGAAGAAATTCGCCTATCGCGTCGATCGCAGCCGCGTCCCCGCCGTCTCGGCCTGGACGCGCGACATCGCCGCCACCATCAACCACGACCCCGAGGGCCGGAGACTGAAATCGGTATCATGACGGCAAGCCCGCACGCAGAGGCAGGGATCCGCCGCAGCAGGCCGGCCGCAAGCCGTCGCGCCTATGTGACGCTGGTGACGAACGAGGACTACGCCAGGGGCGCCACCGCCCTCGTCCATTCGCTGCGCCGCAGCCGCACGCAGGCCGATCTCGTCGTCCTGCACACGCCCGCACTTTCCGAGGCCGGCCGGACCGCGCTCGCCGCGCTCGGCTGCCGGCTCGTCGAGGCCGACCTCTTGCCGATGTCGGACGGCTTCAACGCCCGCCATGCCCGCCGCGCCCTGCACGGCGCCGCCCCCTTCACCAAGGGCCGCAAGCCGGATTTCCACGCCCCGCTCGACAATTTCGTCAAGCTGCGCCTGTGGCAGCTCGTCGAATACGAGGCCTGCATCTTCATCGATGCCGACGCGATCGTGCTGAAGAACATCGACCGGCTCTTCGCCTATCCCGAATTTTCCGCCGCCCCCAACGTCTACGAGAGCCTGCGCGACTTCCAGCGGCTGAATTCCGGCGTCTTTGTCGCCCGCCCTGCACTCGCCACCTTTGCCGCGATGCTGGACCGGCTGGATGCCCCCGACGCCTTCTGGCCGCGCACCGACCAGACCTTCCTGCAGAGCTTCTTCCCGGAATGGCACGGCCTTCCCGTCTACTTCAACATGCTGCAGTATGTCTGGTTCACCATGCCCGATCTTTGGGACTGGAAGAGCATCCACGTGCTCCATTATCAGTACGAGAAGCCCTGGGAAACGAACAACCCGAAAGCGGAGGTCCTGATGCCCCTGATCACGCTGTGGCAGGCCTTCCACGACGACGGCCCGGTCCCCGACATCGATGCGCTCGCCGGTCCGGAACGGCCCGGCGCCGCCCTGCCGCTTTCGCCTCCGGCCGGCGCATGACGCGCGTGCTCGTCTCCGGCGGCACCGGCACGGTCGGCCGCTTCATCGTCGAGCACCTTCTCGCCCACGGCTACAAGGTCACCGTCGGCGGCCGCACGCCGCCTGCGCCGGACTTCTTCTCGCGCGCCGTCGCCCACGTGCCGTTGCACCTCGATCCGGACCTCGACCAGATCGACGCCTTCGAGAACATCTACTACTTCGTCCATGCCGCCTTCGCCCACGTGCCCGGAAAGTACCGCGGCGGCGAAGGCGACGATCCGGACGGTTTCCGCCGCGCCAACCTGAACGGCTCGGTCCGCCTGTTCGAGGCGGCGCGGGACGCCGGCGTCCGCCGCTGCGTCTTCCTCTCCAGCCGCGCCGTCTACGGCCCGCAGCCGCCCGGCACCGTCCTGACCGAGGATCTGCCGGCCAGGCCCGACACGCTCTACGGCCGGGTCAAGCTCGACACCGAGCGCAGCCTGCAGGCGCTCTGCGCACACAACTTCACCACCGCCAGCCTGCGCGTCACCGGCGTCTACGGCGAGGCCGGCCCGAGGCGGGATCACAAGTGGCATGGGCTGATCGGGGACTATCTGGCGGGCCGGCCGGCCGCCCCGCGCGCGGGCACGGAAGTGCATGGCGACGACGTCGCCGCTGCCGTCCGCCTGATGCTCGAGACCGACCCGATGCGCATCAACGGCGAGGTGTTCAACGTCTCCGACGTGCTGGTCGATACCCGCGCGCTGCTTTCGATCGTGCAGCAAGCCACCGGCTGTCCCCACCCGCTGCCGGCAAAGGCCGACGTCGACGCCTTCTGTCCGATGGCGACGGAGCGGCTCCGCATGCTCGGCTGGCAGCCTGGCGGCATGCTGCGCCTCCAGGCGACGCTCGAGGCCCTGTCGCGGACGCCGTGAGGCGCCTACTCGTCTTCGGAAAACAGCCGGAACTGCGAGGCTTCCAGGTCCTTCGGCGGTTGCAGGCCGAGGTGCTTCCAGGCATTCGCGGTCAAGACGCGCCCGCGCGGCGTGCGCTGGATGAAGCCCTGCTGGATCATGTAGGGCTCGATGATGTCCTCGATCGCATCGCGCGGCTCGGAGAGCCCGGCGGCGATCGTCTCGATCCCCACCGGCCCGCCGCCGAAATTGTGCGCGATCATCGAAAGGTAGCGCCGGTCGAGCTGGTCCAGGCCCATATTGTCGACCAGGAGCCGCGTCAGCGCCTCGTCGGCGATGTCGCTGGTAACGGCGTCGGCGCGGGCGACTTCGGCGAAATCGCGCACCCGCCGCAACAGCCGCCCGGCGATGCGCGGCGTCCCCCGCGCCCGGCGCGCGATCTCGCGGGCGCCGTCGTCGGTCATGCCGAGCCCCATCAGCCTGGCGCCGCGGCGCACGATCGATTCCAGCTCCTCCACCGTATAGAAATTCAGCCGCACCGGAATGCCGAAGCGGTCGCGCAGCGGCGTCGTGAGCAGGCCGAGCCGGGTGGTGGCGGCGACGAGGGTGAACTTCGACAGGTCGATCTTCACCGACCGCGCCGCCGGGCCCTCGCCGATGATCAGGTCGAGCTGGAAATCCTCCATCGCCGGATAGAGGATTTCCTCCACCGCCGGATTGAGCCGGTGGATCTCGTCGATGAACAGGACGTCGCGCTCCTCCAGGTTGGTGAGAAGGGCGGCGAGGTCACCCGCCTTGGCGATCACCGGGCCGGAGGTCGAGCGGAAGTTGACGCCCAGTTCCTTCGCCATGATCTGCGCCAGCGTCGTCTTGCCGAGACCGGGCGGGCCGACGAACAGCACGTGGTCGAGCGCCTCGCCGCGGTTCTTCGCCGCCTCGATGAAGATCTTCAGGTTGGCGCGCGCCTCCGCCTGGCCGGTGAAGTCGTCCAGCGTCTGCGGGCGCAGCGTCGCATCCACGTCCTCGCCGCGCTTGTCGGGGGTGATCAGTCGGGCGGCATCGGTCATGACAGAAGTTCCATTCCGGGGATCGCCCTTGCTGTCTTGCGATCAAAAGTTACCACTCTGCTGCAGCCTGCTTTGAGCGCCGCCCATGCGACGAGACAGTCCGCAAGATCGGAAATCGTCGCGTCCGGCTCCAGGAGCTCAACCTCCAGTTCCTCGGCAAACTCGATGACCGCCTCTACGGACCCGAGCAACCGGCGCAGCATCTCGGTGATCTGCCGCTGCGAGTAGCCCAGCCTTCGGCGCAGCACCCAGACCGTCTCCGCCAGCACGACCGCGCTCAGATAAACGGGGTCATCTTCGGTGCGCTCCGCCATGAACCGTCGCGCGCTTTCATTCTGTTCCACGTCGTCGTCAACAAGAAAACGCAGCAGCACGTTGGTGTCGATGCCGATCATGTCGAACCTTCATGCCATTCACGAACGATGCGCGCGTCGTCCTCCGCTACTGCATCCATGATCGCGTCGTCGATTTCGTCGATGGACAAGCTTGCGCCATTCGGCGGCTTCCCCAACGACCCGGCGAGGTCCGCCAGCCGACCATTCTTGACCCGCAGGTATACCCTGTCGCCGCTGATGACATAACGGATCTTGTCGCCCGGCTTGAGCTTCAGCGCCTCGCGGATTTCGGCCGGGATCGTCGTCTGCCCCTTCGAGGTCAAGGTGCTGTCGTAGACACCCATGGGAGTTCTCCTTACTTACTCAACAATAGTAAGGAGCGAAATGAAAAACAAGGAATCATCGCGCCAACTCCTTCAATCCGAGCCGGATCAGCTTGGCGCTGTCCGCGCCCTCCCCGCCGTTCTTCAAGGCCGCAGCCACCGCATTCGCCGCCTGGTCGCGCGAGTAGCCGAGATTCGTCAGCGCGGAAACCGCATCCGCAACCGGGGCCGACGCCACGCCCTCGCCGATCTCCTGTTTCAGCCCGATCGCCGCAGCCGCCTCGCCGGCGAAGGCCGGCGCCTTGTTCTTCAGTTCGGTCACGATCCGCACCGCGACCTTGGGGCCGACGCCCGGCGCGCGTGACACGGCGGTCTTGTCCTGCAGCGCGATCGCGTTGGCGAGTTCTCCCGGCGTCATCGTCGACAGCACTGCCAGCGCCACCTTCGAGCCGACCCCCTGCACGCTCTGCAGCAGCCGGAACCATTCCCGCTCCAGCGCCGTGAGGAAGCCGAACAGCCTCAACTGGTCCTCGCGCACATAGGTCTCGATGAAGAGCACGGCCGCCTCGCCGGCGGAGCCGAGCTTCGACAACGTCCGCGCCGAGCAGAAGGCGACATAGCCGACGCCGTGCACGTCGAGGACGACGTGATCCTCGCCGATCTCGTCGATCGTGCCCTTGAGCTTGCCGATCATGGGGTCTTCCTCGTCATGGTTGGGTCTTCATGGAGCCGGCGAGCGCGGCGATCCGCCCTTTCAGGCTCTGGCGGTTATGGGCGTGGCAGATGGCGATGGCGAGCGCGTCGGCGGCGTCGTTGCCCTTGAATTCCGCCTTCGGCATCAGGACCTTCAGCATCATGTGGATCTGCTGCTTCTCGCCGTGGCCGACGCCGATCACTGCCTTCTTCACCGCGTTCGGCGCGTATTCGGCGACGCGCAGGCCGGCCCGCGCCGGAACCAGCATGGCGATCCCGCGCGCCTGTCCGAGCTTCAGCGTTGCCGTCGCATCCTTGTTGACGAAGGTCTGCTCGACCGCCGCCTCGTCGGGCCGGTAGGAATGGACCACCTCCGCCAACCCGTCGTGCAGCTGGCAGAGCCTCGAGGCGAGGTCCATGTCGCCGTCCGAGGTCACCGTCCCCGAGGCGACGAAGCGCAGCGAATTGCCGAGCGTCTCGATGATGCCCCAGCCGGTGCGGCGAAGCCCCGGATCGATGCCGATGATGCGAATCGTGCCCTGCATGGTCGAACCCTATTCAAGATGGCGCGACCCTGCCAGCCAAATGTGAACAAACCAAAAACAAACAGACTCTGCGCCTTCGCCCCGCAGCCACCGTCTTGGATTTCAGGAAATTGAACCTACATGCAGTGACATTCAAATCCATTCATGCAGAGGTCCTCCCATGGTGCCCTTTTCGATCCTCGATCTCTCCCCGGTCATCGAAGGCGGCACCGTCGCCCAGTCGCTCGCCAATTCGAGGCGCCTGGCCCAGGAGGCCGAACGGGAGGGCTACCGGCGCTTCTGGCTCGCCGAACACCACGGCATGCGCGGCATCGCCAGCGCTGCCACCGCCCTCGTGATCCAGCACGTCGCAGCCGGTACCGAGACGATCCGCGTCGGCTCCGGCGGCATCATGCTGCCGAACCATTCGCCGCTCGTCATCGCCGAGCAGTTCGGCACGCTGGAGGCGCTCTTTCCCGGCCGCATCGACCTCGGTCTCGGCCGTGCTCCCGGAACGGACATGAACACCGCCCGCGCGCTTCGCCGCAACCTCGAGACCTCCGCCAACAATTTTCCGCAGGACGTGGTCGAACTGATGGCCTTGATGGGTCCGCTGCAACCGGGCCAGCAGGTCATCGCCGTCCCCGGCGCGGGCAGCAACGTCCCCGTCTGGCTGCTCGGTTCCAGCCACTACTCGGCCCATCTCGCCGGCATGCTGGGCCTGCCCTTCGCCTTCGCCTCCCACTTCGCCCCCGACATGCTCCTGACCGCGCTGGAGATCTATCGCGAGCGCTTCACGCCGTCGCAATACCTGGAGCGGCCGCATGTGATGGTGGGCGTAATGGGAGCCGCCGCCGACACCGATGCCGAGGCGCAGCACCTCTTCACCTCGATGCAGCAATCCTTTGTGGCGCTCCGCCGCGGCGCGCCGACCGTGTTTCCGCCGCCGGTGGACAGCATGGACGGCCTCTGGAGCGAACAGGAACGGATCATGGTCGAGCACACGCTGCAATATGCGGTGGTCGGCGGCCCGAACACCATCCGCGAGAAGATCGCCGGCTTCCTCGACATCACCAAGGCCGACGAGCTGATCGTGTCCATGCCCGTCTACGACATGGCGGCACGGCTGCGATCGGTCCGGCTCTTCGCCGAGGCTCAGCGCGCGCTCTCGGCCTGACCAGAGCCCCGGCCGCCGAAGAGGGCGGCGGCGATGTCGTCGACGGTCGCAAAGAAATGATCGGGACGAAGGCTGCGGAGAAAATCCGCTTCGGCATAGCCCCACGCCACGGAGCCGGCAGCGATGCCGGCCTTCCGGGCCGCCTCGATGTCGCGCGCCTCGTCGCCGATGGCAATGACGCGGCCGGGGTCCTGCGACGTCGCCTTCAGCAACTTCTGGAAGTGACGCGCCTTGCCGAACAGCGACGCACCGCAGGCGAAATGGTCGATCAGGCGGACGTGCTGCGCGAGCGCGGTTCTCACCACCGCCTCGCGATTGGAGCTGACGATGGCGGTGCGTACACCGGCCGATTGAACGCAAGCCAGCATGTCGACGACACCGGGAAACAGCCGGATCTCCGCGGCATGGCGGCTGGCCTGCTCGCGCATGAAGGCGGCGATCTTCGGCAGCTTCCAGAACGGCACGCCCATATGCGCGATGATCTCGCGATTTCCCTTCGAGCGCAGTTGCTGGAACTGCTCCGGGGACATCTGCCGGAAACCGAACTGCACCGCAGCCCTGTTCGTCGTCGACATGAACCACTCGCCGGTATCGGCGAGCGTCCCGTCGAAATCGAAGATCACCAGGTCGTAGGTCATGGACGAGGTCCCGTTCAAACGCGAATGGCCCGCACCGGGACGGCGCGGGCCATGGACTGGGAAGTGCCGTTCGGCGATCAGGCCGAGAGCTTCGCCATCACTTCGTCGGACACTTCGAAGTTGGAATAGACGTTCTGCACGTCGTCGTCGTCTTCCAGCGTGTCGATGAGCTTCATCAGCGACTGCGCCTTCTCCTCGTCGACCGGCACGGTGTTCTGTGCCTTCCAGATGGCCTTGACGGTCTCGGCTTCGCCGAGCGTCCCTTCCAGCGCCTTGGACACCTCGCCGATGTTCTCGAAGGCGCAGTAGATGGTGTGAACCTCGTCGTCGGTCTCGACATCGTCGGCGCCGGCTTCGATCGCCGCTTCCATCACCGCATCGGCGTCGCCGGCCGAAAGCTTGTAGGTGATCTCGCCGACGCGATCGAAGGAGAAGGACACGGAGCCGGTTTCGCCGAGCGCACCGCCGGCCTTGGTGAAGGTCGAGCGGACCGAGGAGGCGGTACGGTTGCGGTTGTCGGTCAGCGCCTCGACGATGACGGCGACGCCGCCCGGGCCGTAGCCCTCGTAGCGGATCTCCTCGTAGTTCTCCGCGTCGCCACCGGAGGCCTTCTTGATGGCGCGGTCGATATTGTCCTTCGGCATGGACTGCGCCTTGGCGTTCTGGATCGCCAGACGAAGGCGCGGGTTCATCGCCGGGTCGGGCAGGCCGGCCTTAGCGGCAACCGTGATTTCGCGAGCGAGCTTGGAGAACATTTTCGACCGCACGGCGTCCTGACGCCCCTTGCGATGCATGATGTTCTTGAACTGTGAATGGCCTGCCATGGCACCCCTGCGCTGTTTGGCGCGACGGCAACGTCTTCTCGTTGGAAACGACCGCGCGCTGTCTTCTGTTCGGGAGCGCACCCGTCCGCGTCCAGTCCGGCCAGGCGATCTCCGATTTTGGAAATGGCCGCGTTATAGTTTTATTGTCGCTCTGCGTCCAGCAGGGGCGGCAAAATCTGCCGCGCGTGACGCCGCCGCGAGCCGGATCGGCACCGGAGGCGGCTCACACGCCCTTGAGAACGAGGATCGTCGGCCGCCGCGGCAGCGAGCGCACCGATACTTCGACCCTCGCCGTGTCGGCGAAGGTGATATCGAAACCCTCCTCGAACATCGACAGGAAATGGTCGATCGGCGGCCCGCGCCGGTGCATCGGCAGGATCAGTGCGGAGCGAAGCCGCTCGACCACGCGGCTCATGCTTTCCGCGCCCATCGTGAGCCCGCCGTCGACCGGCACCATCAAGACGTCCAGCCGGCCGATCTCCGCATACTGCTTCTCAGTCAGCTCATGATGCAGGTGGCCGAGATGGCCGATGCACAGCCCCGCGATCTCGAAGATGAAGATCGAGTTCCCGTTCGCCTCCATCACTCCGCCCCAGCTGCGGATATCGGTCGGCACGTTGCGGATATAGGCGTCGCCGGCGACGACGTCGTGGTCTGCCGGTCCACCATCGTCCCGCCAGCCGTGCAGCACGTGTTCGATGCCGGGATCGGGGACACGCGTGTAGTGGCTGGAGTGCGCCTTGTTCATCGTCACCACGGTCGGCAGTGCCGGCGGCTTGTACCAACCGTTGTAATCGGTGGCGATCCTGATGCCCGCCGGCGTCTCGATGAAGAACGTGGAGTGCCCGATATAGGTGATCGCCACCGTTCCATCGGCCTCGGCCTGCGCCAGATCCGCCGCGGGGCCATTGAAGCGCGCAAAGATCACCCCTGGCAGCGCCTGCGCGATCATCTGGCACTGGCTTGCGGGCTTCGCCGGCTCCTGCGTCTGCGCCCGGGTCTGCGCCTGCGCCGGCACGAAAACCCAAAGGGCGAGCAGGAACGGCAGAACGAAACGTGAGAACCGAAGGGACGGCATGGGCGGCTCCGTTCGATGGACGCCGGAACTATGCCAACGCGGCCTCTCAAGGTCGAGCGCCACCCGCGCCCGCCGCGTTCACAATCCCGTCAGACCGGCGCCGGAACAATGGCCGGAGCGCGGCGTTTGGCCTGCATCAAGACGATGCGAGAAAGGACGAAAGCCATGGCAAGTCTGGCAGAAGCCCGCGAAAATCCCAAGGAGCAGCTCTACGACGAGATCGACCGGATCCACGCCGGCATGCTCGGCCTGGAAAACGACCGCATGCACATGCAGCCAATGGCCCCGCATCTCGACCGCCAGGCGGCGACGATCTGGTTCTTCACCAAGACCGACACCGATCTCGTCGATGCGATCGGCCAGGGCGCGCGAGCGCATTTCTGCGTCATCGGCAAGGACCACGACTATCACGCCTGCCTGGTCGGCCGCATCACGGTGGAGAAGAACTCGGCAAAGATCGACGCGTACTGGAACTCGATCGTCGAGGCCTGGTTCGACCACGGCAAGCACGATCCGATGCTGACCATGCTGGCGCTGCGACTCGACGATGCCGCCATCTGGGCCTCGACCGGCAGCACGCTGAAATTCGGCTGGGAGATCGCCAAGGCCAACTTCAACCCGGACGAGGAGCCGCATGTCGGCGTTCGAACCCATGTCGTCTTCGGCGACACGCCGGACGAAATCCGCCGCCAGTGGGCGAGCTGACACGCTCACTCCGTCCTTAAAGCTCCTCAGATCTTGGCGCGCTTCAACACCTCGTTGATGCGCGCCTGCCAGCCTTTCCCGGTCGCCTTGAACTTGTCGATGACCTCCGGATCGAGCCGCAGCGAAATCTGCTGCTTCGGCCGCGGCACGGCCGGCCGCCCGCGCGATCGCCGGATGCTTTCCATCAATTCCGGAAAGACCTCGGCGAACGGCCGGGCGTTCTTGAGTTCCTCGTCGGTCGCCTCCGGGCTGTCCGGATCGGCCGCTATCTGGCGTTGGATCCTGGCTTCTTCCTCGTCGGTCAGAGGCGGGATGTGCTGTCTAGGCATAGCCATGGGCGATTCTCTCCTTCCGGCTCGCGGGGCGCATGGAGATGACCGAGAGCCCCTGCGTGCCCAGCGTTACGAACACGACGGCAATAACGCCGTGATGCAGCACGCCGATCGCCATCAGGCGACCACGCTGAACCGGCACGATTGTCGAACGCGCAAAGAACTCGAGCGTCAGATCGGCGAAGTCGTATCCGTGCTTTTCGATGTTCGAACGGCGTTTGCGCTCATCATAGACGATCTGCATGATTTTTGTATCACTTTAAATCGCAATACCAAAATCATGCCAGAGCTGCAAACGGACGCAAGGACAATCCTTGCGCGAAATCGGTCAGGACCAGAAGGACGGGATCGTTTCCGCCAGCCGCGGGCCGAGCCGCAGCGGCGCGATCTTTTCGGCCAGTCCCGTCCTGTCGGAGATCTCCACCCCGACGCCGCAGATCGTCGCGGGCCCGCTCGCCGCCTCGAAGCGCCCCTTGGGCATCTTGGAGATGAAGCGGTTGAGCGGCTCTTCCTTGTCCATGCCGAGCGAACTGTCGTAGTCGCCGCACATGCCGGCGTCCGACATGTAGCCGGTGCCGCCGTTCAGGATCTGGCAGTCGGCGGTGGGCACGTGCGTGTGCGTGCCGACGACGAGACTGGCGCGACCGTCGACGAAATGGCCAAAGCACTGCTTCTCGCTCGTCGCCTCGGCGTGGAAGTCGAAGATGATCGCGTCCGCCTGCTCGCCGAGCGGGCAGGAGGCCAGGATCGCCTCGCCGGTGGTGAAGGGGTCGTCGAGCTCGGGGTGCATGAACACCCGTCCCATGACGTTCGCCACCAGCACCCGCGCGCCGTTGCGGGCAAAGAACAGGTTCGATCCGCGCCCGGGCGTGCCGGCCGGATAGTTTGCCGGTCGCAGGAACTGGTCGTGCCGTCCGGCGAAGGTCACGGCCTCCTTCTGGTCCCAGACATGGTTGCCGGTGGTCACCACGTCGGCGCCGGCATTGATCGTTTCCTGGAAGATGTCCTCGGTGATGCCGAAGCCGCCGGCGGCGTTCTCGCCGTTGACCACGACGAAATCGAGCTTGAGATCGGAGATCAGGCCCGGCAGGCGCTCCCAGACGGCGGTCCGCCCGCTCTTGCCCACCATGTCACCGAGAAAGAGAAACCGCATCAGTCCTGTCCATCCTGTCCGTTGAAAATGCGAAAGCCGGTCTCGGTCAAGATCGCATCGAGCGCCACGTCATGGGCTTGCGCCGGCACGGCCGGCACCTCCTGGCAATCGAAGGCGATCCCGATCAGCCGCGGCGAGAGCCCCTTGGCGCGCAGCCGGGTGATCGCGCGATCGTAGTGCCCCGCGCCGTAGCCGATGCGATGACCGACCGCATCGAAGGCCGAGAGCGGTACCAGCAGGATCTCCGGATCGAGGGGGGCCGCCTCCGGCCCCGGCCCCGTCGTGCCGAAACCCGTCTTCATCAGCGGCGCGCCGCGCACGAGCTCCCGGAAGACGATCGTCTCGCGATCGAGCACCACCGGCAGGCAAAGCCGCGCACCGCGCTCGGCGAGCCGCGCCATCAGCGGCCGGATGTCGGCCTCCGAGCGGATCGGCCAGAAGCCGGAGATGACCGCGCCCGGCTCGAAGGCGATGATATCGCCGGCATGGTCTGCCATTGCGAGGCTCGCCTCTATGCGTTGCTCGGCGGGCATCGCATCCCGCAATGCCAGCTTCTGGTTTCGAAGCTCGGCCTTCTGTTCCTTCGGCGTCACGCGTCCCATCCCCGGCTGATCCTCCCCTCCCATAGCGCCACAGACCGCCTGCCCGCAACCTCCGCCGGACGATGGCCGACAACCGGACGACACCTGCAATTGTACCGATATGCGACACCCTTCCCGGTGGTGGCGAAACCCGGATGGCCGCAAACCCCGGCAACGGGTGCGGCGCCGGCGAAGACGGGTTCCCATGTGCATAAGATTTAATAAAGCATTTCAGACAGTTCGACTGTGCGCGGGGCCGTTCGCCCTCTATCAAGCCGGCCATGTCATCTGCCGATTCCCAGTCCCGTCACGGGCGCAGCCGCGCCACGCCCGAACTCTCCGCCATCGAACTGCGCTGCCTGGCGCTCGCCGCCGAAGGCAGGACGCCGGGGCAGATCGTCCTGGAAACAGACCTGCCGCTGCCCCGCGTTGCCGAAGCCCTGTCGAGCGCCATGGAGAAGCTCGAGACACGCAACATCACCGGCGCGGTGTCGCGCGCGGCCCTGCTCAATCTCATCTGAGGGTTTTGTCCGGCGGTCAGCCCGCCTGAGCCTCGGCCAGTTGCAGCAAGGCGTCCGCGGCCCCCTCGTCGGTGATCAGCGTGTTGCAGCCGACCCGCCGGATCGTCGCGCGGATGGCCGGCGCGCGATGCGCCCCGCCGGAGACGAGCACGATATGGTTCGCCTTCTTCACCGTATCGAGGTCGATCGACATCACCCGGTCGCGGATCGGGTGGTCGATCGTCCGCCCCTCGGCGTCGAGGAAGTTGCACATGGTGTCGCAGACGCAGCCCGCCGCCACCAGTTCCTTGAGCACCGCGGGCGGCAGGAAGCCGCGCGACAGCGACGTCGAATCCGGACCGATGTCGCCGCAGCTGACGACGGCGATGTCCATGTTTTCCGCCAGTTCGAACAGCGGCTTCAGCCCGCACTTCTCGATGAGGCTGCGCTTGGTCTCGGCGCTGTCGACGATGAGCGGCGCGAGGAACAGATAGCACTCCGCGCCGAGCTGGCTGGCGATCCGCCAGCTGTATTCGATCGGGTTGATGTGGTGGGCCTCCACCACCCCGCCCAGCAGCGAGACGACCTTGACCCGCTCGCGCCGCGCCGGACGGAAGCTCGCGAGCGAGGCGGTCAGCGTCCGCCCCCAGCCGACGCCCACCGTACAGTCGTCGGGAATGACCTCGGTCAGGAACTGGCCGAGCGCCAGCCCCACCCCCTTGGCCGTCCCCTCGGCGGTCTCTGCCGCCGGCACCACGATCGCCTCGTCCAGCCCGTAGGCCCGCTCCAGGCGGGTCGCCAGTTCGACGCAGTCGCCGACGCCCTCGTCGATCCAGATCTGCACCTCCCCGCGCTTCAGCGCCTCGTCCAGCATGCGGATCACGGTGGTCCGGCCGATGCCAAGCTTCTCCGCCACGTCCTTCTGCGTCATGCCCTGGTTGTAGTACAGCCAGGCCGCCCGAAGGCGCAGCGAGGCGCTCTCGGAATAGGCGGTGTGCGTTCCGCGCCTGAGTTTCGCCAATGTCCCGTCCCCATTCTCGTTCGGCAATCCTGCGTCCCTCCCTAGCACGAAACGCATTCAATGCGACATATGTTTATCTGACTGTGCAAAAGTGCTTGACATTGCCCCCGCTCGCCAACGATAGTCGGCCGTACCCTCGGTGCGACAACGCGCCGGCGGCGTGCTAGTGTGCGGTCACGGCGAAGCGGTTCCAGGAAGCCCGCGACGCTGTGCCGGCACTTCGAAAATTGCGCAGCCTTCGTTTGCTGCGGATGGACGGCGCCTTGCTTGACACCACGGAACGGGATCTCGAACATGACCTCCAAGCTTGAACAATTGCGTACGATGACGACCGTTGTGGCGGACACCGGCGACATCGAAGCCGTGGCCCGCCTGAAGCCCGTCGACTGCACCACCAATCCGACCATCGTGCTCAAGGCGCTCGGCACGCCGATGTTCGCCGACACCGTCGCCGAAGCCCTGCGCTGGGGCCAGTGCCAGGGCGGCAGCCGCGATGGCGTGATCGCAGCGGTCGCCGATCGCCTGGCGATCTCCGTCGGCGCGGCACTCGCCGGCCTCGTGCCCGGCCGCGTCTCCACCGAGGTCGACGCCGACCTGTCCTTCGACACCGAGGCCTCGATCGAGAAGGGCCGCGCCATCATCAAGGCCTACGAGGCGCGCGGCATCGGCCGCGAGCGCATCCTCATCAAGCTGGCCTCCACCTGGGAGGGCATCCGCGCCGCCGAGGTTCTGCAGAAGGAAGGCATCGACTGCAACCTGACGCTGCTCTTCAACAAGGCCCAGGCGATCGCCTGCGCCGACGCCGGCGCCTTCCTGATCTCGCCCTTCGTCGGCCGCATCCTCGACTGGCACGTCAAAGCGAGCGGCAAGACCTTCACCGCCGAAGAGGATCCGGGCGTGCTCTCGGTCCGCGCGATCTACGACTACTACAAATCCAACGGCATCAAGACGATCGTCATGGGCGCCTCCTTCCGCAACACCGGCGAGATCGAGGCCCTTGCCGGCTGCGACCGCCTGACGATCAGCCCGCAGCTCCTGGAAGAGCTCGACAAGGCCGAGGGCAAGCTGGAGCGCCGGCTTTCGCCCGAGACGACCAGCCGCGTGGCCCCGATCAAGGTCGACGAGAAGACCTTCCGCTGGATGCTGAACGAGGACGCCATGGCGACCGAGAAGCTCGCCGAAGGCATCCGCGCCTTCGCCAAGGACCTCGGCGCGCTGCGCGCGATGATCGACAAGGAAATGAAGGCAGCCGCCTGATCGCCAGGCGATGACTTCAGTGCATCGATGACGAACCGCCCGCGCCAGGAATGTCGCGGGCGGTTCGTCTTTGCATCCATGGATTTCAAGTCCGGTCGGTCTCTCGCGCGCGGTCTGTTCCCGTCAAGGCGAGCCACTTTCCGGGCGTCAGGCCGAACGCGCTCTTGAAGTGGCGGGTGAAGTGGCTCTGATCGGCGAAGCCGCTCGCCACGGCGGCATCACTGAGGCTGAGCCCCGCCGCCATCAGAGAGCGGCCCTTCTCCAGACGACGCATGACGAGATAGCGATGCGGGCTCGTTCCGAGCATGGCCCGGAAATGGCGGGCGAGCGAATACCTGTCCAGACCGGTGACCTGTTCCAGCTCATCCGATGTGACGGACCGGTCGCTGTTGTCGTGCAGATATTCCCGGCACCTCTTCACCGCGCCGTGAGCAACCGACCGCATCTTCGCTCCGTCCGCATCCGCGTGCTTCCACAGCGATTCCGCAAACCGGACGAGGAGATCGTCCCAGGCAAGACCGGAGGGCTCGCCCTGCAGATCGCCGAGTGCCTCCAACAGACCTTGCCGAAGCTCGTCGTCCCGCAGAATGGGGGTCCGGACGAAGGGCAAGCGACGGCGCCCCCCTGCCGCCTCGATCACACGCTCGGGGGGAAGATAGAGCATCCTGTATCGAAGGCCGGTCTCCGTCCCCGCTCCACCATCGTGGAGTTCGTCCGGGTGGATGACGATCACATTGCCCGGCAGGCTGAATCGCGCCTCGCCCCGGTAGCGAAACGTCTGCACGCCCGCAAGCGTCACCCCGAGCGCATAGGTATCGTGGCGGTGCAGGGAAAACGCGTTACCCCTGAATTGGGCTTCAATTCGCTCGATGCCCCGGGAAGCGGGCGCCCGGACGATGCCGTCGAATCTGCACGAACCTTCAAGACGCACCGCGTCGCTCGACGTTACAAGCGAGCCATCTGTTAAACAGCTGCTGGAAACCATCTGCATGTTCGATACCAAGATCACGATTGTACTGCGCGACGACCTCGCTGCCTGGCAGAAACTGAACGTCGCAGCGTTCCTGAGTTGCGGCATCGCCGCTCAGTATCCCGAGATCATCGGCGAACCGTACCGCGACTCCGCCGGCAATGTCTACAACGCGCTCTCGATCCAGCCGATGGTGGTCATGTCGGCGGACCAGGACACGCTTCGAAAGATCCATGCGCGCTCGCTGGAGCGCCAGGTAACCACCTCGCTCTACATCGAGGAGATGTTCGCCACGGGCCACGACGAGGCGAACCGGGCGGCGTTCTCGCTGTTCGACCCATCGACGGCAAAGGTGGTGGGAATAGCCGTGCGCGCGGAGAAGAAGATCGTCGACAAGATCGCCAAGGGAGCAAGGCTTCACAGCTGATCGGCCTGCCGTCCTGTCGGCATCGCGCCAGCGGGACGTTCCCGCCTATTCGGCCGCGGCGGCTTTCCCGTCCGGGCCGGCCAGCTCCCGTTCGATCCGTGCGGCGACCTCGTCCCAGGAGAGGATGTTCTCGCGCCATGCCGGATCGTGCGGCCGGGCGACGGCCTCTTCGACCCTGCCGGCCCAGTCCGCCTCGCCGGCCGGGTCGTAGCCGACGAGATTGCCACGTGCGGCCGCCAGCATCACCGGGGCGAGCACCGGCAGCATGCAATAGGCGTATTGCTGGAGCTTGAGGCTGGATTCGGCGAGATAGCGCTCCCGCTCGGTCAGCCGGTAGGGCGCGATGCCGAAATCGGCAAACTTGATGTAGGGCACGATGTCTGCGAACGCCCGCTCGCCATAGAGGCGCACGTTCGGCGGAAACGGGCCGGAAATGCCGGCCCCGAACAGGTGCAGGCCGACGCCCGGATTGGCCGCCGCCATCGCGCGCACCGCATCGGCGTCGAACAGCATGTTGCCGACCGAGACGCCGTTGCGCGTGCCGGCCGCATAGGGCGAGGCCGTGCAGGCGTCGAACACGCCC
Organism: Mycoplana sp. MJR14; assembly: GCF_029210525.1. Classification (NCBI taxonomy): domain Bacteria; kingdom Pseudomonadati; phylum Pseudomonadota; class Alphaproteobacteria; order Hyphomicrobiales; family Rhizobiaceae; genus Mycoplana; species Mycoplana sp. MJR14. The sequence goes on from NZ_JARGEO010000005.1 coordinate 202,340, forward strand.
TTGTCGATGCCCTGCGGGACGGCGACGATGCGGCTCGTCTGCGGCAGTCCCGCCGCCATGGCGGCCGTCGGGACGATCACCCGGTCGAACTGCGGGGCGATGCGGCGTTCCAGACGCTGCAGGTAGCCGGAGGCCCCGACGCTGTCGAGCCGGTCGCGCTTGAAATAGAGCGTGCGGGCTGCGGGATTGATGCGGCGAACGGCATCGAAGAAGGCGATCGCCGTGCCGGATTCGATCACGACGATCTCGGCTTTGCGGATCGCCGTCCTCATGAAGGCGGGCGGCAGGTTGCCGTAGAGCGGAAACAGCAGCGCGTTGACGCTGTTGAGAGCGGCACTTCCCGAACTGAACGGATGCAGCGGCGGCAGGTATGCGGCAGAGCGCCGGCGCGGCGCGGTCTCGACGAAGCGGTTCCTCTGTTCCGCCGAAAGCCCGGCATAGAGCGCGGGCCGCTTGAGCGCGGTCAGGTAGCTGAAACCGACGCTGATCGTATCGACCTCGTGGCCGCGGGCGGCAAGCGCCTCGGTCACGAAATGCACGCTGGTCTTGCGCGTCACCGGCAAGAAGGCGTGCGTCGATAGAAAGAGGAATCGCATCTCGTTCCGGTCCGTCGCGACCAGCGGGGCTCCTGCCGCCGGCCTGTCTCTACTCAGCGCAGGTCCTGCACCAGCTCCTGCTTCCACATCGCTCCCAACATTTCGTCGAACTGGTCCGGCACGCATCCCTTGAAACCGCCGCCCGGGTAGAGCGTCAGTTCGCCGACGAAGATGCGCCCGCCGCAGCGGTAGAGATCGACGCGCATGAAATCGCTGTCGCCGGCGATCTTGCGCACGACGTCCAGCATCTCGTCCAGATCGTCCGGCCGCGGCAGCTCGCCGGGATAGGGCTCGTAGTAGAAGCTCTCGTACGTCATCGGCTGCCAGTCGGGCGTGAAATTGCGCTCATAGCCCTTGCCGTCCCGCCTCAACCGCATCTCGATATGGGAGACGCGGCCGGAGAATACGAAGAAGCGGTAGTCGTCCGGCGCGTCGCCGTTCTCCACCAGCATCTCTTCGATGATGATCAGCGGCTCGAACTCGCCATAGGCCCATTCGCGGTTGATGCGGTGATGCTTCAGCCTCAGCCACGCCGGGCCCGGATCGGCGGCCAGGAGCGCGTCGATGTCGCGCTGCTCGCGCAGGAATGCGCCGCAACCGGAGGCATGCGTCGGCTTGACCACCGCCGGCAGCGGGATGGTCGACCAGTCGACCGTCTTCAGGTCGCGCCCGACCCAGTAGGTCGGGATGACATACTGCGCGCCGGCGCGCTCGGCGATCAGCGCCTTGGCGCCGTGCTTGTCGACCATCTGCGCATAGATCGGCCGGCGGTCGTAGAGCTTGCGCGCCTGCACCTTCTCGCTGAACAGGCGCGGCCGCTCGAGATCGGGAAAGCGGCCTGCCATGGAGTAGTATTTCCAGCGCAGGTACGGCCGGTCGGGAAGGACCGCGATGAGGCGCCAGAAGAGATGCTGCAGCTTCTGCTTCAGCCGGCTCTCATGGCGCGCGGAAAGCGAGATATCCGGCATGGATACACCTGAGGATGGAACTTACGCTGGCTCTGGCCTAAACCAGTTGGGTTAAGCCGGGGTTAGCGAACGCCCGGAAACGCGGCTTTTCAGCCGCCGGATACCGAATCTTAAGCCCGGTGTTCTAGGCGTAGGCCATGGTTTTTCGGCCCCCTGCGCGACGGGACGGCGGAACGAAGACGGTCGCCACGATGCAATCCATGCTCGGCTCATCCCTGCTCAATGCCGCCGCCGGCCTGCTGTCGCTGGTGGCAGGCTTCGGCAGCAGCGTCATCGTCGCCCGGCTCCTCGGCGTCGAAGGCGCCGGGATCGTCGCCTATGCGCTGTGGATCATGACCGTGGCCACGCTCCTGTCCGATTTTGGCATGCCGCAGGCCGTCCTGCGCTTCATCGGACAGGCCGACGGCGCGGCCGGCGCCCGCCCCGGCCTCGTGCGCACGCTGACCAGGCGTTTCGTCCTGACCACCAGCACGCTCGCCGCCTTCATCCTGGGCTATGCCGCCTGGCTGGAGCTTTCCGGAGCCGGTCACGCGAGCCTGATCTGGATCGCGACCGCGGCGCTGTTCCTCTCCTATGCCTATTCGACGATGTCGCTGGGGGCCGCGCAAGGGCTCGCCCGCTTTCGCGAAAGCAGCCTGAATACGGCGATCGGCTGCCTGCTGCAGCCGCTGCTGGTGGCGCTCGGCGCCTTGCTGCTCGGTCCGGCCGGCGCCATCTTCGGCCACGCCTTCCGCCACCTGCCGCAGGCGCTGTGCCTGCGCCGCTACCTTTCGCCGGCCAGCGAGGGCATCGAACCGGTGACGGCGCCAATGGTCGCCTATGCCCGCAACAGCTGGATCTCGGGCGGGCTGACCGCCCTGCTCGGCTCGCGCGTCGAGCTCGCCATCATCGGGCTGTTCTTCAATCTCACGGCGGTCGGCCACTATGCGATCGCCTCGACGATGGCCGGCATGGTCATCCAGCTGTCCTATTTCCTGGTCGCCCCTCTCGTGCCGCTGTTTTCCCATCACCACGACCGCGGCGACTGGCCGGCGCTGACCACGGCCTACCGGCGCAGCCTGCTCGGACTGGCGCTGGTGCTGGCGCCGGTCTGCTTTGGCGGCGCCGCCATCTCGCCGGTGCTGATCCCGGTGCTGTTCGGCGCCGACTTCACGGATTCGGTCGAGATCGCCGTCATCCTGCTCGCCTTCATCTTCGCCTCGGCGATGATCACCGTGCCGTACCGGATGATGCTGGCGCACGAGCGCAGCGGCACCGTGCTGCGCTTCGCCCTGTGGGAAGGCGTGGTCTGCATCGCGCTCCTCTTTGCCGCCGTCCCCACGTTCGGCACCGTCGGTGCCGCCTGGGTGAAGGGGCTGACCGGATGCGTCAGCTGCCTCGTCTATTTCTGGTACTGCCACCGGCGGCTCGGCGTCTCCTGCGACACCGTTGCCCTTCTCAAGGTACTCGTCGCCGCTGCCGCCTGCGCCGCCGCCGCGCGCGCCTGCATCTGGTGGATGCCGGGCCTGCCGGGGATGGTCGTCGGTATCGTCGCCGGCGCCATCGCCTACGCGCTCGGCCTGGCGCTCCTGCGCGCCGTCCCGGCCGAGGAGCGGCGGATGGTCGCCGAGCTCGCGAGTGCCAGGCTGCCCGCCCCGGTCGCCGGCATCCTCAGCCGGGCGATTCTCGCCGGGCGGGGGTGACATCGCCGCGAGGGCGATCCTGCGTCGACCGTTCCGCGACTACGCAGTCTGGATCAGCCTCGCCAGCTCATCGAAGTCCTGCTCGGCGTCGAACGCTTCGAAGGCGGTGGCGCCGTTGACGGTGATCTGCGCATTTTTCAGGTAGACGCGGTCGAGAATCAAATCGGCGACGAATTTCCCGATGCGCTCGCGCGGCACCAATGTTGTCTCGATCGTGTCCACATAGTCGCCCGTTGCAACGACGCGCACACCGGTGGGTGTTCTTTCAATATCCAGCCGAACTTTCATGGGGAGCACCAGGTATCATCGGCTTCGCCGGTCTAAAATGCCTATCCCACCGGCGCGGCGCGAAGACGCCGCCCCAGGATGACCACGAGCCGAAATCATTGAAAACAAGAAAGAAGCGCGATCCGCGACGACCGATGGCGTGTGTACGATCCCGGGTGCCTACAAAGTAGGTGGGCGCCGTATGTCCGGACCCACGGGTCCAGCCAGGGACAGCTCCCTTGAGATCGTGTATGGCCCCGGGGATTGTGAGTACCTGTCGGGAAGCACAGACCGCGTTTTAGATATAGGATGAAAGCGCCGGGTCCGCCAGTGGCGATCGCGCCTCGGGCGAGATTTGCACGCCCTTTCTGCAGAAGGCGCGTTTGCCGCCCGGCATCCGGGCATGCGCTGGCGCGGTCTGGCTGTGCCGGATTGCGCGTGGGCGACCGAACGGCCGCCTCAGTTGGCGGCCGGCTTGCCGGACAGCTTCGCCGTCATGCCCTGGATCTGGCTGGTCAGCTCGCCGAGCGCGACGGCGATCGCCTCCTCTTCGCGCGAGACCTCGGCTGCCACGCTGTCGCGTCCCTTGCGCAGGTCCTCGACCTCGGCCTCGAGCGCCGCCAGCCGGCGGGTCATCTCGCTCAGCTCGTCCATGATCATGATGCCGGCCATCACCGTCAGGCGCAGATCGCCGATTTCCCCGAACTGGCCCTTGAGGTGGCTGACATAGCGGTCGAAGCCGGCCGCGAGCTCGGTCAGGTGTTGCTCCTGGCCTTCCTCGCAGGCCATGCGGTAGGCCTTGCCATCGATCGAAACCGTTACCTGAGCCATCTGGAAGTCCCGCCCTGTCTCCAAGTCATGCCGGCGTCGTCAGCGGTCGAGGACCGCCCGGATCGTTTCCATCGCGGTGACCAGCCGGCGGGAAACCTCGCGGTTGACCTCCTCCAGCCGGTTCGCCCGGAATTCCGCCTGGTCGAGCTCCTGGGCCAGCCGCGAGCGATCGACATTGACGCGCCGCACCTCACCCTCGATCTCGCCGTGATCGCGCTCGCGGTCGAAACGCATGTCGAGCGCGTTGTCCAGGCCTGACAGGGCCCTTCGCAACTCTTCCACCGCCGCTCTGATTGTCTCTCCTGCCGCCATGACGCCTCGCCGGCACATCTGTCACGGACGAATCGCCGTGTGAGCTGTTTGCTTCAAGGTCTTGACAGTATTCAACATCGAACAGAAGCGTCAACCGCCCGTCCGGACGGCGGCCGCTTCCGCTGTGGATGAGGATTTTGCAGCGCGAAGGCAGCGGTTTTCGTCGCGGAGAAAACCCTGCTTCATCTGACGGCAAATCGCCGCAAAACGCGGCAAAAGCGGCGCAATTCGTTGACTTGCGCACTGCACCTGCTATGTGTCAGCCGCTTCCTAACCGGTGACCCCGACAGGCATCGGCCCTGACACCCCGATTATTTGGAACAGTCATGATCTCTCGCGAAAAACACGACCGGATGGCGAACGCTATTCGCTTTCTTTCCATGGATGCCGTGGAGAAAGCAAATTCCGGCCATCCCGGTCTTCCGATGGGTGCCGCGGACATCGCAACGGTCCTTTTCACCCGCTTCATGACCTTCGACCCGAAGGCTCCGTCCTGGCCGAACCGCGACCGCTTCGTGCTGTCGGCCGGCCATGGCTCGATGCTGCTCTACTCGCTCCTCTACCTGACCGGCTACGAGGACATCACGATCGACGAGATCAAGAATTTCCGCCAGCTCGGCGCCCGCACCGCCGGCCACCCGGAATACGGCCATGCCGCCGGCATCGAGACGACCACCGGTCCGCTCGGCCAGGGCATCGCCAACTCGGTCGGCATGGCGATCGCCGAGCGCAAGCTGCGCGAGGAATTCGGCTCCGACCTGATGGAGCACTACACCTACGTGCTCGCCGGCGACGGCTGCCTGATGGAGGGCATCAGCCAGGAAGCGATCGCCCTTGCCGGCCACCTGAAGCTCAACAAGCTGATCGTCTTCTGGGACGACAACAACATCTCGATCGACGGCCCGATCTCGATCGCCGACAGTACCGACCAGCATGCCCGCTTCCGCGCCAGCCAGTGGAACACGATCGCCGTCGACGGCCATGACCCGGACGCGATCGCAGCGGCGATCGAACAGGCGCACAAGTCGGACAAGCCGACCATGATCGCCTGCAAGACGGTGATCGGCTGGGGCGCGCCCAACAAGGCCGGCACCCACAAGGTGCACGGCTCGCCGCTCGGCGCCGAAGAGATCGCCGCCACCCGCAAGGCGCTGAACTGGGAAGCGGAAGCCTTCGCGGTGCCCTCCGACGTCCTCGACGCCTGGCGGCTCGCCGGCCTGCGCTCCACCAAGGCGCACAAGGAATGGCAGGAGCGCCTGGAAAAGGCCGATCCGGAAAAGCGCGCCCAGTTCGTCCGCCGCTTTGCCGGCGAGCTGGAGAGCGGCCTCGATTCCGCGATCGTCGCCTACAAGAAGAAGCTGGCCGAGACCAAGCCGAACCCGGCCACCCGCAAGGCGTCCGAGGATGCGCTCGAGGTCATCAACGGCGTCTTGAAGGAAACGATCGGCGGCTCGGCCGACCTGACCGGCTCCAACAACACCAAGACTAGCCAGACCACCTCGATCACGCCTGACGACTTCTCCGGCCGCTACATCCACTACGGCGTGCGCGAGCACGGCATGGCGGCGGCGATGAACGGCATGGCGCTGCACGGCGGCCTCATCCCCTACTCCGGCGGCTTCCTGATCTTCTCGGACTACTGCCGTCCGTCGATCCGCCTCGCCGCCCTGATGGGCATCCGCGTTATCCACGTCCTGACCCACGATTCGATCGGTCTCGGCGAGGACGGCCCGACGCACCAGCCGGTCGAGCAGTTGGCCGCACTGCGCGCCATCCCGAACCTGATGATGTTCCGCCCGGCCGATGCCACCGAGACGGCCGAGTGCTGGCAGCTGGCGCTCGAGCACAAGGACCGCCCGTCGGGCATCGCGCTCACCCGCCAGAACCTGATGGCCGTGCGCACCGAGTTCGAGGAAGAGAACCTGTGCGCCAAGGGCGCCTACGATCTGATCTCCGCATCCGACGCCAAGGTGACGATCTTCGCCACCGGCTCGGAAGTCGAGATCGCGGTCAAGGCCTGCGAGACGCTGACGGCCAAGGGCATCTCCACCCGCGTCGTCTCCGTCCCCTGCTTCGAGCTCTTCTACGAGCAGCCGGAAGCCTACCAGAAGGCGATCATCGGCAATTCGCCGGTCAAGATCGGCGTCGAGGCCGCCATCCGCCAGGGCTGGGACCACATCATCGGCTCGGACGGCATCTTCATCGGCATGTCCTCGTTCGGCGCGTCCGGCCCCTACAAGGAGCTCTACAAGCACTTCGGCATCACGCCGGAGGCTGTCGTCGCTGCCGCCGAAGCCAAGCTCGGCTGATCCGGGACGGCGCGCGGGCGACCGCGCGCCACCCGCACGTTTCATTCTGACAGGGAGAGACCCGAAATGACCGTTAAAGTTGCCATCAACGGATTTGGCCGCATCGGCCGCAACGTTCTGCGCGCGATCGTCGAATCCGGCCGCACCGACATCGAGGTCGTGGCGATCAACGACCTTGGTCCGGTCGAGACCAATGCCCACCTGCTGCGCTACGATTCGATCCACGGCAAGTTCCCGGCCGACGTGAAGGTCGAAGGCGACACGATCATCGTCGGCGGCGGCAAGCCGATCAAGGTCACCGCCATCAAGGACCCGGCGACGCTGCCGCACAAGGAACTCGGCGTCGACATCGCCATGGAGTGCACCGGCATATTCACCGCCCGCGACAAGGCTGCCGCCCATCTCGCGGCCGGCGCCAAGCGCGTCATCGTCTCGGCCCCGGCCGACGGCGCCGACCTGACCGTCGTCTTCGGCGTCAACCACGACAAGCTGACCAAGGAGCACCTGGTCATCTCCAACGCCTCGTGCACCACCAACTGCCTGGTTCCGGTGGTCAAGGTCCTCGACGACGCGGTCGGCATCGACCACGGCTTCATGACCACGATCCACTCCTACACCGGCGACCAGCCGACGCTGGACACGATGCACAAGGACCTCTACCGCGCCCGCGCGGCAGCGCTGTCGATGATCCCGACCTCGACGGGTGCCGCCAAGGCCGTCGGCCTCGTGCTGCCGCACCTGAAGGGCAAGCTCGACGGCACCTCGATCCGCGTGCCGACCCCGAACGTCTCGGTCGTCGACTTCAAGTTCGTCGCCAAGCGCGACACCACGGCCCAGGAGATCAACGAGGCCATCAAGGCCGCCTCCAACGGCGCGCTGAAGGGCATCCTCGGCTACACCGACGAGCCGCTGGTCAGCCGCGACTTCAACCACGACAGCCATTCGTCGATCTTCGCGCTCGACCAGACCAAGGTTCTGGAAGGCAAGTTCGTCCGCATCCTGTCCTGGTACGACAACGAGTGGGGCTTCTCCAACCGCATGGCCGACACGGCCGTCGCCTTCGCGAAGCTGATCTGATCACGATCGAAGACACCCGGCAGCAATGTCCGGGTGTCGCCGTTTGAGGCTATCGTGGCGGAGTTGCTCCCGTTCTTCCGTCACCCCGGACTTGATCCGGGGTCCAGCAGCGCCGCGTCGGCGGCGCGAAAGTGCTTGCTGCGCTCAAGGACTTGGGCGCGCTGGATGCCGGATCAGGTCCGGCATGACGGAGATGGGTGCGATTGCCTCCCGGTGCCCGGAAATCTCCTGCCTTCTCGCGTGAAGGCGGAACATGCAGAATGCAGATCGCCGGCGCCGATACGCACATTCGGATCCGCGCACGGCGTTTCAGGCCCAGAATACGAGGAGCGGTGCCCATGACCTTCAAGACCCTAGACGATCTCACCGATATCGCCGGCAAGCGCGTTCTCGTCCGCGTCGACCTCAACGTTCCCGTCAAGGACGGCAAGGTGACCGACGCGACCCGCATCGAGCGCGTCGCGCCCACCATTCTCGAACTGTCGAAGAAGGGCGCCAAGGTCGTCCTGCTCGCCCATTTCGGCCGCCCCAAGGGCGAGCCGGTCGCCGACCAGTCGCTCGGCCTGATCGTGCCCGCGCTCAAGGACGTGCTCGGCAAGCCGGTCGCCTTCGCCGAGGACTGCATCGGCGACAAGGCGAAGGCCGCCGTCGATGCGCTGAAGAACGGTGACATCCTGCTTCTCGAGAACACCCGCTTCCACAAGGGCGAGGAGAAGAACGACGCCGAGTTCACCAGGGCGCTGGCCGCAAACGGCGACATCTACGTCAACGACGCCTTCTCGGCCGCCCACCGCGCGCACGCCTCCACCGAGGGCCTCGCCCGGCTGCTGCCCGCCTATGCCGGCCGCACCATGCAGGCCGAGCTCGAAGCGCTGGAGAAGGGCCTCGGCAAGCCGAAGCGCCCGGTCGTCGCCATCGTCGGCGGCGCCAAGGTCTCCACCAAGATCGATCTCCTGATGAACCTGGTGAAGAAGGTCGACGCGCTCGTCATCGGCGGCGGCATGGCCAACACCTTCCTCGCCGCCCGCGGCACCGACGTCGGCAAGTCGCTCTGCGAGCACGACCTCGCCGACACCGCCAAGCAGATCATGATCGAGGCGGCGACCGCCGGCTGCGCCATCATCCTGCCCGAGGACGGCGTCGTCGCCCGCGAGTTCAAGGCCGGCGCCGAGAACGAGGTGGTCGCGATCGACAAGATCCCGGCCGATGCGATGGTGCTGGACGTCGGCCCGAAGTCGGTCGAGGCCGTCAACGCCTGGATCTCGCGCGCCGAGACTCTGGTCTGGAACGGCCCGCTCGGCGCCTTCGAGATCGCCCCCTTCGACACCGCAACGGTCGCAGCCGCCAGGCATGCGGCAGCCCGCACCAAGGAAGGCGCGCTGATCTCGGTCGCCGGCGGCGGCGACACGGTCGCGGCCCTCAACCACGCCGGCGTCGCCGACGACTTCACCTACGTCTCCACCGCCGGCGGTGCCTTCCTCGAATGGATGGAAGGAAAGCCGCTCCCGGGCGTCGAGATCCTGCAGCAGAAGTAATCCGCGCCGGTTGCGCGAACCAACGGATGGCCCCCTCCATGCCCTGGAGAGGGCCATTTTCGTTGACGCACCGCAAGTCGCAGCCGAAGATGCACGCAAACGGCAGCCACGACCGCCACGGAAGACGAAGAAGACAGGGAACAGGAAAGCGCCCACGGCAAGGAGAGACGCATGAGCGAACGACTGGAAGAGATCGCCGCCCGCATGATGACGGCCGGCAAGGGACTGCTCGCCGCCGACGAATCCACGGCCACCATCAAGAAGCGCTTCGACACGATCGGCCTGGAATCGACCGAGACGTCGCGCCGCGACTATCGCCAGATGCTGTTTTCCGCCGAGGAGGCGATGCGCGACTTCATCTCCGGCGTCATCCTCTACGAGGAGACCCTGTTCCAGAAGGCGTCCGACGGCCGCCCGCTGGCCGAGATCATCGTTGCGGCCGGCGCCGTGCCGGGCATCAAGGTCGACACCGGCGCCAAGCCGATGGCGCTCTTTCCGGGCGAGACGGTCACCGAGGGCCTCGACGGCCTGCGCGACCGCCTTACCAAATACCACGCGGCGGGCGCCCGTTTCGCCAAGTGGCGGGCAGCACTGCCGGTCTCCGACACGCTGCCGAGCTTCGGCGCCATCAAGGCCAACGCCCATGCGCTCGCCCGCTATGCGGCGCTCTGCCAGGAGGCCGGCATCGTGCCGATCGTCGAGCCGGAGGTGCTGATGGACGGCGTGCCGGGCAACCACTCGATCAAGCGTTCCGAGGAGGTGACGGAAGAGACGCTGCGCATCACCTTCGAGGAGCTGGCCGACCAGCGCGTCTCGCTCGAGGGCATGATCCTGAAGCCGTCCATGGTCATCGACGGCAAGAAAGCGCGCAAGGCCTCGGTGCAGGAAGTGGCGGAGCGGACGCTGCGCGTGCTGAAGCGCACGGTGCCCGCGGCCGTCCCCGGCATCGCCTTTCTCTCCGGCGGCCAGACGACGGAGGAGGCCACGGCCCATCTTTCGGCGATGAACGCCATGGGCCCCCTGCCCTGGACGCTGACCTTCTCCTATGGCCGTGCGCTGCAGACCGAGGCGCTGGAGGCCTGGGGCGGACGGCCGGAGAACATCGCCGCCGGCAAGCGCGCCTTCAGCCACCGCGCCAAGATGTGCAGCCTCGCTGCCCGCGGGCAATGGAAGAAGGACATGGAGAAGGCGGCCTGAGGCGTCTACGACGTGGCAATCGCCGGGGAGCCCCTTGCATCGCCGCGCCAAGGACCTACATTGCAGGTAACGTCAACGAACAGAAAGGAAGGTGGTCCAATGTCTAATGAGATTTCGGTCTTCGTGACGGCAATGGGAAATGCGGTGGCAGCAGCGAGGCAGCCCTCGTTCTGACCCAACCTTCCTCGGGCCCAAAGGCCCGGGCCTGTCACAGGCCAAACCTCATGGAGGGCCGCCCAGTGCGGCCCTTTTTGATTCCGGCATGACTATTATTGGTGCCGATGCCCCGGATCGCCGTCGCGCTTCCTTCGCCGGCAGCATGACGCCATCGCCGCCTCAGGGACACTTCAGGGCCGCACCAGCACCGTCACCATCATCATCGCGATCGCCCCGACCGCGATCTTCCAGAAATCCCGCCGCTGCCTGAGGCCGGGCAGGTTGAGCGGGCGGATGATGTGCAGCACCATCGCCACCAGCAGCAGGATCGGAAGGACTTTCGACATGGTTGTTCCTCTTTCCACGCTTCCTGTCACAACGGCGACACTTTTCCAAGCCGAGGTTCCCGCCGCACGCGCACGATTCACCCAGGGTCGCAAATCGGCTATGGAAATCATGCGCTTGTCGACCTATACCAAGTCTCGACAATAGGAACCCATAGGACTGGCTCGATCGGGCTTTCTGGCTAGGAGAGGTCCGCGGGGCAATGCTGTCGCATTGGTCAAGGGCCTCGACGACGCCAGAAAGCCCGAGAAGCCAGCCGCAGGTGGCTTGCGGCTGGTCTCCGGCGTCGTTGCGTCGCTTGTCCGATGCGCAAGCATCGCCCTGCGCGTCGCGCCTAGCCGGCGACCAGCCGCAAGCCATCCTATGGGTGCCTATTGTCGAGACTTGGTATTGGTTCATTGCGACCGCGCCATTCCAGGGATACCCGATGCGAAATAACCTCGTCTCCGTCTTCGCGCTTCTGCTCGGCACCCTGTTCCTCTTTCTCGGCAACGGCCTGCATGGCCTGCTGCTGCCCGTCCGCGGCGCCTTCGAGGGCTACCCGACGACCCTGCTCGGCCTGATCGGCACCTCCTGGGCCTCCGGCTTCGTGCTCGGCTGCCTGCTGGCGCCGAAGGTGGTCAAGCGCATCGGCCACGTGCGCGCCTTTTCCGGCTTCGCCTCCTTGATTGCGATCATCGCGCTTCTGACCGGCATCCTGGTCGATCCGTTCTGGTGGGTGGCGCTGCGCGCCGTCACCGGCTTCTCGATCGCCGGCACCTCGATGATCATCGAGAGCTGGCTGAACGAACGGGCGACGAACGAGAGCCGCGGCGTGATCTTCTCGCTCTACATCGCGATCACGCTGTTCGGGGTCGTCGGCGGCCAGATGATGGTGACCCTCGGCGATATCGGCACGCCCATCCTGTTCATGGTGGCGGGCATCCTCTATTGCCTGGCCATGCTGCCGACGACGCTGTCGACCGCGGCCTCGCCGCAGCCGCTGAAGCAGGTCAGCCTTGACATCCCCACCCTCTTCCGCACCTCTCCCGTCGCCTGCGTCGGCATCGTGCTGATCGGAATCGCCAACGGCGCCTTCGGCACGCTCGGCGCCGTCTTCGGTGCCGAGGCGGGGTTGGCCTCCAGCACGATTGCGATGATGATGAGTGTCACGATCTTTGCCGGCGCCGTCATGCAGCTGCCGGCCGGCCGGGTCTCCGACCGCGTCGACCGGCGCTACGTGCTGGCGGCACTCTCGGCCCTGGCCGCCCTCGCCGGCCTGATGATGTTCATGCTGCAGCCCGTCTCCGTCATTCCGCTGCTCGTCGTCACCGCGATCTACGGGGCGGCGGCGAACGCGCTCTATCCGATCGCGGTCTCGCATGCGAACGACTTCGCAAGCCCGGAGGATTTCGTGAAGGTGTCGGGCGGCCTGCTGCTGCTCTACGGCGTCGGCACGATCATCGGCCCGACGCTCGGCGGCCCGGTCATGACCTCGGTCGGGCCCTATTCGCTGTTCGTCGTCACCAGCGCGTCGCATCTTCTGATCACCGCCTATGCGATCTTCCGCAGCAGGCGCCGCGCCGCCCTTCCCGCGAGCGCGCGCGAGACCTACACCACGATCAATCCCGGCACGCTGACCACGCCGGAAAGCCTGCGCATGTCGCCGCGCGCCAGCCAGGCCGCGGCCGCGCCCGAAACCGCCCCGCAAGCCATGACGGAGGAAGAGCGATGAGCATCAACGACGATGACAGACCCGTTCGCAAGGTGGCGCACGAGATCGGCTGCGACCTGTCGCTCTTGTCGGTCGACGAGCTGGCCAGCCGAATCGACCTCTTGAAGGCGGAGATCGCAAGGCTGGAGGACGAGAAGACGCGCAAGGGCGCCAGCCGCTCGGCTGCGGAGAAGCTGTTCCGCTGATCGGCCCGCATCCGATTGCGGCAGGCAGGTGCGGCAACGCGGCCCGGACGCCGTCAGAGTTAACCGAGCATTAAGCTTCATCAGCTATTAATCGCATGTCCGGACCCGTCCGGACTCAGACATTTTCGCCGCTTGGGGAATGGGTCTGATTTTCTCCCTGTTTTACCTTGAGAGCCGCTTTCCCGCGGCTCTTTTTTTGCGCCCTTTCCAGCTGTGCCAGGCCGTTGTAAAGAATTGTGGAGATTAACCCTTTCTTAAGATCGTGCTTGCGCGAAATGGGCTATGCCTCCATCGTGTTTGCATGAAATTGAGCCCGGTGGAACTCTTCTCCACCGCTGCGGGTTACCGGAATTGTGATGCGTCAAACGGGAAATGGGGCCATGTCTGAAAGAGGATTGAATACCGTCAGCTTCGCTGGCCACGTTGCCACCTCGTCGCAGTTCAAGAACCTCTATGCCGAGGGCATGGGTCTCGTCGAGGAAACGGCCAGCTATCTGGACGGCCCCGGCCGCCAGGCCGCCAAGGTGCTGCCGCGCATGGCCTCGGTCCTCTATGCCGCCGAATCCATGCGGCTGACGACCCGCCTGATGCAGATGGCGTCCTGGCTGCTGCTGCAGCGCGCCGTCAACAACGGCGAGATGACGCGCGATCAGGTACTGTCGGAGAAGAGCAAGGTCCGCCTCGACGGCTTCAACGTCGACCGTGCCGCGCCCGGCTGGAACGAACTGCCGGAATCCTTCCGCGACCTCGTGGAGCGGTCGCTGCGCCTGCAGAACCGCGTCGCCCTGCTCGATCGCGAAATGTACCGCCCACAGGAGGCCCAGAGCTTCGTGCCGGACAACCAGAACAGCGTCCAGGCGCAACTGAGCCTGCTGCAGACCGCCTTCGGCAACAACTGAACGGCCAAGAAGCCTCAGGCGATACCCGAACCCGGCCCCGGCCGGGTTTTTTCATGCCCGCCGGCCAGCCTTGAAAACAACAGGCCCTGAAAACGACACGTCCTGAAAACAAGAAAGCCCGGGCGGACCCGGGCTTCGTCACAGTCGCAATCGGCGAAAGGCTTAGAGGCCGAGGCCTTCGAAGCGCTTCTTGAACTTGGAGACGCGGCCGCCGCGGTCCATGAGCTGCTGGTTGCCGCCCGTCCATGCCGGATGGGACTTCGGGTCGATTTCGAGGTTCATGACCGCGCCTTCGGAACCCCAGGTCGAGCGGGTCTCGTACTCGGTGCCGTCGGTCATGACGACCTTGATGGTGTGGTAGTCGGGATGGATATCAGCCTTCATGACAATCTTCCTGCGTGTTCCGGAGACCTTTTGTCGCAATCGGTTGCGGCAGCCGGGCCAAAGACGTAAATGAAGCCGCGACCGATCAGGCCAGCGGCTTCCCAATTCGATGGCGAGCCTATACATGAAGGCCGGCGGGATAACAAGAGCCGAAAGAGATTTCGGCGCCCGGCGTCCCCGCAACCGACGAGGTAGACGTGAGCACAGAGACAAAAGCCGGCCCTTCGCGCAAGGGCGAGCGCAAATCCTTGAGGCCGCTCGCGACGCTGCTTCCCTATCTCGCCCGCTACCGCGGCCTTGTCGCCGGCGCTTGTGTCGCGCTCGTCACCGCCGCCGTCACCACGCTCGCCCTGCCGACCGCCGTGCGCCGGATGATCGACCACGGTTTCTCCGAGGCCGACGCCGGCTTCATCGACACCTATTTCATGATGCTGTTCGTGCTGGCGCTGCTGCTCGCGCTCGCCAGCGCCTTCCGCTACTACTTCGTCATCACCTTGGGCGAGCGCGTCGTCTCCGACCTGCGCCGCGAGGTGTTCGACCATGTCACCCGGCTTTCGCCCGCCTTCTTCGATCAGAACCAGTCCGGCGAGATCGTCTCGCGGCTGACGGCCGACACGACCCAGATCAAGTCGGCGGTGGGCGCGACGGCGTCGGTGGCGCTGCGCAACCTGATCCTCTGTCTCGGCGCGATCGTGATGATGATCGTCACGAGCCCCAAGCTCTCGAGCCTCGTGCTCGCCGCGATCCCGATCATCGTCTTCCCGCTCGTCGCGTTCGGCCGTTCGGTGCGCCGCCGGTCGCGGCAGGCGCAGGATACGCTGGCCGAGGCCTCGGCCTATGCCGGCGAGGTGATCGGCGCCGCCCGCACCGTGCAGGCCTTCAACGCCGAGCCGTCGGCCCGCTCGCGCTTCGGCGCCGCCGTCGAAAACGCCTTTGGCGCCGCCCGCGCAGCGATCCTCGCCCGCGCGCTGCTGACCGGATTTGCCATCGCCATGATCTTCGGCAGCGTCGTCGCCGTGCTCTGGTTCGGCGCCCAGGACGTGCTGTCGGGCAACATCACCGCCGGCACACTCGGGCAGTTCCTGCTCTATTCCGTCTTTGCCGCGGGCAGCCTCGGCTCGCTGTCGGAGGTGTGGGGCGAGCTTTCGCAGGCCTCCGGCGCCGCCGAGCGGCTGACCGAACTCCTCCACGAGAAGCCGTCCATCACCGCCCCCGCCAATCCCGTCGCACTGCCCGTGCCCGGCCGCGGCGCGCTGGAGTTCGCAGACGTGCATTTCGCCTATCCCTCGCGGCCCGGCTACCGCAGCCTGAACGGTCTATCGTTCGCGATCAGGCCCGGCGAGACCGTCGCCGTCGTCGGTCCCTCCGGCGCCGGCAAGAGCACGATCCTGTCGCTGGTGCTGCGCTACTACGACCCGACCGGCGGCACCGTCAGGCTGGACGGCGTCGACCTGCGCACGGCCGATCCGCAGGAGGTCCGCAGCCGCATCGCGGTGGTGCCGCAGGACGTGACGATCTTCGCCTCCACCGTCGCCGACAACATCGCGTTCGGCATGCCGGGCGCCTCGCGCGAACGCGTGGTCGCCGCGGCAAGGGCGGCACAGGCGGAGGAGTTCATCAACCGGCTCGAAGATGGTTTCGACACGATGGTGGGTGAACGCGGCATCACCCTTTCCGGCGGCCAGCGACAGCGCATCGCGATTGCCCGCGCGATTCTCAGGGACGCCCCGCTGCTCTTGCTGGACGAGGCGACCTCGGCCCTCGATGCGGAAAGCGAGACGCTGGTCCAGAAGGCGCTGGACGAGCTGATGGGGCACCGCACGACGATCGTCATCGCCCACAGGCTCGCGACCGTGCTGAAGGCGGACCGCATCCTCGTCATGGATCACGGCCGCATCGTCGAGGAAGGCACGCACCAGTCGCTCGTCCGCCAGAACGGCCTCTATGCGAGGCTGGCCCGGCTGCAATTCGACTATGGCGGCGAGGAGAAGGCGGCAGCGGCGTTCTGATCAGGACGCGAGTCGCGGCTGAGCCGGACGTTTCAGGCGCAGACGCTGCGGCCGGCGACCCGACCTGAAAAGATGCAGCCGCCGAGGAACGTCCCTTCCAGCGCGTTGTAGCCGTGCACCCCGCCGCCGCCGAAGCCCGCCACCTCGCCGGCCGCATAGAGCCCCGGCACGGGCTCTCCCGACAGTTCCAGCACCCGGCTCGACAGGTCGGTCTGCAGCCCGCCGAGCGTCTTGCGCGTCAGCATGTGGAGGCGCACCGCAATCAGCGGCCCGGCCTTCGGATCGAGGATGCGGTGCGGCCGCGCCGTGCGCATCAGCCGGTCGCCCAGGTAGCCGCGCGCGCCGCGGATCGCCGTCACCTGCGCATCCTTGGAAAAGGCATTGGCCACCTCCCGGTCGCGCGCCTCGATCTGCGCGCGGATATGGGCCGGATCGAGCCGCGCGGAACCGGTGAGCCCGTTCATCCCCTTAACGAGGTCTTCCAGCGTGTCGCGGACGATGAAGTCCTCGCCCCTGTCCATGAAGGCCTGCACCGGGCCGGGCGGATTGGGGCCCAGCCGCTTCAGCAAGAGGCGGATGTCCTTGCCGGTCAGGTCCGGGTTCTGCTCCGAGCCGGACAGGGCGAATTCCTTCTTGATGATCGACTTGGTCAGGATGAACCAGCTGTAGTCATGGCCCGTCGCCCGGATCGCCTTCAGCGTGCCCAGCGTGTCGTAGCCCGGCATGGCGGGGGCCGCGAAACGGTTGCCGTCGGCGTCGAACCAGAGCGACGACGGTCCGGGCAGGATGCGGATCCCGTGGTTCGGCCAGATCGGATCCCAGTTGCGCAGGCCCTCGGTATAGTGCCACATCCGGTCGCCGTTGATGACGGAGCCGCCGGCGGCCTGCGCGATCTCCAGCATCCGGCCGTCGACATGGTGCGGCACGCCGCTCACCATCGAGGCCGGCGGCGGTCCGAGCCGGTCGACGGGCCAGTTCCGGCGCACCAGCTCGTGGTTGCCGCCGATGCCGCCGGAGGCGACGACGACCGCATCCGCCGAGATCGAGAACGTCCCGGCCGCCTCGCGCGAGCTGGTCTTTCCGCGCCCGGCCCGGTCCTCCTTCAGCACCGTGCCTTCCGCACCGGCGACGGCACCGTTGGTGACGATCAGCCGGTCGACCTGATGGCGAAAGCGGAACGACAGCCGGCCCTTCGCCTCCGCCTCACGCACTCGCCGGACGAACGGCGCCAGCACCCCCGGCCCCGTCCCCCAGGTCACATGGAAGCGGGGCACGGAGTTGCCGTGGCCGGAGGCGAGGCTGCCGCCGCGCTCGGCCCAGCCGACGACCGGAAACCAGCGCATGCCCTGCGCGTGCAGCCAGGCGCGCTTTTCGCCGGCGGCAAAATCGAGATAGGCCTCCGCCCAGAGCCGCGGCCAGTGATCTTCCGGCCGGTCGAACTGCGCCGAGCCGAGCCAGTCCTGCCGCGCCAGATCGCGGCTGTCACGGATGCGCATGCGCCGTTGTTCGGGGCTGTCGATGAAGAAGAGGCCGCCGAGCGACCAGAACGCCTGGCCGCCAAGGTTCTGCGCCCCCTCCTGGTCCAGCACGGTCACCCTCAGCCCCCGCTCCACTGCCTCCGCCGCGGCGACGAGGCCAGCAAGCCCCGCCCCGATCACCAGCACGTCGCAATCCATGAACGCCCTCCCAAGCTGTCCCCGGCCGGGAAGTTACGCGCACGTCAGCGTAAGGGCAATGCGGAAATCTTGCGGCAGTGAAGGGCGCGGAAACGGGACGCAGCGAGGCGATGAGAGGAAACCCGGCACGGAGTTGCCAGATCCGCAGTTCCCGCCGAAAGCACGGCCGCAGGCCCGCCTACTTCTCCGTCAGCTTCAGCTCGATGCGGCGGTTGGTGGCGCGCGCCTGTTCGGTCTCGCCCGGCGCGAGCGGCTGGAATTCGCCGAAGCCGGCGGCGACGAGGCGGTCCGCCGGAACGCCGTTGGCGATCAGGAACTTCACGACCGAGGTCGCGCGCGCCGATGACAACTCCCAGTTGTCCACGTAGCGGCCCGTCCCCGACAGCGGAACGTTGTCGGTGTGGCCGTCCACGCGCAGCACCCAGTTGATCTCGGGCGGGATCTCCTTGGCGAGGTCGAGCAGCGCCGTGGCGAGCTTCTGCATTTCCGCCTGCCCTTCCGGGTTCAGGTCGCTGCCGCCGGAGGGAAACAGCACCTCCGACTGGAACACGAAGCGGTCTCCGACGATGCGGATGTTCTCCCGGTCCGACAGGATCTCCCGCAGGCGCCCGAAGAAGTCGGAGCGATAGCGGTTCAGCTCCTGCACCCGCTGCGCCAGCGCGACGTTGAGGCGGCGGCCGAGATCGGCGATCTTCGCCTGCGAGGAGGCGTCCTTCGCCTCTGAGGCCTGCAATGCGCCCTCCACCGCCGCGATCTGGCTGCGCAGCGCGGCGATCTGCTGGTTGAGCAACTCGATCTGGCTGAGCGCCCGCGCCGAAACCTGCCGCTCGCTGTCGATCGTCTCGCTGAGCTCGGAGATGCGGGCATTGGCGGCATCGGAGGCGCCGGCGCCCTGGTTGAGGATCTGCTGCAGGCGCGAGCGCTCCCCTTCCGATTCGGCCAGCGACGCCTGCAGGTTGGCGAGCGAATCCTCCAGATCCTGCTTGCCGCTCTTCTCAAGTGCGAGCAATTGGGTCAGTTCGTTCACCTGGCTTGTCAGCCGGTCGAGCACCTCGTCCTTGCCGGTGATCTCGCGGCTGAGGAAGAACTGCGCAAGGACGAACACGCAGAGCAGGAACATGATCGCGAGCAGCAGCGTCGACAGCGCATCGACGAACCCCGGCCAGTAGTCGACCCCGCGGTGAGAGCGGCGAGTGCGGGCAAGCGCCATGGACTATTCGCCCCCTGCCGGATCGCGAAGCCGTTCGCGGCTTCGTTCCGAGCCGCGCTCGCCGTTGAGATCGCTCGCACGCGCCGCCAGCCGGTCGAGCGTGCGCCGCAGCGCCTTTGCCTCTTCCTGCTGCGCCTCGATCCAGTCGCGCAGCATCTGCTGCTCGTTGCGCATGTTCTTGACCAGCCCCTGGATGCCTTCGGCGAGGCTGGCCATGGCGGCGGTCGAGCGGCTGTGTCCGCCCTCCTGCGACAATTTCAGGATCTGCTCGGCCAGCGCCTTGACGTCGGTGGTATCGCCATTGGCCGTAAGCGCCGGCTGCAGCTCGGAGGAGACGTCGGTCACCGACGAGAGCCAGTTCTCCAGTTCCATGTAGAAGCGGTTCTGCGCCCGCCCCGCCTGCAGGTCGAGAAAGCCGAGGATGAGCGAGCCGGACAGGCCGAACAGCGAGGTCGAGAACGCCGTCCCCATGCCCGAAAGCGGCGCCGACAGGCCCTCCTTCAGCGCCGAGAGCACGTCGTTGGCCGTGCCGGCGCCGGCATCGAGGGACTGGATCACGGTGTTGATCGAGCCGATCGTGCCGAGCAGGCCCCAGAAGGTGCCGAGCAGTCCGAGAAAGACGAGCAGGCCGATCAGGTAGCGCGAGGTGTCGCGCGATTCGTCGAGCCGGGTCGCGATCGAATCGAGGATGGAGCGAAGCGCGGTGGTCGAGATCGCGATCGAATGATGCTTGCCGATCAGCGCCCGCATCGGCGCGAGCAGCACCGGATTCCGGCCGACCTTTTCCGCGCTGCCGGCCGCCCGGAACGAATTGAACCAGCGCACCTCGGGACGCAGCGACAGCACATGGCTGAACACCAGGAGGATGCCGATCACCAGCACGCCGAGGATCAGGCCGTTGAGGCCGGGATTGCTGTTGAATGCGGCGTGCGCCTGGCGGAACAGGATGGCGCCCACGAACCCGACGATGATCAGGAAGATCACCATCGTCCAGAAGAAGGGCATCGGACTCGACAGCTTGTGGGGATATTCCTCCCCGCCCTCGGCCGGCTCCTCCCACCCCGACAGCGCCAGCTTTGCCATGGTCTCCGCATCTCCTGCTCTTGCTGAGTGTGGAGCCTAGAGGAAGATTGCGCCGAATTGAAGGGCCGAATTTTGGTGTTCGGCCATTGACTTGCGGTCAATCAAGCGCCGTCGCCGGACGCCGCGCGGGTCGCTTCGCCGGCAGCCTTCGGACGCCGCGGCAGCCCTCAGCGGGTGGGAACCGGACGGTGGACGACGTCTGCCAGCGCCTTGCGGATGTACTCGTTGCCGGCCACCAGCGTTCCGGTCTCCAGCATGGCGTTGCCGCCGTCGAGGTCGCTGACGAAGCCGCCCGCCTCGCGGATCAGCAGGATGCCCGCCGCGATGTCCCAGGCCGCCAGATCCCGCTCCCACATGCCGTCGAAGCGGCCGGCAGCGACATAGGCGAGGTCGAGCGAGGCGGCGCCCATCCGGCGGACGCCGGCGACTTCGCCCATCACGTGGCGCAGCTCCACCAGGAACTTGCCGTGGTTGCCGCGGCCGAGATGCGGCGCGCCGCAGCTGACGACGCTGTCCGACAGCTCCTTGCGTGCCGCCACCCGCAGCCGGCGATCGTTCAGGAACGCCCCGCCGCCCTTCTCCGCCGTATAGAGCTCATCGGTCGCCGGATTGAGCACGACGGCGGCGACGATCTCGCCGTTGCGCTCCAGCGCGATCGAGGAGGCGAAGCAGGGGATGCCGTGCAGGAAGTTGGTCGTGCCATCGAGCGGATCGACGATCCAGCGATGTGCACCGTCTGTGCCCTTGATCTCCTCGCTCTCCTCGCCGAGGAAGCCATAGGTCGGGCGCGCCTTGAGCAGTTCCTCGCGGATCAGCTTCTCGGCCTTGCGGTCGGCCTGGGAGACATAGTCGCCCGGTCCCTTGAGGGAAACCTGGAGGTTCTGCACCTCGCCGAAATCGCGCGAGAGCGACTTGCCGGCCTTGAAGGCAGCCTGGACCATCACGTTGAGAAGAGCTGAGCGAGCCATCGGGGCCTGTCCTTGTCAGTTGTCCGGCGGGCAGGCATGTCCGATGCCAGGGCCGGCGGATATATCTTATCAGTCGGCGCGCCGAAGATAGGTGATTTCGTTGGTGTCGACCAGAATGCGTTCGCCGGCCTCGATGAAGGGCGGGACCAGCACACGAACGCCGTTCTCCAGGATCGCCGGCTTGTAGGAGGACGCGGCCGTCTGCCCCTTGATCACCGGATCGGCTTCGGCGACCGCCAGCACGACCTGGTCGGGCAGCGAGACGCCGATCGGCTTCTCGTCGTAGAGCTGCACCGTCACCATCATGCCGTCCTGCAGGAAGGCGGCGCGGTCGCCGACGAATTCCTTCTGCAGCTCCAGCTGGTCGTAGCTATCGACGTCCATGAAGACGAGGCCGTCGCCCTGCTCGAACAGGAACTGGAAGTCCTTCTTCTCCAGCTCGACCCGCTCGACCGTCTCCGACGAGCGGAAGCGCTCGTTGAGCTTGGTGCCGTCCACCAGGTTCTTCAGTTCGACCTGGTTGAACGCCCCGCCCTTGCCCGGCTTGACCGTGTTGCACTTCACGGCCGCCCACAGGCCGCCATTGTGCTCGATGAGATTGCCCGGCTTGATTTCGCTGCCGCTGATTTTCATTGAGAATTCCGTAGAGATTTTTGCGGTTCCGCGCGGCCGGAGCGGCCGGAAACCCGTCTGGCGGCCTCAAGACCACAAATCCCTTCAAAGTTCAAGCCTGCGCGCGGCAGGAGAGCCATTCGCGCCGCGCAAGGCAGGCGAACCGGCCCTAACGCCTGTGGCGCCTCTTTGGAGCCACAGGCTTAGCGTACCCGGAACTTGTTGGCGGCCGAGATCGCCGCCTTCTGCTGTTCGTCGGTCAGGCCCAGGTAGAAGTCCTCGAGCCCGGCGTCGTTGAGGCCGGCCCGCCGCGACAGCACGAACCACTTGCCGGCCTCGATCGGGTCCGGCTTCGTTCCGAGCGCGTTGATGTAGAGATAGGCGATCCGGTTCTGCGCCACGACGTTGCCGCCGTCGGCCGCCCGCTTCAGCCATTTGAAACCGGCCTCGTAGTCCCGCTCGCCGGCCACCCCGTTGACGAGCCAGATGCCGAGATCGAGCTGTGCGGTATCGAAGCCGGCGCGGGCGGCCCGCAGCAGCCATTCGCGGGCGCGGCTCGTCTTCTCCGGCGGCAGGCCGTCCAGGTTGATGTAGAGCTGCGACAGGGCATATTGCGCATCCGCGATGCCCTGTTCGGCGGATTTCTCGTAGTAGGGCAGCGCCGCGCGCAGCCCCTTGTCGGCCGCGCCGTCGGCGACCAGCATCTGGCCGTAGTTGAACTGGGCGGACGGATTGCCGGCGTCCGCGGCCCGCTTCATGAACTCGTCGGCCTTCTTGCGGTCCCGCTCGACCTGCCGGCCCTCCATCAGCAGCAACGCATACTTGAACATGCCGGCGGGGTCCCCGCCCTCGGCGGCCTGCTTGTACCAGAAGGCGGCCTGGCTGCGGTCGCGCTTGACCCCCAGCCCCTGGTCGAACAATTCGGCCACCAGCGTCTGGGCGGCCGCATCGCCGTTCTGGGCCCGCGGCAGCGCCCTGTCCATCGCCGTCAGATAGTAGCCGCGCTGATAGGCCCCGTAGGCCTCGTCCACCTTGCCGGTGAAGGCCTTCTCGGCGGGAAGGTCGGGCAGCGGCGCGCCCATGCGGTCAAGCACGCCGAGGCCCGTCGAGGGTGCCGGCTGCGCGGCCTGGCCGCCGTTCGGCGCGATCCTGCCGATCGCCGCGTTATCCTGGGCGGGATCCAGAAGGCGGGAACTGCGCTCGGCCGGTGCCGGTCCGTCGAGCGCCGCCGCGTTGCCGTCCTCGCTCATCTCGGTCGGGGCCACGGGCGCCGCCGTGCCGGAACCGCCACCCGCGACCGGCGCGCCGGGCACGCCGGGAAGAACAGCGGCCGGGTTCACGCCGGCCGGTGCGGCCTCGGGCTTTGCGGGGGCTTGAGCGAATGCCGGCGCGGCTGCGGCGAGCGCGCAGCAAAGAAGCGTGGTCAGCCGCAATGGCCGGTGAACGAAAGCCCTCATCATCCGCACGGCTTTAATCCTCGAACCGTGGCGCTTTTTCGTCAAGGAGCGCGTTGACCGACGCGACCACCTGCGCGGCATTGGCCGGTTCGGCGAAGACGGCCTGGCAGAGCGCCACGAACTCGGCGCCGGTCTCGGCGACGGCGAGTGCCGAGGCCGGGTCGGTGCCGCCCATCACGATGCAGGGGACCTCGACCATCGAGGCCCACCACTCGCCGAGCGCGAGGTTCTTCGGATGCGCCTCCGGCTTGATGTCGCCGCCGATCTTTCCGAAGAGGATGTAGTCCGGCCCGATCTCGCCGATCTCCAGCGCCTGGTGGCGGTCCTTGGCATTGCCGCCGCCGACGATCAGCCGCGGCGAATGCTTCTCCATCGCATCCGCGAGCGCCTCCAGCCCGCCGGTCACATGGATGCCGTCGGCCTTGGCACGGCCGGCCACGCGCGTGTCGCCGGCGATCAGCGCCGCGGCACCCGCCGCCTGGATCACCGGCACCAGCGCTTCCGCGTGCTTCTGGAACTCGCCGTCGTCGAGCCCGTATTGCGGCACGATCACCGATGCGACATCACCGCCGCGAAGCGCGTCCTCCAGCATGCGCCTGCGTGCGGCGGCATCATCGCCCTCCGGCACGATCAGGACGAGGCGGCAGCGATCTTCGATTGCAGTCATCGGGCTTCCATTTCTTCCGAATTCGGGAGCGGGGCCTTCGCGCCCCCCTCGCAATATTGTCGCAAAGCCGATAGACCGCTTGCACCAACGGATCAATCGCCCCGCATGTCCATCGACCCCAGCATATACTTCGCCGCCATTCCCGCCGTCATGCTCGTCGGCCTGACCAAGGGCGGCATGGGCGAGGCCCTGGCGCTGATGGGCGTGCCCATCCTTGCCATGGTGGTTTCGCCGGTGCAAGCGGCCGCGATCCTGTTGCCGATCCTGATCGTCAGCGACATCGTCTCGCTCTTCATCTGGCGCCGTCACAACGACCGCCGCACGCTGGCCTACCTCCTGCCGGGCGGCATCTTCGGCATCGCGCTCGGCTGGGCGACCTCGGCCTATGTCCCGCGCGACGCGCTGCGGCTAATCATCGGCCTGATCACCGTCTTCTTCGCCGCCCGCTACTTCTACAACCAGTGGCGCGTCCGCAAGGGCATCGTCATCGCCGCAAAGCCGCAGCGCGTCGGCCCCGCCGCCTTCTTCGGCACGCTATCCGGCTATGGCAGCTTCGTCGCCCACGCCGGCGGCGCGCCCTTCCAGGTCTACGCGCTGTCGCTGAAGCTCTCCCCGCGTGACTATACCGGCGCCGCCGTCCGCTTCTTCGCCATCATGAACGCGCTGAAGCTCGTCCCTTACTTCGCGCTCGGCCAGCTCGACACGACCAACCTGACGATCTCGGCGACGCTGATGCCGCTCGCCATGGCGATGACCGCGATCGGCGGCTACCTCGTCAAGCGCATGAAGCCGGACGTCTTCTATCCCTTCATGTACGGCATGGCGCTGGCCGCGGGACTGAAGCTCGTCACCGACGGCATCGCCGCTCTCTTCTGAGCCTCAAGTTCCCGGATTTCCGGGGCCGCCGGCGATGCGGCAGCGCACAAAACGCTTGACCGTTTGCGCTGCGATGCCATAACTTTTCCGGATGGTGACGCCGGACCCCTTCGCCGCTATTGCCGACCCGAACCGCCGGTTCCTGCTGGAGGAGTTGCGGCGCGCGCCGAAGACGGTCAACGAGCTGTCGCAGGGCCTGCCGATCAGCCGCCCCGCCGTCTCCCAGCACCTCAAGGCCCTGCTCGACTGCAATCTCGTCAGCGTCACGGCCAAGGGCACCCGCCGCATCTACGCGATCAACTCCGCCGGCTTCAACCGCCTGAATTTCTGGCTCGACCAGTTCTGGAGCTGAGCTGCCGGAACTGCCTGCCCCTCCGACCGAAAGGGTGAAACGAAAAGTCCCGACTGCCTAGGGACAGCCGGGACAGGATATTTCCTGAATGGATTTAAGCCTTTCGGCCCGTTTCTGTCACCGGTGGCGATGACGGGGCGGCCCCCTGCTTCGTTCCTCCTTGGAACCTATCGTTTCGATCAGTTCGCAGACGAGCGAATCTTTTCGATCTCGTCCTTGATGCGCAACTTCCGCCGCTTGATGTCGGCAATGGCTTCGTCCTCGTAGGACGGACGCGTCATTGCTTCGTGAAGCTCTTCCTCGAGGGCGAAGTGCTTCTTTTCAAGCGTGGCAAGATGAGCCTCAATCGACATGTGACAGTTCCTTCCTTTTGTTCGCTGCCGGACGATGGCGCGCCCGGAGGCAAGGTTGCAACAGACGAAGTCTGCCATTCTATTTTTCATTTGTCGAAGGCGAAATCGTGGCCGAGGATAACTTCCCGACAGGTTGCCTTTTGTGATAGGAGCAGCCTTCTTGCTGCATACGAATGGCAGGCGCAGACCGCCATCGGTAAGGGACGGGGAATGAGAATGCCAGACCAGGACCAGGCGGAATTGCGGTTGGCGATCGCCAGATTGCGACAGGAACACGAGGACTACGACGCCGCCATCAATGCCATGATCCAGGTCGGCTGCGACGCCCTCCGGGTCCAGCGGATGAAGAAGAAGAAGCTCGTGATCAAGGACCGGATCTCCAAGATCGAGGACCAGATCATTCCCGACATCATCGCCTGAACGGAAAGCACGTTGAAGACACCTCAGACGCCACCCGTCGCCATCGTCATGGGCAGCCAGTCCGACTGGGAGACGATGAAGAATGCCGCCGACACCCTCGACGCGCTTGAGGTCGACTACGAGGCGCGGATCGTCTCCGCCCACCGCACGCCGGATCGGCTCTACGAATTCGCCAAGAGCGCGCGCGCCGAAGGCTTCAAGATCATCATCGCCGGCGCCGGCGGCGCAGCCCACCTGCCCGGCATGATCGCCGCGCTGACCTCGCTGCCCGTCTTCGGCGTCCCCGTCCAGTCGAAGGCGCTCTCGGGCCAGGACAGCCTGCTGTCGATCGTGCAGATGCCGGCCGGCATCCCGGTCGGCACGCTCGCCATCGGCAAGGCCGGCGCCGTCAATGCCGCCCTGCTCGCCTCCGCAGTCCTGGCGCTGTCCGATCCGGAACTGGCGCTCCGGCTGGACGAATGGCGCGAGAACCAGAGCGCGTCCGTTGCCGACTATCCGGTGGATGGCCCGCTATGACGGCCAGGACGATCGGCATCATCGGCGGCGGCCAGCTCGGCCGCATGCTCGCCATGGCGGCAGCCCGCCTCGGCATCAGGACGATCATCCTCGAGCCGCAGGCCGATTGCCCGGCCGCCCAGCTTGCCAACGACCAGATCGTCGCCGCCTATGACGACCCGCAGGCGCTGGACGAGCTGGCACGACGCTGCGACGTCGTCACCTACGAATTCGAGAACGTCCCCGTCGCCGCCGCCGAACGGCTGGTGCGGTCGGTCCCCGTCTTTCCGCCGCCGAAGGCGCTGGAAGTCTCGCAGGACCGGCTGGTGGAGAAGCGCTTCATCAACGAATGCGGCATCCCCACCGCCCCCTTCGAGGCCATCGACAGCCAGGCCGACCTCGACGCCGCACTCGAGGCGTTCGGCGGCATCGGCGTGCTGAAGACCCGCCGTCTCGGCTATGACGGCAAGGGACAGCGGATGTTCCGCTCGCCCGCGGAAAGCCGCGACGGCGCCTTCGCCGAACTGGGGTCGGTTCCGCTGATTCTCGAGGGCCTCGTCGCCTTCGAACGGGAGATCTCCGTCATCGCGGCACGCGCGCAGGACGGCACCATCGTCTGCTACGATCCGGCCGAGAACGTCCATCGCGACGGCATTCTCCACACCTCGACGGTGCCGGCCGCGATCAACGAGGCGACCGCCGACCAGGCGCGACGCGCGGCCCGCGCCATTCTCGATCGGCTGGACTATGTCGGCGTCGTCGGCGTCGAGTTCTTCGTGCTCGGCGACGGCCAGATCGTCGCCAACGAGATGGCGCCGCGCGTCCACAATTCCGGCCACTGGACGGAAGCCGCCTGCGTCATCTCCCAGTTCGAGCAGCACATCCGCGCCGTGGCCGGCCACGGTCTCGGCGATCCGCGCCGGCATTCGGACTGCGTGATGCAGAACCTGATCGGCGACGACATCGAGGCGCTGCCGGCCTGGCTCAATACCGCGGACGTGCTCGTCCATCTCTACGGCAAGCAGGAATCCCGCCCCGGCCGGAAGATGGGCCACATCACCGAGCTGCGGTGAAAATCAGTGCCGCCCGCCGTGGAAATCCCGGCGTGCGGCCGGCAAATCACCTGCCGAGCGGTTGACAGTACCCCCACGAACAGGTACACGAGCGCCAACCTGAGAGCGCGCCCTAGCCGGCGCGTTTTTAATTGACAAGATTTCGGGCGGATAAGCTTCCTCCCCAGCATCGCGGATCAGAAACATGAAGATCAAGAATTCGCTCAAGTCTCTCAAGACCCGCCACCGCGAAAACCGTCTGGTTCGCCGCAAGGGCCGCGTCTACATCATCAACAAGTCGAACCCGCGCTTCAAGGCCCGCCAGGGCTGAGCCGGGGGCGCAGGCGGTTTCCGCCTTGCCCTAGCAAGATAGTGATTTGCTTTGGAGCGTATGCGGTTTAGCATGACCGCATGCGCTCCAAATCTGTTTTTGCCGCCCTTCTCGTCCTGGCCGCTTCGCCGATCGGCACGCTCGCCCAGACCCCCGACACGGCTGCGGTCACCGAGAATGTCCCCGCCGATACCAGCCCTTCCGAGCGGATCGACGCCCTCTTCGACGAATTGAAGCATGAGGGCAACCAGGAGAAGGCCAAGGCGATCTCCGACAGCATACGCCTCGAATGGCGTGATTCGGGCAGCGCCACGGTGAACCTGCTGATGCAGCAGGCCGACAAGGCGATGGCCGAAGGCAAGGACACGGCCGCCTTCGACTACCTCGACGAGGTCATCCAGCTCGCTCCCACCTATGTCGAGGGCTGGAACCAGCGCGCCACGCTGCATTTCAAGGCCGGCAACTACCGGAAATCGATGTCGGACATCAATCACGTCCTGGCGCTCGAGCCGCGCCATTTCGGCGCGATCGCCGGCATGGCCACGATCCTCACGAGCTACGGTCGCGACGAGCTCGCCATGGATGCCTGGCAGCGCTTCCTCGACATCTACCCGGCCGAGCGCCGCGCCCAGAAATCGCTCGGCGACCTCGCGGACAAGCTCGCGGGCAGCCGGACGTAGCCGCCAGGGCTGAGCGCGATCTCAAAATCTCAGGGTCAGGAACCTCGGGCCTCGATCCGAGCGGATACATCGCGCCACGGACCCCTCTCCCACGGTCAAAGCACGACAGGGCGGTCGCGCCCCTGCACAACGCGGGAAGCCTGCGTGCGCGGGCCCCAACGCGGCCGACGTCAACCCTGCAGGGGGTAGGCGGGCGATCGCCCGCCTGAAGGTCGATGCGTGGATCGGAATGCCGGCGGCTCAGACGCCGCTGGCGCCGTCCGAGCCGATATAGGCGATGCGCAGCATGTTCGTCGCACCGGGCGTTCCGAGCGGCACGCCGGCGGAGATGATGATGCGGTCGCCCGGCTTGCCGAAGCCTTCGCTGACGGTGATGCGGCAGGCGCGATTGACCATGTCGTCGAGGTCCTCGGCATCGCCGGTGACGACGCAGTGCAGGCCCCAGACGACCGACAGCCGGCGCGCGGTCTCGATGATCGGCGACAGGGCCAGGATCGGCACTTCCGGCCGCTCGCGGGCGGCCCGCAGGCCGGTCGTGCCCGACGAGGTGTAGGTGACGATGGCCGACAGGTTCAGCGTCTCGGCGATCTGCCGGGCGGCGAGCGAGATGGCGTCGGCGCCGGTCGCCTCCGGCGGCGTGCGCTGGGCGTAGATGATGCCCGGATAGTGCGGGTCGCGCTCGACCTTGCTGGCGATCGAGGCCATCGTCGAGACGGCTTCCACCGGATATTCGCCGGAGGCCGATTCGGCCGACAGCATGATGGCGTCCGCGCCCTCGAACACAGCGGTGGCGACGTCGGAAACCTCGGCGCGGGTCGGAACCGGCGCGGAGATCATCGATTCCAGCATCTGGGTGGCGACGACGACCGGCTTGCCGGCGCGGCGGCAAGCGCGGATCAGCTGCTTCTGCAGGCCCGGCACCGCCTCCAGCGGCATCTCGACGCCGAGGTCGCCGCGGGCGACCATCAGCGCGTCCGAAAGCTCGATGATCTCGTCGATGCGCTCGATCGCCTGCGGCTTCTCGATCTTCGACATCAGCCCGACGCGGCCGCGCGAGACCTTGCGGACCTCCGCCAAGTCCTCGGGACGCTGGATGAAGGAAAGCGCCACCCAGTCGACGCTGCCGGTCGCCAGCACCGCGTCGAGGTCGGCGCGGTCCTTCTCGGTCAGGGCCCCGACGCCGAGCAGCGTGTCGGGCAGGCTGACGCCCTTGCGGTCGGAAATCTTGGTGCCGGCGATCACCGTACAGACGATCTTCGTGCCGTCGGCCTCGTCGGCGCGCAGGTGCAGCTTGCCGTCGTCGATCAGCAGGCGATGGCCGGGCTTGACCGCTTCGAGGATTTCCGGATGCGGCAGGAAGACACGGGTCGCGTCACCCGGCTCGTCGCGGTCGTCGAGCGTAAAGGTCTGGCCCGGCGTCAGGTCGACCTTGCCGTCCTTGAACTTGCCGACGCGGAGCTTCGGCCCCTGCAGGTCGGCCAGGATGCCGATCGGCCGGCCACAGCGGGCCTCGACGGCGCGGATGCGGCTGATCAGCGTGCGCATCAGGTCGTGGCTGGCATGGCTCATGTTGATGCGGAAAAGATCGGCCCCCGCCTCATGCAGCTTCTGGATCATCTCTTCTTCGGCCGAGGCCGGTCCGAGCGTGGCGAGGATCTTTACTCTTCTGTTCCGCTTCATCAATTCTGGCTTTCCTGGGGGCCAGGCGTGTCGGAGAGCTGGACCATCCAGCTGCCCTGGCGCCCGGTGTCATATTCCTTGAATCCCATCTTCTGGAATCCGCGGGCGAAGCAGTCCTGAACGCCGGTGATCTTGAACTCGTTCTCGGCCACGCACATGTTCACCTCCCCCGTCCAGCGGCCGCCGCGGGCGGCGTCCTCCGCGTAGAGGTAGTAGTAGCGGGACTGCAGTTCGCCCTCGATCAGCGTGGCGCAGGTCGTAGCCGGTATCTGCCACCAGCCTTCGGTCACCCATCCTTCGGTGGCACGGTAGCCGATCGCGACGCCGACCAGGTTCTGCGTCCCGTTGCAGACCCGGAAGTCCGCATGTGCAGCTCCCGGAGCTGCAAGCGTGAAGAATGCGGCAGCGGCAAACAGGCCGAGGCAGGAAAGGCCGGGCGCCGAACGGAGGGGACGTGAGTGCGAATGATCTGGCACGGCTTCCAATGGGAACTCCGTTGATTTGGTCACGCGCTTTCTTGCGACGGCAGGGCGCGAATGTCAACGCAACTCTAATCGATTATATTGCGATCCGGCCCATCCGCACCGCCCCAATTCGCCGGGAATCGATCTTCCCCCATCGACTTGCGATTGCCGTGTGCCCATGCCATCAAGTCTCTGACGTCCATGACGAAGAGATCGCATGAAAACCCTGCAAACGGATGACAGCCCGTTCGAGATCCTCGACGGGGACGCGCGCTGCGGCCTCGTCCTTCTCGCCGACCACGCGACCAACCGCGTCCCTGCGGCCTACGACCGCCTCGGTCTTCCCGAAACCGCCTTTGCGCGCCACATCGCCTACGACATCGGCATCGAGGGGCTGACGCGGGCGCTGGCGGAGCGGCTCGGCGTGCCCGCGGTGATGAGCCGCTTCTCGCGCCTGCTGATCGATCCCAACCGTGGCGAGGACGACCCGACCCTGATCATGCGGATTTCCGACGGTGCGATCGTGCCCGGCAACCACCCGATCACGGAGGCGGAATGGCAGCACCGGCTCGAGACCTACCACCGCCCCTACCATGGCGCCGTGTCGCAGACGATCGGCAGGGTGGCGGCGGCGAGCGGCCTGGCACCGCTGGTGATCTCGCTGCACTCCTTCACCCCGTCCTGGAAGGGCATGCCGCGCCCCTGGCACATCACCGTGCTGTGGGACAGCGACCATCGCGCCGTCGACCCGCTGCTGTCCGAACTGGCCGCCATTCCCGGCGTCCAGACCGCCAGCAACGAGCCCTATGACGGAGCCCTGCGTGGCGACACCATGTTCCGCCACTGCATGAAGACCGGCATCCCGCATGCCCTGATCGAGGTGCGCCAGGACGAGATCGGTGATCCCGCCGGCATCGCGCGATGGGCGGAGCGGCTCGCCCCGATCCTTGCCCGCTTGAACGCCGACGAAGCGCTTCACACCTATCAGATATTCCCCTCCCGCACCGGGCCCTACTGACCGGCCGGGGATCGAAACCGGGCGAGACGACCAGCAGGCATCGCGCCCACGGAGGACCGACATGGACGAACTCAGCGAAGAACAACGCACGGCCTTCGAGGCCGCCGCCTTCCGGCGGCTCGTGTCGCACCTGCGCGAGCGCACGGACGTGCAGAACATCGACCTGATGAACCTCGCCGGCTTTTGCCGCAACTGCCTGTCGAACTGGTATCGCGAGGCGGCCAATGCCGCGGGCGTGGCGATGGACAAGGAGGAGTCCCGCGAGATCATCTACGGAATGCCCTATGACGCCTGGCGCGAGCTGCACCAGAAGGAAGCGAGCGCCGAGCAGAAGGCCGCTTTCGAGGTCAACCGCCCGCACGAATGACGGGCCGCACCCGCTTCCTTGCACCTGCCGGAGTTTCGCCGCGGCGAAACCCGCCCGCGATGCGGCAACGGCCGGGCGCGGATAGCGTGGGTATCTTGTATAAGCCGCGAAAATTGCCGCGGCCCTGCGGATAGGTCTTGATCTCGCCGGAACTTCGCGGCAGATCACGCCATCACGTCCATTCATTTTTCCCCAGTCAAGGAGAAGACCATGTCCGATGCTCACGGCGTCGCCCGCGACCAGCTTCGTGCTTTCATCGAGCGGATCGAGCGCCTGGAAGAAGAAAAGAAGACGATTGCCGACGACATCAAGGATGTCTACGGCGAGGCCAAGGGCGTCGGCTTCGACACCAAGATCCTGCGCAAGGTGATCCAGATCCGCAAGCAGGACAAGGACGAGCGCATGGAGCAGGAGGCGATCCTGGATACCTACCTGCAGGCGCTGGGCATGGTCGACCTGCCGCCGGAAGAATGACAGGCCGACCGCAAGGTCGCACGAAAAAGCCCGCCGGACCTGGTTCGGCGGGCTTTTTCGTATCGGTCCGAAGGCGCGACCGTCAGTCGGTTTCGGAGAACTTCCGCACTTCCATGAAATTGACGGCGGTGCCGCTGAAGCGCCCGGCGTCGATGCTCGCCGTCTCCGGCTGGAAACCGGCTTTGTAGACGGTCGTCGGGGCTTCGCGCATCGACCGGCTGACGAAACGCGGCGCCTTCACCGGCTTCGACAGCGTCGCGACCCGGCCCTGCGTCAGCGCCCACTGCGAGATGATCTTCTGGGTCAGCTTCGGCTCGGTGCGGATCGCCCCGCGCGCGGCAGCCTCCGCATCCTGCTTCTTCGGACGGCCGCCCTTGGCGGGCACCTCGTTGACCGGAACGTCGAAGGCGGTCAGCGCTTCACGCGCGGCACCGGACGGACGCGGCACGAAGGCGGCCAGTTCGACGGCCTCCTCCTCCGCGCCCTCGTCGCTGGGCACCGCGAGCGCGACGCGCGTCGCAGCCTCTGCCGAGATCCCGGCGTCGGGCTCGGCCTCGGCCTCGGCGACCACGGCGACATCGGCAGCGCCGGCCTGGTTCGGGACGCCGACATCGGCCTCCGCCACCGCAAGCCAGGCGGCATCGTCACCCGGACGCGAGCCCGGAACGGGGATCAGCGCCGCCGTCATCGCACCCGGCTCGGCTTCGCCGGGAAGCGTGCGGGGACCGAGCATCTGGGGCACCGGAACCTTGTAGGCGCCGAGGTCGGCGAATTCGCTCTGCGGCAGGGCGGCCACCGGCGCCGCCGGCTCGGCGGCGGCGAGCGCGGCCGCGGCATTGTTCGCCGCCGGCGGGACCAGCGCCAGTTCGGAGGCGGCGGGTGCTGCGGCATCCGGAGCGGCATTGTCGCGGAAGGCGGGCCGGACCAGCGGGATCGGCGCGTTGAGCTCTGCGATCTGCGTCTCGGTGACTTCGGTTTCGGTGACCGTCGGCCGCGCTTCCGGCGTCGCGTCGGAAGGCGCAGAGCCGCCGACGCCCGGAAGGGCTTCCGCCGTTGCGGCAGCGCCGGCGCGTGCGGCGGGCTTGGCCTCTTCCAGCGGCTCGGCGCTGGCAATGGCCGTGGGTTCTTCGTCTTCATCCCCGCCGCCGCCGAAGAGGGCCGCGAAGAAGTTCCGGCGCTTGCCGGTCGATTTCTCGTCCGCCGATCCGCCGCCGGCGACCTGAACGGCGTCCGCGCCGACCCGGCGCTTGTAGTCGGCGACCGCCTGCTGGTAGCCCGGCAGCGGCTTGCCATCGGAGGGGACGTGCATCGTCTTGCCGTCGGGGAACAGCGACACCAGCTCCTGGCGGCTCATGCGCGGCCAGGCGCGGACGCTGCCGACGTCCATGTGGACGAAGGGCGAGCCGGAGGTGGGATAGTAGCCGACGCCGCCGACCTGGAATTTCATGCCGATCTCACGCAGCTTCTTCAGCTTCACGTCGGGCAGGTAGAAGTCCATCGCCTTGCCGAGCATGTGCTGGCTCTTCTTGGCCACGCCCTTCGAGCGCGAACGCAGCATCGAGTTGGTGGCGGGCGAACGATAGGCGGAAACGACGTGGATATAGGCGCGCGAGCCGCTCTTCTGGTAGACCTCCCAGATGAGGTCGAAGAGCCGCGGATCCATCTTCGTCGGCTCGTTGCGGCGCCAGTCGCGCAGGAAACGGTTGAGCTGCTGGAGACCCTTCTGGTCGTAGCGCCCGTTGCGCTTGAAGGTGATCTCCGCCTTTTCATTGGTATGGACGAAATAGACTTTCAGCGTGCGGGTGCCGGAGGCGGCATCGGTCGCCGAGGGGACCAGGGCCGGAACGACGAGCGAAACGGCCATGGCAGCGATGGTCAGAACCTTGGGCGTCCTCGCCAGCGCCGCCCTGCACATGGCTAGCGCGCTGGCTCCCCGGAGCGTCATCGATCCGATAAAATTTGCCAACTCTATCCCCGTCCTGCGGACAATGGTCGTCCCTGATAGCTCAGATGACGACCAATTGCGGTAACAGCATGGCAAATCCGCCACAGTCGCCAATACAGTACCCTTATAGTGAACGATCCACTAACAAGGCATGAACGGCAACCGGAAAAGCACGAGGCGATTGAGAAATCAACTGAATTCAGGCTACTTCCCTTAACGGATTATCTGGATCGATGCCATAATCTTTGAGTTTTCGATACAAAGTCGACCTGCCGATGCCCAATTTGCGGGCAACCTGGCTCATCTGGCCATGATAGAACTTCAAGGCAAACCGGATCAGTTCCTCTTCTACATCGGCTAGCCGGCGCACCTGGCCGCCGCCGTCGAGGCTCGGGATCGTGTTCTCGTTGACCGCCGGCGCACGTGATTCGGCCTGCTCCTCGCTGCGGAACTCGGGATAGACCGAGGGCAGCCGGACCGACGCGAGCCGGGGCGCGGGCGGCGCGCTCGCCACGTCCCAGGACACCGTCCCCTCGGCGGAGATCGAATGGCCGGGCACCTGCGTGGCGATCTGCGGGAAATCGGAGGTGTGCAGTTCCGAACCCTGCGCGAGGACGACCGCGCGGAAGATCGCGTTTTCCAACTGGCGGATGTTGCCCGGCCAGTCGAAGGCCGTCAGCAGCGCCAGGGCGGCGGACGAGACCGTCAGCGGCGTCGCCAGCTTCTGCTCGCCCGCGAAGCGCTCGACGAACGAGCGGACGAGCACCGGAATGTCCTCCTTGCGCTTGCGCAGCGCCGGGATCGTGATCGGGAAGACGTTGAGCCGGTAGTAGAGGTCTTCGCGGAAGCGGCCCTCCTTCACCTCGGTGATCAGGTCCTTGTTGGTGGCCGAGATCAGCCGGACGTTGACCTTCTGCGGAGAGCGCGCCCCGACCGTCTCGATCTCGCCCTGCTGCACGGCGCGCAGCAGCTTGACCTGTACCTCGAGCGGCAGGTCGCCGATCTCGTCGAGGAAGATCGTGCCGCCGTCGGCTTCGGCGAACTTGCCGATGTGCCGCTCGGTGGCGCCGGTGAACGCCCCCTTCTCGTGGCCGAACAGGATGCTTTCGACGAGGTTGTGCGGGATGGCACCACAGTTGACGGTGACGAACGGCTTGCTGGCCCGGTCGCTGGCCGACTGGATCGCGCGGGCGATCATCTCCTTGCCGACGCCGGATTCGCCCTCGATTACCACCGGGATGTTCGATTGCGCCGCCCGGCGCGCCAGTTCGATCACCCGCAGCATCTCCGGGCTCGCCGAGACGATGTCGTCGAACTGCACCGCCTCGCTGCGGACGCGGCGGGTGGTGCGGCCGCGATAGTCGCGCTGCTCGAGCTTCAGCGCGTTGTCGATGGCGACGCCGAGCCGCTCGGGCGACACCGGCTTGACGACGAAATCGAACGCGCCGGCGCGCATCGCCATCACCACGGTCTCGAGCCCGCCCTGCCCGGTCTGGACGACGACGGGAATGGCGATCTCGCGTTCGGCGAGCGCATCGAGGAAGGCGCTGCCATTCATTTCGGGCATCATCAGGTCGAGCAGAATGACGCTGATGAGACCGCCCTTGCGGTCGAGAACGTCCAGGCCCTGTCGGCCGTTTTCGGCCATGTGCGCGACATGGCCGTTGCGTTCGATCATGTTCTTCAGAAGCCTGCGCTGGACAGGATCATCGTCGATGACAAGAATGTGGGCCGTCATTGGTACATCTCCTTGCCCTCCACGCATCATGCGCAGAGTTGGCACAACAATACCGACGGACCTTGGCACAAAGGGTTGAACATGCCGTTTTGAGAAAGGCTTGCATTTTAACCAACGACGACGCAAGCAAACGCCAATCGCATCAGACACGAGGCCAACCGATGCCCATCTTCAGAAATTCGCCCCAGATCCACCATGCGACCGCGACCGCGACCGCCGGCGCCTCGGCCGGAACCCTGTCCGGCGATCTCGGCGAGCTTCCGCTGTGGAACCTCGGCGATCTCTATGCTTCGCCCAAGGCGCCGGAGTTTGCCGCCGACCTGAAGCGTGGCGAGACGGATGCGCTGGCCTTCGAGGCCAGGTGGAAGGGCCGGCTCGACGAGGCCGCCGGCAAGACCGGCGCCGATGGCATCGGCCAGGCCGTCAAGGAGTTCGAGGCGCTGGACGACCTGCTCGGCCGCATCTCCTCCTTCGCCGGGCTGACCTACTTCTCCAACACCACCGACCCGGCCAACGGCAAGTTCTACGGCGACGTGCAGTCGAAGATCACCGACATCTCCTCGCACCTTCTGTTTTTCGCCTTGGAATTGAACAGGATAGACGACGCGCGCCTGGAAGCCTGTCTCCGCGACGACAAGGTCGCGGGCCACTACCGCCCCTGGATCGAGGACCTGCGCAAGGAGAAGCCGCACCAGCTCGACGACCGCACCGAGCAGCTCTTCCTGGAAAAGTCGATGACCGGCGCCGCCGCCTGGAACCGGCTGTTCGACGAGACCATGGCCTCGCTGCGCTACGAGGTCGACGGCGAGGACGTGCCGCTGGAGGTGGCGCTGAACCTTCTGCAGGATGTGAGCGGCGAGACCCGCCGCAAGGCCGCGATGGCGCTGGCCAAGACCTTCGAGGACAACATCCGCACCTTCACCCTCATCACCAACACGCTCGCCAAGGACAAGGAAATCGCCGACCGCTGGCGCGGCTTTGACGACATCGCCGACAGCCGGCACCTGGCCAACCGCGTCGAGCGAGAGGTGGTCGACGCGCTGGCCGCCGCCGTGCGCGAGGCCTATCCGCGTCTGTCGCACCGCTACTATGCGATGAAGGCGAAGTGGCTCGGAATGGAACAGCTCGAATTCTGGGACCGCAACGCGCCGTTGCCGGAGACCCCCGACACGCTGATCCCCTGGAGCGACGCGAAGGAGACCGTCCTTTCCGCCTACCGCGCCTTCGCGCCGGAAATGGCGGCGATCGCCGGCCGCTTCTTCGACGAGAGCTGGATCGATGCGCCCGTGCGGCCCGGCAAGGCGCCCGGCGCCTTCGCCCACCCGACCGTGCCCTCGGCCCACCCCTATGTGCTCGTCAACTACATGGGCAAGCCGCGCGACGTGATGACGCTGGCGCACGAACTCGGCCACGGCGTCCACCAGGTACTCGCCGCCGGCCAGGGCGCGCTGATGGCCTCCACCCCGCTGACGCTCGCCGAAACCGCCTCCGTCTTCGGCGAGATGCTCACTTTCCGCTCGCTGCTCGACCAGACGAAGGACAAGCGCGAGCGCAAGGCGATGCTCGCCCAGAAGGTCGAGGACATGATCAACACGGTCGTGCGCCAGATCGCCTTCTACGAGTTCGAGCGCAAGGTCCACACCGCCCGCAAGGAGGGCGAACTGACCGCCGAGCAGATCGGCGAACTCTGGCTCTCCGTCCAGTCAGACAGCCTCGGCCCGGCGATCCGGATATCCGAGGGCTACGAGACCTACTGGGCCTATATCCCCCACTTCATCCATTCGCCCTTCTATGTCTACGCCTATGCCTTCGGCGACTGCCTGGTGAACTCGCTCTATGCCGTCTACCAGCAGGCCGAGAGCGGCTTCCAGGAGAAGTACTTCGAGATGCTCAAGGCCGGCGGCACCCGC
Organism: Mycoplana sp. MJR14; assembly: GCF_029210525.1. Lineage (NCBI taxonomy): Bacteria > Pseudomonadati > Pseudomonadota > Alphaproteobacteria > Hyphomicrobiales > Rhizobiaceae > Mycoplana > Mycoplana sp. MJR14. The sequence continues at coordinate 240,634 of NZ_JARGEO010000005.1, forward strand.
CACCACTCCGATCTCCTGCGCCCCTTCGGCCTCAATGCCGCCGACCCGTCGTTCTGGAGCAAGGGCCTGTCGATGATCGAAGGGCTCATCGACGAGCTGGAGGCGCTTGATAGGGACGCCTGACACCGACCGCGCCGCGCCGCAAAGAGCAAGGCGCGGCAGGACAAAGAGATCCGAGTGCCGAAGAGATGACCGATCGCCCACGCTTTGTGCTCCTGCGCGACGACCGCGAAGACAGGACGACGGTGTTCGTTGATCCGATCGCGACGGTGACGGTGCGCCGGCGGGCCGATTTCGAGCCCGCCTTCCGCGCCCTGCAGGCGGCGCATGCGGACGGCAAGTGGATCGCCGGCTTCATGAGCTACGAGGCCGGCCACCTGTTCGAGCCGAAGCTCGCGCCCTTCGCGGTCGAGGGACGCGAGACGCCACTGATGAGCTTCGGCATCTTCGAGGCGCCCGCGGACGACCATCCGCTCGCCATGCCGAGACACCGGACCGAGAACGAACCCTTTCTGGCCGAGCCGAAAGCCGAATGGGATCTCGAGGCCTATCGCCGCCGCTTCGACCGGCTGCACCGCCACCTGCGCGAGGGCGACTGCTACCAGGCGAACCTGACGATGCCGGTCCGCGCCCGCTGGAACGGCGATCCCGTCGCGGCCTTCTGGTCGCTGATCGAGCGCCAGCCGGTGAAGTACGGCGCGCTGGTCTCGCTCGACGGGCCGATCCTGCTGTCGCGCTCGCCGGAATTGTTCTTCCGCGTCGATGCCGACGGCGTCATCGAGACGCATCCGATGAAGGGCACCGCGCCGCGCGGGACGAGCGCCGCCGAGGACGAGGCGATCGTCGCCGCCATGCTGGCCGACCCGAAGTCGCAGGCCGAGAACCGGATGATCGTCGACCTGCTGCGCAACGACATCTCGCGGATCTCCGAGGTCGGCACGCTGGAGGTGCCGAAGCTGTTCGCGATCGAGACCTATCCGACCGTGCACCAGATGGTCAGCCACGTCCGCGCCCGGCTCGTGGCCGGCACATCCCTGCGCGACATCTTCGCCGCCCTCTTTCCCTGCGGCTCGGTGACGGGTGCTCCGAAGATGCGGGCGATGGAGATCCTGCACGATCTGGAGGCCGGCCCCCGCGACGCCTATTGCGGCGCGATCGGCATGATCGCGCCGGACGGCACCATGCAGTTCAACGTCGCGATCCGCACGATCTCGCTTTTTCCGGGCGGCGAGGCCGTCTTCAACGTCGGCGGCGGCATCGTCTTCGATTCCACCGCCGAGGCCGAATACGAGGAATGCCTGCTGAAGGCGCGCTTTGCCGTGGGGGACCAATGGATCTCTCGCTGATCGAGACGCTGCGTTGGGAGCCGGAGGCGGGCTTCGTCCGGCTGGAACGGCATCTGGCCCGGCTGGGGCACTCGGCCGCAGCCCTCGGACTGCCGGGCGCCGAGGGCGCGCAGGCGGCGTTGACGCAGGCGGTGAAGGCGGCTGTCGCCAATGCGGCAAGTGCACCCGGAAACGCCGCGACCACACTCCCCTCCACCGCGCAGCCCGCCCCCCTTCGCGTCCGCCTCGAACTCTTCGGCGACGGCCGCATCGAGGTGAAGACCGCGCCCTTCGCGCCGCTCGCAGCCGATGCGACCTGGACGGTCGGGATCGCTAGGACCCGGCTCTCCTCCGCAGACCCGCTGCTGCGCCACAAGACCTCCCGCCGTACCGCCTACGAGGCGGCCCGCGCCGAGTTCGCCGCAGGCGCAGCCGACGAGGTGCTGCTCCTGAACGAGCGCGGCGAGGTCTGCGAGGGCACCATCACCTCTGTCTTTGTCGACGACGGCACCGGCATCCTGAAGACGCCAACCCTCGCCTGCGGCCTGCTCGCCGGCGTGCTGCGCGAGGACCTGATCGCAAGCGGCCGGGCGCGGGAGGCAATGCTGCAGGCGGGCGACCTGGCGGCGGGCCGGCTGTTCGTCGGCAACTCGCTACGCGGGCTGATTGCGGCAAGGCTGAGCCCTTGAGCAAACTGGCGACGAAGGCCTCGGGGCGCTCAGCCCCCTTCTTCATTGCCCAGATCCGTGCGCGGCGCCCTTTGCCGGCCGTCGAACACCTCGAGAATTTCGATGACGCCGTCCTCGACGCGGTAGGGCAGCGAATAGACGGTGCCGGCCACAATCAGACGGCGGACATCGGTCCGATGAGTCGGAAGCCCGAGATGTGGCTGCTGTTGCAGCAGTTCGACGGCATGGAGGATGCGACGTGCGATGCCGTTGGCGGCTGCCGGATTGTGCTCGGCGATATAGGCGCGGATGGCGACGAGATCGGCAAGGGCCAGGCGCGCCCATATCACCTTCATCGCTGCCGCTTTACAGCTCCGGCAACCGGCGGCTGCTTCTCACTGTCCGTGCCCCAGCTGGACAACCAGTCGGACACCGCCTCGTGCGTGGCGAACTGCCCGTCGCCTGCGGCCTGGACTGCCTCGTCGATGGCGGCGACCTGCCAGCCGTGCCGGTCGAGATACTCGGCAAGCGCCTCCTCGGCGAGGAATGATCGCGGCCGCCGCGTGGCCGCCGCCAACTGGTCCAGCCGTTCCTTCATCTCGTCGGACACCCGCAGCGAAATGACGTTCTGAGACATGGCGTATACCCTTAAATACGATGTATACAGAATAGCACGACCCCGCGCCCTTTCACAATCGGATGGGCATCGCAGCGATCGATCACGGCTCGCATGACCCAGCCCGCCTACACACCCTATGACGGCTCCGCCCGCCTGTTCACGATCGGTCTCGGCCAGCTCGACCCCGACCGCTGGCTGGAGCCGGACGACGAGATCGAACGCTACCTTGCGGAAAAGGAGCGCGTGCTGGCGCAGCACCGCGACCAGGTCTTCGTCGAGGAGGACGGCACGCGGGAGGCGCAGGCCGAGGTTCTGGACCTCGTCGCCGGTTTCGTCACGCGACGGCATCCGCAGCGCTATCACCGTGACGGCGAGGCGATCGTCATCGAGAACGGGGCCGGCGGCCGCAAGGTCCGGCTGGACGATCCGGACGTATCGCCGCTCCTCGCAGCAGGCGCGCTCGTCCAGGACGACCTCGTGATCATGCGCAGGCGGGACACCGGCTGGCACCTCGTCGCGGGCTATGTCTCCTTCCCCTCCTCTTGGTCGCTGCCGGAGAAATTCGGCCGGCGGATGGAGGATATCCATGCGCCGGTGCCGGATTTCGGCGACGGCAGCCGCAATGCCGCCCTCATCAACCGGATGTTCGACAACCTGCAGGTGGAGCGTCCCGTCTTCCGCTTCAACTGGTCGATCAACCCGGACGCCGACCTCTACTATCCGGCCTCCAAGGCGCATGGCGCGCTGCCGTCCGGCCACGACCTCGCGCTCGATCGCACCTTTGCGCGGGTGGAGCGGCAGACGCTGCGCCGCCTGCCGGCCTCGGGCGACATCCTCTTCACCATCCGCATCTACAACGATCCGCTGGCGGCCGTCCGCAGCCTGCCGAACGCCGCCGAGGTGGCCGAGACATTCGCAAGCCAGCTCGAGGAACTGACCGATCCGCAGGCCGCCTACAAGGGCCTGATCGACAGGCGCACGGCCTTGGCAAAGCTGTTGCGCTCGCACCCGACCGGCTAGCAAAGCCTGCGGCAGCCGCCCTGCCCACTTTATTGTGACGGAATTCTATGCTCTAGGCTGTCTCCGGATCGAAAAGGGCCGCGCGGCCCTCTTTTTGCGACATCGGGACGCTTCCCGTCAGGAGAACGAAAGAATGGCAGAAACGAGCTATCCGGTTTACGGAGAGATCACGGGCCCGATCATCATGATCGGCTTCGGTTCCATCGGTCGCGGCACGCTGCCGCTGATCGAGCGTCACTTCAAGTACGACAAGAACCGCCTCATCGTCATCGAACCGCGCAAGGATGCTGCCGACGACGAGATCTTCAAGAAGCACGGTGTTCGCCACGTCACCGAATTCGTGACGAAGGAAAACTACAAGGACCTGCTGAAGCCGCTTCTCAAGGAAGGCGGCGGCCAGGCCTTCGTGGTCAACCTCTCGGTCGACACCTCCTCGCTCGACCTCATCAAGCTCTGCCGCAAGCACGACGCGCTCTACATCGACACGGTGGTGGAACCGTGGCTCGGCTTCTATTTCGACAAGAACCTGAAGAACGCCGACCGCACCAACTATGCGCTGCGCGAGACGGTGCGCAAGGAGAAGGCGAAGAACCCCGGCGGCACCACCGCCGTCTCCACCTGCGGCGCAAACCCGGGCATGGTGTCCTGGTTCGTCAAGGAGGCGCTGGTCAACCTCGCTCGCGACCTCGGCATCAAGCACGACATCCCTGCGCAGGACGACCGCGAGGGCTGGGCCAGGCTGATGAAGAAGGTCGGCGTCAAGGGCATCCACATCGCCGAGCGCGACACCCAGCGCACCAAGCGTCCGAAGCCGCTCGACACCTTCTGGAACACCTGGTCGGTGGAAGGCTTCATCTCCGAGGGCCTGCAGCCGGCCGAGCTCGGCTGGGGCACCCACGAGAACTGGATGCCGAAGAACGCCAAGAAGCACAAGAAGGGTTGCAAGGCGGCGATCTACCTCGAGCAGCCGGGCGCCAACACCCGCGTGCGCACCTGGTGCCCGACGCCCGGCCCGCAATACGGCTTCCTCGTCACCCATAACGAATCGATCTCGATCGCCGACTTCTTCACCGTCCGCGACAAGGACGGCGACGTCACCTACCGGCCGACCTGCCACTATGCCTACCATCCGGCCAACGACGCCGTGCTGTCGCTGCACGAGATGTTCGGCAACGGCGGCAACGCCCAGCCGGTCCATCACGTCCTCGACGAGAACGAGCTGGTCGACGGCATCGACGAGCTCGGCGTGCTGCTCTACGGCCACGACAAGAACGCCTACTGGTACGGTTCGCGCCTGTCGCTCGAAGAGACCCGCAGGATCGCCCCCTACCAGAACGCCACCGGCCTGCAGGTGACCTCCGCCGTCCTCGCCGGCATGGTCTGGGCGCTGGAGAACCCCAAGGCCGGCATCGTCGAGGCCGACGAGATGGACTACCGCCGCTGCCTCGAGGTCCAGCGTCCCTATCTCGGCCCGGTCGAGGGCCACTACACCGACTGGACCCCGCTCGACGGCCGCCCGGGCCTGTTCCCGGAAGACCTCGACACCAAGGACCCGTGGCAGTTCCGCAACATCCTCTTCCGATAGGCGCGAACACCACACTGTTTCAAGGGAACGCCCGCCGCCGCGCGGGCGTTTGCATTTGCGGCGGATAACACCCGACCTTCCGGGGCGTCTCTTGCTTTCACCGCCCGATCGCGGCATGGTCGGGCCGACTTTTGAAACCCTTTTGCCGGGTAAGTCTACGGAGTCCCTGATGAAACCCTTGATCGTTGCTTCCCTGTTGACCGCTGCTGCGGCGCTCGCTTCCTGCCAGAGTTCGGAGCGTGCGAACACCTATGCCCCGGTCGCCCAGGCGCCGCAGGGCGTGGACGGATCATGGGTGGATGCGAACGGCCTGGTCTCCACCTTCAACGGCGGCCAGTTCGCCACCCGGACGACCGACACCAATACGACGATGGCGACCGGCACCTATGTCCAGCAGCCCGGCGGACTGATCGAGATCAGCCTGTTCTCCAACATCTCCAAGTCGGCCTCCAAGGCCAACTGCTCGCTCGTCACCCCGCGCCAGCTGAACTGCACCTCGAGCTCGGGCGCCCAGTTCACCCTGAACCGCCAGGGCTGAGCGCCCCCCTTCGCAGCCGGCCGCGCCTTCGGGAGAAGACCTTGGACATTCAACGCATCGCAGCCTTCTCCGAAGGCGAGACCGGCGGCAATCCCGCAGGCGTCCTGATCGCGGAAGCGCTGCCCGCGCCTGCGGACATGCAGCGGCTCGCAGCCGAGGTCGGTTTTTCGGAGACGGCCTTCGCCGCGCCGCAGGGCGACGGCTGGCGCGTGCGCTACTTCTCGCCGAAGATCGAGGTGCCGTTCTGCGGGCATGCGACGATCGCACTCGGCGCCGCCCTCGCCCTGAAATTCGGCGACGGCACGTTTGCGCTGGCGCTGAACGATGCCGACATCTCCGTCCAAGCGACGAAGGCGGACGGCGTCGTCTCGGCCGCCCTGCAGTCTCCGCCGACGCGCAGCCGGCCTTCGCCGCCCGCATTGACCGCCGAGATCATGGCGCTCTTCGGCTTTTCGGCAGACGACCTCGACCCGGCCATTCCCCCTGCCCTCATCAACGGCGGCGCCGATCATTTCGTGCTGGCGCTGAAATCGCGCGAGCGCCTGGCCGCGATGGCCTATGATTTCGAACCGACCCGCGCGGTGATGCTGCGCGAGGGCTGGGCGACGATCCTGCTCGCCTTCGCCGAGACGCCGCGGCTGTTCCACACCCGCAACCCCTTCGCCTCCGGCGGCGTCTACGAGGATCCGGCGACGGGTGCCGCAACCGCTGCCTTTGCCGGATACCTGCGCGATCTCGGCTGGCCGCACGAAGGCTCGATCGAGATCGTCCAGGGCGAGGACATGGGCATGCGCTCGCGTCTCCATGCCGAGATCCCGGCCGAGCCGGGCAGCTCGATCCGCGTCAGCGGCACGGCGCGGATCATGCGGGGCTGAGGCGCTTCCGGGCGCCGGCGCTTAACCTTCTTCCACAGCCGGCGCCGGCCCGATCGGTTTTCCTCTTGAAGTTGCGCCTGCGCGGTGGAACCATCGGTTCCGTTCGGGAACCGAGGCCGCCCGGCGCCTGCCTGAGAAGCGGCCCTCCCGCAGGAAACAGGAGAACCTGCCCATGAATTGCATTCGCATCGGCCTCTTGGCCACCTCCCTGCTGGCCCTGTCCGGAGGTACGGCATTCGCCGACTACGAACTGAACATTCTCCACATCAACGACCTGCACTCGCGCATCGAGCCGATCAACAAGTACGATTCCACCTGCTCGGCCGAGGAGGAGGGCAAGAACGAATGCTTCGGCGGCATCGCCCGCGTGAAGACGGCGATCGACACCCGCCGCAAGGCGCTTTCCGACGCCGGGGCGAACGTTCTGGTGCTCGACGCCGGCGACCAGTTCCAGGGCTCGCTGTTCTACACCACCTACAAGAGCCAGGCGGTCGCCGATTTCATGAACGGCATCGGCTTCGACGCCATGGCCGTCGGCAACCACGAATTCGACAACGGCCCGGAGGAACTGGCGAAGTTCCTCGACAGGGCCAAGTTCCCGATCATCTCCGGCAACACCGTCGCCGGCGCCGACACGCCGATCGCCAACCGCATTCCCGGTTACGTGATCAAGGACATCGGCGGCCAGAAGGTCGCCGTCGTCTCGGTGCTGGCCACCGACACCGACGAGACCTCCTCCCCCGGCAAGAGCGTCTTCTTCGAAGACGAGATCACCTATCTCAAGGGCGTCATCCCGACGATTAAGGCCGAGGGCGTCAACAAGATCGTGCTCCTCTCCCACGTCGGCTACCGGCGCGACCAGGAAATCGCCCGGGCCGTCGACGGCATCGACGTCATCGTCGGCGGCCACAGCCACACGCTTCTGTCCAACACCGACGAGAAGGCCATCGGCCCCTATCCGACCTTCGTCCGGAACCCCGCCGGCGTCGACGTGCCGATCGTCCAGGCCTATGCCTATTCGAAATATCTCGGCGACCTGAAGGTCGTTTTCGATGACGCAGGCAATGTGAAATCCGCCAGCGGTGCGCCGATCCTGCTCGATGCCGCGTTCACGCCCGACGCCGGCTTCGTAGCGAAGGTGAAGGAACTGGCAGGCCCGATTGAGGAGATGAAGACGAAGATCGTCGCCGAGACCGCCGCCCCGATCGACGGTACGCGCGAGAGCTGCCGCGCCGGCGAGTGCGAGATGGGCAATCTCGTCGCCGACGCCCTGCTCGACCGCACCAAGGGACAAGGCGTCACCGCCGCGATCACCAACGGCGGCGGCCTGCGCGCCTCGATCGACGCCGGCCCGGTCTCCATGGGCGAGATCATCACCGTGCTGCCGTTCCAGAACACCGTCTCGACCTTCGGCCTGAAGGGCTCCGACATCGTCGCGGCCCTGGAGAACGGCCTGAGCGAGATCGAGGACGGCGCCGGTCGCTTCCCGCAGGTCGCCGGCATGAAATTCACCTTCGACACGTCGAAGCCCGCCGGCAGCCGCGTCGTCTCCGTGCAGATGCGGGAGGGCGATGCCTTCGTCCCGCTCGACCCCGCCAAGGTCTACACGCTCGCCTCCAACAACTACATGCGGGCGGGCGGCGACGGCTACAAGATCTTCGCCACCGCCGCGACGAACGCCTACGACTTCGGGCCGACGCTCGACGAAGTGCTCGCCGACTACCTCGCCGCCCACCGGCCGTACAAGCCCTATACCGACGGGCGCATCGCCACGGTCTCTGCCGCAACGGCCGCTGCAGCACCCGCAGCGCCGGGCACGTCGACCGAACCGGCGGCGGCCGCCCCGGCATCGCCCGCGCCGGCGACCGGCCCCGCCAAGCATGTCGTCGTACGCGGCGATACGCTTTGGGACCTGGCCGAGGAAGCCTATGGCGACGGCTTCCAGTGGCGGAAGATCTCCGAGGCGAACGGCAATCCGGAACCAAGGGCGCTCGCCATCGGTTCAGAGCTGGAAGTCCCGGCCAAATAAAAGGACAATTTGTCTCAACATTCGCGCCGGCCCGGGCTTCCCCGGTCCGGCTTTTCTTTTTAGAACGGTTTTAGGATTTGCCGCCCGGCCGGTACCGCTACCGTCAGACCGAACGCACAGGACCCGAACATGCAGAATGCCGCCACGAAGCCCGCCGATCATCCATCCGTCAAGCACGGCAGGATCGGCGTCCTGCTCGTCAATCTCGGCACGCCGGACGGGACCGACTACGCCTCGATGCGCCGCTACCTGAAGGAGTTCCTGACCGACAAGCGGGTGATCGAGTGGCCGAGGATCGCCTGGTACCCGATCCTGTTCGGCATCGTGCTGAACACCCGCCCGGGCAAGGTGGGCAAGGCTTACGAACTGATCTGGAACAAGGAGAAGAACGAGAGCTTCCTGCGCACCTATACGCGCAACCAGGCGGAACTGATGGCGACCGCGCTTGCCGACCACCCGGACGTCATCGTCGACTGGGCGATGCGCTACGGCCAGCCCTCGATCGCCTCGCGCATGGAGCACCTGCAGAGGCAGGGGTGCGAGCGCATCCTGCTCTTTCCCCTCTATCCGCAGTATGCCGCCGCCACCACCGCGACCGTCAACGACAAGGCCTTCGAGGCGCTCCTGAAGATGCGCTGGCAGCCGGCGCTGCGCACCGTGCCGCCCTATCACGACGATCCGACCTATATCGAGGCGCTCGCCAATTCCATCACCGCCCATCTTTCGACGCTCGACTGGGAGCCGGAGGTCGTGCTCGCCTCCTTCCACGGCATCCCGAAATCCTATTTCGACAAGGGCGACCCCTACTACTGCCAGTGCCAGAAGACCGCGCGCCTGCTGCGTGACCGCCTCGGCTGGTCGGAGGAGAAGCTGCGGGTGACCTTCCAGTCCCGTTTCGGCCCGGAGGAGTGGCTGCAGCCCTATACCGACAAGACGGTGGAGCGGCTGGCGCAGGAAGGCATAAAGAAGATCGCCGTCCTCAATCCCGGCTTCGTCTCCGACTGCCTGGAGACGCTGGAGGAGATCGCCGGCCAGGCGGCCGAGAGCTTCCACCACAATGGCGGCGAGAAGTTCGCCCACATCCCCTGCCTGAACGACAGCCCCGACGGCATGGCCGTCCTGGAGAAGGTCGTCCGCCGCGAACTCGCAGGCTGGATCTGATCCGGCCTGACGGGTCGACTGGCAGCGACGGGCGAAATTGCGCTGGCCTTGGGGCGGGGATTGCGTAGAGTGGCGCGGATAACGCGTTGAATCTGCGCACAATCCCGCCCGGACCCTTCCGCACGACCGGGCACCGTGCGCAAAGCCGAAGGGGACGGGGCATGTCGTTGGACGGTTTGGATATTTTTGTCGTGGCACTGGTGATCCTGGTGCTGTGGCTGCTGTTTGCCGGGATCAAGACCATACCGCAGGGCTACCAGTACACGGTCGAGCGCTTCGGCCGCTACACCCGCACGCTGCAGCCGGGCCTGAACCTGATCATCCCCTTCTTCGACAAGATCGGCGCGCGGATGAACGTGATGGAGCAGGTGCTGGAGATCCCGACCCAGGAAGTCATCACCCGCGACAATGCCAGCGTCTCCGCCGATGCGGTCGCCTTCTTCCAGGTGCTGAATGCCGCCCAGGCGGCCTACCAGGTCTCCAATCTGGAAAATGCGATCATGAACCTGACCATGACCAACATCCGCTCGGTCATGGGCTCGATGGATCTCGACGAGCTCCTGTCCAATCGCGATGCCATCAACGAGCGGCTGCTGCATGTCGTCGACGATGCGGCCGGCCCCTGGGGCGTCAAGATCACCCGCGTCGAGATCAAGGATATCGCACCGCCGAAGGATCTCGTCGATGCGATGGCGCGGCAGATGAAGGCCGAGCGCGAGAAGCGGGCTCAGGTGCTGGAGGCCGAAGGCGCCCGCAACGCCCAGATCCTGCGCGCCGAGGGCGCCAAGCAGTCGGCGATCCTCCAGGCCGAGGGTCAGCGCGAGGCCGCCTTCCGCGACGCCGAGGCGCGCGAGCGCCTGGCCGAGGCCGAGGCCAAGGCGACGAGGATGGTGTCGGAGGCGATCGCCGCCGGCGACGTGCAGGCGATCAACTACTTCGTGGCGCAGAAATACACCGAGGCGCTCGCCACCGTCGGCACCGCGCCGAACGCCAAGATCGTGCTGATGCCGATGGAGGCCTCGTCGCTGATCGGCTCGCTCGGCGGCATCGGCGCCATCGCCCGCGAGGTCTTCGGCGACGGCCCGCAGCCGGTCCCGCCCCGCCCGCGTGGCGCGACGCCCGCGGCAGGCGGCGTGGTCCGCAATCCGTTCGACACGACGCAACGGGAAAGCTGAGCCATGATCGCCAAGATCGCAGCCGAGCTCGGCCCCTGGGCCTGGTGGGTGCTCGGCGTCGTGCTGCTGACGCTGGAAGTGCTGATGCCCGGCGTGTTCCTCGTCTGGATCGGCATTGCCGCCATCGTCACCGGCGCTCTCTCGCTGCTTCTCTGGGAGACCGACTGGTGGGTCTGGCAGCTGCAATGGCTGGTCTTCGCCGCCCTTTCCATCGCAGCCGTCCTCGTCGGCCGCAGGCTGGTCGCCCGCAACGAGAAGCGGACGGACGAACCCTTCCTGAACCAGCGCGGCCAGAGCCTGATCGGCCGCACCGCCACCCTCGACCAGCCGATCACCGAGGGCCGCGGCCGCATCCGGCTGGACGACACCGTCTGGAGCGTCAACGGCCCCGACCTGCCAGTCGGCACCCGGGTGCGCGTCGTCGCCAGTTCAGGACGCGAGCTGACGGTAGAGCCGGCATAGCGAAGCTAGTCTTCGCTGTCTGGAAATATGTGCTCGATAAACAGTTGGCCTTTTTTTGTGAGCATGACGCGAGCAGGAGCATTGCGCGACGGATCAGTGCTCCACGAGTGCACAGGGCCGATTTCAAGCCTAGTTCCAACGAGACCCATATTGATCAAATCATGTAGAATCATCTCGTTGAGAGTCATCTGATGTGCCATGAGACTTGTGTCGCTCGTGCGCCGCATTTCCGTAGTTATGCCCACTTGCCTAAGTTCCATTTCGTATAGGGGAGCCTTTCCAGGGCCGCCACGATTTGCGACAACATGAAGCATAAGCACGTGCCCCTCCGTCACTCGGTCTAGTAGCGAAAACACCATGACCGAGAGATCAAACGGATAGCTGCGTTCAAATATCCCTTGAATTGCGGCATTCCTCAGAGCTTCAAGCTTCTTCTCACCGATTGATTTCGCTGCAGTTTCAAAAGCGCTCAACAGCAACGGCTGTGTCTCAGGTTTGCTCAGCGCGTCACCAATGTCTAGCGATGAGGATTGCTCCAACTCTCGAAGTCGCTCCGCCAATGAAACGGCAAAATATCGGTATGCTGCACAACGCGGATCTTCCCAGAGCTTCCCCGCAAGCAACTGCCAGAGGCTACCAAGAGGCAAAGCTCCGACAAGCGCCATAGCGAGATCTCTGACCGGTCCAGTCGGTGGCTCTCTCGAAATGTCCGGCCGTGTCATCCAATACCGCCCCTTTCTCGATCAAGCTTCATCGATATCAGGTGCGCCGACCTTTCTCTAGTTCGCTCGCAAAGCTCAGCGAATGGCCGTGCCTCAGCCGCTCAGGCGACGCCGATGCGCAGGAGGTCGTGGAAATGCACGATGCCGATCGGTTGCGTCGTCTCGTCTGTGACGATCAGTGCCGAGATGTTGTGCTGGTTCAAGAGCCCGAGCGCGGCGGTCGCGAGCGTCGTCGGCCTCACCGTCTTCGGCGTGCGCGTCATGATGTCGTCCACATCGAGTTCGGCGAGATTGCGCGACAGGTTGCGGGCGATGTCGCCGTCGGTGACGATGCCGACCAGCTTGCCTTCGTCATTGACGACGCCGACGCAGCCATAGTGCTTCTGCGACAGGAGCAGGACGGCCGCCGGCATCGACGTGCCGAGCGGCACGAGCGGCATGTTCTCGCCGCTGTGCATGATGTCGCCGACATGGGTGAGGCTCGCGCCCAGCTTGCCGCCGGGATGGAACGTCTTGAAGTCGGTGGCGGTGAAGCCGCGCGCCTCCAGCAGCGCCACGACCAGCGCGTCGCCCAGCGAAAGCTGCATCAGCGTCGAGGTGGTCGGCGCCAGCCCATGCGGGCAGGCTTCCTGGGTCTTGGGCAGCAAGAGCACGATGTCGGACTCGCGCGCCAGCGCCGAGCGCTCGCCGGAGGTGATCGCGATCAGGGGGATCGAGAAGCGCCGGGAATAGGAAACGATGCCCTGCAGCTCGGAGGTCTCGCCGCTCCAGGACATGGCGAGGATCACATCGTCGGCGCCGATCATCCCGAGGTCGCCGTGGTTGGCCTCGACGGGATGGACGAAGAAGGCGGGCGTGCCGGTGGAGGCGAGCGACGCGGCGATCTTGGTGCCGATATGGCCGGACTTGCCGATGCCGGTGACGATGACCCGTCCCCGGATGTCGCCGATCGTGCGCACCGCATCGCAGAAGGCGTCGTAGAGGGGTCCATTCAGCGCGTCGGCCAGAGCATCGAGGCCGGCACGTTCGGTTTCGACGGTACGGATCGCAGAGGCGATCGCGCCGCTGCTTTCCACGAGTGCTTGTCTTTTGATCATGGCTGCCTGTTAGCGCTTTTGCCTCGCGATGTCCATCAGGCGCCGGCCCGGACCCGGTCACACAGCGTAAGCTACGGAAACCGAACGTTAACCGTGTTGCTTTACCTGTGATTAGGAATTTCAGAAATCATTGCGAACCCCATGGCATACCGGCAGAACAGATCAGACAGGGTGCGACCGACCGCGCCGCCGCACCACAGGGCTGCCGGCGCGCTCATTGTCGCCTCGCTGCTTGCGACCTTGCCGGCGCAGGCCCAGGAAGCCGATCCGTCTGCGCTGGGCACCGTCGATCCGATGGGCGCGGAGGCTTCTGCGCAGGCGCTCGACGCCGCGGCTGCGGCGACCCCGCAGGGCGCCTCCTTCGACGCCCCCGCGCCGGCCGACCCGGCCGCCCCGACCGCTCCCGACGCCATCGAGACGAAGGCCCTGGAGGCGGCGCCGGACGCCGGCCGCCAGAACCTGCCGACCGCCTCGGTCGAGGGCTTTCGCAACGGCGCCGTCCCCTATTCCGAGGACCCGCCGGGCATCGGCATCGGCACCTTCACGCTGCGGCCATCGCTCGAACAGGGCATCGGCTACGAACGCACCAAGACCGGTGACCAGACCGACACCCGCGGCTTCTCCACCACCACGCTGCGCGGCTCGCTCGTCTCCGACTGGTCGCGCCACCAGCTGACGATCGATGGTTCCGGCACCTACGAGCGCAACTTCACCGACAGCGAGAACACCGAGCCGGAGGTGGATATCGGCGCCGACCTGCGGCTCTACCTTTCCGGCGAGACGACCGCCAACCTCACCGCCGGCTACAGCCTCGAGCGGGAGGACATGGCCGATCCCAACGCCGTCTCCGGCGCCTCCGTGCAGTCGGCCGTGCAGAACTTCTCCGGCGGCGCCCGCATCCAGCGCGACTTCGGCCTGATTCGCGGCACGTTCGGTGGAACGGTCGACCGCGAGACCTATGGCGATGTCGAATTCTCCGACGGCTCGACGCTGTCGCAGAAGGACCGCAACACCGTGACCGGCATCCTGACGGCCCGGATCGGCTACGAGATCTCGCCGGCCCTGATCCCCTTCGTCGAGGCGTCCGGCGGGCGCGTGCACTACGACGAGGCACGGGATTCGAACGGCTATGCCCGCTCGGGCGATCTCTATGCGGGGCGCACCGGCATCGAATTCGACTTCGGCGAGAAGCTGCGCGGCGAACTGGGGATCGGCTTCGACCGCCAGACCTATGACGACGACCGCCTGGAGGCGATCAACGCCTTTGCCGCCGACAGCGCCGTCGACTGGTCGCCGCGGCGCGGCACCAATGTCAATCTCGGGCTGAGGACGTCGATCGAGCCTTCGACGACGGCGGGCGAAAGCGGCTACGTCTCCTACCTCGGCAGCACCGAGATCACCCAGGAGGTGCGGAGCAATCTCGTGGCGCGGCTCCTGGGCTCCTACGAATGGCGTGACTTCCAGACCGCCTCGTCCGCCGACCAGAACGTCTACATCATCGGCACCGGGCTGGCGTGGAACTTCAACCGCTACCTCGCCCTCAGCGGCGACGTCTCCTACGAACTGACGACGCAGAAGAACAGCGAGGACACCGGCGTCACCCGTGCCGGCCTCGGCCTGGTGCTGCGCCGCTGACATTTCAAAGATGCGTGGAGAGTGTCCGGGCCGGTTTCACCCTGGCCGGGAAAGGTTCCGCGCCGGTCAGGCACGGAACCGTGTGCCTCAGTGGAGGCTCTTGAGCAGCGCCTGCAGCGGTCCCTCGACGGCCGGGCGGATGTCGCCGCGGGCGAGCGCGAAGGCGACGTTGGCGAGGATGAAGCCATCCTTCGCGCCACAGTCATAGGTCTCGCCCTTGAAGTGATAGGCCGCGAACGGCTGCTCCTTCAGAAGCTTCAGCATCGCATCGGTCAGCTGGATCTCGTTGCCGGCGCCGCGCTCCTGCGTGGCGAGGATCGAGAAGATCTCCGGCTGCAGGATGTAGCGGCCGTTGATGAAGAAGTTGGACGGAGCGGTGCCGGGCGCCGGCTTCTCGACCATCTGCGTGATGCGGCGACCCTCGCCGACCGTCTCGCCGACGCCGACGATGCCGTACTTGTGCGCCTGGTCGGGTGCGCATTCCTCGACCGCGATGACGTTGCCGCCGTCGTGCTCGTAGAGCTCGACCATGCCGGAAAGGCAGCCCTTCGGCGCCTTCATGATCATGTCCGGCAGAAGCAGCGCGAAAGGCTCGTTGCCGACGAGGTCGCGGGCGCACCAGACGGCGTGGCCGAGGCCGAGCGGCTCCTGCTGGCGGGTGAAGCTGGTCGAGCCCGCCACCGGCAGGATGCTCTCCAAGAGCGTCAGCTCGGCGGTCTTGTTGCGCTGGCGCAGCGTCTGCTCCAGCTCGACCTGGATGTCGAAATAGTCCTCGATGACCGCCTTCGAGCGACCGGTGACGAAGATCAGGTGCTCGATGCCCGCTTCCAGCGCCTCGTCGACGACGTACTGGATCACCGGCTTGTCGACGACGGTCAGCATTTCCTTCGGAACCGCCTTGGTGGCGGGGAGGAACCGCGTTCCCAGACCCGCAACCGGGAACACTGCTTTTCGTACCTTGCGTTTTTCGGCCATCATCAACCTCATGTTGGCCCCGCGTTCATCGGGGGCTTAGTTCAGTGCTGCCTTAGCTTCAATTTGCTATCATTTTGCAAAGAGAGACGTGCTGGGGAATCCATGGTAAAGAATTTGTTGACTTCATGTCTGTAGGCTGAGCTTTCCACCGGAAGCTTACTGCTCCGCCCTGTCGAACTTTCGAAAGACGGAACCAACGACCGATGCATCAGCTTAGCAATTCCAGGCTCCTCCGCTCCGCACGTGCCATCCTCGTCTCCGCGGCTCTCTTGGTTCCCGCCACCGCCGCGCATGCCGATGCCGGCTTTCAGAAGTGGATTGCCAATTTCTACGCGACGGCGGCCAAGGGCGGCATCTCGAAATCGACCTACCAACAGGCCTTCAAGGGCGTCAAGACGCCGGACCCCGACGTCCTGGAAAAAGCCGCCTATCAGCCGGAGTTCAAGCACAAGATCTGGGACTACCTCGATTCGCGCGTGAACCCCTATACGGTCAAGATCGGGCAGGAGATGGCCGCCAAGTACGGCCGCACCCTTGCCGCCGTCGAGAAGCGCTACGGCGTCGACCGCAACATCCTGCTCGCCATCTGGTCGATGGAATCGAACTACGGCGCGGTGCTGTCGAAGGAAGACCGCCTGCACTACGTGCCGCGCGCGCTCGCCACGCTCGCCTATGCCGATCCGAAGCGGGCGAAGTTTGCCCGCACCCAGCTGATCGCCGCCCTCAAGATCATCCAGAACGGCGACATCCCCGCCGCCGAGATGACCGGCTCCTGGGCCGGCGCGATGGGCCACACCCAGTTCATTCCCTCGAGCTACCTGCTCTATGCGGTCGATGCCGACGGCAACGGCCACCGCGACATCTGGAACTCGGTGCCCGATGCGCTCGCAACCGCGGCCAATCTCCTGCACAAGAACGGCTGGCAGCCGGGCAAGACCTGGGGCTACGAGGTGGTCGCGCCGGGCGGCGGCAGCGCCTATGAAGGCCAGACCAAGACGCTGGCCCAGTGGCAGAAGCTCGGCTTCAGGCGGCCGACCGGCAGCGGCTTCAGGAACGGCGGCGATCGCGCCGAACTCCTGATGCCGGCCGGCGCAGACGGCCCGGCCTTCCTGATGACCCGCAACTTCTTCGTCATCAAGCGCTACAACGCCTCCAACTCCTATGCCATGGGCGTCGGCATGCTGGCCGACCAGCTCGCCGGCTACGGCGGGGTGAAGCAGCGCTGGCCGCGCCCGGACGGCTCGCTCGACATTTCCGAGAAGTTCGAGCTGCAGACGCGGCTGAAGCAGCTCGGCTACTATGACGGCGAGGTCGACGGCAATCTCGGCTCCAGCTCCAAGGCCGCGATCGAGGCCGTCCAGAGCCGGCTCGGCCTGGCGGCGGACGGCGAGCCGAGCACCCGTCTCCTGCAGGCCCTGCGGAAATAGCCCCGGTCCTGCCGCAAGCCACATGGCGGGCGCCAACCGGCGCCCGTTTTCGTCAGTCCGTTGGACGAAAACGCCGCCATCGGCATTGACGCTTTCCCGATCCCCCGCAATTTGCGATGATTGCCGGCAAGAATGCCGGGAGCCCGGCTCCGACAGCAACGAGGACCCCGCCGCGCATGGTACGCTTCCACCGCCTGCTGGTGTTTCTGGCCTGCCTTGTGATCGCCGTGCCGCCGGCCGCGATCTACTCGGACGCCGTGGCGCAGGAGCGCGTGCAGCGCCGGACCGTGCTCGACTTTCTCTTTGGCGGGTTCCGGCGCCGGCCGCGCGCGACGGTGCAGCCGCGGGCGCAGCAGCGGGTGCAGCCCCGCCGCACCCAGGCGAGGAGCCAGAAGCCCAAGGCCCGCACCAAGGCGCCGCAGGTGGCCGCCCCCGCAGCCCCCGTCATGGTCGAGAAGCTGGCGGACGCGCGCAAGGTGCTCGTCGTCGGCGATTTCGTCGCCTCCGGCATCGGCGACGGCCTGACCGAGGCCTTCCTGCAGATGCCGGGCGTGACGATCGAGGCGCGGACCAACGGCTCGTCCGGCCTCGTGCGCCAGGACTACTATGACTGGGACCGGCAGCTCCCGGCGCTGATCGACGAGATCAAGCCGGCGGTCGTCGTCCTCAGCCTCGGCGCCAACGACCGGCAGATGATGGCGATCGGCGGCGCGAAGGAGAAATTCCGCAGCGAGACCTGGACGGCGGAGTACACCCGCCGCGTCGAAAAGCTCGCACACGATGCCCGCGGCAAGGACGTGCCGCTCCTGTGGGTGGGCATGCCGGCCTTCCCCACTGCGTCCATGACCGCCGACATGTCCGCCTTCAACACGATCTACCGCAACGCGGTGGAGAAGGCGGGCGGCACCTTCATCGACATCTGGGACGGCTTCGTCGACGAGGACGGCAAGTTCGTCGTCACCGGCTCCGACATCAACGGCCAGCAGGTGCGCCTGCGCGGCTCCGACGGCGTCTCGATGACCAAGGCGGGCAAGCGCAAGCTCGCCTTCTACGTCGAAAAGGAAATCCGCCGGCTCCTGGGCGACGCCATGACCGTGGATGGCCAGAAGCAGGGCGGCGAGGCGGTTTCGGACGAGCTGGTCACCGCCCCGGCCGATCCGGCCGATATCCTCAAGACCCAGCCGATCAGCCTGACCGATCCGACGCTCGACGGCGGCCTGGTCCTTCTCGGCGGCGCCGCACCCGACACGACGAGCGGCCGCAGCCCGCGCGACCGCATGGTCGAGAAGGGCGATTTCGCCGCAGCCCCCGCCGGCCGCGTCGACGACTTCCGGCTGGACAAGCTCCGCCCGGCGATCAACGTCACCCAGGCGCCGGCCCGGCAGGACGAGCGATGACCGAAGAGTCCACCGCCGCGACCCGCTCCACCTTCCTCGCCGTCGAACCGCAGCTCTACGTCACCGCCATCGAAGCCGCCTGCGACTACTACGGCGAACGGCTCGGCTTCACCGTCGCCTTCGTCTACGGCGATCCGCCCTACTATGCCCAGGTCTACCGTGACGGCGTGCAGTTGCACCTGCGCCAGGTGGACCGGTCCCCGTTCGCCGCCGATTTCCGCGCCAGCGAAGAGGATGCGCTCAGCGCCACGATCATCGTCGAGGACGCCGCAGCACTCGCGGCCGAGTTCGAGGCCGCCGGCGCAAGCTTTCACCAGCCGTTGCGGACCGAGGAATGGGGAACGAAGACGATCATCGTCGCCGACCCCGACGGCAACCTGATCGCGTTTGCCAGTTCCGCCTGACGGCGCCCGCCGGTCGGCCGCTGGAGGCCCCTCCGGGACACGCATTCGAAAACGGAAAACCCCGCAGGCCGGTCCGGCTTGCGGGGTTTCGATTGCTCAGGCTGGGCTCTGCCGGCCCGCTCAGCGCGGCAGGGTCGTCGAGCCCATCAGCGCCTCGTCGATGGCGCGCGCCGCCTGGCGGCCTTCGCGGATCGCCCAGACGACGAGCGACTGGCCGCGGCGGACGTCGCCGGCCGTCCAGAGCTTGTCGACCGAGGTCTTGTAGTCGCGGTCGTTGGCGACGACGTTGGAGGAACCGCGCTTGTCGGTGTTGATCGTCAGCCGCTCGCCGAGGTCCTTCAGCACGCTGTCGGTGAAGGGACCGCGGAAGCCGATGGCGATGAAGGCGAGGTCGGCCTTGATGATGAACTCGGTGCCGGCGATCGGCTTGCGGCGATCGTCCACCTGGCAGCACTTCACGCCGGTGAGCACGCCGTCCTCGTCGCCGACGAATTCAAGCGTGCCGACCTGGAACTCGCGCACGGCACCTTCGGCCTGCGAGGAGGAGGTGCGCATCTTCGTCGCCCAGAACGGCCAGACGGCGAGCTTGTCCTCCTTCTCCGGCGGCTGCGGGCGGATGTCGAGCTGGGTGACCTTCACCGCGCCCTGGCGGAAGGCCGTGCCGACGCAGTCCGACGCGGTATCGCCGCCGCCGACGACGACGACATGCTTGCCGCCGGCGAGGATCGGATCGGAAGGCCAGCCGACGCTGTCGATGTTCTCGCGGCCGACCCGGCGGTTCTGCTGGACGAGATAGGGCATGGCGTCGTGGACGCCGGCGAAGTCGACGCCGGGGATGCCGGCGTCGCGCGGGGTCTCCGAGCCGCCGCAATAGAGCACGGCATCGAACTCGGACAGAAGCTCGTCCATCGCCTTGTCGACGCCGACATTGACGCCGCAATGGAAGGTGACGCCCTCGCCACGCATCTGCTCGACGCGGCGATCGATGAAGTTCTTCTCCATCTTGAAATCCGGGATGCCGTAGCGGAGCAGGCCGCCGGGCTTGGATTCGCGCTCGAAGACGTGGACCTCGTGGCCGGCGCGGGCGAGCTGCTGCGCCGCCGCCATGCCGGCGGGGCCGGAGCCGATGACGGCGACCTTCTTGCCCGTCTTGACCGTCGCCGGCTGCGGCACGATGTAGCCCATCTCATAGGCCTTGTCGGCGATCGCCTGCTCGACGGTCTTGATCGCGACCGGCATGTCCTCGAGGTTCAGCGTGCAGGCCTCCTCGCAAGGGGCTGGGCAGACGCGGCCGGTGAATTCCGGGAAGTTGTTGGTCGAATGCAGGTTGCGGATCGCCAGTTCCCAGTTGCCGCTGTAGACGAGGTCGTTCCAGTCGGGGATCTGGTTGTGGACCGGACAACCCGTCGGGCCGTGGCAATAGGGAATGCCGCAATCCATGCAGCGCGCGGCCTGCTTCTGGACCTCCTGGTCCGACATGGGGATGGTGAATTCGCGGAAGTGGCGAATGCGATCCGACGCCGGCTGGTACTTCGCAACCTGACGATCGATCTCCAAGAAACCTGTAACCTTACCCACGAGTGTATTCCTCACTTCATAGCGGGGGAACCGAAGGTCCCCAGTACCAGTAGGCAAATCCCATTGCCGCGCCCAGTACGATGAATTCCAAACCGATTTCGCCGTTCATCCAGAAGACGGCCGCCGGGACGGCGGCCGCGATGCCGACTGAAATCACCCGATGAATGATGGCCGTTAGGCCATTCACTCCGCTGCCTCGGCCATATTCATGCGCTCCATCTCCTCGAGCGCGCGCCGGTATTCGACCGGCATGACCTTGCGGAACTTCGGACGGAAGTCCGCCCAGTTGTCCAGGATGTCCTTGGCGCGTTTCGAGCCGGTGTAGTGCAGGTGGTTGGAAATGAGCTGGTACAGGCGCTCCTCGTCGTGCCGGTTCATGTCGCCGGACACGTCGACCCTGCCCTTGTGCATCAGGTCGCCGCCGTGGTGGTGCAGCTTCTCCAGCATGTCGTCCTCCTCCGGCACCGGCTGCAGCTCGACCATCGCCATGTTGCAGCGGCGGGCGAAATCGCCCTCCTCGTCCAGCACATAGGCGACGCCGCCCGACATGCCGGCCGCGAAGTTGCGGCCCGTCTGGCCGATGACGACGACGACGCCGCCGGTCATGTACTCGCAGCCGTGGTCGCCCACGCCCTCGACGACCGCCACGGCCCCCGAGTTGCGCACGGCGAAGCGTTCGCCGGCCACGCCGTTGAAGTAGCACTCGCCCGCGATCGCGCCGTAGAGCACGGTGTTGCCGACGATGATGGAGTCTTCGGCGACCGTCTTCGACGTTTCCGGCGGACGCACGATGATCTTGCCGCCCGAGAGCCCCTTGGCGACATAGTCGTTGCCGGCGCCCACGAGGTCGAAGGTGATGCCGCGCGCCAGGAACGCCGCGAAGGACTGGCCGGCCGTGCCGTTCAGGCGCACGGTGATCGTGTCGTCCTTCAGGCCCTTGTGGCCGTAGCGCCTGGCGACTTCGCCCGACAGCATCGCGCCGGCCGAGCGGTCGACGTTCTTGATGTCGACCTCGAACGCGGTCGGCGTCTTGCTCTCCAGCGCCGGCTTTGCCTTCTCGATCAGCGTGCGGTCGAGAACGTCGTGGATCGGGTGGTTCTGCCGCTCGGTCCAGTAGGTCGCCTCCTTCGGCGCATCCACCTTGTGGAAGATGCGGCTGAAGTCGAGACCCTGCGACTTCCAGTGCGAGATCAGCGTCTCCTTCTCCAGGAGCTCGGACTGCCCGATGATCTCGTCGAGCCTGCGCACGCCGAGCGATGCCAGGATCTCGCGGACTTCCTCGGCGACGAAGAAGAAGTAGTTGACCACGTGCTCCGGCGCACCCTTGAAGCGCTTGCGCAGGACCGGATCCTGCGTGGCGACGCCGACCGGACAGGTGTTCAGGTGGCACTTGCGCATCATGATGCAGCCCGCCGCAATCAAGGGCGCTGTGGCGAAGCCGAACTCGTCGGCACCGAGCAGGGCACCGACGACGACGTCGCGGCCGGTCTTCAGTCCGCCGTCGACCTGCAGCGCGACGCGCGAGCGCAGCCCGTTCAGCACCAGCGTCTGGTGGGTTTCGGCAAGGCCGATTTCCCAGGGCGAGCCGGCATGCTTGAGCGAGGTCAGCGGCGAGGCGCCGGTGCCGCCGTCGAAGCCTGCGACGGTGATGTGGTCGGCGCGCGCCTTGGCGACGCCGGCGGCCACCGTGCCGACGCCGACTTCCGAGACGAGCTTGACCGAGATGTCCGCCTGCGGGTTGACGTTCTTCAGATCGTAGATCAGCTGCGCCAGATCCTCGATCGAATAGATGTCATGGTGCGGCGGCGGCGAGATCAGGCCGACACCCGGCGTCGAATGCCGGGTCTTGGCGATCGTGGCGTCGACCTTGTGGCCGGGCAGCTGGCCGCCCTCGCCGGGCTTGGCGCCCTGCGCCACCTTGATCTGCAGCACGTCGGCATTGACCAGGTATTCGGTGGTGACGCCGAAGCGGCCGGAAGCCACCTGCTTGATGGCCGAGCGCTCCGGGTTCATCGAGCCGTCCGCGAGCGGGGTATAGCGGTCCGCTTCCTCGCCGCCCTCGCCGGTGTTCGACTTGCCGCCGATCCGGTTCATGGCGATCGCCAGCGTCGTGTGCGCCTCGCGGCTGATCGAGCCGAAGGACATCGCGCCGGTGGAGAAGCGCTTGACGATCTCGGAGGCCGGCTCGACCTCGTCGATCGAAACCGGCTCGCGGCCCCAGGCGCTCGCGTCCTTGATCGAGAACAGGCCGCGGATGGTGTTCATGCGCAGCGACGAGGCGTTCACCATGTCGGCGAACTCCTTGTAGCGGTCCTGCGCATTGCCGCGCACGGCATGCTGCAGCGAGGCCACCGCATCCGGCGTCCAGGCATGTTCCTCGCCGCGCATGCGGAAGGCGTACTCGCCGCCGATGTCGAGCGTATTCGCCAGGATCGGGTCGCGGCCGAAGGCGGCCTTGTGGCGGGCGACCGTCTCGCGGGCGATCTCCTCCAGCCCGACGCCCTCGATGGTCGTCGCGGTGCCGAAGAAGTACTTGTCGACCAGCGCCGACGACAGGCCGATCGCATCGAAGATCTGCGCGCCGCAATAGGACTGATACGTCGAAATGCCCATCTTGGACATGACCTTCAGGATGCCCTTGCCGACCGCCTTGATGTAGCGGTAGACGACCTCGGCCTCGTCGACCTCCTTCGGGAACTCGCCCTTCTTGTGCATGTCGGTGAGCGTGTCGAAGGCGAGGTAGGGGTTGATCGCCTCGGCGCCGTAGCCGGCGAGCAGGCAGAAATGGTGCACCTCGCGCGGCTCGCCGGATTCCAGCACGAGACCCACCGAGGTGCGGAGCCCCTTGCGGATCAGGTGATGGTGCACGGCGGCCGTGGCCAGCAGTGCCGGGATCGCGACGCGGTCCGGGCCGATCTGGCGGTCGGAGAGCACGATGATGTTGTAGCCGCCCTTGACCGCCGCCTCGGCGCGCTCGCACAGCCGGTCGAGCATCTCCGGCATGGCTTCCGCCCCGCGCGAGATGTCATAGGTGAAGTCCAGCGTCTTGGTGTCGAAGCGGTCTTCCGTGTGACCGATCGAGCGGATCTTCTCCAGATCGCCGTTGGTCAGGATCGGCTGGCGCACCTCCATGCGCTTGGCATGCGCCGCCCCCTCGTGATCGAGGATGTTCGGCCGCGGGCCGATGAAGGAGACGAGGCTCATCACCAGTTCCTCGCGGATCGGGTCGATCGGCGGGTTGGTGACCTGGGCGAAGTTCTGCTTGAAATAGGTGTAGAGCAGCTTGCCCTTGCTCGACATCGCCGAGATCGGCGTGTCGGTGCCCATCGAGCCGATCGCCTCCTGGCCCGTCGTCGCCATCGGCGACATCAGGAGCCGGGTGTCCTCCAGCGTGTAGCCGAACGCCTGCTGGCGGTCGAGCAGCGACACGTCGCGGCGCAGCGCCCGCGGCTCCACCGGCCGCAGGTCCTCCAGGATCAGCTGGGTGTTGTCCAGCCAGGTGCGATAGGGATGCTTCGAGGCGAGGTCCGACTTCACCTCCTCGTCGGAGATGATGCGGCCCTTTTCCATGTCGATCAGAAGCATCTTGCCCGGCTGCAGGCGCCACTTCTTGACGATGTTCTCGTCCTTAACCGGCAGCGTGCCGGCCTCGGAGGCGAGGATGACGCGGTCGTCGTCGGTGACGATGTAGCGGGCCGGACGCAGGCCGTTGCGGTCGAGCGTCGCGCCGATCTGCCGGCCGTCGGTGAAGGCGACCGCCGCCGGGCCGTCCCACGGCTCCATCAGCGCGGCGTGATACTCGTAGAACGCCTTGCGCTCGGGGCTCATCAGCTGGTTGCCGGCCCAGGCCTCGGGGATGAGCATCATCACCGCATGCGCCATGGAATAGCCGCCGCGGATCAGGAACTCGAGCGCGTTGTCGAAGCAGGCGGTGTCCGACTGCCCCTCGTAGGAGATCGGCCACAGCTTGGTGATGTCGTCGCCGAACAGCGGCGAGGAGACCGAGGCCTGCCGGGCCGCCATCCAGTTGACGTTGCCACGCAGCGTGTTGATCTCGCCGTTGTGGGCGACCATGCGGTAGGGGTGCGCCAGCTTCCAGGAGGGGAAGGTGTTGGTCGAGAAGCGCTGGTGCACCAGCGCCACCGCGCTTTCGAAGCGCGGATCGGCCAGGTCCTTGTAGTAGGCGCCGACCTGGTAGGCCAGGAACATCCCCTTGTAGACGATCGTCGAGGACGACAGCGACACCGGATAGAAGCCGCTCTCCTCGCCCTGGTATTCGTCGTAGATGCGGTTCGAGATCACCTTGCGCAGCGTGAACAGGCGCCGTTCGAACTCCGCGGTCGTGGCGGCGTCGCGCCCGGCACCGATGAAGATCTGCACGTGCTTCGGCTCTGTGGCGGCGATCTCCGGCGCCTTCGAAAGCGATGCGTTGTCGACCGGCACGTCGCGGAAGCCGAGCAGCACCTGCCCTTCCTCGGCGACGACGTCCTCGATCACCTTCTTGAAATGCGCGACGAGCGTCTCGTCCTGCGGCATGAAGATGTGGCCGACGGCATATTCGCCGGCCTTGGGCAGGGTGACGCCCTGGCTCGCCATTTCCTCGCGGAAGAAGCGGTCCGGGATCTGCACGAGGATGCCGGCACCGTCGCCCATCAGCGGGTCGGCGCCGACGGCGCCGCGATGCGTCAGGTTCTCGAGCATGAACAGCCCGTCCTTGACGATCTGGTGCGACTTCTGGCCCTTCAGGTGCGCGACGAAGCCGACGCCGCAGGCGTCATGCTCGTTGCGCGGATCGTACAGCCCCTGCTTTTTGGGAAGACCGATGCGTCGCGCCGTCGTTTTGGCGTCCGTCGCAGTCGTCTGCGCGCGGGTCAAACCAAAACTCTTCGACGCGAAATCCGTCATCGTCTTTCCTCCTGTGGCCCGCTCGGACGCGGGCAGGCTTTCGCCCGCGTGCCGACCGTCTGCATTCCTTGCAGTCCGGCCCCGCGGGCATCATCGTTGCATGAACCGTACCGGGCGGCAAACTGAAGTCGGCCCGGTCAGGCATAAACGTCAGAAACCGTCGCAATCTGCATGGCATTCGCGATCGGCTTGCGATCGGCGCCGCTTGCATCCCGCCCGAACACCCGCAAAAGGCGAGCGATCGGACATCGTTTCGGTCCCCTGACCGAAATAGGACAGCAAGACTGTCCTATTTCGTAGGCTCTATGCCAGAAACGGCCCGACGCTGCAAGGGCATTTGGCCAAAATATTAACATCCAATGGCGAAAGATTGCGAATGGGCGCATATCTTTTGAAATTTAATTACGACGGCACGACCGAAGGTTTCTGTTAATTCCAAAAACGGCCTTTCGCCCCGTTTCGCCTCCGGATGCCGTTGATCGCCGTCCACGCTCGGCTAATGTCGCATCGATCGATGACACTGGAGCCGGCCTGCGCCGGAAGATCTGCATGTATTTCGCCTCCGACAACTGGGCCGGCGCCCATCCCGAGATTGCCCGCAGCCTCAGCGAAGCGGCCGACGGTTTCGCCAGGGCCTATGGCGCGAGCGACCTCGACAGGAAGGTGGAGCACACCTTCAGCGAGATCTTCGAGCGCGACGTCGCCGTCTTCTTCGTCGGCACCGGAACCGCCGCCAATTCGCTGGCGCTCGCAAGCTACAATCGCCCCGGCGGCCAGGTCTTCTGCCACGCCGAGGCCCATGTGAACGTCGACGAGTGCAACGCGCCGGAGTTCTTCGCAACCGGCGCCAAGCTCGTTCCGGTCGCGGGCCGCGACGGGCGGATGGCGCCCGACGCGCTGGCTTCGGCGATCGCCCGCTTCCCGCCCGATTTCGTCCATGGCGGCCAGCCGATGGCCGTCACCCTGACGCAGGCGACCGAGGCCGGCACGGTCTATACCCTGGACGAGATCGCAGCGATCGGCCGGATCGCCCACGAGGCGAAGCTGCCGCTGCACATGGACGGCGCCCGTTTTGCCAATGCGCTGGTGACGCTCGGCACCACGCCGGCGGACATGACCTGGAAGCGCGGCGTCGACATCCTTTCCTTCGGCGGCACCAAGAACGGCTGCTGGTGCGCCGAGGCACTGGTGCTCTTCCATCCCGGCCGGGCGCGGGAGATGCATTATCTGCGCAAGCGCTCCGCCCAGCTCTTCTCGAAGTCGCGCTTCGTCGCCGCGCAGTTCGACGCCTATTTCAGGGACGGGCTGTGGCTCGACCTCGCCCGCCATTCGAACGCCATGGCAGCGCGGCTGGCCGGCGGCTTCGCCGCGGCGAAGTCCGCCCGCCTCGCCTGGCCGACCGGATCCAACGAGGTTTTCGCCATCCTGAAGAACGCCACCCTGCAGGCGCTGCGCGACGAGGGCGCCGTCTTCTACGACTGGGCCGCCCCGGCCGGTATCCGCGAGACCATGGGCAGGGACGAGACGATGATCCGCCTCGTCACCAGCTTTGCCACGACCGAGGACGAGGTCGACCGCTTCCTGTCGATCTGCACGCGCTGAGCGCGCATCACGTCAGTCGGCCCCGTGCGGCAGGATGCGGGCGACGATCAGATCCGAGAGCGCCTCCGTCAGCGCCGCATCGGCGCCGCGCCGCGGGATCAGCATGAACTCGACGTCCTCCAGCTGCGGCAGGCGGTCGGCCGCAATTTCCCTCAAGCCGGACGGGATCATGCTGCGCGGCTGCACCAGCACGCCCATGCCGGCGCGCGCCGCCGCCGTCAGCCCGCTGAGGCTGCCGCAGGTGCAGACGATCCGCCAGGGGATCTTCGCCCGGTCGAGCGCCTCCTGCGCCGCCCTGCGGGTGATGCTCGGCGCCGGGAAGGCGATCAGCGGCAGCACGTCGCCGCGCGACAGCAGATCCGGATCGCGCGCCAACCAGACGAGCGGCTCGCGGTAGAGGAGACGCCCCTGCGTCTCGCCGGCGTGCCGCTTGGCGAGCACGAGGTCGAGGTCGCCGGCCTCCTGCATCTGGTAGAGCACCGCGCTCAGCGCCACCGTCAGCTCCAGGTCGACGAGCGGATGCAGGCGGATGAAATCCTCCAGGATCGCCGTCAGCCGGTTCGCCACCACGTCCTCCGAGACGCCGAGGCGCAGCCGCCCGCGCAGCCGGTTGTCGCCGAAGAGCGAGGTCACCCGGCCGTTCAGGTCGAGCATGCTGCGGGCATGGCCGAGCAGCGCCTCGCCCTCGCCGGTGAGGCGGACGTGATGGGTATCGCGGAAGACGAGCTGGCGGCCGAGCGCCTTTTCCAGCCGCTGGATATGCTGCGTCATCGTCGACTGTCCGATGCCGAGCCGCTCGGCGGCCAGCGTGAAGCTGCCGGTCTGCTCCAGCATGACGAAGCTGTTGAGATGGGTCAGGTTCAGCATGGTTATCTCGTTTCGTGATAACTGTTAGTGTTTGCATCCTGCTTCATGATGGGAGACTGGTAAAGCCGAATTGCAACGGAACCCGAGACCATGAGCCGCTTCCTGCCCGACCGCTTCACGATCATGCTGGTCTGCACCGTCGTTCTCGCCTCGCTGCTGCCGATCAGCGGCGTGGCGGCCGACTACTTCTCGATCGCCACCAATCTCGCGATCGCGCTGCTGTTCTTCCTACATGGCGCCCGCCTTTCCCGCGACGTGGTGGTGGCCGGCCTGCTGCACTGGCGCCTGCACCTCGTCATCATGCTGACGACCTTCGCGATCTTCCCGCTGCTCGGGCTGGCGATCGGCCTCCTGCCCGATTCGATCCTGCCGCAGCCGCTCTACCTCGGGATCCTCTTCCTCTGCGTCCTGCCCTCGACCGTGCAGTCCTCGATCGCCTTCACCTCGATGGCCGGCGGCAACGTGCCGGCGGCGATCTGCGCCGCATCGGCCTCCAACATCTTCGGCATGTTCCTGACGCCGCTGCTTGTCGGCCTGCTGTTCTCGCTCGGCGGCCACGGCGGCTTCTCCTGGGATGCGTTGGAGAAGATCCTGCTGCAACTGCTCGCACCCTTCGTCCTCGGACAGCTGCTGGAGCCCTGGATCGGCACCTGGATCCGCAGCAAGAAGAAGATCCTGGCCCCCGTCGACCGCGGATCGATCCTGATGGTCGTCTATCTCGCCTTCTCGGAAGCCGTGATCCAGGGCATCTGGCGGACCTTCTCGACCGGCGACCTCGCAACACTGGTCGTCATCGACATCCTCCTCCTCGCCGCCGTGCTGCTGATCACCTTCTACGGCAGCCGCCTGCTCGGTTTTGCGAAGGAGGACGAGATCACCATCGTCTTCTGCGGGTCGAAGAAATCGCTTGCGAGCGGCGTTCCGATGGCGAACGCGATCTTCGCCGGCCAGCCCGTCGGCGCCATCCTGCTGCCGGTGATGCTGTTCCACCAGATCCAGCTGATGGCCTGCGCGGTGATCGCGCAGAAATACGCACAACGCCAGAAGCAGCGGGAAAAGGAGAGGCAAGCGCTGGCGGCCGCCGCCGCAGCCTAGGCAGACGGGTCGACATACGAAAAACGGCGCCCTCGCGGGCGCCGTTCGCATATCCGGAATCGGACAGATCGTCAGGCCGTCTGGGCCTCGATCTGCTTGGTCTCGCGGCCGACCGAGACGATCTCGATCTTGCGCGGCTTGGCGGCTTCCGGGATCTCGCGGACGAGATCGACATGGAGCAGGCCGTTCTTCAGCTGCGCGCCACGGATCTCGACGTGATCGGCGAGCTGGAAGCGGCGCTCGAAGGCGCGCTTGGCAATGCCGCGATAGAGAAACTGCGACTGGTCGCCGTTTTCCTCGGCCTTCTCACCCTTCACGGTCAGCACGTGTTCGCGGGCTTCGATCGAAAGCTCGCTTTCGTCGAAACCGGCCACCGCCATGGTGATGCGGTAGGCGTTCTCGCCGGTGCGCTCGATGTTGTAGGGCGGATAGGTCTGGCCCTGGTCGGGCTGGCCGAGGCTGTCGAGCATCGTGAAGAGGCGGTCGAAGCCGACGGTGGAGCGATAGAGAGGGGAGAAATCGAAGTGACGCATGGTGTCCTCCATTGAGCAACGTGTTTGCGATCGAAAGCCGAACACCTGATTTCAGGGGTGCCGGCCAGTTTGCGGACCTTCACCCCTGATGGCGGTGAATGCCCTTGTTGCGAGCCCGTTCCGGCGCCCGCATCGTTGAGATGGTGATACCGGCCGAAGAGTTCAAGACCTTCGGGGCGGCGCCGCACAGCCACCGGCACGCCCCCCTTCCGCCCCTTGAGGACCACGCTGAACGGCCGATGAACGCGCCCTTCCGGCCCCGTTCACATGCCGCGCGATAGATCGGAAGCATAGGAAGCCCGAACTTCCTCGGCCGGGGCGAAACGTCCCTTCCGCCCAGGCCAATTTGGCCGGCATGCGCAGGCGTCCCCGCCTGTCGCATCGCCGGCTTTTTTCTTTGACGCGAACCGGCCGAGCCCCTACCTTCGACCGCAGACGCACCCCAGCCGGCCCGGACATGGACGAACTCCTTCGCGAAACCCCAGACAATCCCGTCCCGAAAAACCATTTCGCCGGCTACTTCGAAGGCAGCGGCGGCGTGAAGATCCGCTATGCCGTCTTTCGCTCGGCGGCGCGCGAGGCGAAGGGAACGGTTGTGCTGCTGCAGGGGCGCAGCGAGCAGATCGAGAAGTATTTCGAGACGATCAACGAGCTGACGGCGCGCGGGCTGTGGGTCGCGACCTTCGACTGGCGCGGCCAGGGCGGCTCTGGCCGCCTGCTGGGCGATCCGCTGCGCGGCCACGTCGTCCGCTTTTCCGACTACGAGGCCGACCTGAACCAGTTTCTCAAGCAGGTCGTCCTGCCCGATACGCGCCTGCCGTTCTTCATCGTCGCCCATTCCATGGGCGCGCTCGTCGCCCTGTCGCAGGCGCCGGAACTGGAGAGCCGGATCGACCGCATGGTGCTGGCGGCACCCTTCCTGGCGCTGGCCGGCCAGGTCATGAGCCAGCGCTCGATCACGATGATCGCCAACACGGCGAGCTTCTTCCAGCTCGGCGGGCGCACCTTCCGCCGGCATCCGCCGGCACCCGCATTCGAGGGCAATGCGCTGACCAGCGACCGCCGCCGCTTCGAGCGCAACATGGCGATCTGCAACGCCTTCCCGGACCTGACCCTCGGCCAGCCGACGGCCAGGTGGCTGAAGGAATCGCTCGCCGCCATTTCCCGCGTGTCGCGCCAGGACCACCTGACCCGCATCCGCATCCCGACGCTCGTGCTCTGCCCGACCATGGACCCGATCGTGCCGCGATCGGTCCTCAATGCTTTTGCGAGAAAATTCCGCGCCGGCCGGCTGATCGAGATCGACGGCGCCCGCCACGAGCTGTTCAGCGAGGCCGATCGCTACCGCGCGCAGGCGATGGCCGCGATCGAGGCCTTCATTCCCGGCAGCCAGGCCGAGCATACCGCCCTCGGCGCCTGACGCATTCGGCCTGACGCTCTGCGCATGATGCTCGGCGCCCGCCGCCCTGAGGGCGGCGGTATTCGTGCCCCCTGCCCGCTCAGGCCTTCAGGATCGCCATCGCCTCGTCGTAGACGGCGCGGCTGCCGGCGGCGATGACGCGCCCGCCCATCTCGGCGCGCCCGCCGTCCCAGTCGGTGATGATGCCGCCCGCCTGCTCGATCAC
This sequence comes from Mycoplana sp. MJR14, assembly GCF_029210525.1. Lineage (NCBI taxonomy): Bacteria > Pseudomonadati > Pseudomonadota > Alphaproteobacteria > Hyphomicrobiales > Rhizobiaceae > Mycoplana > Mycoplana sp. MJR14. Next base: position 271,953 of record NZ_JARGEO010000005.1, read on the forward strand.
CGGGATGAGGCCGCCGACGTCATAGGCCTTCAGCGAGGATTCGATGACGAGGTCCACATGGCCTGCGGCGAGAAGCGCATAGGCATAGCAGTCGACCCCGTAGCGGAACAGCCGCACCTTGTCCTGCACCGCCTCGTAGCGTTGCCGGTCGCCGCCGACGAAGATGTGCGGCGAGGTGGTGAACATGATCGCATCGGCAAGACTCGCGCAGGCGCGCGTCGAAAGCACCCGCCCGCCCTCCGGCCCGCTGTAGACCGCCTGCGTGCCGTCGGCGAAATAGCGCTCGCCGGTGAACGGCTGGTCGACCAGCCCCATCACCGCCCGGCCGTTGCGGTAGAGCCCGATCAGCGTGCCCCAGACCGGCACGCCGGAAATGAACGCCCGCGTGCCGTCGATCGGATCGATCACCCACACATATTCCCGGTCGAGCCCGACCGAACCGTGCTCCTCGCCGAGAATGCCGTGATCGGGAAAGCGTTCGGTGATCAGCGCCCGGATCGCAGCTTCGGCGGCGCGGTCGCCCTCGGTCACCGGATCGAAGCCCTCCTGCTCCTTGTTCACCACATGCGCGCCGACGCGGAAGCGCGGCAGCGTCTCCGCCTTGGCGGCGTCGGCAAGCAGGTCGAAGAAGGCGCGATCGGGAAGCATGGCAATCTCACATTTGCGAAGGGGACCGCCCGTCCATAGAGCATGCCGGGCAAAAACGGAACCGTCCGGACAGGGAACACAGCGGGCACAGCACTGGATCGAAGCACCGCCGAGCCGGGCCATTGCGGGCATTTTGCCGAAAAATTGGCACTTGCCCGGAAATGCTTGACATTTGTGCAGCGCAATATTAAGGTTCGGTTACAGTCATTCGTGACTGTAATACCCTCCTTGGGTGTTTCCTCCCTAGACTTAACCGCGCACACAGCGCGGTTTTTTTTGACCGGGGCGGACGTTGACAGTGGCGAATAGGGCGAAACCCCGGCAGGCGCGATCGTCACTCGGCGGCAAGGGCGCTGTCGGAGGCGTATTTGTCGACGTAGCCTGCGAACTCGGCGAGCGCCCACGAGATACCCGTCCGCACCGCCTCGAACTCCGGCTTCTTGGCAAGCGTCGTTTCGTCGACGTAGAGCGCCCGGTTGACCTCGATCTGGATCGCGTGCAGCCCTTTCGCCGGGCGCCCGTAGTGCTCGGTGATGAAGCCGCCGGCATAGGGCTTGTTGCGGGCGACGACGAAGCCCATGTCCTCGAACAGCCTTACCACGGCACGCGACAGGTCGCCGGCAGCGCTGGTGCCGTAGCGGTCGCCGATGATGAAGTCCGGGCGCTGGCCGCCGGCGATGCGGATGTTGCCGGGCATCGAGTGGCAGTCGACCAGGACGGCAAAGCCGAACTTCAGGTGCGTGCGCACGATCAGGCTGCGCAGGCAGGCGTGATAGGGCTTGTAGATCGTCTCGATGCGCTCCAGCGCCTCGCCGACCGGCATCCGGCGCTGGTAGATCTCCATGTTCTCCGCCACCACCCGCGGCACCGTGCCGAGCCCGCCTGCCACCCGCATCGAGGAGACGTTGGCATAGGGCGGCAGCGATCCCTCGAACATGCGCGGGTCGAGCTCGTAGGGCTCGCGGTTGACGTCGAGGAAGGCGCGCGGGAAATGCGCCAGAAGCATCGGCGCGCCGAGGTCCGGTGCCGCGCCGAACAGCTCGTCGACATAGTGATCCTCGGAGCGGCGGATCGAAAGCGCATCCAGCCGCGAATCACGGACAAATCCCTGTGGATAGGCGCGACCGCTATGGGGGGAATTGAACACCAACGGAAGGGTCTGCGAGGATGGTTCCAGGACCTCGAAGAGGCCTTTCTCGCTGAATTCCGGAGCCATTTCGGTCCTTTACCATATGACAAGATCGCGACGTCCTGTATGTTGCCAGCCACGGGCACCCGTGTCCATAGTCGCTTCGACGCAACGAGCCCGCGATTCGTCCGTTCATCGGATTTTTACCGGAATCGTTATTTCGTAATCGAACCGCCGCACCGGCAGAACAACCAGCAGTAACGGCCTCCACGTACATGAGTTTCAAGATCCTCCTCGCCGAAGACGACAACGACATGCGCCGCTTTCTCGTCAAAGCGCTCGAGCGCGCCGGCTACAAGGTCACCTCCTACGACAACGGCGCGAGCGCCTATGACAGGCTGCGCGAGGAGCCGTTCTCGCTGCTCCTGACCGACATCGTCATGCCGGAGATGGACGGGATCGAGCTCGCCCGCCGCGCCACCGAGCTGGACCCGGATCTCAAGGTCATGTTCATCACCGGCTTCGCCGCCGTGGCGCTGAACCCGGATTCCAAGGCTCCGAAGGACGCCAAGGTCCTCTCCAAGCCGTTCCACCTGCGCGACCTCGTCGACGAGGTCAACAAGATGTTGGCCGCCTGAAGACGGATTTCACCAGGTCCGCAGCCGACGTTTGACCGCGTGCCGCCGCCCGCACGGGTGCGCGGCATTGCTATTGCCGCAGGAGCAACAGCAGCACATAGGCGACCACGGTGACGAGCAGGCCGCGGAAGGCGAAGCGCACCATCCGGTACTTGTCCGCCGAGAGCTTCGCCATCGCATCGGCGTTTTCCAGATACTGGCCGAACAGATAGTCCATGTCGCCCGCGGCACTCGCCGCGATCAGGCGGCCGCGCTGGTCGTGCCATGCGCCCCAGTAGAGCGACGTCCCCCGGTCGGCCCGGCGCGGCAGCACGACGAGAATGGCACAGACGATGGTAAAGACCACCGAGATCGCAAGAACGGCCGACGCGATCGCCCAGTAATGGATACCGCCCGTGTAACGCGACACCTGGAAGACGCCCTGACCTTCGGCAGACCACATCAGGAAGGCCAGCATGAAGGTGAAGATGTAGGCCGCCTTCTGGTCCGCCGACCTGACCTGGTCGTAGAAGACGTCGTTCACCTTCTTGATGTGGTTGAAATGCTCGATTGAAATCGGGCCCTCATCCGTCTCTACAGGGTTACTGCCCTTCTTCAACGTATATCCGCCGTCCGCCATCAACCGATCGCCCCGTTTCCATGTGTTTCCCTGTTAATACAGCAACCGACAAAAGCAAGCGAAAGCGCCGCGCCTGCTTGACATTTGCGCCGCCGCCGGCAGTTCTTCGATCATGGGACTAAGGGTGGGCTTGAGGACGATCGCGGCGTTGCCGCTTCTACTCGCGTGCGGGCATTCGGCTGCCCTCGGCGAGCCGGTTCCGCGCGCCGCCCCGGCGGCGGGCTCCGTCATCGCCCGCAAGACCGGCGAGGAGGTCCGCTTCTTCGACGTCTCCAACTGGAACCATGTCGACCTGAACCAGGATCTTCTGGTCGGCGACGAGCTGCGCACCAACGCGCTCGGCCAGCTGGCGATCCTCTTCAGCGACAACACCCAGATCCGCCTCGGCCGCAACTCCTCGCTGCTCGTCCGGCAGATGGGGGCGACCGGCGACACCGTGCTGGACCTCGAGAGCGGCACCATCTGGGCCCGCGCCCAGCGCGGCGGCCGGGGCCTGAAGGTCGAGACCCCCGCCGCCGCCGCCGCCATCCGCGGCACCGACTGGTCGCTCACCGTCGACGGCGACAAGACCTCGCTGGCCGTCCTCGAAGGCACGGTCGAACTCACCAATGCCCAGGGCAGCGTCCAGGTCCGCCAGGGCGAGGCCGCAGTCGCGCGCATCGGCCAGGCGCCGCAGAAGGTCATCATCGTCAATTCCGACGACCGCGAGCAGATGCTGTTCTACCTGCCGCTGCGCGACGCCTTCGTCTACATGCAGGCCTCGCCGCTGACGGCCGAGGAGATGCGCCGCACGATCGACCGCATCGAGCAGACGCCGGAGCAGGATCGCAGCGCCGAGGACTGGCTGACGCTCGCCGAGGCGCAGTTCACGCTGGACGGCCGGCCACGAGCGACGGCCTCGCTGAACCGGGCGCGCGCCATGACGCTCTCCGCCGCCGAGCGCGCCCGCCTCGACCTGATGGACGCCATGGTTGCCGGGGCCGAACGCCGCTTTTCCGATGCGGCCCGCCTCTTCGCCCGCGCCCGGCCCGGCCTCGATCCGAAGCGCGGCAGCGTCGCCGACTTCGGCGGCTATTTCGCCCGCGCGCTGGCGAACCCCGACCGCCTCGAAAAGCAGCCGCGCCATGTCACGGGCCCGAACGGCGCTTTTGCCGAGGCCTATGCCGCAGGCTTCCTGGAAAACATCCGGGCGAGCCTGGAGGTGCTGAAGGAGGCCGAGAAGAGGTATCCGGACGACCCGCGGCTGCCGGGCTACCGCTCCGCCTTCGCCTTCATCATCAACGACCGCGAACAGGTGAAGGAAGCGATGGGCCGCGCGCTGGCGCTGGATCCGAACCAGCCGTACGGCCTGTGGTCTCTCGCCCGTTACCAGAGCGGCATCGAAGGCAACATCGACGCCGCGATCGCCACCTTGGAAAAGGCCGTAAAGGTCGCCCCCGGCTGGAGCACGCTGTGGAACGACCTCGGCAACGCCCAGGATATGCGGGGCGATTGGCAGTCGGCGGAAAAGGCCCTGAAGCGGGCGATCGAGCTTGATCCCGAGGACGCGCTGGCCCGATCCAATCTTGCAGGCATCTATCTCCAGCAGGATCGGGTGCGGGAAGCCAAGCGGGAAATCGACCGCGCTCTCGCCACCGACCCCGGCTTCGACCTGGCGCTCATCACGCGCGGCCGCTACCACCTTGCGACCGGCGAACTGGAAAAGGCGACCGAGGACCTGCTGGCAGGCACGGTGGCGAACCCCGCCTTTGCCGGGGGACAGCTCGCGCTGGCCATTGCCCAGCAGGAGCAGGGCAACCGCGAAGCCGCGCAGCAGGCACTGGACAATGCCGATCGACTGGACCCGAACGATCCGCTGGTTCCAGGGTTCCGCGCGAGCATCGCCATTGACGAGTACGATTCCGGCACCGCTATCGCATCGGCCCAGGAATACATGCGCCGACTGCGTGCCCGCGGCAGCGACTACCAGGCTATCAGCTTCAACCACGACGCCGGATCGATCCTGAACAACGCCTTCCGGCTGCAGGGCCTGAACGCCTGGGGCCAGTACTACGGCGACATTACCTTCGATCCCTTTACCGGCACCTCATATGTCGACCAGACACTGCGCGGCAGCGTCAATCCGTTCTGGAACAACTATCTCTACGGCGGCGACGGCATCGAGCCGACCGCGAATGCACACACCTTCTCGTCTCTTTTCCAAGGGTTGCTATACGACCCACTCATGTTGACAGGGCCAACTGCACGCCCCTACTACATTCGTTATCCCTTCTCTGAAGTGGAACTCGGCTACGGCATCTCGACGCTGAACGGCGATTCGCGGCCGATCTACCAAGGCAGCTGGAACAGCTTCGGCAACTGGCCGTTCCCGGTCAGCAATTCCTTCAACCTTGAATGGATAAAGACACCAGCATCAGAAGACAGTCGCCTCTTTAATTCGGAGTATGAAGGCGCGACAGAACTGGTCAACGGCTATGGCTACATCACTGCGACACCAACGCCAGCAGACCGCATCGTCATCCATGGACAGCATTTCGACAACGAGTTCGAGCTGAGTTCGCGATATCTCGCGGGCCTTCCGCTATTCACTGGGTCAATCCCGTTTACACGGGATCAGGATGAGCAGTTCAGGTCAACGGCTGCAAGCATCGGCTGGAGCCATACGATCAGTTTTGAGAATGTCGTCAATACTGCTTTCTTCTATGAGACCACTGATACCAGCGATATCCAATCATACACCTTCGACCTGCCAATTTCAGGGTACAGCACGTTCGACACCCGCGAGACAAGCTATATCGGCGCGATCAACCATACGCTCGCGACTGGTGATTTGACCTGGCGCTACGGCGTCGAAGGCGGCGTGGTCGACGCAAGAGCCGAGGCGGCAGCCGGGGGTACTGGCACGGAGACAATCGAGTCGACCATCGACTACGGGCGCCTCTATTTGGACGTGCTTCACGATCTCAGCCCATCGCTCCGCGCCGAATACGGCCTGTTTGCCAGCTATGCACACGGCGACGATACTGATAGACGCCGCCTCGATCCCCGCGCGGGCATAGCTTATTCACCATACGATGGCCAATGGCTAAGGCTCGCCTACATCGGGCAGAGTTATGACTATGGGCTGAACACACTCGCACCGGTGACCACTGTCGGCTTGCAACCGAACCAAGCCGGTCTGACCGTTGACGGATCGACCGACACGATCGCCGCGCGCTGGGATGCGGAGTGGAACGACTGGCTGTTCACAGCCCTCGATTTCCAGCATCAGGATCTGCAGGACTTCGGCATCGCCTACCCGACCACCTGGCAGTACTTCCTCATTCCCGATACGTTGCTCCTCTCCGACGGACGCATCGACCGCGCCAGCATTACCTCCAACATCCATCTCGGCAACGGCTTCGGCCTTTCGGGCACGCTCGCCTACATCGATTCCGAGAACCAGGATCCGAACAGCCCGGACGAAGGCGGCTCCCTGCCCTTCGTCCCCGAATGGGCGGGGCAGGTCGCCCTGACCTGGGTGAACGAGGCCAATGTGAGAGCGACGCTGGCTGCCAACTACATCGGCACGCGCCTCGGCAACGAAACCTTTCTCGTTTCCAACGAAGGCACGCCCGACCCCGCGGACGACCGCTATCTCCTGCCGCAGGAACTCGCCGCCTTCTGGACCCTCGACGCCAGCGTCACCTGGGAGCCGTTCGACAAGCGCTTCGAGCTGAGCCTTGCCGCCTTCAACCTGCTCGACGAGGACTTCGAGGTCGCGGCGGGCATTCCGGGTTGGGGACGGAGCTTCAAGGGCACCCTCAAAGTGCGGTTCTGATGAAGCGGAGCTGGCCGTTCCGCCGCCGCGGCACCCTCGACGCCAGGCCGCGCCTCAGCCGCCGGCTGCGACTCGTGCTGCTGACGATCGCCACCATCCTCGTCGTCTCCACGCTCACCCGTTTTCCCTTCTGGACGCTGCAGGAGCTGCGCAGCTTCGATTTCCTCTCGACGCTCCACGATCCCGCCCCGCCCGCCGACAGTCCGATCGTCGTCGCCATCGACGAGCCGTCGCTGGCGGAGATCAACGTGCAATGGCCCTGGCCGCGCGATATCCATGCGCGGCTGATCGAGGCGCTGCGGGCGGCGGGCGCAAAAGCGATCGGCCTCGACATCATCTTTGCCGAGCCCACCGCGCCCGAACGGGATGCAGCGCTCGCAGCGAGCCTCGGCCCCGACGTCGTGCTCGCCGGCGACGAGAGCGTGATCGTCACCCCGCAGGCCGAGCAGCTGGTGCGCACCACGCCGCTGCCGGCCTTCTCCGAGGCGGGTGCGGTGACCGGGATCGCCTCGATCTCGCTCAGCGGCGACGGCATCTTCCGCGACCTGCCCCGCTACGAGGACGGGTTTGCCCGCCAGATCGCCCGCGCCGCCGGCCGCGCCGCGGATCTGCCTGTGGGAGAATGGATGATCCAGTCCTACGGCCCCGCCCGCAGCTATCCGACCGTCTCCTACTACCAGGCGCTCGATCCGGACGCCTTTCTGCCGAAGGACTATTTTCGCGACCGCGTCGTCATCGTCGGCCTGAGCCTGCAGAACGCGCCTGAGATCAACCACGGCGGCGCCGACGCCTTCGCAACGCCCTATACGGTGCACACCGGACGGCTGGTGGCGGGCGTCGAGATCCAGGCGACGATCTTCGACAACATCGTCCACGCCAGTGCGATCCGCCGGGCGGGCGCGCCGCTCGCGCTTGCCGGGATTGCGCTTGCCGCGGTCCTCGCCGCCTTCACCGTATGGCGATCGACGCGGTGGCAGACGGCGGCGATCGCGCTTGCCGCAGCGCTCGGCTTTTCGGCCATCAGCTTCCTGCTGATCCGCCATGCCGGGCTCTTCGTCTCGCCGCTCGGGCCGGCGCTCGCCTTTGCCGCCGTCGCGGTCGGCCAGGCCGCCTTCGACTATGCCGACGAGCGCCGCAACCGCAAGCAGATCACCCGCGCCTTCTCGCAATACCTGTCGCCCGCCCTCGTCGAGCGGCTCGTCCGCGATCCCTCGCAACTGCGCCTCGGCGGCGAGCGGCGCACGCTGTCCATCCTGTTCTGCGACGTGCGCGGCTTCACCACCATCGCCGAGACGATGAAGGACGATCCCGAGCAGCTGACGACGCTGATCAACCGCCTGCTGACCCCGCTCTCCGACATCGTGCTCGGCCACGGCGGCACGATCGACAAGTATATCGGCGACTGCCTGATGGCCTTCTGGAACGCGCCGCTGGACGATGCCGACCACGCCAACCATGCCGTTGCCGCCGCGATCGACATGCTCGCCCGCATGGAGACGCTGAACGCCGAGCTGAAGCGCGAGGCGGCCGAGCGCGGAACGGTGTATCACCAGCTCAAGATCGGCATCGGCATCAACACCGGCGAATGCGTCGTCGGCAACATGGGCTCCTCGCAGCGTTTCGACTATTCGGTGCTGGGCGATGCGGTCAACCTCGCCTCGCGCCTGGAGGGTGCATCGAAGAACTACGGCGTGCCGCTGCTGATCGGCGAAGGCACCGCCATGCTCGCCGACCGCTTCAGCGTGCTCGAACTCGACCGCATCACGGTCAAGGGGCGCACGGCCGCCTCCCCGGTCTTCACCGCCCTTGCCGGCGTTTCGCCGGAGGTCCTGGCGGAGCACCGCCGCCTTCTGGCCGCCCGCGAGGCGGGAACGCTCGCGGCCGGCGACCCGCTGTTCGACGCGCTGTCATCGGCCCTTCCCGCCCTTTCGCCCTATTATGCGATCGTGCGGGCCGAGCGCGCGGCAGGCAGCGCCTGAGCCGACGCGGCGGATTCCGCCGCGCTCGCCGATGAAACCCGCGGCCTCAGCCGTCCTTGTCGATGGAAGTGTCACTTCTCCCGCCATCCCGATTGCCCGGGCCTGCATGCGACCTCCGGTTGACATCGCTTTGCGATGCTTCGAGAGTGTCCGGCGCCGGGGCCCGGTTTATCTTGGAGGACAAGGGTTTATGCGTGCGTTCATCGGTTTCTTCTGCGCCCTGATGTTCACCCTTGCGCCGGGCCTGCTGCCGGCACAGGCCGCCGAAACGCGGCGCACCGTCGTGACGACGGAAAACGCCGACTATTTCGGCTTCGACCTGCGCACCGTCCAGAACGTCACCCTCGACCAGTGCAAGAGCCAGTGCATCGACGACATGTCCTGCCGCGCCTTCACCTACAATCCCAAGGTGAAGTGGTGCTTCCTGAAGTCCGACTTCAACCAGCTGAACGGGTTCGAGGGGACGATCGCCGGCAAGATCGCGCTCACCGACGGCGAGGCCGACATCGGGGCGGCGCCACCGTTGCCCTTCATCTCCGACAGCCTGCAGCAGGAGGCGCGCGCGCTGCAGTCCAGCCTGTCGCTGCTCAACACGCAGGACGGACAGGGCGTCGAGAGCCTTGCCGCACTCGGCCGGATCGAAGCCTCCTCCGGCCGCTACCAGGAAGCGCTCGACGCCTACAAGGGCGCCCTGTCGCTGGCCCCGGACGACCGCTTCCTCTGGAACGAGATGGCGCAGACGGCAGCACAGGCCACCGACAATTCCTATCTTGCCGGGCAGGGCCCGCTTGCCGCGCTCAACGCCTACTGGCTGACGCGGACCACCTCCGCCAGGGCCGAGACGCTCGCCGTGCTCGCCGATACGCTGGACAAGTCCGGAAACTACCGGGCCGGCATCGACGCCTACAAGGCGAGCCTCGCGCTGGTCGAGGAGCCGACCGTGCGCGCCGCCTATCTCGATCTCAAGGCGCGACAGGGCTTCCGCGTCGTCCAGCACACCGTCGACAACGACAGCGTCAGCCCGCGCGCCTGCGTGCAGTTCTCCGAGCCGCTGGTGAAGTTCGGCACGGACTATGCGAGCTTCGTCACGCTCGACGGCGCCGCCCCCAAGGCCGTCGAGGCGAAGGACAACCAGATCTGCGTCGAGGGCCTGAACCACGGCCAGCGCTATCATCTCGCTCTCCGCCCCGGCCTGCCCTCCTCGGTCGACGAGAGCCTCGAGACGCCCGTCGAGCTCGACGTCTACGTCCAGGACCGCAGCGCCAGCGTCCGCTTCACCGGCGACAGCTTCGTGCTGCCGAGCACGGCCCGGCGCGGCATCCCGATCGTCTCCGTCAACACCGACAGCGCCGACCTGAAGCTCTACCGGGTCGGCGACCGCAGCATCGCTGCACTTCTCACCGGCTCGCAGTTCCTCACCCAGCTCGACGGCTACGGCGCCGGCCGCATCGAAAGCGAGATCGGCGAACTCGTCTGGCAGGGCCAGATCGAGATGCAGCGCGACCTGAACAAGGACGTCGTCACCTCCTTCCCCGTCGACGAGGCGCTGCCGGAGCGCAAGCCCGGCATCTACGTGCTGACGGCGGATGCTTCCAACGGGCCGAAGCGGGACTGGGACGCGAAGGCCACGCAGTGGTTCCTCGTCTCCGACATCGGGCTTTCCACCTTCGCCGGCACCGACGGGCTGCACGTCTTCGCCCGGTCGCTCGGCACGGCCGCGCCGCTCGAAGGCGTGGAGCTGCAGCTGCTGGCGAAGAACAACGAGATCCTCGGCACCGCCACCACCGACGCCGACGGTCGCGCCACCTTCACCGCCGGCCTGATCCGCGGCACGGCGGCGACGATGCCGGCCGTGCTCACCGCCCGCAACGGCAGCGCGGACTACGTCTTCCTCGACATGACCCGCGCCGGCTTCGATCTTTCGGATCGCGGCGTCACCGGCCGCGCCGCCCCCGGCGCGATCGACATCTTCGCCTGGACCGAGCGCGGCATCTACCGCGCCGGCGAGACGGTGCATGCCGCAGCGCTTGCGCGCGACATCGAGGCCAACGCCGTCGAAGGCCTGCCGCTGACCTTCGTCTTCACGCGGCCCGACGGCGTCGAGGACCGCCGCATCGTCAGCAACGACAGCCGCGCGGGCGGCCACGCGGTGGATTTCCCCGTCCAGGCGAACGCCATGCGCGGCACCTGGACGATGCAGATCTTTGCCGACCCGAAGGCGCCCTCGATCGGCGAGAAGACCTTCCTGGTCGACGACTTCGTGCCCGATCGCACCGAGTTCGACCTGACCAGCGAGGCGACCGACATCACAGCGGGCACCCCGGTCGCGATCGATGTCGACGGCCGCTACCTCTACGGCGCCCCCGCCGCCGGCCTTCAGATCGAGGGCGACGTCGCACTGAAGCCGACGCGGACGAGCGAGACCTTCAAGGGCTATGTCTTCGGGCTGGCCGACGAAGAGGCGATGGAGGAGAACCGCACGACGATCGAGGGGCTGGAGCCGCTCGACGAGGACGGCAAGGCGCGCTTCGAGGTCGATATCGCCGAGCGCCCGGCGACGACGCAGCTTCTGAACGCCGACATCACCGTCCGCATGAGCGAGGCCGGCGGCCGCGCCGTCGAGCGCTCGCTGACCCTGCCCGTGCGCGCCGACGGCCCGATGATCGGCATCCGCCCGACCGCGGACGGCGACGTGCCGGAGAATTCGATCGCCCGCTTCCATGTGATCGTCGCAGGGCCCGACGGCAACAGGCAGCCGATGTCCGGCCTCGTCTGGAAGCTGCTCAGCGTCGAGCGCGACTACCAGTGGTATCGCGACGGCTCCTCCTGGCGCTACGAGCCGATCCTGTCGACGAAGCAGCTCCAGGCGGGCACGATCGACGCGACCGCCGACGGCGCCGAGATCGCAGTCCCCGTGGGCTGGGGCCGCTACCGGCTGGAGGTCGAGACCGCCGCCGCCGACGGCCCGGCATCCAGCATCGAGTTCGACGCCGGCTGGTATGTCGAGGCGACCTCCACCGAGACGCCCGACGCGCTTGAGATCGCCCTCGACAAGGAGAGCTACAAGGTCGGCGAGACCGCGCGGCTCAAGGTCTCCTCCCGCTATGCCGGCGCGCTCCTGGTGACCGGCGGCACCGAGACCCTGATCTCCGTCAGCACCGCCGAGATCGGCGACGGCGGCGGCGAGGTCGAGATTCCCGTGACCGCCGACTGGGGCGCCGGCGCCTATGTCACGGCCACGCTCTACCGCCCCGGCGACGCGCAGGAAAGCCGCATGCCGATGCGCGCCATCGGCGTCAAATGGCTGAAGGTCGATCCGGCCGAGCGCAAGCTCGCGATCACCCTCGAGGCGCCGGAGAAGACGCTGCCGCGCCAGCCGCTCGACATCGCCGTCACCGTCGCCGGCGCCGGCGCCGGCGAGGACGCCTATGTCACGGTTGCGGCCGTCGACGTCGGCATCCTCAACCTGACCCGCTACGAGGCGCCCGATCCGGACGGCTGGTATTTCGGCCAGCGCCGCCTCGGGCTGGAGATCCGCGACCTCTACGGCCGGCTGATCGATGGCTCGCTCGGTGCCACGGGACGGCTGCGCACCGGTGGCGACGGCGGCCAGACGGCGCTGGAGGGCAGCCCGCCGACGCAGAAGCTCGTCGCCTTCTTCTCCGGTCCGGTGAAACTGGACGCGGACGGCAGGGCAAGGGTGTCCTTCGACATCCCGCAGTTCAACGGCACCACCCGCATCATGGCCGTCGCCTGGTCCAGGGCGGGGATCGGCCACGCCGAGCGGGACGTCATCATCCGCGACCCGGTCGTCATCACCGCCAGCCTGCCGAAGTTCCTGGCGCCGGGGGACCGCGCCAGTCTAAGGCTCGACATCGCCAATACCGACGCCCCGGCCGGCGACTACCAGCTCGCCGTCACCCACAATCCCGCCGTGATGGTCGAGCAGACGGGGGCCTCGCAGACCGTGCGGCTCGAAGCCGGCGGCAAGGCCGACCTGACCCTGCCGCTGATCGGCGGCGAGGTGGGCGACGGCATCGTCACCATCGCCCTTTCCGACGGCACCGGGCAGAGCTGGGAACAGTCGCTCGACATTCCCGTCCGCCCCGCCGCCCTGCCGATCACCACCCGGCGGGTGCTGGAGCTCGCCGCCGGCAGCAGCCTGACGATCGACGACCAGCTTTTGGCCGACAGCCTGCTCGGCAGTGCGTCCGTGGCGCTCAATGTCTCCCGCTCCTCGGCCTTCGACATCCCGGCGCTCCTGATGTCGCTCGACCGCTACCCCTATGGCTGCGCCGAGCAGACGACCAGCCGCGCACTGCCACTGCTCTATCTGAGCGAGCTGTCGAAGGATTCCGGCCTGCCCGACGACCCTGCAACGGGCAAGCGGGTGCAGGAGGCGATCTATCGGGTGTTGTCCTACCAGTCCTCCTCCGGCAGCTTCGGCCTCTGGGGACCGGGCTACGGCGACCTCTGGCTCGATTCCTACGTCACGGACTTCCTGACCCGGGCCCGCGAGCAAAAGTTCGACGTGCCGGAACAGGCGATGGTGCAGGCGCTGGACAATCTCCAGAACGCGCTGTCCTACGACAACAACGTCCAGGAGCGCGGCAACGAGATCGCCTATGCGCTCTACGTGCTCGCCCGCAACCGCAAGGCCGCGATCAGCGACCTGCGCTACTATGCCGACACGCGCCTTGCCGAATTCCCGACGCCGCTCGCCAAGGCGCATGTCGCAGCCGCCCTCGGCCTCTATGGCGATCAGCAGCGCTCCGGCCGGATCTTCGGCGAAGCGCTGCAGATGGCGGGCGACGTGACCAATGTCAGCCTGGCCCGGTCCGACTACGGCTCGGCGCTGCGCGATGGCGCCGCCGTGCTGGCGCTCGCCGCCGAGGCCCGCCCTGCCCCGGCGATCATCCCGGAACTGGCCCGGGTCGTCGCCGGCGAATGGGAGCGCAAGGCCTATACCAGCACCCAGGAACAGACCTGGATGCTGCTTGCCGCCCGCGCCATCCATGACCAGGACGCTTCCCTGAAACTCGAGGTGAACGGCGCCGGTCACGACGGCCGCTATGCCGCCCGCATGAGCGGCGAGGACCTGCTGAAGACGCCGATGACGATCGCCAATCGCGGCAACGAGCCCGTCTCGGCCGTGCTGACCACGGTCGCGGCCCCGGTCCAGCCGCTGCCGGCCGGCGGCGATGGCTTTACCATCGAGCGCAACTACTACACGCTCGACGGCGAGCCGGCCAACATCTCCGAGGCCCGCCAGAACGAACGCTACGTGGTCGTGCTGAAGGTGACCGAAAGCAATCGCTGGCGCTCGCGCGTGCTGGTCACCGACCTGCTGCCGGCAGGACTCGAGATCGACAATCCGAGCCTGGTCGACAGCGCCAGCCTCGCCAATTTCGAGTGGATCGGCGAGGTCGAGGCCGCCCATACCGAGTTCCGCAGCGACCGTTTCGTCGCCGCCTTCGACCGCTCCGGCTCGAGCAACGACGACATTACGCTCGCCTATGTCGTGCGCGCGGTGACGCCGGGCATCTACGACCACCCGGCCGCGAGCGTGGAAGACATGTATCGTCCGCAGTTCTCGGCACGGACCGCGACCGGTCGCATGCAGGTGCTGGCGGAATAGGAGGCGCGCGTCTCGTGTCACGCTTCCGCTTCGCGCTCTTGGCTCTCTTCGGCAATGCGGTGCTCTTAACCGCGCTGCTGCAGGGATTGAACCGCGCCGACGAAGCCTTTCCGCCGCCGATCGAACGGGCGACGGAAACCTCCCGCGAAGTGGTGGATGCCGACGGGCGCCTGCTCAGGGCCTTCGCGACCTCCGAAGGCCTCTGGCGGCTGCGGACGACGTCGGAAGACGTCGATCCGCAGTTCGTCCGGATGCTGCTCGCCTACGAGGACCAGCGCTTCTACGACCACAGGGGCATCGATCCGCTGGCGCTCCTGCGCGCTGCCGGCCAGTTCGTCGGCAATGGCCGCATCGTCTCCGGCGCCTCGACGCTGTCGATGCAGGTCGCCCGGCTGATCGAGCCGCGCGACGGCCGCTCGCTTCTGGCCAAGGTCCGGCAGATGGCCCGTGCCGTCCAGATCGAGCGACGGCTCGGCAAGGCCGAGATCCTCGACCTCTACCTCACCCACGCTCCCTATGGCGGCAACCTGGAAGGGGTGCGCGCGGCGAGCCTTTCCTATTTCGGCAAGGAGCCCAAACGGCTTTCGGTCGCCGAGGCCGCCCTGCTCGTCGCCCTGCCGCAGTTGCCCGAGCGCCGTCGGCCGGACCGCTTCCCGAAGGTCGCGGGCGCCGCGCGCGAGCGCGTACTCACCCGCATGGCCGTCTCCACCGTGATCGGCGAGGGCGAGGCCGAGCGGGCGGCAGCCGAAGCCGTCCCGAGGCGTCGCCTGCAACTGCCGGCGCTCGCCCCGCACCTTTCCGAGCTCGCCTTGCGCAGGGAACCGTCCCGCCAGCGCCACGAGACGACGATCCGCCGCGATGTCCAGCAGGCCCTGGAAGCGGTCGCCCGGAGTGCGGCGGCGCGTCTCGGACCGAAGCTCTCGGTCGCCATGGTCATGGCCGACGCCCGCACCGGCGCCATCGTCGGAGAGGTCGGCTCGGCCGACTATTTCGACGCCTCCCGCTCCGGCTGGATCGACATGACCCGCCAGATCCGCTCGCCCGGCTCGGCGCTGAAGCCCTTCATCTATGGCCTCGCCTTCGAGGAGGGGCTGGTGGCGCAGGAGACGATCGTCGAGGATCGCCCGGCCGACTTCTTCGGCTACCGGCCGCGCAATTTCGACATGAGCTACCAGGGCGACGTCAGCGTGCGCCAGGCGCTGCAACTGTCGCTCAACGTGCCGGCGGTGCGGCTGCTCGATGCGGTCGGACCGACCCGGCTGTCGGTTCGGCTGCGCCGCGCCGATGTCCGCCTGGCGCTGCCCGCAACCGAGGCGCCGGGGCTTGCCATCGCGCTCGGCGGCGCCGGCATCACGCTGCGCGATCTGGTCCAGCTCTATGCGGCGCTTGCAAACCAGGGCGCGGTCATCCGCCTCGGCAACGGTGTGGAGCGTCCGCCCGAGGTCGTCGCCGGTGATCCGCTGATCGATGCGGCCGCCGCCTGGAACGTCACCGACACGCTTTCGGCGGTGCTGCCGCCGCGCGGCAGCCGCAGGCTCGGCATCGCCTACAAGACCGGCACGAGCTACGGCTACCGCGACGCCTGGTCGGTCGGCTATGACGGCCGCCATGTCCTCGGCGTCTGGGTCGGCCGCGCCGACAATGCCGCCGTCCCCGGCCTGACGGGGTACGAATCCGCAGCCCCGATCCTGTTCGAGGCCTTCGCCAAATCCGGCATCGCCACAACCCCGATGCCAAAGGCGCCGCCCGGCGCGGTCCGCATCGCCCAGTCCGAACTCCCCGTCGGCCTGCGCCGTTTCGCTCGCACCGCCTCTGGCCTCGTCGCCGCCACCACCCGCGAACCGGCACCGCAGATCGTCTACCCGCCGGAAGGCGCCCATGTCGAACTCGGCGCCCGCGGAGGCAGCGCAGTCTCACCGCTGGCGCTCAAGCTGCAGGGCGGCCGCGCTCCCTTCCGTTGGCTCGCCAACGGCCGCATGCTCCCCGAAAGCTCCCGCCGCCGCACCACCCAATGGGTGCCCGACGGCGCCGGCTATTCGACGCTGACGGTGATCGACGCGGTGGGCCGGGCCGCGAGCGTACGGGTGTTCGTGGAGTAGGAGAGCGCTGCGTTTCCCGCCGTTCTCTGACGGCGACAGGATCAGGGGCATCTGCCCCTAACCCTCACCTTCACCCTGATCCTCTCCCTCCCCTCACCCTGGTCCTCTCCCGCCCCTCACCCTGACCCTCTCCCCGCAAGCGGGGAGAGGGGACGGAGACGTTGCGGCACCCGCCCTTCTCCCCGCCTGCGGGGAGAAGGTGCCGGCAGGCGGATGAGGGGCGGAACCGCCGCTTAAAGCAATGGCCTTGCAGCGTCATCCAGGAATTTCGCAGTGCCACCCAGGAAACAGAGCCGTCACAGCCCGCTCATGACGCCATTGCCGCGGTCCCCCTCTTCTCCCCATCGCGGAGACGTGCCGAACGACGTGAGGCGATGCGGCGGTCTTCGCCGCGTTTCCGCCGTCCCATGTGATGACAAGTTCGCCTGCGCGCCGCTTGCCGCTTGCCCCTCCCCTCACCCTCCCCCGCAAGCGACGAGAGGGAACGGAGGCGTTGCGGCACCCGCCCTTCTCCCCGCCTGCGGGGAGAAGGTGCCGGCAGGCGGATGAGGGGCGGGACCGCCGCCTCCCCTACTCCGGCTCCTCGGCCACGAGCCGCAGCAGCACCGCGCCTTCTGCGACCTGGTCGCCGGCGGCGACGGCCACCGCCTCCACCGTGCCGTCGCGCGGGGCGGCCAGCACCAGTTCCATCTTCATCGCCTCCATCGTCACCAGCGGATCGCCCTTGACCACGGCCGCGCCTTCCACCACCGAGACGAGACGCACCACGCCCGGCATCGGGGCCGCGAGCACATCGCCGCCGGCCTCCTCCTCGCCGTGCAGGCCCGCCATCTCCTCGGCGTGGAACACGTGGATTTCGCCATCGGCGAAGACGGTCGCCTGCAGCCCGTCGCGGACGATGGTCGCAGCCAGGCTGTGATTGCCGAAGTCCGCCAGGATTGCGCCGTCGCTCGCCGTCCCGCGCAAGGCGAGCGACATCCGCACATCGTCGATCGCGACATCGAAGCGGCCGCCCTCGCCGGCGGCGACGCGCACCTCCAGTTCCCGGCCCTCGTGCTCGAGGCGCACCGCCTGCCAGGACGGCCCCCACAGGCGGAAGCCGCGCAGACGGCCCCAGGGGTCGTCGCCGGTCGCGGGCTCGACCAGCCCCAGCGCGGCGATCGCCGCCAGCGCCTGCACCGGCAGGCCCGCCGGCGGATTGGGCAGCAGCGTCGCCGCCTCCCGGCCGATCAGCCCCGTGTCGACGTCGCCGGCCGAGAAATGCGGCTCCCGGCACAGCCGCCCGAGAAAGCCGGCATTGGTCGTCACGCCGGCGATCCGGCAGCGCGCCAGCGCGCCGGCGAGCCGGCCGAGCGCCTCGGTGCGGTCGGCGCCGTGGGCGATCACCTTGGCGATCATCGGATCGTAGAAGGCGGTGATCTCGTCGCCGGCGCGCACGCCGGAATCGATCCGGACGTCGCCGGGGACCTCGAACAGTGCCAGCCGCCCGGTCGAGGGCAGGAAGTCGCGCGCCGGGTTCTCCGCATAGAGCCGCGCCTCGAAGGCCCAGCCATCGATCGCAAGCTCGGCCTGCCGCTTCGGCAGCGGCTCGCCGGCGGCGACACGCAACTGCCATTCGACGAGGTCGAGCCCGGTGATCGCCTCGGTCACCGGATGCTCCACCTGCAGGCGGGTGTTCATCTCCATGAAGAAGAAGCGATCGGCCCTGAGCCCGTCGGAGACGTCGGCGATGAATTCCACCGTGCCGGCGCCGCTGTAGCCGATCGCCTGCGCCGCCCGCACCGCCGCCGTCCCCATCGCCTCGCGCATCTCCGCCGTCATGCCCGGCGCCGGCGCCTCCTCGATCACCTTCTGGTGGCGGCGCTGCGCCGAGCAGTCGCGCTCGAAGAGGTGGACGACGTTGCCGTGGCGGTCGCCGAACACCTGCACCTCGATGTGCCGCGGCTTGGCCATGTATTTCTCGACCAGCACGCGGCCGTCGCCGAACGAGGCCTCGGCCTCGCGCCGGGCGCTCGCCAGCGCTGCGGCGAAGTCGTTCGCGCGCTCCACCCGGCGCATGCCCTTGCCGCCGCCGCCGGCCCGCGCCTTGATAAGCACCGGATAGCCGATCGCATCCGCCTGCGCGGCAAGGAAGTCCGTCTCCTGGTTGTCGCCATGATAGCCCGGCACGACGGGCACGCCCGCCTGTTCCATCAGCGCCTTGGCGGCGTCCTTCAGCCCCATCGCCCGGATCGCGCTTGCGGAAGGGCCGATGAAGACGAGGCCGGCCGCCTCGACCGCCGCGACGAAGTCCGGGTTCTCGGAGAGGAAACCATAGCCCGGGTGCACCGCCTCCGCGCCGCTTCTCCTGCAGACGTCGATGATCGCGGCGATGTCGAGGTAGCTGCGCGCCGCCTCGGCCGGACCGAGGCGAAAGGCCTCGTCGGCCATCTGCACGTGCAGGGCCGCGCGGTCGGCGTCCGAATAGACCGCGACGGTCGCAATGCCGAGCTTGCGGGCCGTGCGGATGATCCGGCAGGCGATCTCGCCGCGGTTGGCAATGAGGATCTTTCTGAACATCGTCTCTCCCGGCTTGCCCGGTTGTTGCTGGTCCGATCAAATATGCCGGCCTCGGGCGGTCCGGGCCGGAAACACGCCTTCCAATTCAGGCCGCTCACTGGGCGGCGACGGCCTCGACCTCCAGCAGCCAGCGCTCGTCGAAGATGCCGCAGATCACCACCGTCATCGCCGGCGCCACGGCGCCGAGATACTCGCTGCGCAGTTCGCGGTTGGCCGTCGCATGCTGCCGGTCGGCCAGATAGGTCGTCAGCTTGACGATATTGGACTTGTCCATGCCGGCAGCCTTCAGCTGCGCGTCGACATTGCGCCAGACCTGCCGCGCCTGCGCCTCGAAACCCTCCGGCACCTTGTCGTCGGAATCGGCCGGGATCTGGCCGCTGACGAGCAGCAGCCTTTCGTACCCCTCGAGCTTCACCGCCTGCGAATAGCCCCCGTGCGGGTCCGGAGCATTCTTCGCATTGATGTTCTCCCGTTTCATGATCATCCTCCTGACGTTGGATCTACATGCGGAACAGGCCGAAGCGCGTGGCCTCGATCGGCGCGTTGAGCGCAGCGGAAAGGGACAGGCCGAGGACGTCGCGCGCCTTGCGCGGATCGACGATGCCGTCGTCCCAGAGCCTTGCCGAGGCGTAGAGCGGGTGGCTCTGCCGCTCGAACATCTCGATCGTCGGCCGCTTGAACTCGGTCTCCTCCTCGACCGACCAGGTAGCACCCGTGCGCTCGATCCCCTCCCGCCGCACCGTCGCCAGCACCCCGGCGGCCTGCTCGCCGCCCATCACCGCGATGCGGCTGTTCGGCCAGGTCCACAGGAAGCGCGGCGAATAGGCTCGTCCGCACATGCCGTAGTTGCCGGCGCCGTAGGAGCCGCCGATCAGCATGGTGATCTTCGGCACGCCGACGGTGGCCACCGCCGTCACCAGCTTGGCGCCGTGCTTGGCAATGCCGTCCGCCTCGTATTTCCGCCCCACCATGAAGCCGGTGATGTTCTGCAGGAACACCAGCGGAACGGAGCGCTGGCCGCAGAGCTCGATGAAATGCGCCCCCTTCAGCGCCGCCTCGGAGAACAGCACGCCGTTGTTGGCGACGATCCCGACCGGCATGCCGTGAACCGCCGCAAAGCCACAGACGAGCGTGGTGCCGTAACGCGCCTTGAACTCGTCGAAGCGCGAGCCGTCGACGATGCGGGCAATCACCTCGCGCACGTCATAGGGCACCTTGGTGTCGGCCGGCACGATGCCGAGGATCTCCTCCGGATCGTAGAGCGGCGCCTCGCCCGCGCCCTTGTGCGGCAAGGGCTGCTTGCGGCCGTTGAGGTTGGCGGCGATCCGCCGCGCCAGCGCCAGCGCGTGCCGGTCGTCGCGCGCCAGGTGATCGGCGACACCCGACAGTCGCGTATGCACGTCGCCGCCGCCGAGGTCTTCGGCGCTGACCACCTCGCCGGTCGCCGCCCTGACCAGCGGCGGGCCGGCGAGAAAGATCGTCCCCTGGTTCTGCACGATCACGGTCTCGTCGCTCATCGCCGGCACATAGGCTCCGCCGGCGGTGCAGCTGCCCATGACGACGGCGATCTGGGCGATGCCCTTCGAAGACATCTGCGCCTGGTTGTAGAAGATGCGGCCGAAATGATCCCTGTCGGGGAACACCTCGTCCTGGTTCGGCAGATTGGCGCCGCCGGAATCGACCAGATAGATGCAGGGCAATCGGTTCTGCTCGGCGATCTCCTGGGCACGCAGGTGCTTCTTCACCGTGATCGGATAGTAGGTCCCGCCCTTCACCGTCGCATCGTTGCACACGATCATGCATTCGAGCCCGGACACCCGGCCGATGCCGGCGATCAGGCCGCCGCCGGGCGAGGCGCCGCCATAGAGGCCGTGTCCCGCCGTCAGTCCGATTTCCAGAAAGGGCGAGCCGGGATCGATCAGTTGCGCCACCCGGTCGCGCGGCAGGAGCTTGCCGCGGCCGAGATGCCGCTCGCGCGCCTTAGGCCCGCCGCCCTCGAAGGACGAGGCAGCCGCCGCCTCCGCGGTCGCGATCGCCTCCAGCATCGCCGCCCGGTTGGCGGCGAAGGCGTCGGTGCGCGGGGAAATACCGGAGCGCAGCACCGCCATCACGTGGTCTCCTGGAAGATTTCCCGGCCGATCAGCATCCGGCGGATCTCGGAGGTGCCGGCGCCGATCTCGTAGAGCTTGGCATCGCGCAGCAGCCGCCCGGTCGTATAGTCGTTGATGTAGCCGTTGCCGCCGAGCGCCTGGATCGCCTGCAGCGCCGCCTGCGTCGCCTGCTCCGCCGCATAGAGGATGCAGCCGGCGGCATCCTTGCGGGTCGTCTCGCCGCGGTCGCAGGCCGCCGCCACCGCATAGACATAGGCGCGTGCGGAATTGAGCGCGACATACATGTCGGCGACCTTGCCCTGCATCAGCTGGAACTCGCCGATCGGCCGCTCGAACTGCCGCCGCTCGTGGATGTAGGGAACGACGACGTCGAGGCAGGCAGCCATGATTCCGAGCGGGCCGCCGGAGAGCACCACCCGCTCGTAGTCGAGGCCCGACATCAGCACGTTGACGCCGCGCCCCTCGCCGCCCATCACGTTTTCGGCCGGCACCTCGCAGTCGGCAAACACCAGTTCGCAGGTGTTGGAGCCGCGCATGCCGAGCTTGTCGAGCTTCTGGGCGGTCGAAAAGCCCTTGAAGCCCTTCTCCACCAGGAACGCGGTGATGCCGCGCGGCCCGGCCTCGGGATCGGTCTTGGCATAGACGACGAGCACGTCCGCGTCGGGCCCGTTGGTGATCCACATCTTGCTGCCGTTCAGGATGTAACGGTCGCCGCGCTTTTCGGCCCGCAGCTTCATCGAGACGACGTCGGAACCCGCACCGGGTTCGGACATCGCGAGCGCACCCACATGCTCGCCGGAGATCAGCTTCGGCAGGTACGCCTCGCGCTGTGCGTCCGAGCCGTTGCGCTTGATCTGGTTGACGCACAGGTTGGAGTGGGCGCCATAGGACAGGCCGACGGATGCCGAGGCCCGGCTGATCTCCTCCATCGCCACGCAATGGGCGACATAGCCCATGCCGGCCCCGCCATAGTCCTCCGGCGCGGTGATGCCGAGCAGGCCGAGGTCTCCGAGCTCGCGCCAGAGCGGCATGGGAAAGGCATTGTCACGATCGATCTCGGCTGCGATCGGCGCGATGCGCTCGGCGGCGAAGCGGCGCACGGTGTCGCGCAGCGCGTCGATGTCCTCGCCGAGCCCGAATTGCATTCCGGCTGTGTACATTCTCATTCCTCCCGCAGCGTCACCCGTTTCCCCCGGCGGCCTTGCCTTTCCGCGGGGACGGGGTTCGCGACAGCGCCGCAACAGGTTCATACCCTGTCGACGGCACGTTCCTCCAAAGATCCACAGGCGCTCCTCCCCGAGCGCCAATATCAGACATAGGGTGCCATTTTCTCGTGGGGAGAGCGATCCCCATTTTATCCCCAGCCCTTTTCGCCGCCCCGATCCCGGCGAAATCGGGGCTCCGAAAGCGGTAGCGAAGGACGGTGAAAAAAGCTTCACAAAACCTATTGACGCCGATCGGGCATTTGTGGTCTATGCGCCCACATCGGATGGGCGTGTAGCTCAGCGGGAGAGCACTACGTTGACATCGTAGGGGTCACAAGTTCGATCCTTGTCACGCCCACCATCCTAATTAGCTGAAAAGCCAAGGGCTTAGCGAAAATCATCGCTAAGCCCTTTTTCGTTTCTGGTGCCAGATGGTGCCAAGTTCGGACAGTCGAGATCGTCACGCATAAGCCGGTGCCGAAAGGTTGGCACAAAGGTACTCATCGACACTCAGGCAGCACGCCCACCGGACGCTCTCACCTTGGACAGATCGAAGATAACCGCTCGATGATCTTCCGGTGTCGTGTGCACGTACACCTTGTTGGTGACAGGCGATGGGGCACAAGAACGGCGTCCACGATAAGCTCGGCGCCTCCTTCCTGATTGCAGAAGGAGGGCTGCATCTGTAGGAGTAAGGAACAAAACGCAGGAGATTTGAATGGCAACGCTTATCGACTTCAGTACGGTTTCTCATAAGGTCGAAGAGTGGCTTAGCCCTGAGTTGGATATTGACACTGCCAGCAAGGCGTTCATGCCTCTTATGGTCCAATCAATTCTCGACATCAGCGAAGAGGAAGCTTACGACGCGATCACTGATGGCGGTCAAGATCGCGGCGTAGATGCAATTTACGTCGATGAAAGAGAGGGAAAAAACATCATCCATCTCTTTCAATTCAAATATGTGTCCGATTTTGCCAAGTCAAAGTCGAATTTCCCGTCAGGAGAGATCGACAAAATCCTTTCTTTTCTGGCCGACCTTCTGGATCAGGACGAGCAGCTAAGCAAAAGCTGCAATCCCATCCTATTTGAAAAAGTCAAAGAGGCTTGGCAAGCCCTCAATAAAAAATCTCCCTCAATCGAAATACACTTCTGCTCAAACACAGCCTCCATGATCGCGGATGAAAAGAAAAGACTAAGAAAAGCCCTCGAGAAATACAATGGCGTTGCTGAGCAACATTATGGCCTTGACGAAATCATCGACCTATTCATATCGTCGAAAAAGAGACATATTGATTGCGAGCTAAAAATTATTGACAAGGATTATTACGAGAGAACCGACGGAAACGTAAGAGCTTTAATTTGCAGCATTGACGCGGGAGAACTTGTAAAAATCCTTCGCGACCCCGAAGACAATAATAAGGTATACAGGCCAATATTTGACGAAAACGTCAGAATTTACCTATCAAGCAAAAATGCGATCAATAAAGAAATCATTTCGACGGCTTTGTCGGATCAGAGACATCTGTTTTGGTATCTCAATAATGGGCTTACGATCACTTGTTCATCATTCTCGTATGTGAAAGGTGGCCGGGCACCCGTCGTTTCTCTCAAAGACATTCAGATTGTAAACGGCGGGCAAACCTCTAACGCGCTTTTTGAAGCATACCGACAAGACCCTGAGCGGGTGGGTGACGTTCTGATATTGGTGCGAATTATCGAAGCCAAAGAGCAATCTGTCGGCACGAAAGTGTCTGAGACAACCAACAGCCAGACCCCCATTAAAAGCCGCGACCTACGAGCTAATTCGTTAATTCAACATAAAATTGAGCAGGCTCTTCTCGCTAAAGGCTATTTTTACGAGAGGAAAACCAATCAGTTTTCTGACAAGCCGAAAGAGCAGCGAATAGATGCACAGAGCGCGGGGCAAGCTTACCTCGCGTACGCTCTGGACATGCCAGAGGTAGCTAAAAAAGATCGAGGACGCATATTCGGCGACCTCTTCGACACCGTGTTTTCAGATGACCTTCTGCCAGAAAATCTTCTGATCCCTCTAAAAGTTCTTCGAAAAATTGACCACGCAAAAAAGGAGGTGCAGCGGAAGTTGAGGAAGGGAGAGTTTTTAGACCCGCATGACATGTTCATCATAGACGGTGCGTACCACGTCCTTTTCGCAGTAAGGCGCCTTTGTGTACGAGACGGTTTGGATGAATTTGATGAAAGTGCCCTCGACAAGGTCGATGAAGCGATAGACATTGTCCGAAAATGCGTCAAGGCGAACGCATCAGACACTTTCTCTTCTAACCGCTTTTTCAAAGATAGTGGGACAAGAACCAAGATCGAAACTCAGATCACTACCG
This sequence comes from Mycoplana sp. MJR14, assembly GCF_029210525.1. Taxonomy (NCBI): domain Bacteria; kingdom Pseudomonadati; phylum Pseudomonadota; class Alphaproteobacteria; order Hyphomicrobiales; family Rhizobiaceae; genus Mycoplana; species Mycoplana sp. MJR14. The sequence goes on from NZ_JARGEO010000005.1 coordinate 296,755, forward strand.
GATGAAATCACCGGGCTTGCAGTGTTTCAGCAGCGACCTATCGTTGGTGCCAGATGGTGCCAACGCTGCCTACAAGTGAAGTGGTAATCAGTCACAAATCAGCACCAAACGACCAGCTGGCGCTATCAAAGACAATGTATCGACACCGCCTAACCCACCGGAAACGTTGAGCTATTTTTGAGGGTGAAAGCGCGAGCAACGCTCCTCGCTAAATTGACATCGTAGGGGGTTACAAGTTCGATCCTTGTCACGCCCACCATTCGAATTCAGGCAGGGCCTTCCGGGAAACCGGAAGGCCTTTTGCTTTGTAGGGCCTTGCGGTTGCGGCCGCCGGATCCGATTGCGGCGAATGCCGAAGTGGACTATCTCAGGCATGCGCGAGGCAGGCCCGAATTGCGGCCCCTCGCCAGATCCGGCAACGCGCAGCGGAACACGACACCTTGAAGCCCGGCCCGAAAAGCAACCGCCCGCACGAGCAGTTTCACCTGGAAATGCTGGCGCTCTACGACGCCTGCGCCAAACTCGGCTTCCGGCCCGTGCTGTTCCGGCGCTACGTCATCATGAACGGCGGCGTGGCGGCGGCCAAGGAACTCGTCTTCAAGCCCGGAACGACCGGCCTCGAGCGCCTGATCGATCTCGGCAGGACCGAAATCTCCATGGAGGCGACGATGCTGCGGAGCGAGTTCCAGCCCCTGTTCACCCCGGGCGAACTGAAGGAAGCCCGCGACAGGCTTGCAAACGTGAACCGCTCCCGTTCGCGCGGCCGCCTGGCCGCACAGCCGACGGAGCGCTAGCCCGGGGCTGCACCCGCACAGGCGGCGCATTTCGGCAGGCCTCGGCCCGAAACGCAGGAACGCGGCCCGCAGCCCGCTACACGGAGCGACGATGGAACCGGACGATCAATCCGGGAACTATGCGAAGGACGGAGACCATGGCGTCGACGCAAAGGACGCAATACCGTTCGATTGCGTCGAACGCCATGAAATGGAAAAACCGATTTCTGCCGATGTCAGAAACACCCCTCGGGATCCCCGATCCCGCCTCGCCCCGACGAAGAGATCGCGGGGAAGCCGGCCGCCTCAGGCGTGGAGGCGGCTGCGCGCAATCGTCGGGCCCTGCAGGCCGACAAGGGCGTCGTCGCGCCCCTGAAGACGGGCCTCGGCCACAATGACCGCAATGGTTTCGGTAATGATACGCGAGCAATCCGGCGACATCGCCGGAAGCAAGAATCTCGGGTCACTTGCCTGCATCTTCGCTAGGGTACTGCCAAGCAGCGCCCCCCATTCCTCCGGCGTTCGAGCCATGGAATTCCCCTTTGAAGCGTGACTGAAGTGGCTGGTATTTGAATTTGTGAGCATATAAACACAACTACACACAGATTTCCACACAAATGTGGGAAGTTAACAAGAATAAATCACAAGGGTTGGACGTCTCACCTTTTGGCTCCCGATCCCAGGCCGGCCTCTCGTGCCGCGACGATGGCGCGCGTCCGGAAAGGCGGCAGGAAAACCGCCGAACTGACGTCATTTCTTTCAAAAATTATTCGTAAAAACAATTGATTGACACCGAGGCAATGGCACGGCCGACGGTGGCGGCGCGCGGCCGGCGCTCCGAAAACAGGAACGCAAACAAACCCACATGAACGAGACTTTAAGTGGAATTTGTCGCCTGAATGAGGGAAGTCGTGGGTTTCGGCGGACCCGTCACTGCGCCTGCTGGGCGGGCTGCTGCGCCTGATCGTCGAATTCCAGCGCCGGATCGACCTTGCCGCTCAGCTTGTCCTCCGCCGGCGCCATGGTCAGGAGATCGATCGGTGTCGCGACCGTCGTCGCCGCGATCCGGCCGATACCGCCTGCCGTGCCGGCGACGATGGCGGTGATGCCTTCGCCGAGCGTCACATCGGAATCCGTCAGGGTCTGGCCGTTGACCAGCCGCTCGCCAATCAGTTGGACGATCTGCGGGCTTTCGGCGAACTTGCCATGCGCCAGCCGGTCGCCGGTCTTCACGTTCGTCAGATCGACCACGGTGATCCCCGCCTTCTCGAACTGGCTGCGATAGGGCTCCTCGGCGGCGTTGATCTGGCCGAGGCGCTGCACATCGCCCGAAATGAAGCGGGACAGCGCCAGCGCCTTGTCGTCCTGCGAGACGAAGATGGTGAAGTTCGGCTTGTGCGTGCCGAGCTCCGACCACTGGCGGGCGAACACGTCGATGTCGAGGTCGGGCGAAGCAAGCACGACGTTTTCGATCTTCGGCGCGACCCGGCCGTCGCGGATCGCCATCTGGCGCAGGGCCTCCATCGCCAGCCACGTCCCCATCGAGTGGGCCAGGATGGTGATGTCGGTGACGCCCTTTTCCTTCTGAAGCGCCTGCAGCAGCCGCTCCAGGCCGCTGCGGGAATAGTTGGTGCTTTCCTTGTCGTAGTTGTAGTCGAGCAGCTTCGCCCGCGACGGCCAGGTGAACAGCACCGGCGTCACCTGCGCGTCCGAATCGTGGACGATCTGGGCAAAGCGGAAGACGGCGTCTTCGTAGCGGTTGTTGAAGCCGTGCACGAACACCATCACATGGCCGTTCTTGTTGTGCACCCGGAACCAATCCTGGCCGCTTTCGATCGAGGCCAGTTGCTCGACCCGCAGGACCGAGAAATCCGTCTCCGGGTTCGGCGGCAGCTTCTTCGGCCACTGCACCATGCCCGGCTTGCGGTTCTTCTCGGGCGGAATGGAAACGGTAATGTCGGTCAGATAGGGACGGGCGCTGCGCTCGCCGGAAAAGAGCGTGTTCGGATCGCCGGACGGCGTCCGCGTCGTGGCCACGAGCATGTCGACCGTGGACGCCCCGGGAACCGCCGCCGTCTCCGTGAGCGGCGCCATGTAGCCCTTCTTGCCGCCGCATGCGGCAAGCGCCGCCGAGAGCGTCAGGACAATCGCGATACGCAAGACACTCCGCATTCCCGACACACCCAATGACCATGCCGCGCGATGCGGCTCCCCCGAAGGCACGTCCGCCGTCCCGGGCGGGCGTGCAATTCTTAAGCATTGTTTAATGGTCAAAGGAGAGGCAGGCAATCGATTATCGCCCCGGGACCTCGCCGCAAGCGACAGGAGCTCGCAATCTGCGGCGCTTCGGACACATGACACGCCGATGCCCCGGCGCCCGAAGATCGCCGTTCCGGAGAGGCCGGCGCGCCGGCCCCGCGGCGCGTGCAAGCGGACCGATCGGGCCTACCACTCCGCGACGCTGCCGTCGGCATGGCGCCAGACGGGGTTGCGCCAGCGGTGTCCCTCTTTGGCCCGCTCGATCACATAGGCTTCGTCCACCTCGACCCCCAGTCCCGGTCCCTGCGGGATCGAGACGAAGCCGTCCTCGTAGTGGAAGACCTCCTTGTTGGCGATGTAGTCGAGGATGTCGTTGCCCTGGTTGTAGTGGATGCCGAGGCTCTGTTCCTGGATGAAGGCATTGTAGGACACCGCATCGACCTGCAGGCAGGCGGCGAGCGCGATCGGCCCGAGCGGGCAATGCGGCGCGAGCGCCACGTCATAGGCTTCCGCCATGGCGGCGATCTTGCGGCATTCGGTGATGCCGCCGGCATGCGACAGGTCCGGCTGGATGATGTCGACATAGCCGTCCGACAGCACCGACTTGAAGTCCCAGCGCGAATAGAGGCGTTCGCCGAGCGCGATCGGCGTCGAGCAGTGGTTGGCGATCTCCTTCAGCGTCTCGCGGTTCTCCGAGAGCACCGGCTCCTCGATGAACATCAGCTTGTAGGGCTCGAGCTCCCTGGCGAGCACCTTGGCCATCGGCTTGTGGACGCGGCCGTGGAAATCCACCCCGATGCCGATATGCGGGCCGATCGCCTCGCGGATCGTCGCGATCGTCTCGACCGCCTTCTCCACCTTCTCGTTGGTGTCGACGATCTGCATCTCCTCGCAGCCGTTCAGCTTGATCGCCTTGAAGCCGCGGGCGACCACCTCCTTCGCGTTGCGCGCGACGTCGGAGGGGCGGTCGCCGCCGATCCAGGAATAGACCTTGATCTTGTCGCGGCACTGGCCGCCGAGCAACTGGTGCACCGGTTGGCCATAGGCCTTGCCCTTGATGTCCCAGAGCGCCTGGTCGATGCCGGCCAGCGCCGACATGTGGATCGCGCCGCCGCGATAGAACCCGCCGCGATACATCACCTGCCAGTGATCCTCGATCAGCATCGGGTCCTTGCCGATCAGGTAGTCGGCCAGTTCGTGCACGGCCGCCTCGACGGTGAGCGCCCGGCCCTCGACGACCGGTTCGCCCCAGCCGACGATGCCCTCGTCGGTCTCGACCTTGAGAAACAGCCAGCGCGGCGGCACGACATAGGTGGTGAGCTTGGTGATCTTCATGGGAATGGTCCGCTCGATGGGGAGGAAGAGGTGTGGTGAGCCGGTGCGGCCGTTCAGGACGCCTCGGCATCCGGCCGGCGGCCGCGCATGGCGGGCGCCAGGTCCCGCACGGCCGTGTCCAGCATCCGGTGCGAGGCGGCGCGCGCCGCCGCCTTGTCGCGCAGCCGCAGCGCCTCGACGAGGTCCCTGTGGATGCCGAGCGCCTCGTCGCGATGGTCGAGCGCCTCGTTGGAGCGGTACAGCGAATACATCAGCGCCGCATGGATGATGGAGGAGAGCTGGCGGAAGACCTGGTTGTGGCTCGCCTTCAGCAGGATCTCGTGAAACTGGACGTCGGCGCGCGTGAAGGCTTCGGTGTCGGCGCCGGCGTCGCGCATCCGCGTCCAGGCGGCCTCCAGATCGGCGATCTCCTGCACGCTCGCCCGTTCCGCGGCGAACTCGGCGGCCACCGGCTCGACCGTGCGGCGCGTCTCCAGGATGCAGCCGAGCAGGTCGAGATCCTGGATCCGCGGCCCCATCCATTCGAGGATCTGCGGGTCCAGCAGGTTCCATTCCGCCTTGTCGCAGACCACGGTGCCGACGCGCGGGCGGCTGTGCACCAGCCCCTTGGTGGCGAGGATCTTCAGCGATTCCCGGACCACGGTCCGGCTCACGCCGTAGAGTTCGCAAAGGTCGCTTTCCTTCGGCAGCGCCGTGCCGACCGGGTAGCGCTCGGAGCAGATGTCGAGGCCGAGCGCCGTCGTCACGTTCTTCTGCACCCGCGGCCTGCGGGCCGGTGGTGCATCCTTGCCGCCGGCTTCCGGCGCACGCCCTGTTGCAGTATTCACGTCCACCTTGCCTCCCCCGACGCAGTTCGCACCACCATCGATCCCGCGCGGCTTCGGTGTCAACAGAATTTTGTCGGACTTAATCGAAAAATAGTATGACTAAAGCGGAAGGGCTTGCACGGGCGATCATGCGCCGGCGAACGACCCATCCTAGCAGACGCCGGACCGTCATCAATTGACTTTTGCCGACATTGTGCATAACTCCACGGACCATTGCCGCAGGAGCCTGCCATGCTTGCCGAGATCCCCGCAGTCCTCGTCCTCAACCCGAAAGACAATGTCGGCGTCGTCCCCGCCAATTGCGACGCCGGCCGGGCGCTCGTGAACGGCGTCGTCGCCGCCGAACGCATCCCGCGTGGCCACAAGGTGGCGATCGCGCCGATCGCCGAGGGCACGCCGGTTCTGAAATACGGCCAGATCATCGGCTATGCGACGCGGGCGATCATGCCGGGCGAGCACGTCCACCTACAGAATCTCGCGATCCTCGACGTGGCGCTGAAGCACGAATTCTGCGTCGACAACGCTCCGCCGGTGATGGTGCCGGAGGCCGAGCGCCGCACCTTCGACGGCTACGACCGCGGCAACGGCCGCATCGGCACGCGCAACTACATCGGCATCCTCTCCACCGTGAACTGTTCCGCCACGGTCTCGCGCTACGTCGCCGAGCACTATGCCCGCAAATTCCGCGAGACCGGCCACGACAACATCGACGGCGTCGTGGCACTGACCTATGGCGGCGGCTGCGCGCTGAACCTGAAGTCCGAGGGCGGCCGCATCCTCACCCGCACCTTCAAGGGCTATGCGAGAAACCCGAACTTCGGCGGCATCCTGATGATCGGTCTCGGCTGCGAGACCTTCCAGTACGGCCCCCTGGTCGAGGAGGCGGGGCTCGAGGAGGGCAAGACCTTCCGCACGATGATGATCCAGAACCAGGGCGGCACCCGCAAGACGATCGAGGCTGCCTGCGAGATGATCGACGACATGCTGCCGGACGTCGGCCGCATCCGCCGCACCCCCCAGCCGCTCTCCGGCATCCGGCTGGCGCTCGAATGCGGCGGCTCGGACGGCTATTCCGGCATCTCCGCCAACCCGGCGCTCGGCATCGCCTCCGACCTGCTCGTCAAGGAGGGGGCGACGACCGTGCTGTCGGAAACGCCGGAGATCTACGGCGCCGAGCACCTGCTCACCCGCCGCGCCGCCCGTCCGGACGTTGCCGAGAAGCTCCTGTCGCGCATCGACTGGTGGCGCGAATACACGGCGAAGAACGACGCCGAACTGAACAACAACCCCTCGCACGGCAACAAGGCCGGCGGGCTGACGACGATCCTGGAAAAGTCGCTCGGCGCCGTCGCCAAGGGCGGCTCGATGCCGCTGAACGCCGTCTACGAATATGCCGAGGAAGTGACCGAAAGCGGCTTCGTCTTCATGGACACGCCCGGCTACGACCCCGCCGCCGTCACCGGCCAGATCGCCGGCGGCTGCAACCTCGTGGCGTTCACCACCGGCCGCGGCTCCGTCTCCGGCTACAAGCCCGCCCCCTGCATCAAGATCGCCACCAACACGCCGATGTACGAGCACATCAAGGACGACATGGACATCAACTGCGGCACCATCGTCAACGGCACCGAGACGATCGAACAGGCCGGCCGCCGCATCTTCGACTTCGTCATCGAGACGGCCTCGGGGAAGAAGACCGCGAGCGAGGCCTTCGACTACGGCGACAACGAGTTCGTGCCGTGGCAGGTGGGGGCGATTACGTGAGGGGCGAGATCTGCTGTCCGCAGCGCAACCCGCTCTAAGATGAGGTCCACCCGGGAGCGGCGGCGCAAGCAGCTCCCGGGCCGTGTTCGCCGAAGCGCATCACAACCTTGCGAAATCGCTTCGTGCGCAAGATGCCCTAGTTCCCGGGCCTGTTCTTGATCGCGGCGTCGATCTGCTTCTTGACGGCGTCAAGATTGAAGGACGCCGGGTCCTGCATCGGCGGGTAGTCGATCGCCGTCATCGCCAGCTTCGCGACTTCCTGCTGCACGCTCACGAACCGCCAGAATTCGCGCGCGTAGAAATCGTTCATGTAGCCGCCGCCGAGATCGTTGAGGCTCTGCTGCCCGATCGACGGGGTGCGCTCGAAGGGATCCTGCCGGATGTTGATCATGGTCGGCATGTCCGTCGTCAGCTTCGCGCCGGGCCAACCCTGCGGCTGCTGGTAGAACTGGAACTTGAAATTGTCGATCCTGACGGCCCCGAGCTGCGGACCGCCGAAGTAGAAGAACTCGTGCCGTGCCGAAGGCCCCTTGCCCGTCAGCAGGTCCATCTGGTTATAGCCGTCCAGATGGTTCTTGTAGGTGCGGTCGCCCAGCTGCACGCCCTTCAGCAACTGATCGGTGATGTCAGGATTTCCGGCGGCTGCCGTCAGCGTCGGGAACCAGTCGAGCGCAGAAAAGACACCGTTCTCGACCGAGCCCGGCCTGACCTTCCCCGGCCAGCGGATGATCGCCGGGGCCCGGAAACCGCCCTCCATGACCGTGCCCTTGGTGCCCTTGAACGGCGTCATTCCCCCGTCCGGCCAGGTGAACACCTCCGCGCCGTTGTCGGTCGTGAAGATGACGATCGTGCTGTCGGTCACGCCCGCATCCTCCACGCATTTCAGGATGGCACCGACGCTGTCGTCGAGCTGTGCCATGCCGGCCTCCTCGAGACCGTAGTTGGTCTCGCTGTTCATCATCGCCTGGTACTTGGGCGAAAGGAACGTCCAGACGTGCATGCGTGTCGTGTTGTGCCAGACGAAGAACGGCTTTCCGTCCGTCTTCGCCTTGTCCATGAAGTCGCAAGAGGCCTTCACCAGCACCTCGTCGAACGTGCCCATGTCGTATTTCGCCTTAGGCATGATGTCGTGCATGTTCGGAACGTCGGTCATGTCCGGATAGGGCGCCAGCGGCCCCTCGTCGATGATCCGCTGCTTGCCGATCTTGCCCCAGCGCGGCTGCTCGGTCGTGTCGTCCGTATCGATGGCAAAGGTGTGGAGCAGGTTTCTCGGGCCAACCTTGTCACGATAGGACTGGTCGTTCGGGAACGAGTACCAGTAGGGATCAGACATCGCGTCGAGGTGATAGAGGTACCCGAAGAACTCGTCGAAGCCATGGAGCGTCGGCAGGTATTTGTTGAGATCGCCGAGATGGTTCTTGCCGAACTGTCCGGTGGCATAGCCCTGCGCCTTCAAGGCCGTCGCTAGCGTCGCGGCCTTGTCGGGCATGCCGACATCCGCACCCGCCTGCCCGACCGTCGTCAGCCCTGTCCGGAGCGGTATCTCCCCGGTGATGAAGCTCGCGCGGCCAGCCGTGCAACTGGCCTCGGCGTAGTAGTCGGTGAACATCATGCCCTCCGCCGCGAGGCGGTCGAGGTTGGGCGTCTTTCCGGACATGATGCCCCGGTGATAGGCGCCGATGTTGAACCATCCCACATCGTCGCCCATGATCACGAGGATGTTCGGCTTCGGTTCTTGCGCAGCGACAGGCGCGGCGGCCACCGTTGCCGCAAGGGTCGATGATAGCAGCCCGACACATAGTTTTTGCAGGATATTCATGGTCCATGCTCCCTCTCTGAGCTATCAAGACAAAGGAAAATGAAGCCGATACGTCCGCCGGAGCTTGACCCCAGCGCAGACGTCATCCGACAATGTAGCTTGCCAAATATCCGGAAACACCTCGGCGCGAATCCGCCGAAATGCTTACTGCGTTAAGAAGTAGAATCCCTCATCGCGACAATAATTTTATCGCACGGCTCTTATACCACACCGAATACTTTCCGTCAGCGCTGTTTCAGCACGACAGAAGCATGGCGACCGGCGGTTCGATACGCTTTTACGGCTACCCCAACGCCCCTGCATACGCCGGCATCGCAGCCTTGTGCGTTCGACGAAACGCCTCCACCCGACCGATCACCTTCGGCAGCGAGATCGCGATGTGGTGGCGCAATGCCTCCGCCGCGCCGTCGGCGTCCCCGGCCTCCAGCGCGGCGAACACCGTCAGGTGCTCGGCGATGAACGGCTCGTCCTTCGGCATCTCGTGCGAGACGCCCATGATGTGCTTCGAGACGTTGAGCATGAAGCGGGCGCGGCGCAGCGCGATCAGGATCTCGCGGTTGGGGCAGTGGGCCAGAAGGGTGATGTGCAGGTCGGTCTCCATGCCGTCCATCTCCTCGATCGAGAGGTCGGGATAGCCGGCGAGCGCGCGTTTCAGACGCGCCGTCATCGCCGCGCGCTCGCCGTCCGGCATGAAGGGAAAGGCCTGTTTCAGCGCCACCGGCTCCAGCGCCACGCGGATGTCGTGCAGGTCGCGCATGCGCTTCTCGTCGAGCGGCACCACCGTCCAGCGCATCCGCTCGTCCTTCTCGACGATGCCGAGGCTTTCGAGCCGGGTCAGCGCGTCGCGCGCCACCTGCCGGCCGACGCCCCTGGCGCGCGCCAGCTCCACCTCGTTGATGCGGTGGCGGCCGAAGACGGAGAGGTGTACCATTTCCCGCTCCAGCCCCTCGTAGATCGTCTCCCAGCCCGGTGCCTTGCGCAGCGCCTGCGCCGCGCCGCCGTCCCCGAACATTTCCGCCGAAAGCGCGATCCTGAGCGGCTCGCCCCGGCCGGGGCCGACCACGAAGCCGCGGCCCTCGAAGCGGCGCAGGACGCCGGCCGCTTCCAGGAGCGCAAAGGCCTGGCGCACCGGGGTGCGGGTCGAGGCGAAGATGGCGGCCACGTGGCCTTCGAGCAGGAGCGCGCCCTTCGGCAGCCGGCCCGCCGCGATCGCCTCTTCGAGCGCATCGCGGATGCGCAGGTAGAGCGGCGCCGTTTCCGCCGCCTCCGTCTTGTCCGCCCGATCCTTCGCCATCACCCTTCCCGTGCCCGATAAAGCCGGACAGTCTCACAATTGCATCCTGTCGACAACGGTCATTGCTGCAGGGCAACGCGACAGGAAATTCCAAGTTTCGGCGCAAAAAATGACAATCCTTTCGTGACGCGGCCGGGCTTTTGCGCTAGGGAACCCGTGACAGAGGCTGGCGGGTGGGTGTTTCGGGCCCGATGCCGGGCCTTGCAGGACCTTGAGGAACATGTCGATGCCAGCCTATCGCTCCCGAACCACCACCCACGGTCGCAACATGGCCGGTGCCCGCGGCCTGTGGCGCGCGACCGGCATGAAGGATGCGGATTTCGGCAAGCCGATCATCGCCGTGGTCAACTCGTTCACCCAGTTCGTCCCCGGCCACGTGCACCTGAAGGACCTCGGCCAGCTGGTCGCCCGCGAGATCGAGGCCGCCGGCGGCGTCGCCAAGGAGTTCAACACGATCGCCGTCGACGACGGCATCGCCATGGGCCATGACGGCATGCTCTATTCGCTGCCGAGCCGCGAGATCATCGCCGACAGCGTCGAATACATGGTCAACGCCCACTGCGCCGACGCCATGGTCTGCATCTCCAACTGCGACAAGATCACGCCCGGCATGCTGAACGCCGCGATGCGGCTGAACATCCCCGCAGTCTTCGTCTCCGGCGGCCCGATGGAGGCCGGCAAGGTCGTACTGCACGGCCGGAAGCACGCGCTGGATCTGGTCGACGCGATGGTCGCCGCCGCCGACGACGCGGTCTCCGACGAGGACGTCAAGGCGATCGAGCGCTCCGCCTGCCCGACCTGCGGCTCGTGCTCGGGCATGTTCACCGCCAATTCGATGAACTGTCTGACGGAAGCCCTCGGCCTCTCCCTGCCCGGCAACGGCTCGACGCTCGCCACCCACGGCGACCGCAAGCGGCTGTTCGTCGAGGCCGGCCACCTGATCGTCGACCTCGCCCGCCGCTACTACGAGCAGGAGGACGAGAGCGTGCTGCCGCGCAACGTCGCCAACAGGAAGGCCTTCGAGAACGCGATGTCGCTGGACATTGCCATGGGCGGCTCGACCAACACGGTGCTGCACATCCTCGCCGCCGCCTACGAGGGCGGGATCGACTTCAATCTCGACGACATCGACAGGCTGTCGCGCAAGGTGCCCTGCCTGTCCAAGGTCGCCCCGGCCAAGAGCGACGTCCACATGGAGGACGTCCACCGCGCCGGCGGCATCATGCGCATCCTCGGCGAACTCGACCGCGGCGGCCTGATCCACCGCGACAGCCCGACCGTGCACGCCGCCACCCTCGGCGACGCGATCGACCGCTGGGACATCACCCGCACCAACTCGGAGACGGTCCGCACCTTCTTCCGCGCCGCCCCCGGCGGCATCCCGACGCAGGTCGCCTTCTCCCAGGAAGCCCGCTGGGACGATCTCGACACCGACGGCGAGAAGGGCGTCATCCGCTCCGTCGAACATCCCTTCTCCAAGGACGGCGGTCTCGCCGTGCTGAAGGGCAACATCGCGCTCGACGGCTGCATCGTGAAGACCGCCGGCGTCGATGAATCGATCCTGAAGTTCACCGGCCCCGCCGTCGTCTTCGAAAGCCAGGACGCGGCGGTCAAGGGCATCCTCGGCGGCGAGGTCAAGGCCGGCGACGTCGTCGTCATCCGCTACGAGGGCCCGAAGGGCGGCCCCGGCATGCAGGAGATGCTCTATCCGACGAGCTACCTGAAGTCGAAGGGGCTCGGCAAGGCCTGCGCACTGATCACCGACGGCCGCTTCTCCGGCGGCACCTCCGGGCTGTCGATCGGCCACGCCTCGCCGGAAGCGGCGAACGGCGGCGCGATCGGCCTCGTCCGCCAGGGCGACACGATCGAGATCGATATTCCGAACCGCACCATCAATCTGGCGATCTCCGACGCCGAGCTCGCCGCCCGCCGCGCCGAGCAGGACAAGCTCGGCTGGAAGCCGGCGCAGCCGCGCAAGCGCAACGTCACGACCGCGCTCAAGGCCTACGCCGCCTTTGCCAGCTCCGCCGATCTCGGCGCGGTGCGCATCCTGCCGGAATGACGCCGGCGCGGCTCAGGCGCGCACCCTGCGCCCGAGCCGCATGCCGTCGCGCACATTGAGCGCCATGAGACAGATGTTGACGGCGCCGGCGACGAGCTCGAGCGCCTGCACCAGGTAGAAGACCGTGCCGAAGTCGCCGGCGAGCGCGAAATGCCGGAGAACCAGCGCGCAGGGCACCAGCACCAGGATGCCGTTCAGCGCGATGAAGGGCATGCGCTTCATCTTGGCCGCGACGATCGGGCTCTTCCAACGCCCGCCGATGCGAAAGCCGCTGACGCCCGTCAGCGCCAGCGCGGGCACGAGCACCAGCAGCCCCCAGGGGATGGCGAGCTTCACGGCACGGACCACCTCGATCGTGCCGATCGTTTCCGCCACCGCCGTGGACAGCCAGAAGGCAAGGATCGTCGCCAGCGCCAGCATGCCGGCGACGGGATGGAGCGTCTTCATCGATGTCGTCCTCTTGGATCAATCCGGCGGATGGACTTCATCCAGCCGGATGCAAAGCGTCTCGAGGGCCTCAGTCGCGGCTTTCACTTGCGTCTCGTCCATCCCCGCCGCCAGACGGGCGGCAAGGGCGTTCCATTGCAGCATGACGGCGCCATAGGCCGCCTCGCCGGCCGGCGAGAGCCGCACCAGCCTGGCCCGCTTGTGATGCGGGTTCGGCGCGAGCGTCACCATCTCCTGCTTCTGCAACTCGTCGATCAGGCGCTGCACCGATTGCCGCGACAGGCCCATGTTGCGGGCGATCTGCGGCACGGTCAGCGGCTGTCCGGCGAGCACGACCGCACCCATCACCTGCCAGCGCGCACTGGAGAGGCCGAACGGTGCGGTCAGTGCATCGCCGGCCGAAAGCAGCGCGCCATTGGCGCGGAACGTCGCCAGCGCCAAGGCGGTCAAATGATCGGATCGCTCAGCCATCATGAAAGCATGATGTCAAATTGACAGTATGCTGTCAAGTTGAAAGTCGCATGACATTCCCCGCGCCGATACGCACAGGTCTGGACAGGGAACGGCCGGAGGCAGGGACGGCGATGCCGTCAGAGCGGGCGGCTGATGTTCTTGTAGGCTTCGTTCAGCTGCTGCATCCGCCGGTCGTAGGCGGACTGGATGCAGGCGACGTCGGCGCCGCAGGCCTGCCGCTCCTTCAGCCACGCCGTCTGCTGGTCCTGCATCTCGCCGCGCGCCCCCATGGCGACGAGCCCCGACAGGATGTCGAAGGTCGTGACCATCCGGACGTCCGCATCGTTCAGCGCCCGGTTGTCGCAGATCGCCTTCTCGTCCGGGGCAAGCTCCGTCCGGTCGCAGTCGAAGCTCGCGGCGGTCGCCGGCCACGCGACGGCAAGCAGGCTGCAGAGCGTCATGAGAGCGGGCGCGACGGCGCGCAGGGTGGGCATTCTGGCCATGGATCGAACTCCTCGTGAGCCGCGTTAGATATGGCCCGCTCCTTTTTTGACAAGGGAATGTCGGATTGCCGCCCTATCCTTCGTCCTTGAGACAATCGGCCGGATGGCCGGCAACTTTGACACGCCGGGATAAGGTTGATATCAACGTAATCAGGTTGAAATGTCCGTGAAAGGGAGTGACGAGCATGAGACAGCAACACGAGGTCGTTTCCCGCGAGGAATGGCTGAAGGCGCGCCAGGCGCTTCTCGCCATGGAAAAGGAAGAGACGCGTCTGCGCGACAAGGTCCGCGCCGAGCGGCTGGCGCTGCCCTGGGTCAGGGTCGACAAGGCCTATGCGTTCGACACGCCGGCGGGGCGGAAGACGCTCGCCGACCTGTTCGACGGCCGCAGCCAGCTGATGATCTATCATTTCATGTTCGGCCCCGACTGGGAGGCCGGCTGCCCCGGCTGCTCCTTCATGGCCGACCATATCGACGGCATGCTGCCGCACCTGAACCACCACGACGTGACCTTCGTCTGCGTCTCCCGCGCACCGCTCGCCAAGATCGAGGCCTACAAGCGGCGGATGGGCTGGGCGTTCCCGTGGTATTCGTCCTTCGGCAGCGACTTCAACTTCGACTACCACGTCTCCTTCACCAGGGAGGACCTGGCGCGCGGCACCGTCACCTACAACTACCGGCAGACCCCTTCGGAGGATGCCCACGACGAACTGCCCGGCATGAGCGCCTTCTTCCGCGACGAGGACGGCAGCGTCTACCACACCTATTCGGAATACTCCCGCGGCGGCGAGGAACTGCTGGGGACCCTGATGACCTTGGACCGCGCGCCGAAGGGCCGCAACGAGACCGGCACGCTCAGCTTCGTCAAGCGCAAGGACGAGTATGAGGATGCCCCCAAGGCCCAGTCCTGCTGCAGCTGACGTAAAATGTGCACATCTCGGCCGCAGACTGCGCGTCGTGGAACGCGGTCGAGCCTGTTTCATCCGAGCGAAGCCATCCTGGAGGAAATCATGCCCAGCAAACAAGGAAAGTTCGTCTGGTACGAGCTGATGACCGACGATACCGATGCGGCAGAAGCCTTCTACAAGACCGTCGTCGGCTGGACGGCCAGGGACACCAGCATCCCGGGCATCCAGTACACGACGTTTTCGGCCGGGGAGGAGATGATCGCGGGGCTGATGAAGACCCCGAAGGAGGCCGAGGGCATGCCGCCCTTCTGGATCGGCTACATCTCCGCCGGCGATGTCGATGCCACCGCGCGCGACGTGGCGGCAAAGGGTGGCGCCGTCCACCGGCAGCCGGACGACATTCCCGACATCGGCCGCTTCGCCGTCGTCGCCGACCCGCATGGCGCCGCCTTCTGCCTGTTCAGCCCCAAGGAGGAGGGCCCGCCCCCGGGCGATCCGATGACGCCCGGCCATGTCGGCTGGCACGAACTGATGGCCGGCGACCTCGATGGCGCCTGGGCCTTCTATTCGTCGATGTTCGGCTGGGAGAAGGACGAAGCCCTCGACATGGGCGAGATGGGGACCTACCAGCTCTTCAAGGTGCACGGCCAGACGACCGGCGGCATGATGACGAAGCCCAAGGACATGCCGGCCCCGCCGCACTGGGGCTTCTACTTCGTCGTCGGCAACATCGATGCGGCCGTCGAGCGCGTCAACGCCGCCGGCGGCAAGGTGGTGATGGGGCCGATGGAAGTGCCCGGCGGCGCCTGGATCATCCAGGGCGTCGATCCGACGGGCGCCCATTTCGCGCTGGTCGGCTCACGGGCCTAGGGGCCGCAGCCGAGCCGCACCGGAGATGGCGAGCGCACGATCTGTGAACCGAAGTCACAGATACTGTTCTTCGCCATCGCCTAGTGTGCGGGACCATCCACGTCCATCTTCCTGGCGAACGGCGCCGCAGTGCGCCTGAGCGACAGGAGATGGACATGGAATACAGACGATTGGGTGCATCCGGCCTGATGGTGCCGGCCCTGAGCTTCGGAACCGGCACCTTCGGCGGCGAGGGCCCCCTCTTCGGCGCCTGGGGCAATACCGGCGAGTCCGAGGCGCGACGGTTGGTCGACATCTGCCTGGAGGCGGGCGTCAACCTGTTCGACACCGCCGACGTCTATTCGAACGGCGCTTCCGAGACCGTGCTGGGCGCCGCGCTGAAGGGGCGCCGGCACGAAGCCTTGATCTCCACCAAGATGGCCCTGCCGGTCGGCGACGGGCCGAACGATGCCGGAACGTCGCGTTCGCGGATCATCCGCGCGGTCGAGGCGGCGCTGGAACGGCTCGGCACCGATTATATCGATCTCCTGCAACTGCATGCCTTCGACGCCGGCACGCCGGTCGAAGAGGTTCTCTCCACCCTTGCGAGCCTGGTCGATGCCGGCAAGCTGCGCCATGTCGGCGTCTCCAATTTCGCCGGATGGCAGTTGATGAAATCGCTGGCGGCCGCCGAGAAGCACGGCTATCCGCGCTACGTCGCCCATCAGGTCTATTATTCGCTGGTCGGCCGCGACTACGAATGGGAACTGATGCCGCTCGCCCGCGACCAGGGCGTCGGCGCGCTCGTCTGGAGCCCGCTGGGCTGGGGGCGCCTGACCGGCAAGATCCGCCGCAACGCCCCGCTGCCGGCCGGCAGCCGGCTGCATGCGACGGCGGACTACGGACCGCCGGTCGACGAGGCCCGTCTCTACGATGTCATCGATGCGCTGGAGGCCGTCGCCGCGGAGACAGGCAAGTCCGTGCCGCAGGTGGCGATCGCCTGGCTCCTGGCGCGCCCGACGGTATCGAGCGTCATCATCGGCGCCCGCAACGAGGAGCAGCTTCGCCAGAACCTCGGCGCGGTCGGCTGGTCGCTGTCGCAGGAGCAGATCGACCGGCTGTCGGCGGCGAGCGAGACGACGGCGCCCTACCCCTACTTCCCCTACTACAGGCAGGAGGGCTTCGCCCGGCTCAACCCACCGATCCGCTGAGCCGGACCCTACACGGCGAGGGAGGAGGCCCGCGGCCATTGCCGCTTGCAATCTTCCTTTGCATTGCACAAACTTCCCCTCGATGGCGGCAAAGACCCGCCACGAGGGGAAAAGCGCGCCTATGTCGATCAAGGCCAGTATCTACCATCTGACCCACTACAAATACGACAGGCCCGTCCGCCTCGGGCCGCAGATCATCCGGCTGAAGCCCGCCGCGCACTCGAAGACCAAGGTGATCAGCCATTCGTTGCGGGTCTCCCCGCCGAATCACTTCGTCAATCTGCAGCAGGACCCCTACGGAAACTACCTCGCGCGCTACGTCTTTCCGGACCCGGTCACCGAGCTCAAGATCGAGGTCGATCTCGTCGCCGACATGACGGTCTACAATCCCTTCGATTTCTTCGTCGAGGAGGAGGCGGAGCACTGGCCGTTCGACTATCCCGCCGACCTGCGCGAGGATCTGCGCATCTACCGCGAACCCGAACCGCTGACGCCGGCGCTCGCAGCCTTCCTCGACGCCGTCGACCGCTCGCGCCAGCGCACCGTCGACATGGTCGTCGGCCTCAATGCCAGGCTGCAGCAGCAGGTCGGCTACGTCATCCGCATGGAGCCCGGCGTGCAGACGCCGGAGGAGACGCTGACGAGCGCCCGCGGCTCTTGTCGCGATTCCAGCTGGCTGCTGGTGCAGATCCTGCGCAATCTCGGCTTCGCCGCCCGCTTCGTCTCCGGCTACCTGATCCAGCTGACCCCGGACCTGAAGGCGCTGGACGGCCCCTCCGGCACCGACCACGACTTCACCGACCTGCACGCCTGGTGCGAGGTCTATCTGCCCGGCGCCGGCTGGATCGGCCTCGACCCGACCTCGGGGCTGCTGACCGGCGAGAGCCATATCCCGCTCGCCGCAACCCCGCACTACCGCAACGCCGCCCCGATCAGCGGCGACTATTTCGGCGAGGCGAACACCAGCTTCGACTTCGACATGAGGGTGGCCCGCGTCGCCGAGCACCCGCGGATCACCAAGCCCTTCTCCGACGAGTCCTGGGAAGCGCTGAACGCGCTCGGCAAGGACGTCGACCGGGTGCTATCCGAAAACGACGTGCGGCTGACGATGGGCGGCGAGCCGACCTTCGTCTCGATCGACGAATCCGAGGAATGGAACACCGACGCCGTCGGGCCGACGAAGCGCGAGAAGGCCGATGCGCTCATCCGCCGCCTGCGCGAACGCTTCGCCCCCGGCGGCTTCCTCCACTACGGCCAGGGCAAGTGGTACCCGGGCGAAAGCCTGCCGCGCTGGACCTTCTCGCTCTACTGGCGCCGCGACGGCAAGCCGATCTGGTCCGATCCGGCCCTGATCGCCGAGGAACACGCGACCCATCCGGTCTCCAACGACGATGCCGAGCGCCTCCTGACGACGATCGCCGGGGAACTGGGCATCGAGACGGAGATGGTGCTGCCGGCCTATGAGGATCCGGGCGAATGGGTCCTGAAGGAGGCGAACCTTCCGGACAACGTCGACCCGTCGAATTCCAGGCTCGAGGACCCCGAGGCCCGCAGCCGCATCGCCCGCGTCTTCGAGCGCGGCCTGACGAAGCCGAGCGGTTATGTCCTGCCCGTGCAGGCGTGGAACGCGCGCGCCGCCGGCCGGCGCTGGATCAGCGAGAAATGGCAGACCCGGCGCGGCCGCATCTTCCTCGTCCCCGGCGACAGCCCGGTCGGCTACCGCCTGCCGCTCGGCTCGCTGCCGTGGCTGTCTCCCTCGTCCTATCCCTACATCAACCCGGTCGATCCCACCGTCGAGCGCGGTGAACTGCCGGATTTCGCCGAGCCCCAGCGCCAGATCGCGGTGGACTTCCATGCCGCCGAGGGCCAGCAGGAACAGGTCCGCCAGGTCGTCTCCGACATCGTCGGCAAGGTCCGCACGGCGATCAGCGTGGAGGCGCGTGACGGCCGCCTGTGCGTCTTCATGCCGCCGACCGAAGGCGTCGAGGAATATCTCGAACTCATCGCCACCGCCGAGCGCGCCGCCAAGGCACTCGGCCTGCCGGTGCATATCGAGGGCTATGCGCCGCCGCACGACGAGCGGCTGAACGTCATCCGCGTCGCCCCCGATCCGGGCGTCATCGAGGTCAACATCCATCCGGCCTATGGCTGGGAGGAGTGCGTCGACATCACCACGGCCGTCTACGAGGAGGCGCGCCAGAGCCGGCTCGGTGCCGACAAGTTCATGATCGACGGCCGCCACACCGGCACCGGCGGCGGCAACCACGTGGTCGTCGGCGGCAAGAACCCGAACGACAGCCCGTTCCTGCGCCGGCCGGACCTCCTGAAGAGCCTGGTGCTGCACTGGCAGCGCCATCCCTCGCTCTCCTATCTCTTCTCGGGCCTGTTCATCGGCCCGACCAGCCAGGCCCCGCGCATCGACGAAGCCCGCCACGACGGCCTCTACGAACTGGAGATCGCGCTTGCGCAGGTGCCCGCCCCCGGCGAGGGCACGCCGCCGCTTCCCTGGCTGGTCGACCGGCTGTTCCGCAACCTGCTCGTCGACGTCACCGGCAACACCCATCGCTCCGAGATCTGCATCGACAAGCTGTTTTCGCCGGACGGCCCGACCGGACGGCTCGGCCTCGTCGAGTTCCGCGGCTTCGAGATGCCGCCGAACGCGCGCATGAGCCTGGCGCAGCAGCTTCTGATCCGCGCCCTGATCGCACGCTTCTGGCTCAGGCCCGCCGCCGGCGCCTTCGTGCGGTGGGGCACGACGCTGCACGACCGCTTCATGCTGCCGCACCATGTCTGGCAGGATTTCCTCGAAGTGCTGGCCGACCTGCGCGAAAACGGCTTCGACCTGCGGCCCGAGTGGTTCGCAGCCCAGCTCGAGTTCCGCTTCCCCTTCTGCGGCGAGGTCGAATACGAGGGCGCGCAGCTGGAACTGCGCCAGGCGCTGGAGCCCTGGCACGTGATGGGCGAACAGGGCGCGATCGGCGGCACCGTGCGCTATGTCGACAGCTCCGTCGAGCGGCTGCAGGTCAAGCTCGAGACGGCGAACCCGGAACGCTACGTGGTCACCTGCAATCGCCGCCGCGTTCCGCTTGCGCCCACCGGCGCCAGCGGCGTCGCCGTCGCGGGCGTTCGCTACAAGGCGTGGCAGCCCGCCTCCGGCCTGCACCCCGCGCTCCCCGTCAACACGCCGTTGACCTTCGATATTTATGATACATGGTCGCGCAGAGCGGTGGGCGGCTGCATTTACCACGTTGCCCATCCCGGCGGACGAAACTATGACACCTTCCCTGTGAACGGAAACGAGGCGGAGGCCAGGCGGCTCGCCCGATTCGAGCCCTGGGGACACAACCCGGGCAGCTACGGGGTGTTCGAGGAAACGATCTCGCGGGATTTCCCGCTGACGCTGGATCTGAGGCGCCCGCCAGGAGTGTAGGACTTGACATCGAAGGCGGCCGAGGCGGAGCGTATCGCGGGAAACCCGCTGCTGGAGGGGCTCATGAACTATGCGCCCTTGCCGGGCATCGCCGACGAGATGGTCTCCCCCGACGGTTCGATCCGCCCGGCCTGGCAGAAGCTGCTTGCCGCCCTTGGCCGGATGGACGAGGCCGAGCTCGCCAACCGCTTCGCCCGTGCCGACCGCTACCTGCGCGACGCCGGCGTCTTCTATCGCGCCTACGGCAAGGAGGCCGGCGGCGAGCGCGCCTGGCCGCTGTCCCACATTCCCGTCCTGATCGACCAGGCCGAATGGGAGAACCTGTCGCGCGGGCTGATCCAGCGCGTGGAACTGCTGGAGACGATCGTCGCCGACATCTACGGCCCGGCGCGGCTGGTGTCGGAGGGCCTCCTGCCTGCGTCGCTGATCGGCACCAACCAGGAATACCTGCGCCCGCTTGTCGGCGTCCCCCCGGCCGGCGGCCATTTCCTGCACTTCTGTTCCTTCGAGGTCGGCCGCGGCCCGGACGGAAACTGGTGGGTGCTGTCCGACCGCACCGAGGCGCCTTCGGGTGCGGGCTTTGCGCTGGAAAACCGGGTCGCCACCGCCCGCGCCTTCTCCGACGTTTATGCGGAGACGCATGTGCACCGGCTCGCCGGCTTCTTCGGCGCCTTCCGCGACGCGCTTCTGGCCGGCCGCCAGTTCGAGGACGACCGCATCGCCGTGCTTTCGCCGGGCCCGGCCAACGAGACCTATTTCGAGCACGCCTACATCGCCCGCTATCTCGGCTTCATGCTGCTCGAGGGCGAGGATCTGGCCGTCGTCAACGGCCGCGTCATGGTGCGCACCGTCGCTGGCCTGAAGCATGTCAGCGTGCTCTGGCGGCGGCTCGACGCCAGCTTTGCCGATCCGCTGGAACTGAACCACAAGTCGCAGCTCGGCACGCCCGGCATCGTCGAGGCGCTGCGGGCCGGTTCCGTGCGGATCGTCAACGCGCTGGGCTCCGGCATTCTCGAGACCCGCGCGCTGCTCGCCTTCATGCCGACGATCAGCCGCTACCTGACCGGCGAGGACCTGCTGTTGCCGAGCATCGCCACCTGGTGGTGCGGCCAGCAGGCCGAGCGCGACCATGTCGCCGCCAACATCGACAAGATGGTGATCGGCCCCGCCTATTCGACCCGCCCCTTCTTCGACGACAACGGCCAGTCCGCGCTCGGCTCGACCCCGCGCGAGAACGACAACCGGTCGATCGCCGAGTGGCTATCGGCCGAAGGCGCCCGCCTCGTCGGCCAGGAGGCGGTCACGCTTTCGACGACGCCGGCCTATGTCGACGGCCGGCTCGTGCCGCGGCCGATGAGCCTGCGCGTCTTCGCCGCCCGCACCCGCGACGGCTGGCAGATCATGCCGGGCGGCTTCGCCCGCATCTCCTCCGGCAGCGACGTCTCTGCGATCACCATGCAGGAGGGCGGCTCGGCCGCCGACGTCTGGATCGTCAGCGACCGGCCGGTCGACCGCACCTCGCTCCTACCCGCCGACGAGAGCTTCACCCGCAACCTGCCCGGCAGCCTGCCGAGCCGCGCGGCGGACAACCTCTTCTGGCTCGGCCGCTACATCGAGCGCGCCGAGGGGGCGCTGCGCATCCTGCGCGCCTGGCACGGCCGCTTCGCCGAATATGCCGACCCCGACCAGCCGCTTTTGAAGGACGTCTCCGACTACCTGAAGCAGCTCGACATCGACACCGCCGAGCCCGTGCCCTCCAGCCTGCTCGCCAGCATCGACAGCGCCGTCTTTTCCGCCAGCAACATCCGCGACCGCTTCTCCCCGGACGGCTGGCTGGCGCTGGCCGATCTGTCCAAGACCGCGCGCCGCTTCCACGATTCGATCCACCCGGGCGACGACGCCACCCGCGCCATGACCGTGCTCTTGCGCAAGCTCGCGGGCTTCGCCGGTCTCGTGCATGAAAACATGTACCGCTTCACAGGCTGGCGTTTTCTTTCGGTCGGCCGCTACCTGGAGCGCGGCCTGCACATGACGCGGCTGCTGCGCCATCTGTCCGGCGAGGACGCCCCCGACGGCGCGCTCGACATGCTGCTCGAGATCGGCGACAGCGTGATGACCCACCGCCGCCGCTACAATGTCGCGACCGCCAGGCTGACCGTCACCGACCTCCTGGCGCTCGACCCGCTCAACCCGCGCTCCGTGCTCTACCAGCTGAACGAGATCAAGACCGAGATCGAGCAGTTGCCGAACGCCTATTCGAACGGGCAGATGTCCCCCTTCTACCGCGAGGCGATGCGGCTGCACGCAGGCCTTGCGGTCATGACGCCGGAGGGCATGACGCCGGAGGCCTACCGGCATTTCGAGACCGAACTGGAAAAGCTCTCCGACATTCTCGGCGAAACATACCTCAGCTGAGACGGGATCCCCATGCTCTATGACATCAGCCTGCGCATCGAGTACGACTACGACTTCCCCGTCTCGGGCGGCCGCCACATGGTGCGCGTGCTGCCGCGCTCGATCCCGGGGCGCCAGCGGCTGATCGCCGGTTCGCTCGACATCGTTCCGCAGCCGGTGGAACGGACGGGCGTGATCGATTTCTTCGAGAACCAGGCGACGCTGATCCATTTCCGCAACGTCCACGACCGGCTCGAGATCGACATGCAGGCGCGGGTGCAGGTCGACGCGACGAACGAGCAGCCCGACTTCTCGCCGCAGACGGGCGAGCTCGCCCGCGAGATCGCGGCCTGCTGGTCGCTCGACCCCGCCTCGCCCCACCATTTCACCGGCCACAGCCCGCGCCTTCCGGATTGCCCGGAAATTGCCGACTATGCGCGGTCGGTCACAGCCCCCGGCATGACCGTCCGCGAGATCGCCGCCGCCCTGTGCGCGCGCATCCACAAGGACTTCACCTACGACACCGAAGCGACGACCGTGGATACCTCGCCGCAGGAGGCCTTCCGGCTGAAGCGCGGCGTCTGCCAGGATTTCGTCCATGTCATGATCGTGGCGCTGCGCAGCCTCGGCATTCCGGCCGGCTATGTCAGCGGCTTCCTGCGCACCATCCCCCCGCCGGGCAAGGAGCGCCTGGAGGGTGCGGACGCCATGCACGCCTGGGTCAGGCTCTGGTGCGGCCCGACCAACGGCTGGGTGGAGCTGGACCCGACCAACAACATGGCCGCCGGCACCGATCACATCGTCGTCGGCTACGGCCGCGACTACTCCGACGTGGCGCCGGTGATCGGCATCGTCAAGAGCTACGGCCAGCAGCAGACCAAGCAGGCCGTCGACGTCGTGCCGGTGCGCCAGCCCGCGTAAGGAGCGGCGAACGAAGGCCGGACGCCGGTGTTGCAAGGCGGGGCAGCGAGTCCCGATTGGAGACAGCCCGTCCCGGCCTCAAACACCTGCTTTCAGGGGCTTTCTTCGTGTTCGCTCGCATTTTAGCGATCGCAGAAACCGGCCGCTCATTTATCGGCGCTAATGTCCGCCCAACATTATGATGATGGGGTGGCGCAAAATGAAATCGGCAACGGAAAAACAGGGTGTCCTTTCCCGCCTTCTAAAGGACCGTCTTGGAAATTTCGGCATGATGACGGCATTGCTGCTGCCGGTGCTCTTGGGTGCCGGCGGCATTTCCATCGACCTGACCAAGATGATGATGACCAAGAACCGGCTGCAGGACGCTTCCGATTCGGCAGCGCTCGCCGCCGCATCCGCGCTCGCGAACGACGGCATGAGTATCGACGATGCGAAGAAGCTGGCACTGGAGTTTCTCAAAACGCAGATGCGGAGCGGTGGCGCCTCTCCCGGCGAGGACCCGGAGACCGAGGGCGAGGAGCAGAAGGAAGAGGACACCTACGCCTTGGGCTCCAGCCTGATCGACATCGACGAGACCTCCACGGTGGGCACCGGGAAGTCCTGGGTCATCAACGTCTCCGCCAGCTATGAGATGCCGCTCAATCCCCTGACCCGCCTTCTCGTCAAGGACAAGGCGACCATCAACGCCAGCACGACGGCCGAGAGCGCGACCGAATCCAAGAGCGCGCTTTCCATGTTCCTCGTGCTCGACCGCTCCGGCTCGATGTCGTTCAAGACCGACGAGATCGCCAGCCAGACCGTCGCCTGCAAGAACTGGACGGAAAGCAACTGGGGGCAGGATATCAAGGCAACGAAGCCGTGCTACGTCAGGAAGATCGCCGCCCTGAAGGCGGCCGTCGCCAACCTGACGACGCAACTGAACACCGCCGATCCGGAGAACGAACTGGTCCGGACCGCGGCCGTCTCCTACAACGACCAGATGCAGACCGAGACCCAGCTGGCGTGGGGGACGACGGGCGCTTCGACCTACGTCAACGCCCTGCCGACCGAGCCCACCGGCGGTACGGACTCGCACGCGGCCTTCGCCAAGGCGCTGGACAAGCTGGTCCCGGCCGACAGCTCCAAGGAAACGGAAATTCCGGCGCACAATGACAAGAACGGCCAGGTGCCGACCAAGTACATCGTCTTCATGACGGATGGTGCGAACACGGCCTATAACGGCAAGTCGTCCGACGCGAACGGCAATCGGTCCGACACGGAAACCAAGGCCTCCTGCGACAAGGCGCGTGCGGCCAAGGTCGAGGTCTACACGGTCGCCTTCATGGCGCCGGACCGTGGCCAGGCGCTTCTGAAGTATTGCGCCACCACCGAAGCCAACTATTTCGAAGCGGACGACATGACCCAGCTGGTCGCCGCGTTCAAGGCGATCGGCGAGAAGGCCACCGCAGTCGTCGCCCGCCTGACCCACTGAGGCCGGCGAAACCGAAAAAATGAGGCCCGCTGCCGCCCGGCGCGCAGCGGGCTCTGTCCATTTCGCAGGCATCGCCTTGCAGCGATCGCATGGCTCCTTTCTTCCCCGACCGTATTGCAAGCGTTTCGGATAGATGCAAAATTGTCTTTAGAGACAATGCTTCACCGGCTTGCCGATACTGCGAAGGGGTTCGTTACCGCTCATGATGGACAAGGTCTCCTCCAGCGATATCCCCGCCCCCGCGCCAAGATCGACCGAGCCGACGCAGCTTGCGACCGAACTGCTGGAACGCCTCAAATACCGCATCGGCAAGGATCCCAAGGTCGCAAAGCCGCATGACTGGCTGACCGCCGCCATCCTGGTCGCGCGCGACCGCATCACCGACAAATGGATGGATTCGACGCGGCGCACCTATGCCACCGGCTCCAAGCGCGTCTATTACCTGTCGCTGGAATTCCTGATCGGTCGCATGATGCGCGACGCCATGACCAATATCGGCCTGATGGACGAGATGCGCGAGGCGCTGGCCTCGCTCGGCGTCGACACCGACATCATCGCCGAGCTCGAGCCGGATGCGGCGCTCGGCAATGGCGGCCTCGGACGGCTCGCGGCCTGTTTCATCGAATCCATGGCGACGACCGACGTGCCGGCCTATGGCTACGGCATCCGCTACGTGCACGGCCTGTTCCGCCAGCAGATCGCCGACGGCTGGCAGGTCGAGCTGCCGGAGACCTGGCTCGCGCACGGAAACCCTTGGGAGTTCGAGCGCCGGGAAAGCTCCTACGAGATCGGCTTCGGCGGCGGCGTCGAGACACTCGATCTCGGCGAAGGCCGGCAGCGCTTCGTCTGGAAGCCGGCCGAACGGGTGATCGCCACCGCCTACGATACGCCGGCCGTCGGCTGGCGGGCGAAGCGGGTCAACACGCTGCGCCTGTGGTCCGCCTATCCGATCGACCCGATCCTGCTCGACGCCTTCAACGCCGGCGACCACATCGGCGCGCTGCGGGAGAGCAACAAGGCCGAGAGCCTGACGCGGGTGCTCTACCCGGCCGATGCGACGCCGGCCGGTCAGGAACTGCGGCTGCGCCAGGAGTTCTTCTTTTCCTCCGCCTCGCTGCAGGACATTCTCCGCCGTCATCTGCAGCAGTATCCGGATTTCACCTCCCTGCCGGACGCGGTCGCGATCCATCTGAACGACACCCATCCGGCCGTCTCCGTCGCCGAACTCGTCCGGCTGCTCACCGATGTCCACGGCATGGATTTCGACGCCGCCTGGAACATCGCCCGCGATACCTTCGCCTATACCAACCACACGCTCCTGCCCGAGGCGCTGGAAAGCTGGCCGGTGCCGCTGTTCGAGCGCCTGCTGCCGCGGCACATGCAGATCGTCTATGCGATCAACGCCAAGATCCTGCTCGAGGCCCGCAAGGAACATGGATACGACGACCAGCAGATCCGCAACATCTCGCTGATCGAGGAAGGCGGGGAGCGGCGGGTGCGCATGGGCAACCTCGCCTTCGTCGGCTCGCACTCCGTCAACGGCGTGTCCGCGCTGCACACCGAGTTGATGAAGGAGACGGTCTTTGCCGACCTGCACCGGCTCTACCCGTCCCGCATCAACAACAAGACCAACGGTATCACCCCGCGCCGCTGGCTGATGCAGTGCAATCCCGGCCTGTTCAACCTGATCCGCGAGACGATCGGCCCGGATTTCGAGGACGACACGGAAAAGCTCAAGGCGCTCGACGCCTTCGCCGGCGACCGCGCCTTCCAGGAAAGCTTCGCCGCGATCAAGCGGGCGAACAAGATCAGGCTCGCCAATCTCGTGCAGGCCCGCCTCGGCCTGCGCATCGACCCCGATGCGATGTTCGACATCCAGATCAAGCGCATCCACGAATACAAGCGCCAGCTGCTGAACATTGTCGAGGCGGTGGCGCTCTATGACCAGATCCGCTCGCGGCCGGAACGCGACTGGGTTCCGCGCGTCAAGCTGTTTGCCGGCAAGGCGGCCCCCAGCTACCACAACGCCAAGCTGATCATTAAGCTCGCCAACGACGTCGCGCGCGTCATCAACAACGATCCCGCCGTCCGCGGCCTGCTGAAAGTGGTCTTCGTGCCGAACTACAACGTCTCGCTCGCCGAGATCATGGTTCCCGCCGCCGACCTCTCCGAGCAGATCTCGACCGCCGGCATGGAAGCGTCCGGCACCGGCAACATGAAGTTCGCGCTGAACGGCGCGCTGACGATCGGCACGCTCGACGGCGCCAATGTCGAGATGCGCGACCATGTCGGCGACGACAACATCATCATCTTCGGCATGACGGCGGATGAAGTCGCGCGCGCCCGCGCCGACGGCCACGATCCCCGCGCCATCATCGAGAGCTCGCCGGAACTCGCCCAGGCGCTCTCCGCCATCTCCTCCGGCGTCTTCTCGCCGGACGACCGCGGCCGCTTCACCGGCCTGATCGACGGCATTTACGACCACGACTGGTTCATGGTCGCGGCCGATTTCGACGCCTATGCCAAGGCGCAACGCGACGTCGATGCGCTGTGGAACGACAGGACGACCTGGACGCGCAAGGCGATCCACAACACCGCCCGCATGGGCTGGTTCTCGTCCGACCGCACGATACGCCAGTACGCAACCGAGATCTGGGGCGTTTGATGGCACGGAAGGACCCGCTGGAGCAACCATCGACGGGTCTGGCGAATGCCGACATCGAGGCCATTCTGGGAAGCCGTCATCCGGATCCCTTTGCCGTCCTCGGCATTCACCAGGCCGGCGACAAGTTCGTCGCGCGCTGCTTCATCCCGCATGCCGAAGCCGTCACCGCGGAGACGCTTGCCGGCAAGGCGATCGGCGAACTCGATTGCCTCGATCCCGCCGGCATCTTTGCCGGCGCTGTGTCGGTTCGAAAGCTGCAGCCGATCCGCTACCGCGCCCGCAACGAGGGCGGCGAGTGGATCGTCGTCGACCCCTATTCCTTCGGCCCGGTTCTCGGCCCGATGGACGACTACTATATCCGCGAGGGCTCGCACCTGCGGCTGTTCGAGCGCATGGGCGCGCATCCGCTGACGCTCGACGGCGTCGACGGCTTCCATTTCGCCGTCTGGGCCCCGAATGCGCAGCGGGTCTCCGTCGTCGGCGACTTCAACGAGTGGGACGGCCGCCGCCACGTGATGCGGCTGCGCCGCGATACCGGCATCTGGGAGATCTTCCTGCCCGGCGTCGCGGCCGGCCACGCCTACAAGTACGAGGTCGTCGGCAAGAACGGCGAGGTGCTGCCGTTGAAGGCCGACCCCTTCGCCCGCCGCTCGGAACTCCGCCCGCGGACCGCCTCGATGACGACGGCCGAGATCGACCAGACCTGGGAGGACGAGGCCCACCGTGAGCACTGGTCGAAGACCGATCCGCGCCGGCAGCCGATCGCCATCTACGAGGTGCACGCCGCCTCCTGGCAGCGGCGCGACAACGGCGACATGCTCTCCTGGGACGAACTCGCCGACCGGCTGATCCCCTACTGCGTCGAGATGGGCTTCACCCACATCGAGTTCCTGCCGATCTCCGAATACCCCTTCGACCCGTCCTGGGGCTACCAGACGACCGGGCTCTATGCGCCGACCGCGCGCTTCGGCGAGCCGGAGGGCTTTGCCCGCTTCGTCAACGGCGCCCACAAGGTCGGCATCGGCGTCATCCTCGACTGGGTGCCGGCGCATTTCCCGACCGACGAGCATGGCCTGCGCTGGTTCGACGGCACCGCCCTCTACGAGCATGAGGACCCGCGCCAGGGCTTCCATCCCGACTGGAACACGGCGATCTACAATTTCGGCCGCCAGGAAGTGCTCGCCTTCCTGATCAACAACGCCCTCTACTGGGCGGAGAAATTCCATGTCGACGGGCTGCGCGTCGATGCGGTCGCCTCGATGCTCTACCTCGACTATTCGCGCAAGCACGGCGAATGGGTGCCGAACGAATACGGCGGCAACGAGAACCTGGAGGCCGTCCGGTTCCTCCAGACGATGAATGCGCGCGTCTACGGCACCCGGCCCGGCGTGATCACGATCGCCGAGGAATCGACCTCCTGGCCGAAGGTCTCCCACCCCGTCCACGAGGGCGGGCTCGGCTTCGGCTTCAAGTGGAACATGGGCTTCATGCACGACACGCTGCAATACATGTCGCGCGAGGCCGTGCACCGGAAGTTCCACCACAACGACATGACCTTCGGCCTGCTCTATGCGTTTACCGAGAACTTCGTGCTGCCGCTCTCCCACGACGAGGTGGTGCACGGCAAGGGTTCGCTGATCGCCAAGATGGCGGGCGACGACTGGCAGAAATTCGCCAACCTGCGCGCCTACTACGGTTTCATGTGGGGCTACCCCGGCAAGAAGCTCCTGTTCATGGGCCAGGAATTCGCCCAGTGGCGCGAATGGAGCGAGGACCGCGCGCTCGACTGGAACCTGCTCGAATATCCGATGCACGAGGGCATGCGCCGCCTGGTGCGCGACCTGAACGGCACCTACAAGCGCAAGGTCGCCCTGCACGGGCGCGACTGCGAGGGCGAGGGCTTCGAATGGCTGCTCGCCGACGACCGCGACAATTCGGTCTTCGCCTGGCTGCGCAAGGCGCCGGGCGAAAAGACGATCGCCGTCGTCACCAACTTCACGCCGGTCTATCGCGAGGGCTACCGGATCCCGCTTCCCGTCGAGGGACGCTGGAAGGAGATCCTGAACACGGACGCCGAGATCTATGGCGGCTCCGGCAAGGGCAATGGCGGCGCCGTGCAGGCACAAAGAGACAAGAACGGGACCGTTTCAGCCGTGATAACATTGCCGCCGCTGGCAACGCTGCTGCTGGAACAGGACGCATGAACTAGTGGTCGGGGAGGACACGATGGAGCAGAAACGCAATCAGCCGCTCGCGCGCGACGCGATGGCCTACGTACTGGCAGGCGGAAGGGGGAGCCGCCTGAAGGAATTGACCGATCGCCGCGCCAAGCCGGCCGTCTATTTCGGCGGCAAGGCCCGCATCATCGATTTCGCCCTGTCGAATGCGCTCAATTCCGGCATCCGCCGCATCGGCGTCGCCACCCAGTACAAGGCGCACTCGCTGATCCGCCACCTGCAGCGCGGCTGGAACTTCTTCCGGCCCGAGCGCAACGAGAGCTTCGACATCCTGCCCGCCAGCCAGCGCGTCTCCGAGACGCAGTGGTACGAGGGCACGGCGGATGCGGTGTTCCAGAACATCGACATCATCGAGGACTACGGCGTCGAATACATGGTCATCCTCGCCGGCGACCACGTCTACAAGATGGACTACGAGCTGATGCTGCAGCAGCACGTCGATTCCGGCGCGCAGGTGACGATCGGCTGCCTCGAGGTGCCGCGCATGGAGGCCACCGGCTTCGGCGTCATGCACGTCAACGAGAAGGACGAGATCATCGCCTTCGTCGAAAAACCGGACGATCCGCCCGGCATCCCCGGCAATCCGGAGATGGCGCTGGCCTCGATGGGCATCTACGTCTTCCACACGAAGTTCCTGATGGACCTGCTGCGCCGCGACGCCGCCGACCCCAGCTCCTCGCGCGACTTCGGCAAGGACATCATCCCCTATATCGTCGCGAACGGGAAGGCCGTCGCCCACCGCTTCACCTCCTCCTGCGTCCGCTCCGACTTCGAGCGTGAGGCCTACTGGCGCGACGTCGGCACCGTCGACGCCTACTGGCAGGCGAATATCGACCTGACCGACATCACCCCCGAACTCGACATCTACGACAGCACCTGGCCGATCTGGACCTTCGCGGAGATCAAGCCGCCGGCCAAGTTCGTCCACGACGACGAGGACCGGCGCGGTTCGGCGATCTCCTCGCTCGTGTCCGGCGACTGCATCATCTCCGGTTCGTCGCTGCATCGCAGCCTTCTCTTCACCGGGGTGCGGGCGAATTCCTATTCCCGTCTCGAGGGCGCGGTCGTCCTCCCGGACGTCACGATCGGCCGTCATGCGCAGCTGCGCAACGTCGTCATCGATCGCGGCGTCGTGATCCCGGAGGGGCTGATCGTCGGCGAGGATCCGGTTCTCGACGCCAGCCGGTTCCGCCGGTCCGAAAACGGCATCTGCCTGATCACCCAGGCGATGATCGACAAGCTGGACCTCTAGGACCGCGGCGCCATGAATGTACTGTCCGTCGCATCGGAAGTGTTCCCGCTGGTCAAGACCGGGGGGCTCGCCGACGTGGCGGGCGCGCTGCCGCTCGCGCTCGGCCACCAGGGCGTGCGGATGCGCACGCTGCTGCCGGGCTACCCTTCCGTCATCCAGCAGGTCGTACGACCGCACAAGGTCGCCTCGATGACGAGCACCTTCGGCGACGAGATGAGGATCCTCGCCGTCGACCATGCCGGGCTGGACCTGCTGATCCTCGATGCGCCCGCCTATTTCGACCGCAGCGGCGGGCCCTACCTCGACGTCACGGGTCTTGATTATCCCGACAACTGGAAGCGCTTCGCCGCCCTTTCGCATGCCGCCTGCGAGATCGCCCGCGGCATGCTGCCGGACTGGCGGCCCGATATCGTCCATGCGCATGACTGGCAGGCGGCGATGACGCCGGTTTACATGCGCTATACCGGCCTGGAGCGCGTGCCGAACATCATCACCGTCCACAACCTCGCCTTCCAGGGCCAGTTCGGCGCGGAGATCTTCCCGGCGCTCGGCCTGCCGCAGGATGCCTTCAGCGTCGAGGGTCTGGAATATTACGGCCATGTCAGCTTCCTCAAGGGCGGCCTGCGCACCGCCTGGGAGGTGACCACCGTCAGCCCGACCTATGCGCAGGAGATCACCACGCCCGACTTCGGAATGGGGCTCGACGGCCTCATCAACGCGCGCGCTCACCAGCTGATGGGGATCGTCAACGGCATCGACACGGCGGTCTGGGACCCGGCGACCGATCCGCACATCGCCGCCCCCTATGGCGCCTCCTCGCTGCGGCAGCGGACGGAGAACCGAAAGGTGCTGATGGAGCGCTTTGGTCTCGACGACGGCGCCGGCCCGCTGTTCTGCGTCGTCTCGCGGCTGACCTGGCAGAAGGGCATCGACCTGATCGCCGATGCCGCCGACTGGATAGTGGCGGAAGGCGGCCGGCTTGCGATCCTCGGCGCCGGCGATGCTGCCCTCGAAGGCGCGCTGCTGGCCGCCGCCGCGCGTCATCCCGGCCGCATCGGCGTCGTCATCGGCTACAATGAACCGCTGTCCCACCTGATGCAGGCCGGCGCCGATGCGATCCTGATACCCTCGCGCTTCGAGCCCTGCGGGCTGACCCAGCTCTACGGCCTGCGCTATGGCTGCGTTCCGATCGTCGCCCGCACCGGCGGCCTGGCCGACACCGTGATCGACGCCAACGAGGCGGCACTCAACGCCCGCGTCGCCACCGGCTTCCAGTTCACGCCCGTCACCGCCGACGGATTTCGACAGGCGCTCCGCCGCGCTTTCACCGCATTTGAGGAACCTAAGGTCTGGGCCCGATTGCAAAGCCAGGGCATGAAGTGCGACGTTTCCTGGGAACGCAGCGCCGACCGCTACCGCAAACTTTATTCCAGCCTCCTTGCGAGAGTCTAAGTCATGATCAAGACCGTATCCACCAAGCCTTACAGCGACCAGAAACCCGGCACCTCGGGCCTTCGCAAGAAGGTGCCCGTCTTCCAGCAGGAGAACTATGCGGAGAACTTCATCCAGTCGATCTTCGATTCGCTCGAAGGGTTCGCCGGCCAGACGCTGGTGATCGGCGGCGATGGTCGCTACTACAACCGGGAGGTCATCCAGATCGCGATCAAGATGGCGGCCGCCAACGGCTTCGGCCAGGTGCTCGTCGGCCGCGGCGGCATCCTGTCGACGCCGGCCGCCTCCAACGTCATCCGCAAGCACAAGGCCTTCGGCGGCATCGTGCTGTCGGCGAGCCACAACCCCGGCGGCCCGACCGAGGACTTCGGCATCAAGTACAACATCGGGAACGGCGGGCCGGCACCGGAGAAGATCACCGATGCGATCTTCGCCCGCACCAAGGCGATCGACAGCTACAAGATCGCCGACGTCGCCGACGTCAACATCGACCTCGAGGGCACCCAGACCGTCGAGGGCATGACGGTGACGGTCATCGACCCGGTCGCCGACTACGCCGAACTGATGGAGCAACTCTTCGACTTCGCCGCGATCCGCGCCATGTTCGCCGGCGGCTTCCGAGTCGTGTTCGACGCCATGAGCGCCGTCACCGGCCCCTATGCGAAGGAGATCATCGAGAACCGCCTCGGCGCGCCGAAGGGTTCGGTCTTGAACTTCATGCCGCTGCCCGATTTCGGCGGCCACCACCCGGACCCGAACCTCGTCCACGCCCGCGCGCTCTACGAGACGATGATGGCCGACGACGCGCCGGATTTCGGCGCGGCCTCCGACGGCGACGGCGACCGCAACCTGATCATCGGCCGCGGCATCTTCGTCACGCCGTCCGACAGCCTCGCCATGCTCGCCGCCAACGCGCACCTGGCGCCCGGCTACAGCAAGGGGCTCTCCGGCATCGCCCGCTCGATGCCGACGAGCGGCGCCGCCGACCGCGTGGCCGAGAAGCTCGGCATCGGCATGTACGAGACGCCGACGGGGTGGAAGTTCTTCGGCAACCTGCTCGATGCCGACAAGGTGACGATCTGCGGCGAGGAAAGTGCGGGCACCGGCTCCAACCACGTCCGCGAGAAGGACGGCCTCTGGGCGGTGCTGCTCTGGCTCAACGTCCTCGCCGTGCGCAAGGAAAGCGTCATCGACATCGTCCGCCAGCACTGGGCGACCTATGGCCGCAACTACTATTCCCGCCACGACTACGAAGAGGTGGATTCGGCTGCCGCGAACGGCCTGATGGCCGACTTGCGTGCCAAACTCGCCGACCTGCCCGGCAAGAGCTTCGGCGGCCTGACCGTCGAGAAGGCGGACGATTTCGCCTATCACGACCCGATCGACAAGTCCGTCAGCGAGCACCAGGGCGTGCGCATCCTCTTTGCCGGCGGCTCGCGCATCGTCTTCCGTCTCTCCGGCACCGGCACCTCCGGCGCCACCCTGCGCGTCTACATCGAGCGCTTCGAACCGGATACCGCGCGCCACGACATCGAGACGCAGACCGCGCTCGCCGACCTCATCGCGATCGCCGACGAGATCGCCGACATCAGGGCCCGCACCGGCCGCGACGCGCCGAGCGTGATCACCTGACAGCACCGATGGCCGCTCGCGCCCGCCCTGCCGAGGGCGGAGCGGGCGGCGGTGAAGCGTTCTGCCGGAGCCATTCGTCACGGTCTCTTCGGTCCTTTGGACCACCGTCTCCCCAATCGGGGAGAAGGAACACGATTTTCACCGGAGCCTCCAAGCGATGCCAGAACCGATCGACACGACACTGGGTGCCACGGTCCGGGACGGCGGCGTCGCCTTCGCGGTCCACTCCGGCGATGCCGCCCGGATGGAACTCTGCCTCTTCGACGACGACGGCCGGCAGGAGCTCCGCCGGATCCCGATGCAGCGCGACGGCGATCTCCACCACATCTTCATCAAAGGCATCGGCGAGGGCGCCCGCTACGGCCTGCGCGCCGACGGCGTCTTTTCCCCGGACGACGGCCTCTGGTTCGATCCGGCGAAACTCCTGGTCGACCCCTATGCAAAAAAACTCGACCGCCGCTTCGTCCACGACGTCCGCCTGACGCAGCATGGCGTCGAAACCGCCGATCTCGTGCCGAAGGCGATCGTTACGGGCGACCGTCCGGTGGCGGTGGCCCGCCCGCAGTTTCGCCGCGGCGGCGTCATCTACGAGGTCGCCGTCCGCGGCTTCACGATGCTTCATCCGGAAGTGCCGGAACACCTCCGCGGCACCATCGCAGCGCTTGCCCACCCTGCGGTGATCGCGCATCTCAAGCGCATCGGCGTCGATGCCGTCGAACTGATGCCGATCGTCGCCTGGATCGACGAGCGTCACCTCCCCCCGCTCGGGCTGCACAACAGCTGGGGCTACAATCCGATCGCGCTGATGGCGCTGGACCCGCGGCTTGCGCCGGGCGGCGTGGCGGAACTCGCCGCGACGGTGGCGACGCTGCATGCCGAGGGTATCGGCGTCATCCTCGACCTCGTCTTCAACCATTCCGGCGAGAGCGACCGTTTCGGTGCGACGCTTTCCATGCGCGGCCTCGACAACCGGACCTACTATCGCCACGCCGCCGGCAGCCCCGGCACCCTCGTCAACGACACCGGCTGCGGCAACACGATCGCCTGCGACCACCCCGTCGTCCGCCGCCTGATCCTCGACACGATGCGCCACTTCGTCGTCAACGCCGGCATCGACGGCTTCCGCTTCGACCTGGCATCCATTCTCGGGCGCACCTCCGCGGGCTTCGATCCGAACGCCGTGCTCTTCCAGGAGGTGCGGGCCGATCCGGTCCTCGCCGATCGCATCCTGATCGCCGAGCCCTGGGACATCGGCCCCGGCGGCTACCAGCTCGGCAACTTCCCCGAACATTTCCTCGAATGGAACGACCGGTTTCGCGACGACACCCGCCTCTTCTGGCGCGGCGATCCCTGGCGGCTCGGGGCCTTCGTCACCGCACTCTGCGGCTCGTCCGATGTGTTCGCTCGCGGTGGCGCAGCCCGCACCCGCAGCGTCAACTTCGTCGCCGCCCATGACGGCTTCACCCTGATGGATCTGGTATCCTACCGCGACAAGCACAACGAGGCGAACGGCGAGGACAATCGCGACGGCCACAACGACAATCATTCCTGGAACA
Organism: Mycoplana sp. MJR14; assembly: GCF_029210525.1. Classification (NCBI taxonomy): domain Bacteria; kingdom Pseudomonadati; phylum Pseudomonadota; class Alphaproteobacteria; order Hyphomicrobiales; family Rhizobiaceae; genus Mycoplana; species Mycoplana sp. MJR14. Next base: position 332,266 of record NZ_JARGEO010000005.1, read on the forward strand.
ACGGCGCCGAGGGCGCAACGGACGATCCGGACATCGGTGCCGCCCGCCGCCGCGACGCGATGGCGCTGCTGGCCAGCCTGTTCGTCTCGAAGGGGACGGTCCTCCTCACCGCCGGCGACGAGGGCGGACGCAGTCAGAGAGGCAACAACAATGCCTACTGCCAGGACAATGCCATCACCTGGCTCGACTGGATGAGGCTCGACGCGACGCTGATCGCACACACGGCAGCGCTTGCCGCGATCCGCCGCCGCTTCGCGGTCTTCACCGATGCAACGTTCTTCGGGGACGACGGCGCGGTTTCCTGGCTCCGCCCCGACGGTGCGCCGATGCAGGTTGCCGACTGGGAGGCGCCGGCCGCCGATGCCCTGGTGATGCTGCTCGAGTGCGCCGACGAGGCAGGGCGCCAGGTGCGGCTCGCCGTCTGCATCAACCGGGGGACGGAGCCCGTGCCGCTCGCGCTTCCGGCAGCAGGCGGTCCATGGCGGAGCCTTCTCGTCGAAGGCGATGAGCCCTCGGAGGCGATCGCGCCGCGCAGCATCGATATCCGTCTCGCCTCGTCCTGAACCGGAAGAGACGGCGGGGCGGAAAATCGCAACGAAACCAGTTATCAACGGGCTCGGCATAGGCTAAAGATCGCGCGGGGACACGCGTACGTTTTGCCGGACGAAAGGATCGAGAATAATGCCTCGCGAAGTTCATCTTGCCGACGTCAAGGGCCTCGTCGGGCAGGAGATCGGCGTGTCCCGCTGGTTCACGGTCGACCAGACCATGATCGACCGCTTCGCCGAGGCAACCGAGGACCACCAGTTCATCCACACCGATCCCGTCCGCGCCGCCGCCGAAACCCCGTTCGGCGGTACGATCGCCCATGGCTTCCTGTCCCTGTCGCTCCTGTCGGCGATGAACTACGACTGCCTGCCGCGCGTGATCGAACAGACGATGGGGATCAACTACGGCTTCGAGAAGGTGCGCTTCATGACGCCGGTCAAGTCCGGCGCACGCGTCCGCGGCCGCTTCATCATGGCCGACGCCCGCTTCCGCGGCGCCGGCATGCTGATGATCACCTACGACGTGACCGTCGAGATCGAGAACGAACGAAAGCCCGCCCTGACGGCCAACTGGATGACCATCATCCAGTTCGACCCGAAGGACCGGCCCGAGGATGCGTGAAAGCGTCAGACGCCGAAACGCTGAGGATCGCCGCGCTGATCCCACACACGAAGGATTTCCACGCGCTCTGACCTGATGCGATAGACGAACAGGAACGGCGTTCGTCTTACGGGAAACTCGCGAACGTCCGCGATCCCTGTCAGTTCGCCGACATGGGGATTTTCCGACAGCAGGCGCTCGGTCGCAAGTACGCGCTCTCGCGCGCGCTTTGCCCCTTCCGGAAAAACGACGGCGTAATAGCGTCGCAACCATCGAAGGTCGGCCACCGCTCGCGGCAGGTAGACAACCTCCACCGCTCAGCGTCCAGTCGGCTTGATATCCGCGTCAGGCTCAGGAAGCTCATCGCTCCCGTCCCACCCGTCCATCCACCGATGCACCGCGGAAGCGGACACAAAGACACCGGCATCCGCCTCCACGCTCGCCCTTTCGATGGCCTCGCGCTTGGCATCCTGAGCATCGAGAAATTGCTCGATCGCCTTTGTCGCGACATAGGAGGCAGGGCGATCCTGTTGGCGCGCCTCATCTTCGAGGCGCGATTTCAGGGCCGGATCGAGCCGGAGTGAAAAAGGAGCGGCCATGGCACACCGATACAATGTAGCGAGGTTGACTACACTGTATCGGACTTCTGCAATTCCATGAAGACGCTATTTACAGCCCCGCGTCTTCCGCCCCTTCAGCCAGCAGCGCGAACGCATAGGGCGCGAAGGAGCGCCAGCATTCCACCCGATACTCCTGCTCGCCGGTGCGGAAGATCACCACTTCGATCTTGCCGAGCACCGTGCGCGCGCAGGCGCCGACCGGGAAGACTTTCGGCGAGAGATCATGCGGGCTGCCGCTCGCGATCGCCTCCGCAGCCTTGGTTCCGGCGACGAGCACGGCCGTGTTGCGGTGGGAGATGTCGACCGCCGAGTGCAGGACCGCCGCCTTCGCGGCAAGCGCTGTCAGATCCGCACCGCTTTCGTCGATCACCAGCCACTCGTCCGGCCCGAGCCACAGCGCATGGCGACCATTTAAGGAGGCCGACGTCTTCGGCTTCGTCGGCAGGTCGAGGCCGAGCGCCTTCGACAGCGCGGGTACGGCATCGGCGCCGGCCCTCAGCGACAGGCGCGTGGCCGGGCCGGCCGCGGTGACATGGGCTGCGGCAGAGCCGCCATGGAAGCCGCCCAGCGGCGCCTTGCGGAGCGATTGTTCAGCCATTGAGGCGAACTCCTTCCTTGTCGATGAACACCATGTCCGTGACCTCGACCGCGATGGTGCGGTCCGGCATCGGCACGTAGAGGGTCTGGCCCATGCGGCCCTGGCCGCCCTGCACAAGGGCAAACGCGATCGAATGGCCGCAGTTTTCCGACCAGTAGGCCGAGGTGACATGGCCGATCATCTTCATCGGCACCGGCTGGTTCGGATCGGCGACGATCTGCGCCCCCTCCTCCAGCACCACCTTCGGATCCTTGGTCTTCAGGCCGACGAGCTGCTTGCGTCCTTCCTTCACGAGGTCCGGGCGCTTCAGGCCGCGGATGCCGACGAAATCGGTCTTCTTCTTGGATACCGCCCAGGCAAGACCCGCGTCGTATGGCGTCACCGTGCCGTCCGTATCCTGGCCGACGATGATGTAGCCCTTTTCGGCGCGGAGCACGTGCATGGTCTCGGTGCCGTAGGCGCAGGCGCCGAGCGCCTCCGCACGGGCCCAGATCGCTTCCCACACCGCCTGGCCGTAGTCGGCCGGAACGTTGACCTCAAAACCCGCCTCACCGGTAAACGACATGCGGAACAGCCGGGTCGGCACGCCGCAGATTTTGCCCTCGCGCACGCTCATGTGCGGGAAGGCCTCGTTGGAAACGTCGATCCCCTCCACGAGCGGTGCAATGATCTCGCGCGCCTTCGGCCCCTGGACCGCGATCACCGCCCATTGCTCGGTGGTCGACGTCAGCCACACCTTCAGGTGCGGGAACTCGGTCTGGAGGTAGTCCTCCATGTGGTTCATCACCCGCGGCGCGCCGCCGGTGGTGGTGGTGACGTGGAAGCGGTCCTCGGCGATGCGGCCGACGACACCGTCGTCATAAATGAAGCCGTCCTCGCGCAGCATGATGCCGTAGCGGCAGCGGCCGGGCTTCAGCGTATCCCAGGCGTTGGTGTACATCAGGTTCAGGAACGCGGCCGCGTCCGGGCCGACCACCTCGATCTTGCCGAGCGTCGAGGCGTCGAATACGCCAGCGACCTCGCGCACCGTCCTGCACTCGCGGTCGACCGCCTCGTGCATGGTCTCGCCGGCGCGCGGATAGTACCAGGCGCGCTTCCAGTTGCCGACGTCCTCGAAGACGGCCCCGTGCGCCGCCTCCCAGGCGTGCATCGGCGTCTTGCGGGCCGGGTCGAACAGATCGCCGCGCGAGTGGTTGATGATCGTGCCGAAGGTCACCGGCGTGTAGGGCGCACGGAACGTGGTGAGCCCGACCTTGGGGATTTCGCGACCCAGCGTCTCGGCGGCGATCGCCAGCCCGTGCAGGTTGGAAAGCTTGCCTTGGTCGGTCGCCATGCCGTTGGTGGTGAAGCGCTTGATGTGCTCGATCGAGTGCATGCCCTCGCGCACGGCGAGGCGGATGTCCTTGGCGCAGACGTCGTTCTGGAAGTCGATGAACGCCTTGACATTGGTGTCGGCGCCCGCGCCTTCCGCCGCCCCGGCCATGCCGCCGGTCCATTCGAAGGCGTTTTCGCCGTGCAGATGGACCTTCCCGCCGCCGTCATTGCCGGTGGCCCGGGCCATCAGTTCGCCGGCAGCGAGCGCTTCCTCGATCGTCGCCTGCAGGCCGCCCGTGCCGTTGCAGGCGCCCACGGACAGGCAGTCCTGCGCATAGGTGCCGGGCAGGAACTGGCCGGTCTCGGCATTGTAGGCGACCTTGCCGCGCGACTGCGAGAACAGGTGCACCGACGGCGTCCAGCCGGCCGAGGTCAGAAGCGCGTCGACCGTGATCGTCCGCTTGCCGCCGCCGCCGTTGCGCATGACGATGATCGACGAGACGCGGCGATGGCCCTTGGTGTCGATCACCGAATGGCCGGTGAGCACCTCGATGCCGTGGTTGCGCGCCTCGTTCAGGACGGCATCGCCCGGCTTGGCGCGGCTGTCGACGATCGCCGCGATCTGCACGCCGGCACGCTTCAGGTCGAACGCCGCCTCGTAGGCCGAATCGTTGGCCGTGTAGATGGCGACCTTCCTGCCGACGGCGACGCCGAAGTGGTTGAGATAGGTCCGCGCGGCCGAGGCGAGCATGATGCCCGGACGGTCGTTGTTGCCGAACACCATGTGGCGCTCGATCGCGCCGGTAGCAAGGATGACCCGCTTGGCGCGCACCTGCCACAGCCGCTCGCGCGGCGCCTTCCGGTCGGGCCGGGCGATGTGGTCGGTCACCCGCTCGACGAGGCCGACGAAGTTGTGGTTGTAGTAGCCGAACGCCGTCGTGCGCGTCAGCACCGTGACGTTCTCCATCGCCGCGAGCCTGGCTGCCGCGGCCTGTGCCCAGGCGAAACCGTCCTTGCCGTCGATGGTGACGGAGCGGTCGTAGTGCAGCGCGCCGCCCACTTCCGCCTGTTCGTCGCAGAGGATGACCCGCGCTCCGGTCGCAGCCGCGGCAAGCGCCGCCGACAGGCCGGCGACGCCGGCGCCGACGACGAGCACGTCGCAGGTGGCATAGCGGTTCGCGTAGTGGTCCGGGTCGTCCTCCGTCGGCGCGGTGCCGAGGCCTGCCGCGCGACGGATGAAGGGCTCGTAGACCTTCTCCCAGGCAGCCTTCGGCCACATGAAGGTCTTGTAGTAGAAGCCGGCGGCGAAGAAGGGCGACAGGAGGTTGTTGAACCCGCCAACGTCGAAGGAGAGCGACGGCCAGCGGTTCTGCGAGGTGGCCTTCATGCCGTCGAACACCTCCTGCACCGTTGCGCGGACGTTCGGCTGGCGGCGGGCGGCGTCGCGGGCGACGTCGATCAGCGCGTTCGGCTCCTCGGGACCGGCGGAGACGATGCCGCGCGGGCGATGGTACTTGAACGACCGACCGACTAGGTGGACGCCGTTGGCGAGCAACGCCGAGGCGACGGTGTCGCCCTCCAGCGCCTCGTAGCTCTTTCCGTCGAAGGAAAAACGCGTGGTTCTGGCAGGCGTCAGGCGGCCCTGACCGGCAATGCGATTGGCGCCGCTCATTTCGCAGTCCCTTCCGTGGCTTCGTAGGTTTCGACCGTCTTCTCCGTGGCGGGCGAGATGCCGGGAAGGTCGGGTTTCGGTTCGCCGGCCTTGTAGCTGGCGTAGAACTTGTCGCTGACGGTGTCGCGTGCCGCATTGAAGAAGCGGCCGCAGCCGTGGACATGGCGCCAGCGCTCGAAGATGAGGCCCTTCGGGTTGTCGCGCAGGAAGAAGAATTCCTCGAATTCCTCGTCGCTGATGTCGGCGATGTTGGTGGGCCTTGCGATGTGCGCGTCGCCGCCGTGGCGGAACTCGAGCTCGGAGCGATCTTCCTCGCAATAGGGGCAATGGATCAGTAGCATGCGGTCTCTCCTGTCCCGCGCCGGCGGCCGCAATCGGGTTGCCGGACGCGCGGGGAAAATGGGTTCAGTGCGCCACCGCGGCGGCCGCGGCCTCGTCGATCAGGCGGCCGGTGCGGAACCGGTCGAGCGTCAGGCCGGCGGCGAGCCGGTGCGGCTCGCCCCTGGCGATCAGATGGGCGAAGAGATGCGCCGATCCCGGCGTCGCCTTGAAGCCGCCGGTGCCCCAGCCGCAGTTGACGAACAGGTTCTTCACCGGCGTGACACCCTGGATGGCCGAACGGTCCGGGGTGTTGTCGGTGATGCCGCCCCACTGGCGCATCATCTTGACGCGACGGAACATCGGGAAGAGCTCGCAGATCGCGTCGAGCGTATGGGTGATGATCTGCAGGCCGCCGGTCTGGGAGTAGGAATTGTACTGGTCCGTGCCCGCGCCGATGACCAGTTCGCCCTTGTCCGACTGCGAGATATAGGCATGCACCGTGTTGGACATGACCACGCAGGGGAAGATCGGCTTCATCGGCTCGGAGACGAGCGCCTGCAGCGGCACCGAATGCAGCGGCACCCGCACGTCCGCCATCGACATGATCACCGAGTTGTGGCCGGAGGCGGATACGGCGATCTTCTTGGCGCCGATGAACCCGCGCGACGTCTCGACGCCGGTGACGGCCCCGTCCGGGCCGCGGCGGATGCCCTTGACCTCGCAGTTCTGGATGATGTGGACGCCCCGGTCGGAGGCGGCGCGCGCATAGCCCCAGGCGACCGCGTCGTGCCGCGCGGTCCCGCCGCGGCGCTGAAGGGCGGCGCCGTTGATCGGGTAGCGGGCGGTGGCCGAGATGTCGAGCGGCGGGCAGAACGCCTTCGCCTGCTCCGGCGTCAGCCACTCGTTGTCGATGCCGTGCAGGCGGTTGGCATGGATGTGACGCTTGAACGACTGCCGGTCATGGATGTTGTGCGACAGCATCATCACGCCGCGCGGCGAGTACATGACGTTGTAGTTGAGCTCCTGGCTCAGCCCTTCCCAGAGCTTGAGCGAGTGCTCGTAGATGTCCATGCTCTCGTCGTAGAGATAGTTGGAGCGGATGATGGTGGTGTTGCGGCCGGTGTTGCCGCCGCCGAGCCAGCCCTTCTCGATCACCGCGACATTGGTGATGCCATGCTCCTTGGCCAGGTAGTAGGCCGCACCCAGTCCATGGCCGCCGCCGCCGACGATGATGACGTCGTATTCCTGGCGCGGCTCGGGGGAAACCCATTGCGGCTCCCATCCCTTGTGGCCGCGCAGCGCCTCGCGTGCGACGGCGAAGACCGAATATTTGCGCATCCGCCTTACTCCGTATGTCGGGGTCATTTCCGTGTGGTGGATAGAAAGCAAATCTGGCAAAGTTACAACGTTTTCTTTGCGACGCATTCCGGCGCGCCTTGTGCCGCATGCGACATCCCGCAAGGGACCGAATGTCGCAGGCCTGCGCGCCTGCCCAACCCGGCTATTTTTGCACCGCTTTCGGCCGAACCGTCTGGACTTCGCCGCGGCGATCTGGTATCCGAGCAGCCAATCGCACGCCTTCCGGGCTGCGAAACGATATATGTATTGCCTCGTTGACCTGATGCCCCGAGGCGTTCAACACAAACAAAGGAACGGGATACTCGTGCAGGTACTAGTCCGCGATAACAACGTCGATCAGGCGCTCCGCGCTCTCAAGAAGAAGATGCAGCGCGAAGGTATCTTCCGCGAAATGAAGATGCGGGACTACTACGAAAAGCCGTCTCAGAAGCGCGCCCGCGAGAAGGCCGAAGCCGTTCGTCGCGTTCGCAAGCTGGCCCGCAAGCGCGCCCAGCGCGAGGGCCTGGTCAGCGGCGGCCGTACGGCTCGCTGATCCGTCGTTTTTTCGACGTTTTCGGATGCAAGGTCTGGCGGTGGCGAAGCGATTGCCACCGCCTTTTTTGATGCGCCGGGAGTGATCTCCGAGGGCAGGTGCATCGAGCGGCTCCGCCGGGTGTCGGGTCGCTCTGCGTCCGCAAGGCCGGACGCGAGGGGACAGCGGTTGTCGCTGAAGGAACGCGAGGCGTTCCGCGCGTTGCCCGCTGCGCGCGCCACAAAAGTGGCGGGTCGCATTCCGGCAGACGGATGCAATATTGGCGCAGAGGCGCCTTGGTTGAGGGACGTTATCTTGAAAATGGCAGCTTTTACGGGACAGACGAGTTTCGCGCTGAAGAACCTTGCTCCCGTCTCGCAATTCCGCCGGCCCGCGGCCGCAGCGCTCTTCTCCATCATCGCCGCCGCCTCGCTCAGCGCCTGCCAGGGCACCGGCGCCAGCACCGACGTGATTCGCGTCGAGCGTGCCCAGGGCTCCACCGAGAACATCTCCTCGCTGTCGAGCGTGATCGCGGCGAACCCGCAGGATCCCGAAAGCTACAACGTCCGCGGATCGGCCTACGGCCGCGCCGGCGAATACCGCAAGGCGGTCGAGGACTTCAACCGGGCGATCGAGCTCAACCCGCGCTTCTACCAGGCCTATGCCAACCGCGCCCTGGTCCAGCGCAGCCTCGGCCGGCAAGCCGAAGCCGCCGCCGACTACAACATGGCGCTGCAGATCAACCCGAACTACGACGTCGCCTATATCGGCCGCGGCAATCTCTACCGCCAGGCCGGCCGGGTCGACGAGGCCTTCAACGATTTCAACAAGGCGATCAGCCTCGATACGACCGATCCGCGCGCCTATCACAACCGCGGCCTGATCTACCAGCGCCGCGGCCAGCACGGCCCGGCGATCGAGGACTTCTCCAAGGCGATCTCGCTGTCGCCGAGTTCGGCGGAGCCCTACAACGGCCGCGGCCTCTCCTATGCCGCCCAGGGCGACGACGACAACGCCTTCGCCGACTTCAACACCGCCATCAACCTCGACGGCAACAACGCCGAATCCTGGACGAACCAGGCGCTGATCTACGAGCGCCGCGGCGACATGGCCAAGGCTGCGAAGTCCTATTCGCATGCGGTGCGCCTCGATCCGAAGTACCAGCCGGCCAAGGACGGCGTCGCCCGCACGCGCGGCGGGGCCGCCTGACAAGGCGCTCCACCCCTTCGCGTCCATCTCTATGATACGCCCGGAGAACAGCCCGTTCTCCGGGCGTTTTCATGCCCGAGAATGATCGTACGGCCGCCCAGCGCCGCCGACGGTGCTTCGCATCCGTCACAAACAGAAATGCCCGCCGGAAGGGCGGGCATCTGTGGAAGGGCTGCTGCCCCTCGTCGTCAGTGGTTCATCGCCTTGACGATGTCTTCGGTCATCTTCTTGGCGTCGCCGAGCAGCATCATCGTGCCGTCCTTGTAGAACAGCGTGTTGTCGATGCCGGCATAGCCCGAGCCGAGCGAGCGCTTGACGAACAGGCAGGTCTTGGCCTTGTCGACGTCGAGGATCGGCATGCCGTAGATCGGCGAGGACTTGTCGTCGCGGGCGGCCGGATTGGTGACGTCGTTGGCGCCGATGACATAGGCGACGTCGGCCTGGGCGAACTCGGAATTGATGTCCTCCAGCTCGAACACCTCGTCATAGGGCACGTTCGCCTCGGCGAGCAGCACGTTCATGTGGCCGGGCATGCGGCCGGCGACGGGGTGGATCGCGTACTTCACCTCGACGCCGTTCGCCTTCAGCTTGTCGCCGAGCTCGCGCAGCGCATGCTGCGCCTGCGCCACCGCCATGCCGTAGCCCGGCACGATGATGACCTTCGACGCGTTCGCCATCAGGAAGGCCGCGTCGTCGGCGGAGCCCTGCTTGACGGTGCGCTGGACGCCGTCGTCGGCAGCCGCCGCCGTCTCCCCGCCGAAGCCGCCGAGGATGACCGAGATGAAGGAGCGGTTCATCCCCTTGCACATGATGTAGGACAGGATCGCGCCCGACGAGCCGACCAGCGCGCCGGTGATGATCAGCGCCAGGTTGCCGAGGGTGAAGCCGATGCCGGCGGCCGCCCAGCCCGAGTAGGAGTTGAGCATCGACACGACGACGGGCATGTCCGCCCCGCCGATCGGCACGATGATCAGGACGCCGAGCGCCAGCGCCAGAACGACGATCGCCCAGAAGTCGAAATGGCTCTCGCTGACCGCAAGCCCGAAGATGAAGAAGACGATCAGCACCAGCAGCGCCGCGTTGATCATGTGCCGGTAGGGCAGCAGGATCGGCTTTCCGGACATGCGCCCGTCGAGCTTGAGGAAGGCGATGATCGAGCCGGTGAACGTGATCGCGCCGATGGCGACGCCGAGCGCCATTTCGACCAGCGCCTGGCCGTGAATGGAGCCGACCTCGCCGATCCCGAAGGCGGACGGCGAGTAGAGCGCGGCCGCGGCCACGAGCACGGCGGCAAGCCCGACCAGCGAGTGGAAGCCGGCGACGAGCTGCGGCATCGACGTCATCGGGATCGAGCGGGCGATGTAGGCCCCTGCCCCGCCGCCGATGGCAAGGCCGAGCACGATCAGCATAAGCCCGCCGAAGGACGGCGTGGCAAGCAGCAGCGTGGTGACGATGGCGATCGCCATGCCGGCCATGCCGAGCATGTTGCCGCGGCGGCTGCTGGTCGGATGCGACAGGCCGCGCAGCGCCATGATGAACAGCACGCCGGAGACGAGATAGAGGAAGGCAGCAATATTGGATGACATCAGCGCGACCTCACTTCTCTTTCTTCTTGTACATCGCCAGCATGCGCTGGGTGACGAGGAAGCCGCCGAAGATGTTCACGGAAGCGAGGATCAGGGCGATGAAGCCGAAGCCGGTGGCGACGCCGGACAGCGAAATGCCGACCGCGAGCAGCGCACCGACGACGATGACCGACGAGATCGCGTTGGTCACCGCCATCAGCGGCGTGTGCAGCGCAGGCGTCACCGACCAGACGACATAGTAGCCGACGAAGATCGACAGCACGAAGATCGCCAGCTGGAACACGAACGGATCGATCGCGCCGCCGGTGGCGCCGTGTGCCGCCGCACCCGCAGCCTCCGGTACGTACTCGGCGGCCGCGCGGACCGCCTCCACCGCCCGCTCGAGATCGGCGATCGCCTTGTCCAGAAGTTCGTTTGCCATCATGCGCCTCCCTTGCTGTCGGCCGCCGCAAAGTTCGGGTGAACCACCGCGCCGCCGTGCGTCAGCATCGTCGCCTTCACCAGTTCGTCCTCGGGATCGACGCGGAACGCCTTGCTGTCCTTGTTGACGAGGGTTTCCAGGAACGTGACGAGGTTCTTGGCATAGAGCAGCGAGGCCGAGGCGGCGATCCGGCCCGGCACGTTGAGATAGCCGATGACCTTCACGCCCTCGACGTCGGCGACCTTGCCGGGCTCCGCCCCCTCAATGTTGCCGCCGCGTTCGACCGCAAGGTCGACGGCGATCGAACCGGACCGCATGCTCTTCAGCATGTCGCGCGAGACGAGCTTCGGCGCCGGCCGGCCGGGGATCAGCGCGGTGGTGATGACGATGTCCTGCTTGGCGATGTGGTCCGCCACCAGCGCCGCCTGCTTGGCCTGGTATTCCTTCGACATTTCCTTGGCATAGCCGCCGGCCGTCTCGGCCGCCTTGAACTCCTCGTCCTCGACGGCGATGAACTTGGCGCCGAGCGAGGCGACCTGTTCCTTGGCCGCCGGCCGGACGTCGGTCGCGGTGACGGCAGCCCCGAGGCGCCTTGCGGTGGCGATCGCCTGAAGGCCCGCAACGCCGGCACCCATCACGAAGACCTTTGCCGCCGGGACGGTGCCGGCTGCGGTCATCATCATCGGCATCGCCCGGTCGAACTCGGCCGCGGCATCGATCACCGCCTGGTAGCCGGCGAGATTGGCCTGCGACGACAGCACGTCCATCGATTGCGCGCGGGTGATGCGCGGCATCAGCTCCATGGCAAACGTGGTCAGGCCGGCCTTCGCCATCCCCGCCAGCGCCTTGTCGTTGCCGTACGGATCCATGATCGCAATCACGATCGCACCGGACTTGTAGGTCTTGATTTCCGCCGCAGTCGGCCGGCGCACCTTCAGCACCACGTCGGCGCCCTTGGCGTCGGCCGCAGCGCCGATCGTGGCGCCCGCCGCACTGAAATCGGCATCGGAAATGCGCGATGCCGTCCCGGCCCCCGCTTCGACGATGACGTCGAAGCCCAGGGCCTTCATTTTCTTCACCGTCTCGACCGATGCCGCGACACGGCTTTCCGCGGGATCGGTTTCCCGCGCTACGAATACTACCTCACCCACGCCAATCCTCCCCCGAGTCGGCCGCGTCAAATCCCCCCGACGTCCCGCAAGGGACGCCGCGCCTGCCTTTCCGAAAAGGGAACGCTAGCGGAGGAGAACGAAGCCGAGAACGTTGAGAACGATCAGCAGGATCAGGGCGGAAAAGAAGCCCGCGCCGGTGAAGAAGCCGGCGGCCATGGCGATCAGGAGCGTGATGCAGAACATCGTGCCGTATTTCGTCGCGCCGATGAAGAACTTGTAGGTCTTCTCGTGCTCGGAGTAGTCCATCGGAGCACCCGTCTCGATCGGCCCGGAATGATGTTCAGCCATGCTGTCGTCTCCTGTCTGCTCGCGTCCGACGCTGCGGCGCCGGTTCGCCTCCTCGTTGTGCCAGGGCCAGCCGCCGCGCCGCTGCCTCCTGCACAAACTCCACCGTCTCTGGCCTTACACAAAGGCTGGCGAAAGCGCAACGCGCAACCGCGGAATATCCGAAGGCCGGAGGCGGTTTGGGAGCGGAAAAAACGACGCGGTCAGCCGGTGATGTTCGCCGGGCTGATCTGGATCCGGCTCGAGCCGAAATGGGCGAGCCGCGCCGTCGGCCGGACGGTCAGCGGATCGCCGCTGCGGTCGAACATCATCCGCCGCTCGAACGGCTCCGACTTGAAGAACGGGAAGCGCTCGTAGAGCTTCGGCAGGACCCCCTTCACGCGCGTCGCCATCAGCATCAGGTCGATGATGAACTTGCCCTGATTGCTCTTCGGCGAGGCGACGAAGTCCGCGTCGAACACGCGCTTGTAGAAGGCCGCATGCGCCGGCTTGACCATCTGCAGGCAGCGGTCGGTCTGGAAATAGTCGGTCGCCATGGTGGCGAGCCTCAGCGTCAGGTAGGGAATGGCCGGCATTTCGCTCCAGATCTCCGGATCGGCGGCGAGCCGCACCGGATCGATCAGCGTCATGCCGGCGTCGAGGAAGGCGGTGATCTCGTCGGGAAACACCTTGCCGGACGAGGTGACGCGGTGCTCCGGCGTGACGTGGTGCAGGCGGACCGTCGAGATCAGCCGTTCCTCGTAGTAGATGCCGAAGACATAGGCGTGGCTGTCGAAGTCGACCTCGTCGATCAGAAGCGGCGAGTCGTCGCCCAGATGCATGACCGCACCGGCCTTGTAGGCCTTGTAGCGGATGCGGGCGACCTCTTCCATGTCCTCGCCGGTCTCGACGCGTCGATACTCTACCTGGTCGAGAAGTTGCATGAGCTTGTCTGAAAATCGATTGGTCGCCGATTGCACGCTGGGCATGAAACACAAATCCCCGATTGAGTAGCCGCGGTTGCCGCACCGCCGCGCTACACTCAACCATTTCGGTCAATTTGTGTAAATTACCAATTATTAACGTTAACAGCAATTAACCATCTTGTTGAAAATCAATGTATTAGCAACTTCTGCAGTAAGGGGATGTCAGGCGACGTGCCGCCCGCTCTTGGCGCGGTTGCTGGCAGCCTTGCGGGCGAGCGCCTGGGTCAGGTCGATGATGGCGGCGTTCGACATCGGTGCGGCGAAGACGTAGCCCTGGATCAGGTCGGCACAGTTGTACTTGTTGATGAGCGCCAGCTGTTCCCGGGTCTCGACGCCCTCGACGACGATCTTCAGGCCGAGCTCGCGCGACAGGTTGACGGTGCCGCGCAACAGCTTGAAGCGCCGCGCGTCCTCGCTGATGTTGCGGACGAAGGAGCGATCGATCTTGATCAGGTCGAGCGGCAGCGCATCCAGGTAGCTGAGGCTGGAATAGCCCGTGCCGAAATCGTCGATGGCGATCGTGATCCCCCGCGCGCGCAGTTCCTGCAGCACCGCCTGGACCTTGACCGGCTCCTCCATCAGGCAGCTCTCGGTGACCTCCAGATGCAGCCGCGACGGCTTCAGCCCCGCCTTCAGCAGCGCGTCCGTGACGACGCCGACGATCTCGGAATTGCGCAGGTCCTGGACCGACAGGTTGACCGACACGCCCATGTGCTCGGGCCAGCTGACGCAGTCGACGCAGGCGCGCTCGATGATGCGGCGGGTGATGTCGGAGACGATCCCCATTTCCTCGGCGATCTGGATGAACACGGTCGGCGGGATCGGACCGCGCTCGGGATGCGTCCAGCGCGCCAGCGCCTCGCAGCAGGCGATGCGCGATCCGTCGGGCAGGAACATCGGCTGGTAGGCGATCGACAGCTCGTTGTTCGCCACCGCCTCGCGCAGGTCCAGCTTCAGCTTCTGCCGCTCGAGGTAGCGCGCGTCCATCTCCTCCTCGAAGGCCGTGAAGCCGCCCTTCACCCGAGACTTGGTCTCGAACAGGGCGAGGTCGGCCTTGATCTGCATGTCCTCCATGCGGAAGTCGTCGCTCTCGCAGAGCACGGCGCCGGCGCTGAGCGAGACGCGAAACGTCGTGCCCGCCAGTTCGTAGGCGCCCTGCACCTGCTGGTGCAGGCGGCGCATCCGCTCTTCCAGATCCTTGCGGTTGTTCTCGTTGGGAAAGAACAGGATGAACTCGTCACCCATCAGGTGGCCGGCGACGGCGCGGTCGCCCGCAACCTTGCGGATGCGCTCGGCGATCATGCACAGGAGCCGGTCGCCGGTGACGTGGCCCTTGACGTCGTTGACGTGCTTGAACTCGTCCACGTCGAGCACCAGGAAGCCGACCGTGCCCGGCCGCTTGCGTTCGGCCAGCGCGTGCTGGACCAGGTCGCCGAAGTAGGCGCGGTTCGGCAGCCCCGTCAGGCTGTTGTAGCGGATCATGTGCAGGATCTTGTTTTCGGCGCGCATGCGGGCCGTCACGTCCTCGAAGATCAGCACGGCACCGCCGCTCTCGCGCTGGCTGGCGGTGAATTCGAGGTAGAAGTCGTCCGTCACCTGCACGAGCGCGCGGGAGCGCTGGCCGCGCAACAGCTCGTCCAGCTTCTGCAGCATCGCCTTGCTCTGGTCGGCGTTGAGGAAGGTGCTGCGCACGCCGTATCGCAGCACGACGTCGAGGTGGCAGTCCTTCAGGCGCTCCTTGTCCCCGAGCTGGAGAAGCTCGCAGGCGCGCCGGTTGGCCACCAGGATGCGGTGGTCGGCGTCCAGCATCAGCAGGCCGTGCGGCATGTTGTTGAGCGCCGCGTCGAACCGGTCGGCGATCGTCGTGATCTCCCGCGTCGCCAGCGCCGCCTTCTCCAGGAAGCTGCGCACGCCGTTGGCCATCATCCGCGTCGTCAGGCTGAACGGCAGGATGAGCAGGGCCAGCACCGCGTGGTAGAAGTCCTGCAGCCCGAGAAACCCCACCACCATCGGAAAGCAGGCGCAGAAGGTCATGTAGTCGACCGCCCGGCGCGAGCCGCAGTTGCGGCCGACGACCGAGACCATGGTGGCGAGCGTCACCGAGATCGTCGCAAGCTCGGCGAAGCTGTCGCGGCTGATCAAGAGGCTGTAGCCGCTCGCCGTGCCGAGCACGAGCGTGGTTCCCACCGCACCGGTGTTGTACCAGTTCTCCCAGTAGCGGATACCGTCGTTGTCGAGCCTGGATTGGTCGACGCGGTCGAAGCGGCGCATGCCGGTGGCACGCAGCGACCAGACGAGAACGATGGCGGCGGCACAGGCGAGGAAGAAGGGATCGGCCGTCTTGGCGTAGACGAACGCGAACGTCACCACATGAGAGATCATGCCGACGAACAACGTTTGACGGTTTCCGTAAAGCGAGCTGACGAACGACAGGTACACATCCGTCGGCAGCGTGCTCTGACCTCGATCCTTCATGGACTCGGCGCTCCCATTGACGGGCGAGGGTTACCGGCGAAATTTTAATGAATGATTTCGCGAGATTATTCTATTGCAGGGGGGAATGCACTGAAATTCCGCTACCCTGCCGTTGATGGGGACAATGAACTCAACCTAATCTTGCAGATGGCCTTCTTAAGTTGTATCGGCGCAACCCTGCATAGACGAGCGATGCAAAATGGCGCCAGGGTTTGGCGGCGTTGCGCGTCAATTGCATCACGTTCTTTTCAACCGGATGCGTCGAATTCGCGAATCAGGGTTAGCCGGAACATAATGGCCGACGGCAAGATTTTGCCCCCGCCTGAGCGCGTGATCACCCCCAACCATGGTGGGGAATTGACTGGAACGCATTTTCCCGGCAAAGCCTTGGAGGCGAAGCGCGGCGGCGGATGCGCGAAGAAGCCCGCCGCCTCGGCAGGCGAACGGGGCGCTGCGGTGCCGGACGCCTGCCGCGCCCCAAACCTCGGAGTTCCTACATCATGCCGAAACCTGTCGTCGCCATCCCTGCGGACATCCGCGAAATCGAAGGCAACGTCTGGCAGGCCACGCCCAATCAATACGTGCGCGCCGCCGTCAAGGGCGCGGGCGTCATCCCGCTCCTGGTCCCCGCGCTGGAGACCGGGCACGATTTCGACGAGATCCTCGACCGCGTCGATGGCGTGCTGGTCAGCGGCTCGCGCACCAACGTCCATCCCTCCCACTACGGTCGCGAGGCGACGGAGGCGGACGGCCCCTTCGACCTCGCGCGGGATGCGACCTCGCTGCCGCTCATCCGGCGCGCGCTGGAGCGCGGCATCCCGGTGCTCGCCATCTGCCGCGGGCTGCAGGAACTCAACGTCGCACTTGGGGGGACGCTCGCCAACGAGATCCAGGAGATCCCGGGCAACTGGGACCATCGCAAGCCCGACACCACCGATCTCGACGTCGCTTACGGCATCCGCCAAGACGTCATCGTCAAGGAGGGCAGCTGTCTTGCCTCCGTGATCGGCGCCGGCACCGTTCGGGTGAACTCCCTGCATCGCCAGGCGATCTCGACGGCCGCGCCGCGGCTCGCCGTCGAAGCGGTCGCCGAGGACGGAACGGTGGAGGCGGTTTCGGTGATCGGGTCGAAGGCGTTCGCCGTCGGCGTGCAGTGGCATCCGGAATACTGGGTGGGCTCCGACGAACCGTCGAACAACCTCTTCAAGGCATACGGCCAGGCGGTCCGCGACTATGCGGCGTCGAAGCAGCCTTCCGCCTACCGCCAGGCCGCCGGCTGAGCCGACCGCCTATTCCGCCATGCGCAGGGTGATGATTGCGCCCGACGGATCGATCACCTCGTACAGTCCGTCCGTTTCGGCGAGCGTCAGGATGGCATCCCCCGACGCGTTTGCGACGATCACGGTGCCGTCTCCCGCCTCGGTCCAGGTCGAGGCATGCGACAGGCCCAGCCAGACCTCCTCGCAGGCGGCGGATGCGGTCATGCGCATGCTGTGATGGGTCATCCGCTCGCCGCGGGTCAGTTGGCAGTCGGCCCTGGTCTCGACGTTGGAGACCAGGAAGGCAAGGCCGCCGGCCGCCCCGGCGCCCTTGGGGATCGAACCGGAGACCACGGGATCGACGTCCGGAGATCGTGTCCCACCGAGCGACCACACACCGGCCAGAAGGACGATTGCACCTGTGGCCATCATGGTCCGCTTTCGCATGGGGCTTTCTCCGAAAATCGTGCGATTCGAAAAGCATGCGCTTGCAAACTTGCCGATAGCTTAACGGGAAGCCACGGCATCGCCGGGCTCGCCGCCCTATCCGACCGGCGTTTCGGGAACCGGCGTCAGCGGCCTGCCCGACCTGAACCAGGAAAGCAGGTTGTCGGCGACGAGATCGGCCATCGCATCGCGCGTGGCCACCGAGGCCGACGCAACGTGCGGCAGAAGGCAGGTATTCGGGGCCCTGAGCAGGGCGCCCGGGACATGCGGCTCGTCCTGGAAGACGTCGAGACCGGCAGCAGCGATCGTGCCCGCTTCCAGGGCTGTGGCCAGCGCATCCTCGTCCACGGTCCAGCCGCGCCCGACATTGATCAGCACGCCATCCGGGCCGAGCGCGGCAAGGACTTCGGCATCGATCGTCTTGTAGGTTTCCGGCGTCTTCGGAACGATCGCGATCATCGTGTCCACCGCTTCGGCCATGCCGATGAGCGTCGGATGGTACTGGTAGGGCGCATCCGCGCGCCGCTGGCGCGTGTGATAGGAGATGGTCACGCCAAAGCCCTCCAGCCGCCGGGCGATCTCAAGGCCGATGCGGCCGAGACCATAGAGGCCCACCGAGCGCCCGCGCAGGGACAGCTTCGACAGCGGAAACGGTCCGCTGCGCTCCCAGCGCCCTTCCCTCAGCCAGGCTTCGGCTTCCGGGAAGCGCCGGATGGTGTTCAGCAGCAGCGCGATCGCGGTATCGGCCACCTCGTCGTTGAGAACGTCCGGCGTGTTGGTGACGACGATCCCGAGCGCGGCAGCCGCCCGGACGTCGACGCCGTCGTAGCCCACCCCGAAATTGGCGATGATCTCGAGCTTCGGCAGGCAGGCGATGGCCTGCGCATCGAAGCTGCCCGTCACCGCGACGCCGCGGATGCTGTCGGCGACGTCGGGCGAAAGCTTGCCGGGCTCCAGCGGGGCATTGCAGCGCACCAGTTCGACGTCCCCATCAAGCCGTTCGGCGACGCGTTCGCGCACCTTTCCAACGATCAGAACCTTCGGCTTCTCCTGCATGGTCGTCCTGCCTCGATGTCGTTCGCGTTCAGTGGTCGTGACCGTGATGCCGCAGCGGCCCGGTGGACTGGCGAATGCGCATCTCCGGCTTGATCAGGTGGATGCCGTCGGGCTCGTGGCTGCCGGACAGCTTGTCCAGCAGCGCCCGGGCGGCGCTGCGGCCGACTTCCGACTGGCCGTTCCAGACGGTCGTCAGCGAGGGCGTCGCGATCGACGCCTCCTCCAGATCGTCGTAGCCCGTCACCGAGACGTCGCGGCCCGGCACCAGACCGGCGCGGGCGATGCCGTTCATCAGTCCGATCGCGACGAGGTCGTTCCAGCAGACCGCCGCCGTCGGTTTCTGCGGCAGGGACAGGAAATTGACGGCGGCCTCGAAGCCGCCCTGCTTGGAGCGCGGGCCGGGAATGCGCAATGCCGGATCGACGTCGATGTTGGCCTTGCGCAGCGCGTTGACGTAGCCCTGATAGCGGTCGCGCCCCGTCGACGTCTGGTCGGTGCCCCCGACCATGGCGATGACCCGATGGCCGAGCCCGATCAGGTGGTTGGTCGCAAGCGAGATGCCGTAGCTGTCGTCGCCGCGGAAGATCGGCACGTCCAGCCCCTCGATCGAGCGGGCGATCAGGATCGCCGGCATGCCGTTGTCCTCGGCGAGCAGGATGTCCTCCGGCGGCGTGCCGATCGCCGGCGACATGATCACCCCGTCGCCGCCGAGTTGCAGCAGCGTCTCGATGAAGTTGCGCTGCTTCTCCACCGAATCGTAGTGGTTGGAGAGGATGAACGTCTGGCGGTCGCGGTCGAGCTCGCTCTCGATCGACTTCAGGATCTCGCCGTAGAACGGGTTCATGATGTCGTGCACGACGACGCCGATGATGCCGGATCTGGAGGTGCGCAGGCTGGCGGCGCGGCGGTTGTAGATATAGCCGAGCGCGCGTGCCTGTTCCTTGATCCGGTCGCGCGTCGAAAGCGCCACGAGCGGGCTGTCCCGCAAGGCCAGCGAAACCGTGGCGGTGGAAACTCCGAGCGTTTCCGCGATCGTGGACAATTTGACCTTCTGCGCCATGCCCCTCCCCATAGTTCTTGTCGCAGGCCGTTTAAACCGTTTATTTAAACTATTTAAAATTCCTCCGCAACCGTCTTGTCGCCGTCCTGCACGATGACGCCGCGCAGGTTGCCGTCCACGCTGCGCAGCAGTTTCAGCAAGGTGCGAACCTCCTTCTCGCTCAGGCCTTCGAGCGCCTGTCGCTCGCTGAGGTCGCAGGCCCGGGCGATCGTTTCGAGCGATGCCCGGCCGGCGCTGGTCAGGTCCACCACCGTCAGGCGGCCGTCCGTCGTGTCCGGCCGGCGCTCGACGAAGCCCTGCGCCTCCAGCCTGCCGATCGTTCGCGTCATGGTCGGCGCCTTCACGCCGAGGCGAGCGGCAAGCGCGCCGGCGGTCATTCCGCCGGCCTCGGCGAGCGCCAGCATGACGCCGTCCTGGCCCGCATAGAGCCCGCTCGACAGGAGATTGCGGGACAGCACCGTGCGGATGGAGCGCGCCGCCTGGACGATGGCGCTGGAGACGTCGGCCGGCCCGATCGCGGCATGTTCCTTCTTCTTGGACTTTTCCTTCTTCTCTTCCTTCTTTTTCTTGCCCATGGGGCCTCCCGATCTTGCTTCGCCGCCGTCACCTTGTATGACAGAGGCGACCCGTTGACGACAAGACTTGCGCAAGACATGAAATGGCGAGCCCGATGACGTTCCGACCCGCGCGACGCTGGCAGGACAATGATCCGGCCCTGCCAGAGACTGCGCGCGCACACTGGATCGCGGTGCTTCCGCTCGGCGCCCATGAAGGGCATGGGCCCCACCTCCCCTTCGAGACGGACTGGCTGATCGCCGACGCGATCGTCGACCGCCTTGTCGCAACCCTTCCCGCCGATCTGCCCGTCACCTTCCTGCCGACCGAGAAGATCGGCTATTCCCCCGAGCATCTGGACGTGCCGGGCACGCAATCGCTCGGCTGGGACGAAGCCGTGCGGCGCTGGCTCGGCATCGCCGCCGACCTCGCCGGGCAGGGTGTGCACAAGTTCGTCATGCTGAACGCCCATGGCGGCAATTCGCCGCTGATGACGATCGTGGCGACCGAGGCGCGCGTGCGCCTCGACATGCTGGCGGTGGCGACGAGCTGGACCCGCTTCGGCCAGCCGGACGGCTGGATCGCGCCGGAGGACAAGGCGATAGACATCCACGGCGGCGACATCGAGACCTCGGTGATGCTGGCGATCCACCCGGAACTGGTCCGCCTCGACAAGGTCGAGCGGTTCTCCTCCCGCCAGTCCGATCTCGCCCGCGACTTTCGGTACCTGCGCGCTTATGGCCCCCACGCCTTCGGCTGGAAGATGTCGGACCTCAACGTCAAGGGCGCCGCCGGCGATGCAAGGAAAGCGACGGCCGAACGCGGCGAGCAACTGCTGGCCCACGCCACCGCCGGCCTCGTCGAACTGCTGCAGGACGTGCACGCCTTCGACGCGGCCACGCTGCGCTGACGCGTCAATCGTCCACGCGGCGCACGCCACGTATTGCGGCGACCGCACCCCGCGCCCTATATGAGGGCTGAAACTTTCAGGGATCCTGTCATGACCGACACCGCCACACAAAAGCCCGTTCCCGTCACCGTCCTCACCGGCTATCTCGGCGCCGGCAAGACGACGCTCCTGAACCGCATCCTGTCGGAGAACCACGGCCGGAAATATGCCGTCATCGTCAACGAGTTCGGCGAGATCGGCATCGACAACGACCTCATCGTCGAATCCGACGAGGAGATCTACGAGATGAACAACGGCTGCATCTGCTGCACCGTCCGCGGCGACCTGATCCGCGTCGTCGAGGGCCTGATGCGCCGTCCGGGGCGCTTCGACGCCATCATCGTCGAGACGACCGGCCTCGCAGACCCCGTCCCCGTCGCCCAGACCTTCTTCATGGACGACGACGTGCGCTCTAAGACCGAGCTCGACGCCGTCGTCGCCCTGGTCGACGCCAAGCACCTGCCGCTGCGGCTGAAGGACAGCCGCGAGGCCGAGGACCAGATCGCCTTTGCCGACGTCGTGCTCCTGAACAAGACCGACCTCGTCACGCCGGAAGAACTGGCGGTCGTCGAGGCGACCGTCCGCGCCATCAATCCGTCGGCGCGCATCTACCGCACCAGCCGTTCGGACATCGACCTGACCAAGGTGCTGGATCAGGGCGCGTTCAACCTCGAGCGTGCGCTGGAGAACGACCCGCACTTCCTCGACCACGACCATCCCGACCATGTCTGCGGCCCCGATTGCGACCACGATCACGGCCACCATCATGACCACGATCACGACCATGGTCACGATCATCACCACCACCACGACCACGGCCCCTCGCCGATCCACGACGTGACGGTTCAGTCGATCTCGCTGCGCGGCGGCGAGATGAATCCGGACCGCTTCTTCCCCTGGATCCAGAAGATCACCCAGACGGACGGCCCGAACATCCTGCGGCTGAAGGGCATCATCGCCTTTGCCGGCGACGACGAGCGCTATGTCGTCCAGGGCGTGCACATGATCGTCGAGGGCGACCACCAGCGCGCCTGGAAGGACGGCGAGAAGCGCGAGAGCCGCCTCGTCTTCATCGGCCGCGACCTCGACCGCGAGAAGATCGAGCGGACGTTCAAGGCCTGCGAGGCACAAGCCAACTGATGCCCACCGTCGCCCCCCTCGATCTTGACGGCCATGTCGTCGCCACGGCCTTCCTCGGCGACATCCCCTTCTTTGCCTCTGCCATCGGCGCAATCCACCGGCTCGAACATGGCCACAAGGTGACCGAGGCCAATGACGGGCTGCTTGCCTGCGTCCGCGACGAGGCGAGCGACACACTCGTCACCGGCGGCGAGGACGGCAAGGTGTTCCGTATCGCCGCCGACGGTACGGCCACCCTTCTGGCGGAAGTACCGCGCAAGTGGATCTCGGTCGTTGCCGCCGGCCCGCAGGGCACCGTCGCCTTCGCCGAGGGCCGGACGACGCGTGTGCGCCTTGCCGATGGCACGATCAAGGAATTTGCCGAAAGCCGCACCGTCGAGGGCGTCGCCTTCGCGCCGAAGGGCCTGCGCATCGCCGTCGCCCGCTACAACGGCGCCTCGCTGCACTGGGTGGCGATGGCCGGCCAGCCGGTCGATCTGGAATGGAAGGGCGCCCATACCGGCGTCACCTTCTCGCCCGACGGCCGCTTCCTCGTCACCAGCATGCAGGAGAACGCCCTGCACGGCTGGAAGCTCGACAGCAAGCCGGGCGGCGACACCCGCCACATGCGCATGACCGGCTATCCGGCCAAGGTGAAGTCGCTGTCCTGGTCGGCCAAGGGCAAGTGGCTCGCCTCCTCCGGCGCGCCGGCGGCGATCGTCTGGCCGTTTGCCTCCAAGGACGGCCCGATGGGCAAGGCACCGCTGGAGCTCGGCACCCGCGGCGACGTGATGGTGACCGCGGTCGCCTGCCATCCGGCGGAAGACGTCGTCGCGATCGGCTATTCGGACGGCATGGTGCTCGCGGCCCGCTTCTCCGACAACCGCGAGGTCATGCTGCGCCGGCCCGGCAAGGGCACAATCTCCTCGCTCGCCTGGAGCGGCAGCGGCAAGCTGCTTGCCTTCGCCAGCGAAGCGGGAGACTGTGGCGTGATCGACATCGCCGGCTGAAGGCGGGCAACGCAATCCCGGCCCGAATTCCCGGCAGGGTGCCATGATGGAAACCGCCCGCCGGACGAAGGCAGAAGGGTAGACCAGGGAGGCCGCATGCAAGGCAAGCTGCAGGGCAAGCCGACGGTCGTCGCACGGGGCACAACCGGCCTCGTCGGCACGGAGGGGCCCGTCTGGGCCGTGATAGGCGCCGAAGCCGCGGCATTGGCGGAGCGCGAGCCGATGCTGCGCCCGCTTGTCCAGCCGGTCCTGGTGTCCGCGTCCGGCCTGCAGATGCTGGCGCGGGTCCTGGCAGCGCGGCTGTCCGGCGGTGGTGTCGACCGCACCACGCTGGAACAACTGATGACGGGCACAGCGGATGACGAGTTGCTGCGCGCCACAGAAGCCGATATCGCAGCCGTCGTCACCCGCGACCCCGCCTGCCCCGGCCCGTGCCACGTCCTGCTCAATCTCAAGGGCTTCCAGGCGCTGCAGACCTACCGCTTCGCCCATCGTCTCTGGCAGGACGGCCGGCAGGAAGGCGCGCGCTTTCTCGCAAGCCAGGCCGCCGTCGCCTTTGACGTCGACATCCACCCGGCAGCCCGCATCGGCTCCGGCGTCATGCTCGACCACGGCTCCGGCATCGTCATCGGCGAGACCGCCGTCGTCGAGGACGACGTCTCGATCCTGCAGGATGTCACCCTCGGCGGCACCGGCCGCGACGTCGGCGACCGCCATCCGAAGGTGCGCCGGGGCGTGATGATCGGCGCCGGTGCGAAGATCCTCGGCAATTTCGAGGTCGGCGCGTGCAGCAAGGTCGCAGCCGGCAGCGTCGTGCTGAAGCCGGTGGAGGACAGGACGACGGTGGCCGGCGTTCCGGCAACCGTCGTGCGCGTTCACGGCAGGGCGGAGGTGCCGGCCGAGGAGATGTCCCAGGACATTTCCTGACGGCCCGGGCAGCCCTTCGCGGACCTGTCGACCGGCAGAGGCTCGTCGAATTCGCAAAGCCAGGGAGGATGCCATGGTCGCCTCGGTCAAACCGTTCCTGATGTTCCAGGAAGGCAAGGCAGCGGAGGCGATGGACTTCTATGCCTCGCTCTTCCCCCATTGCGCCATCGACGAGATCGTTCGCTACGGCCCGGACGAGGCGGGGCCGGAGGGAACGGTCATGCTCGCCCGTTTCCACATCGGCGACCAGTCGATCCTCTGCATCGACAGTCCCGTCACCCACGCCTTCACCTTCACGCCGTCGCTGTCGCTCTTCGTCGAATGCGAATCCGAGGCACAGATCCGCGAGATCTACGCCGCCCTCTCGGAGGGCGGCGAGGAGCTGATGGCGCTCGCAGACCACGGCTTCTCGCGCGAATTCGCCTGGGTCAACGACCGCTTCGGCGTCTCCTGGCAGCTGAACCTGAAGTGAGGATCCGGGGGACCTGTCCCTACCACTCCAGCTCCAGGTGCGGCCGGCCGTCGGAGGTCTTCGCAGCCGTCCGGCCCGTCGCGTCGACCGTGCAGTTGACGCGCTGGCGGAAGGCGGAGAAGCTCTCGAAGGTGACGACGTCGACAGGCTCGTCGAAATGCAGCGTCAGCCGGTAGTGTCCCGGCTGCGCCGTCAGCGCCTGCACGCCCAGGACCTTCGCATCGAAGGGCTGGCCGAGATAGTGGCCGCGCACGCGCGAGCCGAGCAGCCACGGATCGAAGGGCGGCCGGTTTCCGACAGCGGCATGCAGCGTATTCCAGTCGCGATAGCCGTATTGCGCGGCAATGAGTTCGAGCGCGCGCGAATGGCCGATCGGCTGGCCTTCAGCCTCGAACCGCGCGCGCAAGCGTCTGGCCTGATCCTTCAGGCCTTCAAGGGAGGGAAGCGGCGTCGACAGACGCATGGGTTTCTCCAGTGTCTGCATGCGTCATTTCGGAGGGAGTCCGCATTGCCGCCGGTTCGCATGCCTTGCAAGCTGGAAAACTGATGCCTGAACGAGAGACTTCACCAAAGCTTGCGCTTGCGGACGGCAGGGGCTCTCACCCTTTCGCGATGACGTACACGCCGCGCCGGGGCCTGTCAAATGCCGCCTTCCCGCGTCAGCCCTCCGCCGTGCCGATGATCCTCGCCAGGAGCGCATGCAGGTCGTCGCGGTATCCGTTGCGCGCGGACGGTCCGCTTTCGTCCGAGGTCATCACCACCGTCAGCCCGAGGTCCGGCACGATGTAGAGCATCTGCCCGCCATAGCCCCAGGCGAAGTGGACGGTCCTGCCGCCGATCACCCGCTCGAACCAACCGTAGCCGTAGCCGTCGTTGGAGAAGCGGGAGTTCGTGCGCGACTGCCAGGACTGGCGGATCCAGCCTTCCGGGACCAGTTGCTCGCCCCCGGGCGTCCGCCCGCCGTTGCGATAGAGTTCGCCGAAGGCCAGGAGCGAGCGGGCGCTCATCGCCATCTGGTTGCCGCCGAGATAGATGCCCTGCGGATCGCGCTCCCAGGCGCCGATGCGGAAGCCTTCGAGCGGCCCCAGCCAGTCGCGCGCCAGCGCCAGCGTCGACGTGCCGCCGACCTTCGTCAGGATCGCCGAGAGCAGATGCGTCGAGGCGGTGGAATAGAGCATCGGCCCGCCCGGCTCGGCGACGAACGGCGCCGCAAGCGCCGTCCGTACCCAGTTCCGGCTCGAGACCCAGCGGCCGTAGTTGGCTCCGGACATCCGCTCCAGCCCTGCCTGCATCGAAAGGAGATGGCCGATCGTGACCCGCGCCAGCCGCGGATCGGGATCGGCCGGCAGATCGGACTGGAGGATCGGCGCGATCGGCTGGTCGACGCCGTCCAGCAGCCCCTTGTCGATGGCGATCCCCACCAGAGCCGAGACGATGCTCTTCGAGGCCGACTTGATGTTGGTGCTTTCGCTCGCCGCATGGCCGCGATAGCCGCGCTCGGCGACGACGGAGCCGTTGCGGGCGACGATGACGGTCCGGAGCGGCGTGAGCGCCGAGGCCTCGTCGAGGACGCGCGTCAGCTCGGCCGCGTCATCGGCAGCCGGCGGCGCCGGAGGCGGCGGCGTCTGCGCCCGGACGGCGAGCGGTGCGGCAGAAAGCGCGAAGGAAAGGGTGAGCAGGAGAGACCGTCTGTTCATGACGGCATGAGGTAGGGCGCGGCTTCGCCGAAATCGTGGCCATCCGGCGCCATCACGCGCATTTGAAACGCGGGTGATGGCCGGCGCGACCCCGTCTGCGCGCCGGCCCGCGGCCGCATCGCGACCGCGGCTCTTCCGTGCCCCTGCCGGAAGAGCGTCCTCAGAAGCGGTAGGTGATGCCCGTGCCGATCAGCCAGGGGTCGAGCTTGGCTTTGCCCGACAGCGGGGCGCCGTCGAGATTGACCTTCCATTCCGGCTCGAGGAACAGCTTCTTGACGTCGAAGTTCACGCCCCAGTGCTCGTCGACCATGTAGTCGAAGCCGACCTGCAGGGCCGCGCCGAACTCGTTCTTGACGTCGAGGTCGGAGAAGGCGCCCTTGCCGGACTGGTTGTAGAACAGCGTGTAGTTCACGCCCGCGCCCACATAGGGCTTGAACGCGCCGAAATCGGTGAAGTGGTATTGCAGCGTCAGCGTCGGCGGCAGAAGCCAGGTCTTGCCGACTTTGCCGAGCGCATCGATCGAGCCGGCGGCGTCGATATTGGCATAGGTCGTGCCCAGGATCAGTTCGGCGGCGATGTTGTCGGTGAAGTAGTAGGAGATGTCGAGCTCCGGAACGACGGTGTCGCTGTAGGAGAGATCGGAACCGTCGATGCCGTTCACATGGCCGGAATCGCGGGTGATGACGCCGAGCGCCCGCAAACGGATCTGCCAGGGGCCAAGGGCCTCCACATCCGCCGCTTCCGCCGCCGCGGCCGCCGGCGGCGTCAGGTCCGCCGCCGCGGCAGCCTGCCCGATCGCCGCAAGTGCGATGGCCGCAACAAGGCTCAAGGGGCGGGTCAGGGTGTTCGACATCTCTTCTCTCCTTCGTCGATCAACGACAGCGACACGAGGCGCTGCACCGCGGCCACTATCGTCCGCAGCAACGAGAAGGGGTTGAGATGAATCAATACTTTAGCGCCGGTCCTCCCGACCCCGCCGCAATGGCCATGACCGTGGCCGAAATGTTACGCCCCTGCCCGGCCCGCAGCCGTTCGGACGGAAGAGGCATGCCGCAACCGAAAGGGGTACTTAGCAGGGATAAGTTGACTTTGATTTTCAAGAGACGGATCATATTTGCGCGTTTCGAGGGAGGCTGCCATGGCAATAGCATTTGCGGTGCCTTTCAAAGTTCCATTGCTTGTATTCGGTCTGATCCTGGTCGGCGCGCTGGTCGCAAGCGGGAGCGTGCAGGCCCAGAGCCCGTGCAATCCAAGCATCAGCCAGTGCACCTAAGCGACAATGGCCACCGTCCCGGCACAGGATCAGGTCGCTGGTTTTCTCAGCGAGCAGAGTTCCTTTGCGTTGTCGCTCGCAATCGGCGCGATCGTGATCGCGCTCTATGCGAGAAAGCGCATCGAGGAATTCACGCGGCCGCCGAAGGGCGAGGAATTTGACTTCACCAAGATGCTGACGATGGGCGACATCGTCGGGCGCTCGATCTTCAATCGCTCCTTCGTGCTCTACCTGATCTTCCTGGAGTTCCTCTATCTCTTCATGTGCACGGCCAAGCCCGTCGTGCTGCTCATCGCCAACGATCCGACCGGCGCGCAGGCACCCTTCCAGGGCATGGCATGGCCGTTCGGCGCCGCCCTGATCGTGGTCGGCCTCCTGCCGTCGGTGCCGATGGTCGCCCAGATCGAGGCGATGCTGCGCGGCCTTGCCCAGCGCGTCGCCAGCATCCCCGGCGAGTTCTACGCTCGCGTGCAGCGCCTGACGCGCAATGACATCGAGACGCTGGTCGCGGATGCGCCGGAATACCGGCGGGACATGCGCAAGTTCTGGCGCATCCGCAATCTGCTGCTCAGCCTGGGGTTCAACGAGGAGCTTTCGACGCAGATGGGCCGCAACTGCATCGCGCTGCGGCTTTTTGCGGCGCTGACGATCCGCGGCGAACGCCTCTGGTCGAAGGAGGAATACGAAAAGTACCGGGAGATCATCCAGGTTCTGCGGCCGAAATCCGACATGCTCGAAAACGAGATCAACACGCTCGTCGCCACCACGCTCAAGTCGCAGCAGGTCAAGGAGATCCTGGCGAAATCGAACATCGAGGACCCCGCGCAGGATCTTTCGAGAGAGGCCGGAGAGAAGCTGAACCGCGATGCGGAAGCGCTGTTCCGCGCCCTCAACGATTCGCTCGACGAGAAGGACATGAAGGCCGCCAGGACCTACGAGGAACTGGTGAAGCGCTGGTCGCTCCTGGCCAGCGAATGCGAGACCGGCGCCAAGCGCCTTTCCGCCCTCTTCGCCATTCTCGCCCGCAACGACCGGGAGACGGCCTTGACGATGAAGCGGGGCGCCGTGCCGGGGGCCTATCCGATGGCGCAGAAGCCGGACGCCGTGCTGGCGAACCTGTTCCGGCTGGTCAACGACAGCGTCCCCACCTATCCCTGGAGCAATGCGGCGCTGCTGGCGATCGCCATCGGCTTCGTCGGCTGCGTCGTCCCGCTCTGCATCTACCTCTACGTCACCGAAGTCCTGACCCAGGCCGCAAAGCCGGAGATCGACTGGGGCCAGGCGCTTGCCCGGACCGATGCGACGACGATCATAAAGAGCGGGCTCATCACCGCGCTGACGGTGGGCGCCATGTTTGCCCTGACGAGCCTGATCGCCCTGTTCCTGCGCTCGCTGCGGATCGAGGAGGAAAACTGGGAGCGGTTCACCAGCATCTGGAAGTTCCCGATCGCCAACTATCCGGCCATCGTCTGGTGGGGCAGCCTCGCGGCCTTCATGCCGCTGCTGATATCGTTCATCATCTACTATTACATCGGTCCCGGCGTGAAGGACCTCGACAAGATGACGCCCGAGATAATCGCCAGCGACATGTTCTTCCGCTACACGCTCGGCTTCGTCGCGGTCGCCTACGGCATCAGCACCTGCGTCATCGCCGATTTCATCGACGAGGGCCGGACGGAAAGCGCCCGCTACATCGTCTATCCGCTGCTCTTCATCCTCACGGTCGAGGTCCTGTGCCTGCTGGTCAACCCGAGCTATGCCGAGCAGCCCCGCGCCTTCTGGCACAATTTCGTGGCCGTCGCCTGCTACAGCCTGGTGGCGCTGAAGGTGTTCCAGCGGAGCTTCAGCGAGATCGTCGCGCGGTCCGGCAACAGCGAGCCGCGCGTCACGGCCGCACAGGAAGCATCGCTCGTCTATGGCGGGCCGATGATCTGATCGCAAACCGCAGGCGGAGCAGGCAGGCCCGCTCCGCCAGGCGCGGGTTGCCGAGCACGGCCCTGCCGGCCGGGCGGTCAGGCCGCCTTCGGAAGCTCGCCCCGACCCAGCCGGCGGCCGGCGGCGACGAGCATGCCGGCAGCACCGTCCAGCCAGCCTTCCTTCAGCTCCAGCGCCAGGAAACGGTGACGTTCGAACGGCCCCGGCATGACGAGATGGGCGGCCTTTGCGGCAAAGAAGCCGAAGCGCTCGTAATAGGGCGCATCGCCGACGAGCAGCACGGCGCCATGGCCGCGCTGGGCCGCCTCGGTGATGGCCGCCCGCATCAGCGCCGAACCGACGCCCTTGCCCTCGTGGGACGGGTCGACGGCGAGCGGGCCGAGCAGCAGCGCCGGCACCGCGTTGCCGGAAGCGTCAACCCCGGCCTCGACGTCCCAAAGCCGCACCGTGCCGATCACGTGGCCGTCGCCGTCGCGGGCGACCAGCGCCAGACCCTCGGCCGGCAGGCGGCCACGGCGCAGCTTTTCGGAGGACTTGCGGAAGCGTCCCTCGCCCATGGCGCGGTCGAGCAGGCGCTCGCGGGCCAGGACGTCGCCGGCATTTTCCCGGTCGATTGCGAATGCGGATTGCGCGAAGAACGCGCGGACAGAACCAAGAACAGTGGCCATCCCGGCCTCCCGAACTTCAAATTGCCGCCACCAGCGGACATCGGAATTCATTGTGGGTGGCGCTCCCGCTGCCGCGGGAGCTGCCTCGACCGGTTCAGATCACGTAGGCCTTGAGCGGCTCGAAGCCGTTGAAGGCGACGGCCGAGTAGGTAGTCGTGTAGGCGCCGGTTCCCTCGATCAGCACCTCATCGCCGATCGAAAGGGTGATCGGCAGCGGGTACATGTTCTTCTCGTAGAGCACGTCGGCCGAATCGCAGGTCGGGCCGGCGATGACGCAGGGCTCCATCGCATCGCCGTCGCGCGCGGTGCGGATCGGGTAGCGGATCGCCTCGTCCATCGTCTCGGCGAGACCGCCGAACTTGCCGATGTCGAGGAACACCCAGCGGTGCGCGTCGTTGTCCGACTTCTTCGAGACGAGGACGACCTCGGCCTTGATCACGCCGGCGTTGCCGACCATGCCGCGGCCCGGCTCGATGATCGTCTCCGGGATGTGGTTGCCGAAGTGCTTCTTCAGCGCGCCGAAGATCGCCTGGCCGTAGGCCTCGGCCGCCGGCACGTCCTTCAGGTACTTCGTCGGGAAGCCGCCGCCCATGTTGACCATCTTCAGCTCGATGCCCTGCTTGGCGAGCTGGACGAACACGCGCTTGGCATCGGCGAGCGCCGAATCCCAGGCATCGACCTTGGTCATCTGCGAGCCGACATGGAACGAGACGCCGTAGGAGACGAGACCGAGCTGGTGGGCGTAGACGAGCACGTCGACGGCCATCTGCGGCACGCAGCCGAACTTGCGCGACAGCGGCCACTCGGCGCCCTCGCCGTCCGTCAGCACGCGGCAGAAGACGCGCGCGCCGGGGGCGGCACGGGAGATCTTCTCCACTTCCTCGTGGCAATCGACGGCAAAGAGGCTGATGCCGAGCGCGTGGGCGCGGGCGATGTCGCGCTCCTTCTTGATCGTGTTGCCGAACGAGATGCGGTTCGCCGTCGCGCCGGCATCGAGCGCCATCTCGATTTCGGCGACGGACGCGCAATCGAAGTTGGAGCCCATGCTGGCGAGAAGCCGCAGGATTTCCGGCGCCGGGTTGGCCTTGACGGCGTAGTAGATGGCGCTGTCGGGCAGCGCGTGACGGAACGCCTTGAAGTTGTCGCGCACGACATCGAGGTCGACCACGAGGCACGGGCCGTCGGGACGTCGGGTGTTCAGGAAGTCGATAATGCGTGCAGTCGCCATTTCAGTAGTCCCCATGATCCAGCGCTCCGGAAAAACCGGAGGACAAAGGGCATACGCGACCATGCGATGGAACCAGCCGGTGGAGACCCCGGAACCAAGCATGCGCGATATGCGCGAACGGTGAACCTGAGCCCGCCTAGGCTCGGATTCGGCTTTGTCTGCCATGGATTGGAGGGGATGATCCCAACCGCACTTCCGGCAATGAAGGTGTGCCTCTTCAGTAACCCCGGCTGATGGAAAGCCGGCAGACACCAGAAAGGCCCGCACCGTCGTTGCTTCAAGATGTCCTCGCATTTCCCGGTTGGCCGGAATAGCGACTGGAGCGGTTAGTTCCAGGTACCTTACCGATGACCTCACCTTAGGGATTGCTCCCAGTTCGAGGGTCGGCGGACACCCACAGGCACGTGCGACTTTGGGCAAGGGCGGAGATAAGAAGATTCCCTGTCGCAATCAAGAGTTTTTTGGCCCCGCTATTGAAAATTTTCCGGCAGCCCACGACATTCCGGTTCCCGTCGCCGATACGGCACCGCAGCAAGGACTGATTGCATGGATACGCTGACCCGCATTCGCGCCTATATCGACGTGGTGGATGCGGAGGGGTTTTCGGCGGCATCCCGCAAAGTCGGCAAGTCCAAGGCACTCCTGTCGAAATATGTGCGCGAGCTGGAAGACGAACTCGGCGCGCTGCTTTTGAACCGCACCACCCGCCAGTTTTCCATGACGGAAGCGGGGCACACCTACTACCGCACGGCCTCCGAGATCCTCAAGGAGATCGACAACCTCGCCGATCTCGTCCGCGAGAACAACGCCGACCTGAAGGGCAAGCTGAAGATCTCCGCGCCGCGCACCTTCGTGGATGCCGAGATCGGCCAGTCGCTGATCGATTTCGGGCGCGAGCATCCCGAGCTGTCGCTGGAGATCGTGTCCGACGACCGCTTCGTCGATCTCGTCGAGGAAGGCTTCGACGTCGCGATCCGCATCACCAGGCTCGAGGATTCCACCCTGATCGCCCGCAAGCTCGGCGATTTCTACCTGAAGATCTGCGCAGCCCCCGAATTCCTCGAGAAGACCGGCCCGATCACCCACCCCTCCGAGCTCTCCCGCCTTCCCTGCGTGATCGACACCAACGGCAAGTCGCACAGCAACTGGCGCTTCATCGACGCCAAGGGCACGAGCTTCAGCGTGCCCGTCAGCGGGCATATCGAGGTCAACAGCCCGACCTCTGCGGTGCGCGCCGCCCAGAGCGGCCTCGGCATTGCGCAGGTGCCCGAATTCATCGCCCGCAGCCGCCTCGAGTCGGGCGCCGTCGTTTCCATCCTCGACGACTACCTGCCTGCCGATCGCGGCATCTACGCCATCTATCCGCACCGCCGCTATCTGCCGGCGAAGGTGCGGACCTTCGTGGATTTCCTGCACAACTGGTTCAGGAAGAACAGCGACGGCGCGTGACGGCGCCCGCAACCATCGGGCGCGACAATTCGCGCCCGGCCGAAGTCCCAATTCCGGCCCAATTGCGATACATTCGGTAGCGAATCCTGAAAGCCGGACGAGAGGTCAACCTCGCGCATGAAGCACGCCCCCCTCCTCATTGCAGGTGCCGCCTGGTTGCTGCCGGCCGTGGCCATGGCCCACCCGCACATCTTCGCCGAGGCACGGCTCGAAGTCGTTGCCGGCGACGACGGCACGGTGTCGGAACTGCGCAACGTCTGGCGCTTCGACGAGATGTTCTCCTCCAGCGTCGTGCTCGACTTCGACAAGAACTCCAACCTCAAGCTCGACCCGGACGAACTGGCCGAGGTGGGGCAGACCGTGCTCGAGTCGCTGGAGGAGTTCCACTACTACACGACCATCACCGAGGACGGGAAGGACGTGAAGGTCGGCAAGCCGGACGCGATCAACGTCGATTTCAAGGACGGCCAGCTCCTGATGTTCTTCACCGTCAAGCCCGGGCAGACGATGCCGTTGAAGGGCAGGATGACCTTCGGCGTCTACGACCCGACGATGTATGCCTCGATGGACTTCCCGACGGACGACAACATGGTGGTGATCGGCGAGAAGTTCTCCGCCTGCAAGCATCAGGTGGTGCGGCCGGACCCCGACGAGGTGCTGGCGCAGAACGAGGGCACGCTGACCGACGCCTTCTGGAACGACCCGACCGGCACCGACATGTCGAAGCTCTTCGCAACGCGGCTGGAAGTGACATGCTGAACGACCGGGCCGCAATCCGCCTTTCGCTCGCAACCCTGCTCCTTGCCGTTTCCGTTTTCGGAACGGCCCACGCCCAGTCGCCGCTCGGAATCGGCAGCGCCGAACCGGGCTTCAGCACCTCCGGCATCTTCGGCAGCCTGTTTTCCTGGATCAACGCCCACCAGCAGGCGTTCTACCATATGCTGACCGGCGCGCTGAAGAACATGCGCGAGAATCCCTGGGCCGCCTCCACCCTCGTCGGCCTGTCCTTTGCCTACGGCGTCCTGCACGCCGCAGGACCGGGCCACGGCAAGGCCGTGATATCGTCCTACATGCTGGCCAACGAGATCGAGCTGAAACGGGGCGTGCTGTTGTCCTTCCTGTCCTCGCTCCTGCAGGGGGTCGTCGCCATCCTGATCGTCGGCGGCGCCTATCTCGTCCTGCGCGGAACGGCGATTTCGATGACGGACGCGACCCGGGCGCTGGAGACGGCGAGCTATGCCCTGATCGCGGCCTTCGGCGCCTGGCTGCTCTATCGCAAGCTCTGGCGCTCCCGCCGGCTCAGCCCGACCGAAGCCTATGCCATGACCCTGCCGGATGCAGCCGGCCACGGCCATGGCCACGCGTTCACCGCCCGGGAGGCGCACGGGAACGGCCACCACGGCCACCCCCACACCCATGCGCCGGGCGAGATCTGCGCCACCTGCGGCCACGCGCATGCGCCGGATCCCGAACTTCTGAAGGGCGACCGGTTCGCGCTCCGCGAAGCCTGGTCGGCGGTCGTCGCCGTCGGGCTGCGCCCGTGCTCGGGTGCGCTGATCGTGCTCTCCTTCGCGCTCCTGAACGGGCTCTATCTCGGCGGCCTGCTTTCCGTCGTCGCCATGTCGATCGGCACCGCCATCACAGTCTCGGTGCTCGCCACGCTCGCGGTCACCGCAAAGGGCGTGGCCATGCGCCTTGCCGGCGGCGACAGCGCCGCCCTTCGCGTCGGCAACGCGATCGAGATCCTGGGGGCGCTGCTGGTGATGGTGCTCGGGCTCGTGCTGCTCGGCGCCGCGCTGCAGGGCTGAGCGCCGCTTTAGCGGCCCTTGCGCCTCTGGTGGCGGGCACGCAGCCAGAACAGCAGAAAGAAGCCGAGCACGAGCGCGGTCGCCAATCCGGCGGCGAGCCAGGGCGACACATTGCCGAGCGAGATCATCACGTCCGGCAGGAAGAAAAACGCAAGCCCCGTGCCGAGCAGGATGACGGCGGCGGCGATCGCCGCGGATCGATTGCCCTTGTCCTCTTCGCCGCTCACCGGGCGTCTTCCCGCTTCAACTCGGCCCGGATGTCCTCCAGCCGGCGCTTCTGGTTTCCTGCCGCGTCGAAATTGTCCGGCGACAGCCAGGCCTCGAACGCCTTCGCGGTGACCGGCCATTCGCTGTCGATGATCGAGAACCATGCCGTGTCGCGGTTCTGCCCCTTAGACAGCATGTGTTGGCGAAAGACGCCCTCGAAGCTGAAGCCGAGCCTTTGGGCGGTGCGCTTGCTCGCTTCGTTGAGGTTGTTGCACTTCCATTCGTAGCGGCGGTAGCCGAGGTCCTCGAAGGCATGCCTGGCGAGCAGGTACTGCCCCTCGGTGGACAGCGGCGAGCGCGCCATGTCCGGTCCGTGGGCGATGCCGCCGATCTCCACGACGCCGTTGGCCGGATCCGGCCGCATGTAGTTCGCCATGCCGACCACCTTGCCGGTCGCCTTGTCGCGGAACACCTCGGTCACCCAGCCGCCCTTCTGCACGGAGGCGAGCCAGGCATCGAAATCCTCGATGCCGGAGAAGTCGTTCTGGGCGAAATATTTCAGCAGCGGATTGATCGCCATGCCGCCGAAGCCGTCCCAGAGCGCCTGGAGGTGCTTTTCACGTTCATAGGGCTCGATGCGGACGAACCGCCCTTCGAGCACCACCGGTGCC
Source organism: Mycoplana sp. MJR14 (assembly GCF_029210525.1). Taxonomy (NCBI): domain Bacteria; kingdom Pseudomonadati; phylum Pseudomonadota; class Alphaproteobacteria; order Hyphomicrobiales; family Rhizobiaceae; genus Mycoplana; species Mycoplana sp. MJR14. Next base: position 367,713 of record NZ_JARGEO010000005.1, read on the forward strand.
GGAGCCGGCCGCGCCGTCCAGTGTTTCAGATCGTGCATGCCCCTCTCCCCCCGTTCCCCGGATTGCCGCTGCCTGATGCGCATGACAGACGCATAGGCCAGCGGCACCCGCGAAACAAATGCAAAGTGTTTATGGACCCATCAGGCCCAGGGGCTGCCCGCGGGAACCTTGGCCTGCGAGACGGTCGCCTCGATGTGGTCGACCAGCGCGTCCGGCAGTCCGAGGCGGCCGGCGAGCAAGTCGAGATAGCCGCGCTCGGCCCGGCTGTCGGGCTCGATCGTCAGCCGCGAGGCCGTATAGAGCTCGACCCGCTGCTCCTCGGTCTTGGCCGCCGCGACGATGCCGTCGAGATCGATGGGATCGGCAAGCTCCTTCTCCAGGAAGGCGGCTGCATCGCCACCGATGCCGGCGACCTTGAGCCTGTCCATGATGTGCGCGCGCTCGCCGGCGTCGATGTGCCCGTCGGCGCGCGACGCGGCGATCATCGCGCGGATCAGCGTCAGGGCGAAATCGTCGCTGACGGTCTGCGTCGCAAAGCCGGAATCCGAAGGCGGCGGCAGGAGTTCGGGCTCTTTCGGCGCGTCCGGCGTCGCGGGCGCGGGAGCCTGGCCGGCCTTGTAGTTCTTGTAGGCCTGGTAGCCGAGGCCGGCGATCGCCGCCAGCCCGCCGAGCTTCAGCGCGGTGCCCGCCACCTGGCGGCCGCCGCTCGTGCCGAGCAGCACGCCGGCGATGGCGCCGGCTGCGAGCGGATTGTCCCTGGCCATCTGCGTGACCTGCCCCGCGCGATCGCGCACGGTGCCGCCGGCGCCGGGTATCTGCGACCCGAGAAACTGATCCAGCAGCTTTTTCGCATCGAACATGGGGTTATCTCCCTTCCAGTGTGAGCCGGAGTGAGAGATAGGAGCGCGAGGCCCAAATACAAACCACGACTGGCAAAATCGTGATCGCCGCCCGCCGGAGCCGTGCAGCGATCGATCGTGCGCAGTCGCAGACGGCGCCGCGCTCAGCCCTTGAGCTGCGCCGCCTCCGCCGCAAGCCTGGTGATGCCGGCCCAGTCGCCCTTCGCCACGAGGTCCTTCGGCGCGACCCAGGAGCCGCCGACGCAGATGACGTTCGGCAGAGACAGGTAGTCCTTCGCGTTGGCGAGCGAGATCCCGCCGGTCGGGCAGAACAGCGTGCCGGCGAGCGGCGAGGACAGCGCCTTGAGGTAGGACGCGCCCCCCGCCTGCTCGGCGGGGAAGAATTTCAGCACCTCGTAGCCTTCCTCGCGCAGCGCCATGACCTCGCTGGCCGTGGCCGCACCCGGCAGGAGCGGCACCGGCGACTGCGCGGCGGCATCCAGAAGCTCCTGCGTCGTGCCCGGGCTGACGATGAACTGCGAACCGGCGGCGACCGCTTCGTCGAACTGCGCCGCGTTCAGGATCGTGCCGGCACCGGCGACGGCCCCTTCGACCTCGTTTGCGACGCGACGGATCGCCTCGAGCGCGGCCGGCGTGCGGAGCGTGATCTCGATCGCCTTCAGACCGCCTGCGACCAATGCGCGCGCCAGCGGCACGGCCGTCGCCGCGTCTTCCACGATCAGCACGGGAACGACCGGCTGCAGCTTCAGCACGGACAGGAGCTTTTCGGTTTTCTCGGCCATCGGCGCATCCCTAAAACGATTGAATGTGGTGGTGGAATAGCCCTTCGGGCCGTCCGTGTCGAGAAAAAAGGCCCCGGCGAAAAACGGTGCTCAACCGGGGCGGGACGATAAGGGCGCCGTCCGGTCCTTTTCGTAGCTTGCCACGGTCGGCCCATCGTGTAGAGTTCGTGCAACCGACTACCACAGTGCGAAAGCGAGTGGCATGGCCAAAGAAATCGAAAGAAAATTTCTGGTTTCCGGCAAGCGGTGGCGTCTCTCGGCAGACGCCGGCGTCTCCATCAGACAGGGCTATCTCGCCACGATGGATGATCGCTCGCTCAGGGTCCGCGCCTATGGCGACGGGCACGCCTGCCTGACGCTCAAGATCGGGCAGACATCCCTGTCCCGCGACGAATACGAGTTCGATATCGACCCGGCCGTCGCCGAGGAAATGCTCGGCCAGGCGATCGGCACCGTGGTCGAGAAGGTCCGCTACAAGGTCGAGCACAAGGGCTTCACCTGGGAGGTGGACGTCTATGGCGGGCGCTACGGCGGCCTGGTCGTGGCCGAGGTGGAGCTTAAGTCCGAGACCGACAAGCCGGACATTCCCGATTGGGTCGGACGCGAGGTGACCGGCGACTTCCGTTATTCCAACCAGGCAATGGCGCTGTCCGAAGGCGCGCTCCGGTCCTTTCATGAGCCTCAGTCTCAAAGCGGGTAAGCCTCTTCAGGGAGAAGTGCGTCGCGTCGCGTCCCGATATCTGTCGCGGGCGCTCGAGGTGCTGGAGAAACAGCCCGACGGGCCGCACGAGGCCATCCACACGGCCCGCAAGCAGTTCAAGCGCGTTCGCAGCCTCTACCGGCTGGTGGCCAGCGCCGACAAATCTTTCCAGAAGCGGGAAAACGAGCGCATCGGCACGCTCGGGCGCAGTCTGGCCGCCAGCCGCGATGCCACCTCGCTGGTCGAGACGGCGCACCGCCTTGCCCAGGCCGCATCGACCGTCGAAGAGCGCATGGCCGTCGAGCGTGTTCATGCAAGGCTCGTCGCGCGGCGTGACGCCATTGTCGATACCGCCGCGACGGAGGACCTCATCGAGGACGCCCTCCGCACCTGCAGGGAGGCGCTCGCGGCAGCCGAACACCTGACGATCGGCGGCGGCCACAAGCGCGCCGCCGAAATTCTCGGCCATGGCTGGCGCGCGACGGGCCGCAAGGCGGCAGCCGCGCTGAAGCAGGCCAGAGACACCGGCGAGCCGGACCTGTTCCATACCCTGCGCAAGCGCACGCAGGACCGCTGGGTGCACTGCCGCTTCCTGGAGGAAGCCTGGCCGTCGGCCCTGAACGGAACCCGCAAGCAGGCGCGGATCCTGGTCACGCTGCTGGGCGAAAACCAGGACATCGCCCTGCTGACCGGCTTTGCCGATGCCCATCCCGACGACATCGGCACGCCGAAGGACCTGACGCATCTGCTCGCGGTGATGATTGCCGAGGGCGACCGTCTGCGCGCCGAGGCGCTGCCGCTGGCCGGGCTTCTCTTCCCCGAGGACAGCCGGGAGGATGCCGGGTGCATCGAGCTTCTCTGGCGGCATGCGGCCTGACGCCGTGATCGTCCCTGCCGGCGCCGATTGCACCGCGGCCCGCAAAGCTGTATTTCAGCCGCCATGACCGAGATCCAGACCGACACCGGGCGCAAGGCGGGGGAACCCTTCCTGGTCGCAGCGCTCTATCACTTCGTTTCCGTCCCGCGCTTTGCCGAACTGCGCGCGCCCTTGCAGGCGCTGTGCGAGGACAATGGCGTGCGCGGCACGCTGCTGCTCGCCCATGAAGGCATCAACGGCACGATCGCCGGACCGGCGGACGGTATCCGCACCGTGCTCGCCTTCCTGCGCGCCCAGCCCGAATTCGCAAAGCTGGAGCACAAGGAGAGCTCCGCCGCCGAGATGCCCTTCCTGCGCATGAAGGTGCGGCTGAAGAAGGAGATCGTCACCATGGGGGTCGAGGACATCGACCCGAACCGGGTGGTCGGCACCTATGTCGAGGCGAAGGACTGGAACGCCCTGATCTCCGATCCGGACACGATCGTCATCGACACCCGCAACGACTACGAGACCGCGATCGGCATCTTCCGCGGCGCGGTCGATCCGCAGACGAAGACCTTCCGCGAATTCCCGGACTGGGTGCGCAACCACACCGGCCTGCACAACAAGCCGAAGATCGCCATGTACTGCACCGGCGGCATCCGCTGCGAGAAGGCGACCGCCTTCATGAAGGAGCAGGGCTTCGACGAGGTCTATCACCTGAAGGGCGGCATCCTGAAATATCTCGAGGAGGTGCCGGCGGAGGAAAGCCTGTGGGAGGGCGCCTGCTTCGTCTTCGACGAGCGCGTCTCGGTCACCCATGGTCTGGAAGAGGGCGAGCACACGCTCTGCCGCGCCTGCCGCCATCCCCTGACGGCGGAGGAGATCAGGGCCGACACTTACGAGCCCGGCGTGTCCTGCCCGCATTGCTTCGCAAGCCGCAGCGACGAGGACCGCGCCCGCTTCCGCCAGCGCCAGCTCCAGATGGATCTGGCCCGCAAGCGCGGCGAGCGGCATCTCGGCAAGTAGGCGCGACAGGCTTTAGCCCGGCATGCACGAAAACTCCGGAAGTTCCCCTTGCACATGATCCCACCGCTGGCGGCTGCGGGTCATGATCGCGGCCTCGGGAACGAATTCCGACGGATCGTCCAGCGTGCCGGCGAAGACCGTCCAGCGCGCCTCTCCCGGCGCCCCCGATGCCAGGACGGTGCTGCCGCAGGTCGGGCAGAAGTGGCGGACCGACGGCGCCCCGCTCTCGGCGACGACGGCGAAAGAGTGCAGTTCGCCGCTATGGGAAAAATCCCGCGCCTCGAAGATCATGTAGCAGCTGTGGCCAGTCCCGGTCGCGCGCTGGCAGTCACGGCAATGGCAGAACCCGGAATGCAGCGGCGCCGCGCTCGCCTCGTACCGGACAGAACCGCAAAGGCATCCACCCTTCATCATCTGCTCCCCCCTGTTGCAAGGGCTTGAGGGTCCGGCGGCCAGCCGGCCTTGCGGTCTGCGCCCCTGCTGCGCCGACCGTCTCATTCGGCTGCACTTCGGGCATGATTTCCCTTCGGAAACTGTGCCGCGAGCGCCTTGTACCAGTGGCCGCTCTTCTTGATCGTCCGCACCTGCGTGTCGTAGTCGACATGGACGATGCCGAAGCGCATCCGGTAGCCTTCCGCCCACTCGAAATTGTCCATCAGGCTCCAGGCGAAATAGCCGCGCATGGCATAGCCCTCCGCGATCAGGTCGGCGGTGACGGCCAGATGCTCGGCAATGTAGTCAAGCCGCGGCTGGTCGTCCACCGCGCCGTTTTCGACGCCCATGTTGTAGCAGGCGCCGTTCTCGGTGATGTAGCATTCGGGAAGCCTGTAGGCCGCGTTCAGCCGGCGGATCAGGTCGCCGAGCGCCGGAGCGCAGACCTCCCAGCCGATGTCGGTCTTGACGTCGCTGACGGCGGGCGCAGGCAGCGTCGCCGGATAGTCCGCATCCGGCGCGGGATCGGCCAAGACACGCATCGGCGTGTAGTAGTTCAGCCCCCACCAGTCGAGCTTCTGGTGGATCGTCTCCATGTCGCCGGGCTCGATCGGCGGCATCCGGTGACCGAGCCCGCTCATGAAGCCTTCCGGGTAGGCGCCGGCGAACACCGGACCGAAGAACACGCCGTTGTGGAAGTCGAAGGCGCGCTTTTCCGCAGCGAGATCCTCGGCGGCGTCGGACCCGGCATAGGTCTGGTGGGCATTCAGCACGATCCCGACGGGCAGTTGCGGCCGCTCTGAGCGGATGGCCGCCACCCCGAGCCCATGGGCGAGATTGGTGACGTGCAGCGCATGCAGCGCCGCGTCCAGGTTGCACTCGCCCGGCGCATGGATGCCGTAGAGGTGGCTGAGCCAGACCGAGCACCAGGGCTCGTTGAACGTCGCAACCGCATCCAGCCGGTCGCCGAGACGGGCGGTCACCACCCTCGCATAGCGCTCGAACGCATGCGCCGTCTGCCGCGCCGTCCAGCCGCCATCCCCCATCAGCGACAACGGCAGATCCCAGTGATAGAGCGTCGCGAACGCCTTGATGCCGCGCGCTTTCAGCCCGTCGACGAGGCGATCGTAGAAGTCCAGCCCCTTCTCGTTGACGGCGCCGGTGCCCTCTGGAACGATCCGCGGCCAGGCGATCGAGAAGCGATAGGCCGAAACGCCGAGCGCCTTGATCAGGTCGAGGTCCTCTTCCAGCCGGTTGTAGTGGTCGCAGGCGACATCGCCGTTGTGCCGGCCGAAGACGCGGCCGGGCATGTTGGAAAACGCATCCCAGATCGAGGGCTTGCGCCCGTCGGCCTTCGACGCCCCCTCGATCTGGAAGGCGGCGGTCGCCACGCCGAAGAGGAAGTCGCCGGGAAAGCGCTCGGATAGGGTCCTGGGGTCCATCATCGTTCCTGCCATCTGTCGCCTCCGCCCTGGCGGAATTGCGAAAAATCATCACCTGCAACGTTGCAGTAAACACCGCGCGGGAAATGTCAACCTCTGGAAGCCGCGGGCGCAAATGCCGCGTCCCCGGGGATTTCGACGCGTCGGCGGTTGTGCTAGTGCTCTGCCCTCACGGCACAGCAACGAGGAGATACCGGCCATGAAGATCAGCGCTCGCAATCGGCTGAAGGGCAAGGTGGTGGATGTGACGCTGGGCGCCACGACCGCCCATGTGCGGATCGACATCGGCGGATCCATCATCACGGCCTCGATCACCAACGAGGCGGTAGCCGAACTGGGACTGGCCGCCGGCAAGGACGCCTATGCGGTCGTCAAGGCTTCCGACGTCATGGTGGCGGTGGACGACTGAGGTCCCTCAGTCCCCGGACGGCCCGCCGACGCTGGCCGGCGCGCATGTCGGATGCGCGCTTCCCGCGATCCTGCCGACGACGACGTCGATCCCGAACACGGAGCGAAGGGCAGCAGGCGTCAGCACCCGGCGCGGCTCGCCGATGTCCAGGATGGCACCGCCCGCCATGAGCGCGGCTCGATCCGCGACGAAGAAGGCGTGGTCGGGATTGTGCGTCGAAAGCACAACGCCCTTGCCGCTTGAAGCGAGCAGGCGGATCTGTTCGAGGACCTGGAACTGGTGGCCATAGTCCAGGCTTGCGGTCGGCTCGTCCAGAACCAGGAAACGCGCTTCCTGTGCAAGCGCCCGGGCGATGAGGACCAGTTGCCGCTCGCCGCCGCTGATCTCGGTATAGGGCCGGTCCGCCAGCGATCGGATGCCGAGACGCTCCATGGCCGCGAGCGCCAGGTCGCGATCCCTGCGGCCCGGCTGCCGGAAGGCGGCGAGCCGTCCCGCCCGCCCCATGATCACGATGTCCAGCGCCCGGAACGGAAACAGCGTGCCGTGCGCCTGCGGTACATAGGCGATCCTCGCGGCGACCTCGCTGCGCGAACAGAGCGAAAGATCCGTGTCGTCGACATGGACGTGCCCCGCAAGCGGCCGCTGCAGACCGAGGATCGTCCGAAACAGCGTCGTCTTGCCGGCGCCGTTGGGCCCCAGGATCGCCAGCACCTCGCCGGCATGGACCGACAGGTCCATCTTCGAGCCGATCGGCACGCCGCGGTGGCCGAAGGCCAGGTTGTCCAGGCGCATCATCATGACCAGCCGCCGCGGCCCGTCGCCAGCAAGGCGAGGAAAAACGGAGCGCCGATCACCGCCGTCAGGATGCCGAGCGGCACCTCGACCGTGGAGGCCGTGCGCGCCACCGTATCGATGACGACGAGGAAGGCCGCCCCGAGGAAGAGGGATGCCGGCAGCAGGACCCGGAAGTCCGGCCCCACCAGCATGCGCGCCATATGCGGGATGACGAGGCCGATCCAGCCGATCACGCCGCTGATCGAGACGGCGGCGGAGGTGATCAGCGTCGCGGCGGCGATGAGCGCCGGCCGCAGCAGCCGCGTCTCCACGCCGAGCGCGCGCGCCTCGTCGTCGCCGAGCGAGAGCAGGTTGATCCGCCAGCGCAAGAGATGGAGGACCGCGACGCCGAGCACGAAGCTGGGCACGACGAGGACCAGGTCCGCGTTGGTGACGCTCGCCAGGCTGCCGAGCAGCCAGTAGGTGATCGCCGGCAACTGGTCGTAGGGATCCGCCAGGATCTTGACGAGCGAGATGCCCGCGGCCAGCAGCGCGGCGATTGCCATCCCCGCGAGCACGAGCGTCAGCACCGGATCGCGCCCACGCACCGCCAGCCCGACCGCATAGACGACCGCGAGCGCGAAGAGGCCGCCCAGGAAGCTCAGCACCTGGATCGCCAACACCGGCAGCGACAGGAAGATCCCGAAGACCGCCCCGAGACTGGCGCCGGCCGAAACGCCGAGAATGTCCGGCGACACCAGCGGATTGCGAAAGACGCCCTGATAGCTCGCCCCGGCGGCCGCCAGCACCGCGCCGATGCAGAGCCCCGCCATCACGCGCGGCAGGCGGACATTCCAGATCACGTTGCCGAGCATGGGGTCCACGTCCGTCGTCGTTCCGGCAATTCCCTGCCAGAGGATCGAGAACGTCGTTTCCGGGCGCACCGGGTACTTGCCGACCGACAGGGCGACGAGAACGACGACGAGCAGGACCAGGACCGCAAGTCCGTATGCGGCGGCCGATCGCATCGTCGCCGGCCGTTCCATGCCGGTCTCGTCCGAAGGGCTCAATTCCGGCTCCCGGTGTTCGCCAGGAGAGCGTCCAGATCGGGCTCCGTCAGGTCGACGTGATAGAACAGCTTGAAGAATTCCCGCACCTCCCCGCGCAAATCGATCGGGCCGGCGTCCGGATAGAGGACGGATCGGAGCCAGGCGAGGCCGATCAGCCGGTTGATCCCCGGCGGCGAATCGAACCAGCCGAACGGGACGTCGGGCGCCTTGTACACCCGGCCCGCCTGCACGGCCGGCACGCCGGACCAGGACGGGTCGGACCTGACCGCCTCGGCGAAACCGGCGTCGCTCGCGAGAATCACGTCGGGCTTCCAGGCGAGCACCTGCTCGAGCGACACCTCCGTCAGCCCGCCCTTGCCGGCAGCGGCGGCGACGTTGGTGGCGCCTGCCATCTCGAGGATCTCCATGTTGATCGAACCCGAAAGCCCGGTCTCCAGCCCCTTCGGACCCCGGCCGTAGTAGACCTTCGGACGCTCGCCCTCGGGAATGTCCGCCAACAGCGACTGGATGTCGGCAAGACGCTTTTCCGCATATCGGGCCAGTTCCTCGCCACGCGCGCTTTCGCCGAGCAGGGCGCCGGCCTGGCGAAGGGTCTCAGGGGTATCGGCGAAGCGCCCGCCGATCAGCACATAGGGAATGCCGGTCTGCTCCTGCACCCTGTCCGCCAGCGAGATATAGGTCTCATTGACCGTTCCCACGTCGATGATCAGGTCCGGCTTGGCGGCGAGGACCGCCTCGACATTGGCGGTACCGCCCCTGCCCGTCAGCCAGCCGTAGGTGGGAAGGTCGCGGGCTTCGGGAAGGAGGTACTTCTTCGCCTTCTCGCCGGGCTCGCGCACCCATCCCGCCAGTTTCTCCGGTGCCAGCGCATAGACCAGCACCGACGCCGGCGGCCCGGCCACGAACACCTTCCCGATCCGGTCAGGGACCTCGACGGTCCGCCCGCCGGCATCGACGAAGGTTCGGGCGTCTGCCTGTGGGCTTCCTGCGAGAAGAAGAGCGGCAACGAAAGCAAGGGCTCTGATGAACATGCCAGGTCCTCGAACGGAACAGCGAAATCGTTATATTTTTCCGTATATCACGATTGTCCGCCCAGTCCGTCGGAAAATGCTTGCCTGACGGCGTTCGCTCGTTGCGGCCGATGTCTCATTGGCGAAGATGCATCCTGGCCGCTGCCACGACCGCGCGCGTCAGTTCCGCCAATCGGTCGGCGGCGAGACGGTTGATCTGCCAGTACAGCGGCACGTCCAGCGGGGTCTTGGGGATCAGTTCGACGAGCCGCCCGGATGCGAGGTGTGGCCCGGCGAGGAGGGCCGGGTTCATGCACCAGCCCATGCCGGAGAGGCTCGCGTCGAGGAAGCCCTGCGTGGAGGGCAGCCAATGGGTGGGGTGGACGAAGTCCCGGCCGAAGGCCTGGCGCAGCCACCGGCTTTGCAGCCTGTCCTTCTGGTTGAAGGTCAGCGCGGGAGCGCGGCTGATCGCCTCTTGCGTGACGCCGTCGGCGAAATGCTCGGACATGAAGGCCGGGCTTGCCGTCGCATGGTAGCGAAGCGCCCCGATCGGCGTGCACCGGCAGCCCGGAATCGGCTTTTCCAGGCTGGTGACGGCCGCCAGAACGCGGCCGCGCTGCAGCCATTCTGCCGTATGCTCCTCGTCATCGAGGGCGATGTTCAGAAGATACCGGGATCGCCTGGAGAAATCCGACATGGCCGACAGGAACCAGGTTCCGAGGCTGTCGGCACTCGTCGCGATATGGAGGGTCACCGGTTGCTGCGGTTCGGCAGGGTCGGCGAGCGCGGGAAGATGCGTCATCAACTCCCCTTCCAGCATGCCGACATTCTCCATGTGGCGGCACAGCCATCCGCCTTTCTCGGTTGCCGTGCACGGGGTTCCTCTGACGATCAGCACCACGCCGAGACGCTCTTCAAGCTGCTTCACCCGCTGCGAGACGGCGGAGGGCGTGACGTTCAGCACGGCGGCCGCCTTTTCGAAGCTGCCGGTCTGGACGACCGCCGCAACGGCGCGAAGGGCCGGATAGTCGAGCATGGCTTTAGCTCACCTTAATCAGGATAAAGAGACTTAAATACCTTTAATCATCGGAACCCGCTACAGCAATGGCGATCCTTCTGTTCCCGGCGGCGACGACAACGATGAATTTTCCGATCTTCATGACCGGCCTGATGATGGGGCTGAGCCTGATCGTCGCGATCGGCGCACAGAACGCCTTCATTCTCCGCCAGGGCTTGCGGCGCGAGCACGTGTTCGCGGTCTGCCTCACCTGCGGCCTGTCGGATGCCGTCCTGATCCTGCTCGGCGTCACCAGCCTCCGGCAGATCACGACCATGCTGCCCTGGCTCGACCCCGCCATGCGCACGGGAGGGGCGGCCTTTCTCATCTGGTACGGCGCCAGAAGCCTCCGCTCAGCGCTTCGCTCGACCGGGGCGCTGACGATCGAGGACGAGGTCGCCTCGCCGTTCTGGCCGACGCTCGCCACCTGCCTGGCGCTCACCTGGCTCAATCCGCACGTCTATCTCGACACGGTCGTCTTTCTGGGAACGATCTCGACGCGCTTTCCCGGCAACGAGATGCTGTTCGCCGCCGGTGCGATGACCGCCTCGTTCCTGTTCTTCTTCGCGCTCGGCTACGGTGCCGGATGGCTGCGCCCGATCTTTTCGCGGCCGTCTGCATGGCGGGTTCTGGACCTGGCCATCGCCGCCGTGATGGGAACGATCGCCCTTGGCCTGCTGCGCGGCTTGTGAGGCCGCCGCCTTTCGAAATAGAATTCGCGGCAAAGCTCGACCCGGTAGAGGCCCCCATGTACAACCCGCCTGCATTCGCTGTCGCCGATTTGATCGAAATACGCGCGATGATCCGTGCCTGCCCGCTCGCCAACTTCGTCACGGCGACCGCGGACGGGCCGATCGCCACACCGCTGCCGATGTTTCTCGACGAGAGTGAAGGCGAGATGGGCACCCTCTACGCCCATCTGGCAAAACCCAATCCGCAGTGGAAGACGCAGGCGTTCGGCGACGGCCTCGCCATCTTCATGGGACCGGACGCCTACGTCAGCCCGGCCTGGTACGCTTCCAAGGCGGAGCACGGCAGGGTGGTCCCCACCTGGAACTACGTGACCGTGCAGGCCAGGGGGCCGGTGGAATTCTTCGAGGACACGGCCCGGCTTCTCGACGTCGTCTCCCGGCTGACCGACCTGCACGAGAAGGACCGGGCGACCGCCTGGTCCGTCACCGACGCGCCCGAGGCCTATGTGGCCGGGCAACTGCGCGGCATCGTCGGCCTGCGCATGCCGATCACAGCGCTCACGGCCAAACGCAAGATGAGCCAGAACCGCAACCAGGCCGATCGCGCCGGCGTGAAGCAGGGCCTTTCGGACAGCGGACAGACCGCCGACGTCGCCGCCCTGATCGAGGGGTGATCGGCCGACGCCCCGCTTCCGCAGCGTCGACCCTCGCCACCGCCCCATCCGGCGCCGCTGCGGCGCCGGGGACGAGCCGCGATCAGACCTTGACCCAGGCGCCGTTCTTCTTCGAGGACTGCACGCAGGCATCGACGAACAGCATGCCCTTCAGGCCGTCGTCGATGGTCGGATAGACCACGGCGGGATCGACCTTCTCACCGTTCCGCCTCGCAAAGATCGCACGCGCGGCTTCGGCATAGATATTGGCGAAGCCTTCGAGGTAGCCCTCCGGATGGCCGGGCGGCACGCGGCTCACCCGGGCGGCGGCCGCATCCGAGCCGGCGCCGTTACGGGTCAGGAGGCGCTTCGGCTCGCCGAACGGCGTGTACCAGAGATAGTTCGGGTCCGCCTGCACCCATTCCAGCCCGCCCTTGGTGCCGAAGACGCGCACCTTCAGGCCGTTCTCGTTGCCGGGCGCCACCTGGCTGCACCAGAGCATGCCCTTGGCGCGCGCGCCGTCCTTCTCCTTGAAGCGCATCATCACATGCGCGTTGTCGTCGAGCTTGCGGCCCGGCACGAAGCTGTCGAGGTCGGCGGAGAGCTCCTCCAGTTCCAGCCCCGAGACGAAGCAGCCGAGATTGTAGGCATGGGTGCCGATGTCGCCGGTCGAGCCGCCGGCGCCGGAGCGGGCGGGGTCGGTGCGCCATTCGGCCTGCTTGGAGCCGCTCTGCTCGACGGCCTCGGTCAGCCAGTCCTGCGGATATTCCATCTGCACCAGCCGGATCGCGCCGAGATCACCGTTCTTCACCATCTGGCGGGCCTGCCGCACCATCGGGTAGCCGGTGTAGTTGTGGGTGAGCACGAACAGCGCCTCGCTCTCGTCGGCGAGCTTCTTCAGCTTCCTTGCGTCGCCGAGCGTCGAGGTCAGCGGCTTGTCGCAGATCACATGGATGCCGCGCTTCAGAAATTCCTTCGCCGCCTCGTAGTGGACGTGGTTGGGGGTGACGATCGCCACCGCCTCGATGCCGTTCTTCAGCTTGGCCTCGCGGATCGCCATCTCCTTGAACGAGCCGTAGCAGCGCTGCGGATCGAGACCGAGTTCCCGCCCCGAGGCCACCGATTTCTCCGGCGTCGACGACAGCGCGCCGGCGACGAGTTCGAACTGGTCGTCGAGCCGCGCGGCGATCCGGTGCACCGCGCCGATGAAGGCGCCGGCGCCGCCGCCGACCATCCCGAGCCTGATCCGCCGCTGCCGCGCCTCGGTGGTGCTTCCTTCGATTGCCATGTGTGTTTCTCCTGAAAAATCCATGTCTGAAATCGCCCCTCATCCGCCTGCCGGCACCTTCTCCCCGCAAGCGGGGCGAAGGACCGCGACCGCGACGCTCGCCACTGACGCAGCGTCTGAACGGGGCACGTCCCCTCGCCCCGCTTGCGGGGAGAGGGCTAGGGTGAGGGGCAAGGGTGCACCACCGATCGCGTGACCTCAGATCCCCAGCATGCGCCGGTTGGCCGCCTCGTCGGTGCCCGCGCCGGCGAAGTCGTCGAAGGCCTTTTCGGTGACGCGGATGATGTGGTGCCTGACGAACTCCGCGCCCTCGCGCGCGCCGTCCTCGGGATGCTTCAGCGCGCATTCCCACTCGACCACGGCCCAGCCGGCAAAATCGTTCGCCGCCATCTTGGAGAAGACCGCGCCGAAATCCACCTGGCCGTCGCCGAGCGAACGGAAGCGCCCGGCCCGGTTCACCCAGCTCTGGTAGCCGCCATAGACGCCCTGCCGGCCGGTCGGGTTGAACTCGGCGTCCTTGACGTGGAACATCCGGATCCGGTCCTTGTAGATGTCGATGTTGTCGAGATAGTCCAGGCACTGCAGCACGTAATGCGACGGGTCGTAGAGCATGCAGGCGCGGGCATGGTTGCCGGTGCGCTCCAGGAACATCTCGTAGGTGATGCCGTCGTGCAGATCCTCGCCGGGATGGATCTCGTAGCAGACGTCGACGCCGCAGGCCTCCGCATGGTCGAGGATCGGCTTCCAGCGCCGCGCCAGCTCGTCGAAGGCGGTCTCGACGAGACCCGCCGGCCGCTGCGGCCATGGGTAGACGAAGGGCCAGGCGAGCGCGCCGGAGAAGCTCGCCATCGCGTTCAGCCCGAGGTTCCTCGACGCCGTCACCGCCAGCTTCACCTGCTCCACCGCCCAAGCCTGCCGGGCTTTCGGATTGCCGCGCACCTCCGGTGCCGCAAAGCCGTCGAAGGCTTCGTCATAGGCAGGATGCACGGCGACGAGCTGCCCCTGCAGATGGGTGGAGAGCTCGGTGATCTCGACGCCGTTCTCGCGCGCCTTGCCGGCAAATTCCTCGCAATAGGTCTTCGATTCCGCAGCCTTCTTCAGGTCGATCAGCCGGCCGTCCCAGCTCGGCACCTGCACGCCCTTGTAGCCGATGTCGGCGGCCCACTTGGTGATCGAATCCCAGGAATTGAAGGGTGCGGCATCGCCGGCAAACTGCGCCAGGAACAGGCCCGGTCCCTTGATCGTCTTCATCCAGTGCTCCTCCCGTCGCGCACCGTCCTTGCGGCCGCGTGTCCTTGAATTCGATTGCGCAGGCTGAAATTCCGCGTCGGTTCCGCCACCTGCAACGTTGCCGCTCGGCAAACTAGCGTCGTTTGCCGCATCCGGCAATCGGTGGCCGCATCGCCCGGTCGGCTAACCTGCGGAGAAGATCGCCCGGACCGTGAGGCCCGGGCGAGGCATTGCCGATCAGAACGGAGAATCGGGGAAGTAGTAGGCTTCCGCGTTCTCGGGCGTGATCAGGGTCGCGTCCAGCGTGTAGGTACCGTGTACCGGAACCTGATCGTAGAGGGCCGCTGCGGTCAGTTCCATCGCGGTCGCCACCATCGACGGCGGATAGAGGACGTTGACGGGGAACATCTTGTCGCCGTCGATGACCTTCTTGATCATGTCCTTGGAGCCGGCGCCGCCGATGACGTACTTGATGTCGCTGCGGCCGGCCTGCTCGATCGCCTGCAATACGCCGACGGCCATGTCGTCGTCCTGGCACCAGACCACGTCGATCTTCGGATACTTGGTCAGGTAGTCCTGCATCACCTTGAAGGCGTCGTCGCGGTTCCAGTTGCCGAACTGGCGGTCCAGCACCTTGACGTTCGTGCCGGCGATGCCCTTGTCGAAGCCGTCCTGGCGCTCCTGGTCGATCGGGATCGGCAGGCCGCGGATGACCACGACCTCGGCGTCCGGCGTGTTCGCGGCGATGTACTTGCCGGCGACTTCACCGAGCGCGGCGTTGTTGCCGGCGACATAGAGGTCGCGCACCGAGTTGTCGTTGACGGACGGCGCCCGGTCGACGATCGACACGAAGGTACCCTTGCCCTTGACTTCCTTGATGGCGTTGACGAGCGGGTCCGGATCGGTCGGCAGGATGACGAGCGCGTCGATGCCCTGGACCTCCAGGTCCTGCAGGGCGTTGGCCTGGGTCGCCGGATCCGGCGAGGTCTTCACGACGACGTTCAGCCCCGGATGCTCCTTCATCAGCAGTTCGGCGACGCGGTTGGCGTGATAGACGACGCCGGCGGTCCAGCCGTGATCGGCAGCCGGGATCGAGACGCCGATCGTCTTCGTCTCCTGGGCGTAGGCCGCGCCGAACGCCAGCGTCGCAGCGACGGTGAGCCCCATCAGTCTCTTGTGCATTCTGTTTCCTCCCGAAGTAAAAAGGGGTCGATGAAGCGTCGACCGGGCGACCCCCAGCCCGGCCGGTTTACGATTTGCGCGTCAGCGAACGCTGGACGAGCATCGCAATGATGATGATCGAGCCCTGGATGGCGCCGATCAGGTATTCGCTGATGAAGTTGGAGAGCAGCATGATGTTGCCGACCAGCTCCAGGATGAAGGCGCCGCAGATCGTGCCCCAGACGCGCCCGGCCCCGCCCTTCAGCGCGGTGCCGCCGACGACGACGGCGGTGATCGCCTGCAGCTCCCACAGGATGCCGGTGGTGGCCGATGTGGAGCCGAGGCGCGGCACGTAGAGCAGCACCGCGACGGCGACGCAGAGCCCCTGGATGACGAAGGCGATGGTGCGGACGCGATCGACGGCGATGCCGGAATAGCGCGCCACCTCGCGGCTGGAACCGACGGCGACCACGTGCCGGCCGTAGCGGGTGCGGTAGAGCACGAAGGCGGCGATCGCGGTGACGACGAGGATGACGACGATCGGCACCGGCACGCCGAGCACGTTGCCGAAATAGGCCGGCCGGTAGAGCGACTGCAGCTCGGACGACTGCAGGGTGATCGCGCCCCCTTGCGACAGCCAGGTGGTGAGCCCGCGATAGATGCCCATGGTGCCGAGCGTGGCGATGAAGGGCTCGATCCGCCCGAGCGTGGTGATCAGCCCGTTGAGGAGCCCGCACGCGCCGCCGATCACGACGGCGAGCACCATCGCCGCGACGAGCATCAGCGAGGGATCGGCGATCGCGCCGGAGTTCATGAACAGGATCATCAGGCTCGCGACGAAGGCCACCATCGAGCCGACCGACAGGTCGAGGTCGCCGGACGAGATGACGAAGGTCGCGCCGACGGCGATGATGGCGATGAAGGCGCTGCGGGTGGCGACGTTGGCGAGGTTGGTCAGGCCGATGAAGTTCGGATTGACCAGCGCACCGACGATCAGGAGCAGGATCAGCGCGGCGAACGGCGCGACCGCCCGCAGATCGATGTCCCGCCAGGTTCGCCGCCGCGGCGCGCGCTCCTCGATTTCGCTGTTCGTGCTCATATCCACTGTCAACCTCCCGATGGCGCCGCGCGCCGGATTTCCCGTCCCTGGCCCGTCTTGTTTCTGCCGCCGGGCCTCAGCCCGCGGCTTTTCTCCGCAGGCCGGCGGCATAGCGCATGATCATCTGCTCGGAGATCTCCTCGCCCTCGAGGATGCCGACCAGATGCCCCTCCCGCATCACCGCCACGCGGGTGCACAGGCCGATCACCTCCGGCATCTCGGAGGAGATGACGATGATCGAGCGGCCCTCGCGGGCGAGCGCCGCGATGAAATGATAGATCTGCTGCTTGGTGCCGACGTCGATGCCGCGGGTCGGCTCGTCGATGATGACGATCTGCGGCTCGGTCTCCATGACCTTGGCAAGCAGCAGCTTCTGCTGGTTGCCGCCGGACATGCGCCCGACACGCACACGATCGTCGCGCACGCGGATGTCGAAACGGCGCTTGGCCCGCGCCATCGCCTTCGCCTCGCTGGCAGGATCGAGATAGCCGTGCGACACGTGCTGGCCGAGCGACTGCAGGGTCAGGTTGGTGGTCATGCCCTCGTCGAGCAGCAGTCCCATGCCCTTGCGGTCCTTGGTCATGTAGGCAAGGCCGCGCCGGTTCGTTTCGCGGAAATCGCCCGCCGGCAGATGCTCTCCATGCAGCAGCACCTCGCCGGACAGGCGCGGCCGCAGGCCGGCGATCGCCTCCATCAGCTCCGACCGGCCCGATCCGATCAGCCCGGAGAAGCCGAGCACCTCGCCCTTGCGCAGCTCGAAGCTCGCATCCTTCACGTAGCCGGTCGTCAGGTTCCGGACGGACAGGACCACCTCCTCGTCGACGTCCGGCTCGTGCTTGGCGGGATAGAGGCTGGAGAGCTCGCGCCCGACCATCAGCTGGGCGATCGCCTCGCCGTCCAGCAGCGACGTCGGCGCCGTCTTGATCCACTGGCCGTCGCGCAGCACGGTGACGCGGTCGCTGATCTCCATTACCTCGTCCAGCTTGTGCGAGACGAAGACGAAGCTCGTGCCCTTCGCCTTCAGCTTGCGGACCTGGTCGAACAGGATGCCCGCCTCTTCCCGCGACAGCACCGCGGTCGGCTCGTCCATGAAGATCACCCGGGCATCGCGGCTGATCGCCTTGCCGATCTCGACCATCTGCTTGTCGGCAACCGCGAGCGAGCTGATCAGCGCATTCTCGTCGATGCGCGAGCCGAGCATGTCGAGCACGCGCCGCGCCTCGGCGCGCATCGCCTTGCGGTCGAGCACGCCGAAACGGGCGATCTCGCGGCCGAGAAACAGGCTCTCGGTCACCGTCAGATGTTCGGCGAGATTGAATTCCTGGTGGATGAGGATGATGCCGAGCGCCTCGGCGGCGCTGTTGGCCGGCAACGTCACCGGCTCGCCGTCGAGCAGGATGCGCCCCGACGTCGGCGGCTGGAAGCCGGACAGGGTCTTGATCAGGGTGGACTTGCCGGCGCCGTTCTCGCCGACCAGCGCATGAACCTCACCCGGAAGGATGTCCATGTCGACGCTGAAAAGGACCTGAACCTCGCCGAACGTCTTCGATATCCGCTCGGCCGCAAGCACCGGCACCGATGCGTTCGCCCCATCGCTGGCCATGTTTCCTCCCTGTGGCTCCCCACCACTGCCTCAATGATGTAAACCTTTACACGATCGATGTAAAGGTTTACATCATGTGCATCAGCGGGATTTCCACACCCGCGCCGCTTTCAAGGGTGGCGCATTGATTCTAGGGTGCGAGCCAATTCAACCCGCTAGGACGCGAAGGCCACCCGTGTCGATCCAGACCCCTGCCACGATCGAGGACGTCGCCCGCCTGGCGGAAGTGTCGATCGCGACCGTGAGCCGCGCCATTCACAACCCCGAGAAGGTGGCGAAGACGACCCGCCAGCGGGTCAACCAGGCGATCGCGATCACCGGCTATACGACCAACGCCATGGCGCGGTCGCTGCGCATGGGCCGGTCGAACATGATCCTCGTGCTGGCGCCGGACATTGGCGACCCGAACTTCTCCTCGATCCTGATCGGGCTGGAGAACGAGGCGCGCGCGCACGGCTACGGCGTCCTCATCGGCCATACCCAGAACGATCCCGAGCGCGGGCTGGAATATCTGAAGTTCCTGAGTTCCAACCAGGCGGCGGGCCTGCTGCTGTTCACCGGCCACGCGCCGTTCGGCCACCAGGAGATGACGCAGCGCCTGCCGCCGACGGTCGCCGTCTTCGAGCCGGTGTTCGGCAGCACCGTGCCCTATGTCGGCGTCGACGACACCGCCGGCGCCCGCAAGGCCGCCGAATACCTGCTCTCCTCCGGCCACCGCAGGATCGCCTTCATCGGCGATTCCAAGACGCGGCTCGGGCATGTGCGACGCCGCAAGGGCTATGACCTCGCGCTCGACGCGGCCCGCATTCCCTCCGAGCAGCGCCTGGTCGTCGACGGCGAGGGCACGATCGAGAGCGGCCGGCTCGCCGTCGAGCAGCTCTTCATGCGCGACACGCTGCCGACCGCCTTCATGTGCGTCAACGACGCCACCGCCGTCGGCGTCATCAACGGCCTTGCCGCCCGCGGCTACGACCTGCCCAGGGACTTCTCCGTCATCGGCTTCGACGACGTGCCGCAGGCGACCTACCTGAACCCGGCGCTGACCACGATCCGCCAGCCCCGCTCGGCGATCGGCCGCCAGGCGATGTCGCTCCTGCTGGAAAGCCTGAGCGAGCCGCTGTCGGAAAACCGGGAAGTGCTGATCATGCCCGATCTCGTGGTGCGCGGGTCGGTGACAGCACCGGCGAGGCGCTGACGCGAGAACGCCGGGCCTGCATCACTCCCCTAACGTCTGAAGGCGCGCGCCACGGCAATCAGGATGCAGGCGCCGATGAAGCCAGCGATCAGGTAGCCGAGCCAGCCGGCCAGCGTCACGCCGACGAGCCCGAGGATGAGATTGGCGATGAAGGCGCCGACGATCCCCAGGATGATGTTCATGAGCAAGCCCATCTCGGACTTCATGAACCGTTCGGCGAGCCAGCCGGCGACGCCCCCGATGATGATGGCTGCGATCCAGCCGATGCTTGCGTCTTCCATTGCGCCCTCCTGGCTTGCTCCATCCCGAAGAGAGTAGGGCGCCGGGCGCATCGTTCAACTCTGGGCAGCGCATCTGGGCAGCGTATCTGGGCAGCGTGGATCGACGGGGCCGGAATCGCGGCGACGCTCCCTCAGGCGGCACCGCGGCAGCATGCGGCCGCGGCGCTCTCACGCCGCGGCCGTTCCAGAGCGTTTGTCCGTCGTGTCAGACGTAGCGGTTGACGACGTTCTCCAGATATTCCTGCCGGCCGGACTTCGGCTCCGGATTGACGTTGTCGCGCTCCACCCGTGCGGCGATGTCGCCCAGCGAGGCGCCGCCGGAAAGCATCTTCTTCGCCTCCGCGCCGTTCCAGCCGGCATAGCGGTCGTCCAGCGGCTTCGACAGCGCCTTGTCCTCGATCATCTTCGCCGCCGCCTTCAGGCCGCGGGCGCAGCAGTCCATGCCGCCGATATGGCCGATCAGCAGGTCTTCGGGATCGATCGACTGGCGGCGCAGCTTGGCGTCGAAGTTCGTGCCGCCCGTGGTGAAGCCGCCGCCGGCGAGCACCTGGTAGTAGGCCAGCGCCATTTCGGGAACGTTGTTGGGGAACTGGTCGGTGTCCCAGCCGGACTGGTAGTCGTTGCGGTTCATGTCGATCGAGCCGAAGATGCCGAGCGCGTTGGCGAGCGCCAGCTCGTGCTCGAAGGAATGGCCGGCGAGGATCGCGTGGCCCTGCTCGATATTGACCTTCACCTCGTTCTCCAGGCCGTACGTCTTGAGGAAGCCGTAGACCGTGGCGACGTCGTAGTCGTACTGGTGCTTGGTCGGCTCCTGCGGCTTCGGCTCGATCAGGATCGCGCCCTTGAAGCCGATCTTGTGCTTGTACTCGACGACGAGGTTGACGAAGCGGCCGAGCTGGTCGAGCTCGCGCTTCAGGTCGGTGTTGAGCAGTGTCTCATAGCCCTCGCGCCCGCCCCAGAGCACGTAGTTCTGCCCGCCGAGCCGCTGGGTCGCGTCGATGCAGGTCTTCACGGTCGCAGCGGCGAAGGCGAAGACGTCCGGATCCGGGTTGGTCGCCGCCCCGCCCATGTAGCGGCGGTTGGAGAAGAGGTTCGCCGTGCCCCAGAGGAGCTTCACGCCGGTCTCGGCCTGCTTCTTCTCGAAGTGGTCGACGATCTCGTTGAGGTTCCTCGTGTTCTCGGCGAAGGTCTTGCCTTCCGGGCGAACGTCGGCATCGTGGAAGCAGTAGAACGGCACGCCGAGCAGCTGGAAGAATTCGAAGGCCACGTCGGCCTTGAGCTTCGCCGCCTTCATCGTGTCCTCGAACCACGGGCGCTGGAAGGTCTGGCCGCCGAACGGGTCGCCGCCCGGCCAGACGAAGGTGTGCCAGTAGGCGACGGCAAAGCGCAGGTGATCCTCCATGCGCTTGCCGAGGACGACCTCGTCCTTGTCGTAATGGCGGAAGGCCAGCGGATTGGTGCTCTCGGGCCCCTCGTATTTGATCTTGGCGATATCGCCGAAAAAGCCTGTGCTCATGGGGTGTCTCCTCAGTTTCTCAATTCGACTTCGTTCATAGTTTCTGGCCTGATTTCTGGCCCGGCCCTCACCTCGACCCTCTCCCCGCAAGCGGGGCGAGCGGACGGAGGCGCCGCGGCAATCGTCCTTCTCCCCGCCTGCGGGGAGAAGGGGCCGCCAGGCGGATGAGGGGCAGACCCCGCTCTCAAATCACCGCATCGCGGATCGCCGGATACAGCCGGCGATAGCGGCCGTAGGCCTCGTCGTAGGCCGTGGCCAGCGCCGTCTCCGGTTCGATGGTCTCTGCCGTCGCCGGCGCCTGGCAGACGCTGACCGGATCGCTGCCGGAAGCCGCGATCAGCCCGAGCCGGGCCGCGCCGAAGGCCGCGCCGAAATCGCCGTCGGCCGGCACGTCGACCGGCAGCGACAGCGCAGTCGCGATCGATTTCAGCCAGTAGCGCGAGCGCGAGCCCCCGCCGATCGCGGTGACCCGGGTGAGCGTGGTGCCGGCGAGGCGCAGCGCCTCCAGGCTGTCGCGGATCGCAAACGATACGCCCTCCAGCACCGCCTGCGTCAGCGCCACCCGGTCGCTCTCATGGCCGAGGCCGGCAAAGGCGCCGCGGATCGAGGCGTCGTTGTGCGGCGTGCGCTCGCCGGAAAGATAGGGCAGGAAGGTGACGCCGGAGGGCGCCTTCAGCGTCGCGCCGAGCTCGGCGGTGAGATCGGCGGCCGAGGCGCCGGTGATGCGCGAATGCCAGTTCAGCGCGTCCGTCGCCGACAGGATCACGCCCATCTGGTGCCAGGTATTGGGAAGTGCGTGGCAGAAGGCGTGCACGGCGCTCGCCGGGTTCGGCAGGTAGCTGCCGTTGGCGGCGAAGAGAACGCCCGAGGTGCCGAGCGAGACGAAGGCCGCACCGTCGCTGACCGTCCCCATGCCGCAGGCCGAGGCCGCGTTGTCCCCTGCCCCGCCGGCGACCACGACGCCGGAGCCGAGCCCCCAGCGGGCGGCGAGCTCCGGGCGCAGCGTGCCGGCACTGTCGGTGCCCTCGACGAGGTTCGGCATCTGCCGCTCCTCGAGTTCGGTGGCGGCGAGCAGCTCCGGCGACCACCGGCGCGCGCCGGTGTCCAGCCAGGAGGTTCCGGCGGAATCGGACATTTCCGACATGTGCTCACCGGTCAGCCACAGACGGAGATAGTCCTTCGGCAGCAGCACCCAGCGCACCTGCGAAAAGATGTCCGGCTCGTTGTTCTTCACCCAGGCGAGCTTCGGCGCGGTGAAGCCGGGGAAGACGATGTTGCCGGTGATCGCGCGGAAGCGCGGATCGGCATCCAGCGCGGCCGCCTCCGCATGGCTGCGGGTGTCGTTCCAGAGGATGCAGGGGCGCAGCACCCGGTCCTGCCGGTCGAGCAGCGTCGCCCCGTGCATCTGGCCGGACAGGCCGATGCCGCGCACCTTCGAAAGCGCCGCCGGATGGGCCGCCTTCAGCGCGTCGAGCGCTTCCTCGGTGGCCCGCACCCAATCGGCCGGCGCCTGTTCCGACCAGCCGGGGTGTGGCCGCGACACGGTCAGCGCACCGCTCGCCGAGCCGACGATCTGCTGGCCGTCGTCGATCAGCATCGCCTTCACGCCCGACGTGCCGAGGTCGATTCCGAGATACATGGGCTGGTCCTCCTATGCTTCTGCCGTCCGCGCCGACCCGGTATCGTCGAGCGGCGGCGGCAGGTTTTCCTTGATGAAGATGTCGATGCGGATGCGCTCCTGCTCCGCAATCACCGGCAGGCCGTCGGCCTTGGCGCGCAGGACGCGAACGGCGCTGCGCACCTCGTGGCCGGCATCCTGGTTCAGCACCGCGTCGACGAGGCCGCTTTCGAGGCCGGCGCGCGTCGGCTCGGTCAATTCATGGGCGATGACGCAGACGTCGCTCCGCCCGGTAGCCTCGAGGGCGGCGATCAGACCGGCATTGCCCGCGCCCAGGCTGTAGATTCCGGCAAGCTCCGGATGGACGGCCAGGCATTCGCCGACGAGCGCCCGCGCCCGCTCCGGATCGTCCTGCCCCTCCAGGACATCCAGCACCCGGCGTGCCCCGCCCGCGTCGGCCATCACCGCGCAGAAGCCCTCCAGGCGCTCGCGGTGGTCGCGCACCAGCATGGAGCCGGCGAGGACGGCGACCGGCCCCGGCCTGGCTCCGAGGAACCGCGCCATCAGGCTGCCGGCGGTCCGGCCCGCAGCGACGTTGTCGACGCCGCAGAAATGATCGCGGACGGACACCGCGAGATCGGAGACGAGCGTGACGAAGGCGATGCCGGCCGCCCGCGCCCGGCCGATCGCCGCGGCGACGGCAGGCGCATCGACGGCGACGGCGGCGATGCCGGCCACGCCGTCTGCGATCGCCGCATCGATCGCCGTCACCAGCGCGCCGGCACCGAACGGGGGAATATGGACGATGGCGATGCGGGTGCGCTCCAGGGACGAGCGGGTCGCTGCCAGCCGGGCCTCGGCCTCCAGCCCGCGCATGAACGGATTTTCGCCCTCGGGGATGATGAAGACCAGCGGGTAGACCCGCCCCTTGGCGAGGTTCGCGGCGGCGACGTCGCGCACGTAGCCGAGCCGCTCGATCGCTTCCTCCACCCGCGCCCGCGTCACCGCGCGCACGCCCGGGCGGCCGTTCAGGACCCGGTCGACGGTCGCGAGGCTGACGCCCGCCTTGGCAGCGATGTCGTGGACGGTCGGTCGCATCATTTTTCCTCCGCGGCGACCATTAGCGGCTTTTCTGATGTACGTAAATCAGAAATTTCGCCGGGCCGTCCTGAGCGGCCAGAACGGCCCACGGATGAGCCTAGGGGGCGGTCCCGAGCGGCTTACTGAAGGCGTTGGTGAAGACGACGTCGCCGCGATCGCCATAGGCTCTCGCCAGCACGACCTCGAAGGCCTCGTCAGTGACCGTCGCCACCACGAACCCGCCCATATAGGAGGCGATCGGCTTGAACACGTCATGCCCCTCGGCGCGGTAGATCATCGGCGTCGGATGCTCGTGGCCGTGGAAGATGCCGATGACGTTGTAGCCCCTGATCGCGTCCAGCAGCGCCCGCCGGTCGTCGTCCGACCACCAGTGCGCGGCCCCCGCCCCTTGGTCGTCGAACGTGCGCGCGGCCGGATCCCAGCGCTCGAGCGAGAACGGATCCCAGCCATAGTGCTGGAACAGCACCACCGGCCGGCCGTCGCCGGCATAGGTCGCGAGGTCCTGCTTCAGCCAGTCGAGCCCGCTGACGGCCCCCTTGGAATGGTCGCCGCCGAAGCGCTGCAGCTGGACGAGGTGCAGCCCGCCCCAGTCCCAGGAATAGTTGTCCGAGGGCACGTCGTAGTTGGTCACCGGAACAGGCGGCTTGTAGAAGACGGAGTTGCGATGGTTCATTTCGACATAGTCGCGCAGCTCGCGACGGTAGAAGTCGACATGCGGCGGCGCGCCGTCCTGGTCGAGATCGTGATTGCCGAGCCCGGCATAGACCGGGAAATGCAGCTGGTCGAGCCCGGTGCCCTGGCGATAGCGGCTGGCGAACTGCTGCAGCTGCCAGCCCTCGCCGGGAACCTTCACCTGGCCGCCGCCGTCGTCGGTCATGTCGCCGCCGATGACCACCCCGTTCGGCGGGCCGATCGGAGTTCCGGCATGGCGCAGCCCGGTGGCCACCCCGTCGATCGTCCGCGGCCAGTCCTTGCTGGCGATCGCGTTGATCGCCCGCACGTGCCGCACCAGGTTGGCGTCGGTCTTGCCTTCCGCCTCGCAGTTCGGGCTGAGCGCGTCGGCGCTGACGAGGCAGGCATGGATGTCGGCGGCGAAGACGAACGTCGCATTGATCTTCGGCCAGGGATTCTGGGCCCGCACCGCAGGGATGGGCAGCAAGCCCGCCGCCCCGGTGCCGGCAAGGCCTGCGAGAAACATGCGCCGCGAGAGCGACGAAGACCGGGGGAATGCCATGCTGCCACCGCGCTGATGCCGAAAGCCGGCATCCTAGAGCGTGAGCGGGGGCGTCGTACAGCCCCCGCGCGCAGCGGCCGTCAGTCTGTGCCGTCAGTGGCCGCCGCCACCGCCGCCGGCGCGCGCCTGCGGCTTGCGGATCATCGTCACGCAGAGGAGCATGCCGGCGAACAGCACCGTCAGCAGCATGAACACGTCGCTGAAGGCCATGATCATGGCCTGCCGCTCCACCAGGTTGACCATCTGCTTGATGGCGGCCGTCGCCCCGTCGAGCCCGTGCGCGGTGTAGTTGGCCGCCATGTTGTTGATCTGCTCGACGGCCTGGGGGCTGCCCCAGTCGACATGCTCGCGCAGCTGCATGTAGTGCACGTCCTGCCGCGTCGTCAGCACGGTGTTGATGATCGCCAGCCCCACCGCGCCGCCGAGGTTGCGGGTCAGGTTGTAGAGGCCGGATGCGTTGCGGATGCGGGCCGGCGGCAGCGTGCCGAGCGCGACGTTGTTGATCGGCACCATGCACATCATCAGCCCGAAGCCGCGCAGGATCTGCGGAATGAACAGCTCGTAGAAATCCCAGTCGGCGGTCAGTCCGGTCATGATGTAGGTGCCGGCGCCGAAGGAGAAGAAGCCGATCGACATCATCACCCGCGGATCGAGCTTGTTCGACAGGATGCCGGCCACGGGCGCGGTGAAGAACATCGTCAGGCCCGAGACGAACATGGTCTCGCCGATCATCAAGGAATCGTAGCCGCGGATGTGGCCGAGATAGACCGGATAGAGATAGGTCAGCCCGTAGAGGCCGATGCCCATGACGAAGGAGAACATCGAGCCGAAGGAGAAGTTCCGGTCGGAGAAGGCCCGGAGATCCACGACCGGGAACTCGACGTTGAAGGCGCGCCAGAAGAACACCAGTGCTGCGGTGGCCGATGCGACCGCGCCCATGACGATGTGGTCGTCGTTGAACCAGTCGTTGGCGTTGCCCTCCTCCAGCACGTATTCCAGCGCGCCGAGGAAGATGGCCATGGAGGCCAGCCCCCACCAGTCGAACTTCTTCATCAGCGACCACTCGGGCTTGTCGAAGTCGATGAAGTTCCAGGCGACGATGGTGACGATGATGCCGGGCACCAGATTGATGAGGAACAGCCAGTGCCAGGAGAAGGCATGGCTGAGATAGCCGCCGACCGTCGGGCCGATCGTGGGTGCCAGGGTCGCGATCAGGCCGATCATCGGGTTGACGACGCTGCGCTTCGACGGCGGGAAGATAGTGAAGGCGGCCGCGAAGACCGAGGGGATCATGCCGCCGCCGATGAAACCCTGCAGCGCGCGATAGACGATCATCTGCTCGATATTGGTCGCCGTGGCGCAGAGCACGCTGGCGAGCGTGAAGCCGGCCGCCGAGATGGTGAAGAGGTAGCGCGTCGAGACGATGCGGGCGAGCGTGCCCGACAGCGGGATCATGATCACCTCGGCGATCAGATAGGCGGTCTGCACCCAGGCGATCTCGTCGGAGCCGGCGCTGAGCCCGGCCTGGATCTCCGACAGCGAGGCGGAGACGACCTGGATGTCGAGGATGGCCATGAACATGCCGAGCACCATGGCCAGGAAGGCGATCAGGCGCTTCGGATCCATGGTCTCGGTCGCGGGCGCTGCGGGCGCGATGGCCTTGCCCGGAACGGCGGTGGTGGCAGACATGCTCGGCTCCGCTGGCGCCTCCCCCGTCGGATCAGGACTTGAGGGGATGTCGCCGTGGTTGGGTCCAGCTGCCGCCCGGCGCGAACGACAGGGGCGTGCAGCATCGGTTCATGCCGGCCCGCTGGAACGCCCGGCATCGGATTGAATTGGCGGCCCCTCCGGTCCGGCGCCCGAATGCGCTCGGGCCGGGCTCGGGCCCCGGTGTTCAGGCCCCGGTGTTCAGGCCCGGATTCAGACCATGGAATGCTGCGCGCCCTTCATGGGCGCGCAGCACTCACTTTCCCGCAACGGTGCCTGCCTCGGGTGCCGTGCGGGTATCGACATCGACGACCACGCTGAGGCCGGCCCGCAGGCGACCGCTGTCGAGCGCCTCCTGCGGCAGTGCGATGCGGACGGGCACGCGCTGGATGATCTTGGTGAAGTTGCCGGTGGCGTTCTCGGGCGGCAGCAGCGAGAAGACCGAGCCGGAGGCAGGCGCGATCGAGGCCACCGTCCCCGTGATCGGGTCGTCGTCGAAGGCATCGACATAGACGGTGACCTTCGATCCGGGCACGAGGTGGCGGATCTGCGTTTCCTTGAAGTTCGCGTCGATGTAGAGCTCGCGGGTCGGAACCAGCGCCATCAGCCGCTGGCCGGGCGAGACCAGGTCGCCGACCTGGACCGACCGGTTGCCGACGACACCGTCATAGGGCGCCTTCAGCACCGTGAAGCTCAGGTCGCGCGCAGCCTTGTCGCGCTGCAGCTCGAGCGTGCGGATCGTCCCTTCGGTTTCCTTGCGCTGCGCTTCCAGCAGGGCGACGTTGGCGGTTGCCGACACGATGGTCGCCTCCCCGCCGGCGAGGTTTGCGCGGGCCTGGTCGAGCGCGACATTGGCGGTATCGAGATCGGCGGTGGTGCCGACCTCCTTGGACTGCAGCTCGCTCGCACGGGTCTGGTTGATCTGCGCGCCGCGCACGGCCGCCTCGAGCGCCGCCTTCTGCGCCTGGGCCTGGGCCAGCGAAGCGCGCGCCCCGTCGATCTGCGCATCGATGCGGTGCAGTGCCAGCTGCGAGGTCTCAATCTGGGCATTGGCCTGGTCGAGCGCATTGCGGTAGTCGCCGTCGTCGAGCGTCACCAGCACGTCGCCCGCCTTGACCAGCTGGTTGGCGGCAACCTCGACCTTGGCGACATAGCCGGTGACCTTCGGCGAGATCGTGGCGATATCGCCCTCGATATAGGCATCGTCGGTCGAGACCATGAAGCGGCCGGTCGTCCACCAGTCGTAGCCGTACCAGGCGCCGCCTGCGAGCGCGGCCAGCAGCAGGATCGGCAGCAGGCGACGCTTGCCGCCGGATTTCGCGGGCGCGGCGGCAGGCGCCGGCTCGGCGGTCGCCGGCGCGGCTGGCTGCGGCGTAGACGGGGCTTCGGCCGCCGGCTGCGCCTCCGCGGGTTCGGCGACGAAATCGTCGTCGACAGGGCGGACCTTGGCTTTGCTCGTACTCTTTAGGACGGACATCTGCTCACCGGGAATGTCAGGAGGACATGAAATTCATTGAACTGAACCGTTCAGTTCGATTTGACATAATACCAAATCTGATCCATATCAAGAGTAAATCGAACCGCGCGGTTCGAAAAACGGATCTGGCAGGAGGTTTTGCAGGACGCGATGGAGACGGAGTTAACGAAAGGCTCCCGCGAAGACAGCGCGACGCCGCAGGGCGGGCGCCGTGCCGCCGGGGAAGACCCGGTCAAGCGCGAGCAGATCCTCGATGGCGCCAAGCGCGTTTTCATGGAGCAGGGCTTCGACGCGGCCAGCATGAACGACATCACCCGCGCCGCCGGCGTCTCCAAGGGTACGATCTACGTCTATTTCCAGAACAAGGAAGACCTGTTCGCCGAGCTCATCCAGCGCGAGCGTTTCCGCATCACCGAATCCGCCCGCCATGCGCTGAACCCGGACCTCACCGTCGCCGAAGCGCTGCACGATTTCGGCGCGCTGTTCGCCCGCCATATCTCCTCCGAATACACGATCAAGGCCATGCGCATGGTGCTCGCCGTCAACCAGCGCATGCCCACGCTCGCGTGCGGCTTCCTGGCGGCGACGCCGATGAACCCGGTTTCGGTTCTCAAGGACTATCTCGACCGGCAGGTCGCCCGCGGGCGGCTTGCGATCGACGATACCGAGCTTGGCGCCCGCCAGTTCCTCGAACTGGCCACGGTGGGCATTTTCAAGCACCGCCTGTTCGGCACGATGGCCTCCCCGCCGCCCGAGGCAGAGATCGAGCGTATCGTCGCCAGCGGCATCCGGGTCTTCCTCGCCGCCTACGGCACGCCGCAATCCTGAGCCCGCACACCCGGCAGCTTTGCGCCGGGATCACGCATTTTTGATCCGCGCGGCGCGCCGGCGGGGCGGTTTGCCCCCTTCTGCGCGCCCGTTCGCGCTCGCATGTGGCGCCGCCGTCTTGCAACTTCCCCCACTCTCCATACATACCTGCCTCACCAAGTCTGAAACCGGAGAGGAAGATATCGGATGGAAAGCATCCTGGCCCTGATGCAGAGCCCAGAAGCGTGGATCGCTCTTGTAACGCTGATCGTCATGGAGGTGGTTCTCGGCATCGACAACCTGATCTTCATTTCCATCCTCACCAACAAGCTTCCCCCGGACCAGCGCGAATCCGCCCGCCGCGTCGGCATCGGGCTGGCGCTGGTCATGCGCCTTGCCCTGCTCGGCACGATCGCCTGGATCGTCAAACTCACCACGCCGGTCTTCGAACTGTTCGGCCACGGCTTTTCCTGGAAGGACATGATCCTGATCGCGGGCGGCCTCTTCCTCGTCTGGAAGGCCACCAAGGAAATCCACCACAACGTCGACCCCGACGACCACAACGAGGACTTCATCGCTTCGACGGCGAATGCCTCCTTCACCGCCGCCATCGGCCAGATCCTGCTGCTCGACCTCGTCTTCTCGGTGGACAGCATCATCACCGCCGTCGGCATGACGCCGCACCTGCCGATCATGGTGGCGGCCGTCGTCGTCGCCGTCACGGTCATGCTTTTGGCTGCCACGCCGCTCGCGAACTTCATCGAGAAGAACCCGACGATCGTCATGCTGGCGCTGGCCTTCCTGCTGATGATCGGCACGACGCTGATTGCCGAAGGCATGGGCTTCCACGTTCCCAAGGGCTACGTCTATGCCGCCATGGCGTTTTCGGCGCTGGTCGAGGTGCTGAACATGCTCTCGCGCAACGCCCGCCTCAGAAAGAAGGCGAGCCAGCGGCTGCACTGACCGGCCTCGATCAACAAGCCATGAAAAGGGCCGGCGAGCGAAAGCGCGCCGGCCTTGTGTTTTGAGGGAAGCGGGGGCGCTGGCCGGGCGGGTAAGGAGCTCGACTGCCGTTTCGTTGGCCGCAGGAAGAAACCGGAAAAATCCCTGCGTTCTCCATCTCCGTCGCGTCCGGTTGGCACGGCCGCGCCACCCGTGCCAATAATGAAGTGGGAGCGGGATCGTTCCGGAACCTTGGCGGCGCGCGCGAATTTCTGATGCGCCGGTGTGCCCCGCACCGCGGAAGGGTAAGTCGATGTCACTGCCGCAGATCCTGTCCTTCGCCGTCATCATCCTGATGATGGCCGGATTCGTCTGGGATCGCGTCCGCTACGACATCGTCGCCTGCCTGGCCCTGCTCGCCTCGGTCGCGGTCGGCATCGTTCCCTTCGACAAGGCCTTCTCCGGCTTCAGCGACGACATCGTCATCATCGTCGGCAGCGCGCTCGTCGTCAGTGCGGGTGTCGCCCGGTCCGGCATCATCAACCGGGCGGTGCAGAAGTTCTTCCCGAACCTGACCGGGTTCACCCCGCAGATGGCGCTGCTCCTCGTCACCGTCGCGGTGATGTCCGCCTTCATCAAGAACATCGGCGCGCTCGCGATCATGATGCCGATGGCCTTCCAGTTCTCGCGCCGGTCCGGCGTTCCGGTCTCGCGCTACCTGATGCCGATGGCCTTCGCCGCCCTGCTCGGCGGCCTGATGACCCAGATCGGCACCTCGCCGAACATCGTGGTTTCGCGCATGCGCCAGGAGATCACCGGCGAGAGCTTCACCATGTTCGACTTCACCGCCGTCGGCGGCATCCTGACCGTGACCGGCATCCTGTCCCTGCTGCTGCTCCACCGCCTGGTGCCCGAACGCGTCCGGCAGAACCCGTCGCTGGACGAGGCGCTGGAACTGTCCACCTATTCTTCCGACGCGACGGTGACGGAGAAATCGACCGCCCTCGGCAAGACCCTGAACACGATCCTGAAGCCGGGAGAAGGCGACATCGCCGCGACCGCGATCATCCGTGAGGGGCGCCGGATGGCGCCGCTTCCGGACGTGACCGTGCAGAAGGGCGACACGATCCTGCTCGAGGGGACGCCTACCGCACTCGCCCACGTCACAGAGGCGGCAGGGCTCAAGCTCTCCGGCAAGCCGATCCAGCAGACGCCCGCAGCCGGCGAGGAGATCACCGCGGTCGAGGTCGTCGTCACGATCGATTCCCGCCTTGCCGGCCTTTCGGCCCGCAGGCTCGCCCTCTTTCACAGCTACGGCATCAACCTGCTGGCCGTCAGCCGGCAGGGAAAGCGGCTCGCGGAGCGCCTGAGCGAGGTCAATCTCGCACCGGGCGACGTGCTGATGGTCCAGGGCGGCACGAAGACGCTGCCCTCGACGCTGCAGGAACTGGGACTGTTGCCGCTGGCGCAGCGGCAGATCCTGCTCGGTTCGCGCCGGCGCGCCTACGTGCCGCTGATCATCCTGGCCGCGGCCATGATCGCCAGCGCGACCGGCGCCGTCCCCGTTGCCACCGCCTTCTTCGCCGCGGCCGTGGGCATGCTGCTCTTTCGCGTCCTCCCGCTCGGCGATGCCTACCGCGCCGTCGACGGTCCGATCCTGGTGATGCTCGCAGCACTGATCCCCGTCAGCGACACGCTGCGTACCACCGGTGGCAGCGAACTGATCGCCGGCTGGCTCGGCTCGATCGCCTCCGGCATGCCGGCCTACGGTGCGCTGGCGCTGATCCTCGTCAGCGCGATGGCGGTGACGCCGTTCCTCAACAATGCCGCAACCGTGCTGGTGATGGCGCCAATCGCCGTCAGCTTCGCCTCGGCGCTGTCCTATCGGCCAGAGGCCTTCCTGATGGCGGTGGCGATCGGCGCCGGCTGCGATTTCCTCACGCCGATCGGCCATCAGTGCAACACGCTGGTGATGGGACCCGGCGGCTACAGGTTCAGCGACTACCCGCGGCTCGGCCTGCCGCTGTCGCTGCTGATCATCCTCGTCAGCGTCCCCGCGCTGCTCCAGGTCTGGCCCGTCCGCTAGCGCGGATGCGGCGGACCGGACGCGCCGGCCCTTGACGCGCCGGGTCGAATGTGGTCTCACCCCAGCCCAAACGGAAAGCTCCGGATCCGCCACTTTTCCGGCGACCCATCGGGCGTTCCCTCCCTTACAAGCATGAGCCGATCACCCGGTACTTCCTCCGGCGGGCGGCTTCACCGCATTTCGACCGGGCCGAAGAAAAATGAGCACTTCCGACACGAACGCCCCCGTACGCGTCCGCATCGCACCCTCCCCCACCGGCGAGCCGCATGTCGGCACCGCCTATATCGCGCTGTTCAACTATCTCTTCGCGAAGAAGAACAACGGCACCTTCATCCTGCGCATCGAGGATACCGACGCGACCCGCTCGACCCCGGAATTCGAGACGAAGGTGCTGGACGCGCTGAAATGGTGCGGGCTGGAATGGTCGGAAGGCCCCGACATCGGCGGCCCCTACGGCCCCTACCGCCAGTCCGACCGCAAGGACATGTACCAGCCCTACGCGCAGGAACTGCTCGACAAGGGCCATGCCTTCCGCTGCTTCTGCACGCCCGAGCGGCTGGAGCAGATGCGCGAGGCCCAGCGCGCCGCCGGCAAGCCGCCGAAGTATGACGGCCTCTGCCTGCACCTGAGCGCCGAGGAAGTCACCGCCAAGATGGCGGCCGGCGAAAGCTCCGTCATCCGCATGAAGATCCCGGCCGAGGGCTCCTGCGACTTCACCGACGGCGTCTACGGCGACGTCTCGATCCCGTGGGACAGCGTCGACATGCAGGTGCTCATCAAGGGCGACGGCATGCCGACCTATCACATGGCGAACGTCATCGACGACCATCTGATGAAGATCACCCATGTCGCCCGTGGCGAGGAATGGCTGGCCTCGGTACCGAAGCACATCCTGCTCTACCGCTACTTCGGCTGGGACCAGCCGGTCTTCATGCACCTGTCGCTGATGCGCAACGCCGACAAGTCCAAGCTGTCGAAGCGCAAGAACCCGACCTCGATCAGCTATTACTCGGCGCTCGGCTACGTGCCGGAAGCGCTGATGAACTTCCTCGGCCTGTTCTTCATGCAGATCGCCGAAGGCGAGGAACTGATGACGATGGAGGAACTGGCGGCGAAGTTCGACCCGGAGAACCTGTCGAAATCCGGCGCCATCTTCGACATCCAGAAGCTCGACTGGCTGAACGGCCGCTGGCTGCGCGAGAAGTTCTCGGAAGAGGAATTCGCCGCCCGCGTGCTCGCCTGGGCGATGGAGAACGACCGGCTGAAGGAAGGCCTGAAGCTGTCGCAGTCGCGCATCACCAAGCTCGGCGAACTGCCCGAGCTCGCCGGCTTCCTGCTGAAGTCCGACCTCGGGCTGGAGCCGGCCGCCTTCGCCAAGGTGAAGTCGACGCCGGACGAAATCCTGGAGATCCTCAACACCGTCCAACCGGACCTGGAGAAGATCTTCGAGTGGAACGTCGAGAGCATCGAGGCGGAGCTGCGCGCCATCGCCGAGCGCATGGACAAGAAGCTGAAGGTGGTGCTGGCGCCGCTCTTCGTCGCCGTCTCCGGCTCGTCGCGCTCGCTGCCGCTGTTCGACTCGATGGCCATCCTCGGCCGCTCCGTCGTCCGCCAGCGTCTGAAAGTCGCCGCCAAGGTGGTGGCATCCATGACCGGCAGCGGCAAGTAAGGACACAACGATGAACGACAAGAACACAACCGCCGCCCTGTCCTCCGACGCGACCGAAGTGCGCCGCCAGAAGCTCGATCTTCTGCGCCAGCAGGTCGGCGACGTCTATCCGGCCCATTTCCACCGCACGATCACCAATGCGGAACTGGCGGAGAAGTACGAAAACCTCGAGCCCGACACCGAGAGCGGCGACGTCGTCACCGTCGCCGGCCGCGTCTATTCCTCGCGCAATTCCGGCATGTTCATGGACCTCCATGACGCCTCCGGCAAGATCCAGATCTTCTCCCACAAGGACGTCACCGGCGAAGAGGCCCGCGCGCTCTTGCCGATGATCGATCTCGGCGACATCATCGGCGTCACGGGCGTCGTCCGGCGCACCAAGCGCGGCGAACTGACGATCAACGCCCAGCAGATCATCATGCTGACCAAGTCGCTGCTGCCGATGCCGGAGAAGTGGCACGGCGTCGCCGACGTCGAGATCCGCTACCGCAAGCGCCATCTCGACATCATGACCAACGAGGAATCCAAGCTCCGCTTCCAGCAGCGCTCGAAGATCGTCTCCGGCATCCGCCGCTTCATGGAGAACGACGGCTTCATGGAAGTCGAGACGCCGATGCTGCATTCGGTCTATGGCGGCGCCACCGCCGAGCCCTTCAAGACCCATCACAACACGCTGAAGCTCGACATGTACCTGCGCATCGCGCCGGAACTGTTCTTGAAGCGCACGCTGGTATCGGGCCTCACCGACAAGGTGTTCGAGATCAACCGTAACTTCCGCAACGAAGGCGTCTCGACCCGGCACAATCCCGAGTTCACCATGATGGAGTGCTACTGGGCCTATGCCGACTACGAGGACATCATGGACCTCGTCGAGCGCATGTTCGCCGAGCTGGCGATGAAGATCCACGGCTCGACGGAGTTCACCTACGGCGACAAGGAGCTCTCCTTCAAGGGCCCGTTCCGGCGGGTGCCGATGCCGGACGCCGTCAAGGAAGTGACCGGCATCGACTTCCTGAGCCTCAAGACCGACGAGGAGGCCCGCGCTGCCGCGACGGCCGCCGGCTTCGAGGTGGAGAAGGACTGGACCTGGGGCGAGTGCCTGGCCTTCATCTTCGAGGAGAAGGTCGAGCCGACGCTGATCCAGCCGGCGCACGTCACCCACTTCCCCAAGGACATCTCGCCCTTCGCCAAGGAAGTGCCGGGAGAGCCGCGCCTCGTCGAGCGCTTCGAGACCTATTGCAACACCTGGGAACTGGGCAACGCCTTCTCCGAGCTGAACGACCCGGAAGAACAGCGCGCCCGCATGGTCGAGCAGCTGGAGCAGGCCCATGCCCGCGGCGAGAAGGCCAAGCAGCTCGACGACGAGTTCCTCGATGCGATCGACCAGGGCATGCCGCCCGCCGGCGGCCTCGGCGTCGGCGTCGACCGCCTGATCATGCTCCTGACCAACGCCCCGTCGATCCGCGACGTCATCCTCTTCCCGGCCCGTCGCGCGAAGGCTGACTGATCGGCCGCATACGTCGGTCCAGGAAAGCGAAAACCCCGCGCCC
Organism: Mycoplana sp. MJR14; assembly: GCF_029210525.1. NCBI lineage: Bacteria > Pseudomonadati > Pseudomonadota > Alphaproteobacteria > Hyphomicrobiales > Rhizobiaceae > Mycoplana > Mycoplana sp. MJR14. The sequence goes on from NZ_JARGEO010000005.1 coordinate 403,043, forward strand.
TGCGCGGGGTTTTTTCTTGATGCCGGGAGTACGGGCAGCTTCAGGCGTCGATCGTGCCCGCAAGCCCGCCCTTCGGTTGTTTCCCTGGTATGCGGCGCGGAGGTCAGCCTCCAGCGCTCAGTGCGCCGCTGCCGCGTGCTCCTCGGGCTCGGCCTCGCCACCGCCGTGCGCCGCCTCGGCGGCAGGTTCTTCGGCCGCCGCCTCGCCATGGGACGCCGTAGCGTCCTCGCCGGCAGCCGCCGGGTCCAGACAGTCGGTCCGGTCGGCCATCGCGGTCACGATGCCCTTGATCTCGTCCAGCTTCAGCGCCTTGCGCTCACCATAGAATTCGCCGTTCTCGGCGGCGGCGCCTTCGGCGTAACTCGCCTGGAACGGCGCCGTCAGGCCGGCGATCTTGCCCGGCTCGCGCGAAAACAGCACCTCCGCGCCGATCGCCCTGCCGCGCATGTCCGCCCGCGACGCCGGCCCTGCCTCGTCGAGCAGGACCACCTGGTAGAGATCGGCCTTTTCCTGGTTGGAAAGCGCCCCGGCCACCCTGAGCGCGGTCTTGATCCGCATGTCGCCGTCATCGGCCTTGGCGCGGATATAGCGGCGCAGCCATTCCTGGCCGTCCCGGTTCTGCCTGACCGTCAGCACGGTCGTGCAGGCGACCCCTGAAATTCGCTCCTCCGGCGGGCCGAGGATGGCGTCGCGGCCGACGAACACGGCCACCGCCCCGGACGCCCCCGTCAAAACGATCACGCCGGCAAGCAGGATCAGCACCTTCTTCGGCAGCCGCAGTTTTGACGGGAGAAGCTTCAACGGGACGCACCACTCTTTGAAGTGAAAAGACGGCCCCAGGGAGGCGCGGAATTGGAACCACCGTATTTCCCGGGACGTTTCGGAAACCTTAAGGGCCGGCACGGCGGGCCCCCGCAGACCATTTCCCGCTTGCGATGGTTAACAACCGGTCGCCAGCCGGCGCAGATGATCGTTTTTGCGAATGATTTGCAATTGCATTGACAAGCCGCGTTCGCCGCCTATATTTGATTGCAACTCATTCGCAAAAGCGCTTAAGGGATTTTTATGTTCATAGATCTGGCCCGGTCCGCCCTCCTCGCAACAGCTTTGATCCTGGGCGGGGCCCAGTTCGCAGCGGCACAGGAAAAACCCAAGGTCGTCACGACCTTCACCGTCATCGCCGACATGGCGCGCAACGTCGCCGGCGACGCCGCAGTCGTGGAGTCCATCACCAAGCCGGGCGCCGAGATCCACAACTACCAGCCGACCCCGCGCGACATCCTCAAGACGCAGGACGCCTCGCTGGTGCTCTGGAACGGCCTCAACCTGGAGCTCTGGTTCGAGAAGTTTCTCGCCAATCTCAACGACGTGCCGAGCGCAGTCGTCAGCGACGGCGTCGAGCCGATGGGGATTTCCGAGGGGCCCTATACCGGCAAGCCCAATCCGCACGCCTGGATGTCGCCGGACAACGCGCTGATCTACGTCGAGAACATCCGCAAGGCGCTCACCTCGATCGACCCGGACAATGCCGCCGTCTACGAGGCCAATGCCAAGGCCTATGGCGACAAGATCCGGGCGCTCTCGGCCGAGATCAAGGCCGAGCTCGACAGGCTTCCCGAGGACAAGCGCTGGCTCGTCACCAGCGAGGGCGCGTTCAGCTACCTCACCCGCGACTTCGGGCTGAAGGAGCTCTTCCTCTGGCCGATCAACGCCGACCAGCAGGGCACGCCCAAGCAGGTCAAGGCGGTGATCGATGCGGTGCGCGCGCACAACATCCACGTCGTCTTCTCCGAAAGCACGGTTTCCGACAAGCCGGCTCGCCAGGTCGCCGCGGAGACCGGCGCAGCCTATGGCGGCGTGCTCTACGTCGACAGCCTCAGCGAGGCGGACGGCCCGGTGCCGACCTATCTCGATCTCCTTCGCGTGACGTCCGAGACCATCGTGAAGGGCCTGTCGCAATGATGATGGGCGGACGCAGCAAGCCCGTGGACGGCATCGTCGCAGACGACGTCACGGTCACCTACCGGACGGGCGTCACCGCCCTCAAGCACGCCAGCTTCTCCGTGCCCCGCGGCACGATCACGGCACTGGTCGGCGTCAACGGCAGCGGCAAGTCCACGCTCTTCAAGGCGCTCATGGGCTTCGTGCCGCTGGCCGGCGGCGCGGTGACGATCCTCGGCATGTCGGTGCGCGAGGCGCTGAGGAAGAACCTCGTCGCCTACGTCCCCCAGGCCGAGGAGGTCGACTGGACCTTTCCCGTCCTCGTCGAGGACGTGGTGATGATGGGCCGCTACGGCCACATGAACTGGCTGCGCATCCCCACGAAGCGCGACCACGAGATGGTTTCCGAGGCGCTCGCCCGGGTGAACATGAGCGAGTTCCGCAAGCGCCAGATCGGCGAACTCTCCGGCGGCCAGCGCAAGCGCGTCTTCCTCGCCCGCGCGCTCGCCCAGGAGGGCCGGGTGATCCTGCTCGACGAGCCCTTCACCGGCGTCGACGTCACCACCGAGGAGCAGATCATCGCGCTGCTGCGCACCCTGCGCGACGAGGGCCGGGTGATGCTGGTCTCCACTCACAACCTCGGCAGCGTGCCCGACTTCTGCGACCGCACCGTCTTCGTCAAGGGCACCGTCATCGCCTCCGGCCCGACCGCCGAGACCTTCACCGAGGCCAACCTCGAGCGCGCCTTCGGCGGCGTGCTGCGCCACTTCATCCTCGCCGGCCCCGACCTGCACGAGGACGAGGACGCCCGCCAGGTCAAGGTCATCACCGACGACGAGCGGCCCTTCGTCATCTACGGCGAGAGGAAGAATGCTTCCGCCGAACCCGAGAAGGCCGGAAAGTGAACGTTCTCCTCGAACCTTTCGGCTACGACTACATGGTCAACGCCATGTGGGTCAGCGCGCTCGTCGGCTGCGTCTGCGGCTTCCTGTCCGCCTATCTGATGCTGAAGGGCTGGTCGCTGATCGGCGACGCACTCTCGCATTCGATCGTGCCCGGCGTCGCCGGCGCCTACATGCTCGGCCTGCCGTTCTCCGCCGGCGCCTTCCTGTCCGGCGGCCTCGCGGCCGGGGCCATGCTGTTCCTCAATCACCGCACCCGCCTGAAGGAGGACGCGATCATCGGCATGATCTTCACCTCCTTCTTCGGCGTCGGCCTGTTCATGGTCTCGCTGTCGCCGACCTCGGTGAACATCCAGACCATCGTGCTCGGCAACATCTTGGCGATCACGCCGTCCGACACGTTGCAGCTCGCCATCATCGGCGGCGTGACGCTCCTGATCCTGCTCCTGAAGTGGAAGGACCTGATGGTGACCTTCTTCGACGAGAACCATGCCCGCTCGATCGGATTGAAGCCGCTGGCGCTCAAGCTGCTGTTCTTCACGCTGCTGGCCGCCTCCACCGTCGCCGCCATGCAGACCGTCGGCGCCTTCCTGGTCATCGCCATGGTGGTGACGCCGGGCGCCACCGCCTATCTGCTGACCGACCGCTTCCAGCGGCTGATCGTGATCGCCGCCCTGCTCGGCGCCGGCACGAGCTTCGTCGGCGCCTATGTCTCCTACTTCCTCGACGGCGCCACCGGCGGCATCATCGTCGTGCTGCAGACGCTGATCTTCCTCGCCGCCTTCGTCCTGGCCCCGAAGCACGGGCTGATCGCGATCCGCCGCAAGGGCCGGCTGGCGCTGGAGCAGCGCGGAGGAACCGCATGAGCGAGACCCTCGAACTGGCGCTGCTGCCCTTCCGCCTCGGCTTCATGCAGTATGCCTTCGCCGTGACCCTGATGATCGCCGTGCCGATGGCGCTGCTCTCCTGCTATCTGGTGCTCAAGGGCTGGTCGCTGATGGGCGACGCGGTCTCGCATGCCGTGCTGCCCGGCGTCGTCATCGCCTACGTCATCGGCCTTCCCTTTGCCATCGGCGCCTTCGTCGCCGGCCTCTTCTGCGCGCTGGCGGCGGGCTATATCCGCAACAACAGCCGCGTGAAGGAGGATACGGTCCTCGGCATCGTCTTTTCCGGCATGTTCGGCCTTGGCATCGTGCTCTACGTCTCGATCGAATCCGACGTCCATCTGGACCATATCCTGTTCGGCGACATGCTGGGCATCGCGACCTCCGATCTGCTGGAGACCGGCCTGATCGCGCTCGCCTGCACCGGCTTCATCCTGGTCTTCCGCAAGGACCTGCTGGTGCAGGCCTTCGACCGACAGCACGCCGCGGCGATCGGCCTGCCCGTCCGCCTGCTCCACTACGGCCTGCTCGCGGTGCTCTCGCTCGTCGTCGTCGGCGCGCTGAAGGCGGTCGGCATCATCCTGTCGGTGGCCATGCTGGTGGCGCCGGGGGCGATCGCAGCGCTTCTGACCCGCCGCTTCGGCGCGATGCTCGCCGTCGCCGTCCTCGTCGCCGTCGGCGCCTCGCTTTCCGGGATCTACCTGAGCTTCTTCCTCGACAGCGCCCCGGCCCCGACCATCGTCGTGCTGATGACGATCCTCTTCGTCGGCGCCTTCCTGTGGCAGACCGTCCGCCGGCGCGAGACGACGCGGACGGCAGCCGGGCCGGCCTCGCCCCGATAGGGGCGGGCCGGCAACCCGCGGTTCCAACCGGAAATTGGAGCCTGGGCCGCACGCGGTCGACAGGCTTTTCTTTTCCGTCTATCGTCCGGCCCGACAGGAAAGGGGAGTCGCGCGGCGCACCCTTTCGGCGGACCAAAAGCAGGACAGGCATGGCACATATCGGCATCGTCGGCGGCGGCATCATCGGCTGCGCCACGGCACTTCACCTTCTCGACCGCGGCCATCAGGTGACCATCATCGAGCGCGATGCCGGCGGGCTGCCGGCCTCCGTCGGCAATGCCGGCATCCTCGCCGTTCCCGAGATCGACCCGATCGCCCGCCCCGGCATGCTGCTGTCCGCGCCCCGCTGGCTGCTCGATCCGCTCGGGCCGCTCGCCCTTCGCTGGGGCGACGTGCCCTCGCTGCTGCCCTGGCTGATACGCCTGCTCGCCGCCTCCCGCCCCGCCCAGGTCGAGCGCTCCCGCAAGGCCCTCACCTTCCTGATGCGGACCGCCGCCGCCGATCACGCCGCCATGGCGCAGACGATCGGCATTTACGGCCATATCCGCAAGACGGGCGCGCTTGCGATCTTCGACACCGAGGCCGCCCGCGACAAGGCCTTCGCCCACGAGGTGGATAACGCCCGCCTCCTCGGCGGCTTCGACGTCGAGAAGCTCGACGCCGCCGAGACGCGCCGCCGCGTCCCGGCGCTCACCGGCAATTTCGCCGGTGCGATCTACAATGACGGCTACCAGACGTTCGAGTATCCGCTGACCTTCCTGCGCCGCCTGCAGGCGGCGATCCGCGAGCGCGCATCGTTCATCGATGCCGCCGTCTCCTCGCTCTCCTGGAACCACGAGGGCATATCCGTCCGTACCGAGGCGCAGAACAACCACCTCTTCGACAAGGTCGTCGTCGCCGCCGGCGTCTGGTCGAAGCCGCTCGTCGAGCGGGTCGGCCTGCACGTCTACCTGGAGACCGAGCGGGGCTACAACACCACCTTCGTCAATCCGTCGGTGACGCTGGAGATGCCGGTGTTCTTTTCCGAGCACGGCTTTGTCGCCACGCCCTTCGAGAACATGCTGCGCGTCGGCGGCGCCGTCGAACTGGCAAAGCCGGAGACGGCCGCCAATTACGCGCGCGCCGCCGCCATGCGCAAGAAGATGCGCCGCTATGTGCCGGACCTGCCCGATGAGGGCGGCACCGAATGGATGGGGCGCCGGCCCTCGACACCGGATTCGGTCCCCGTCATCGGCCTCCATCCGGGCGACCCGCGCATCGCCTTCGCCTTCGGCCACGGCCATCTCGGCCTGACGCTCGCAGCCACCACCGGCCGCCACGTTGCCGATCTGTTTGCCGGCGACCTGAACCCCGCGCTCGACGCCTTCTCGATCCGCCGCTTCCAGTAGCGCGGCCCACAGAACCGAAAGATCCGCCTCATGCACAAGGTCATATTCGACACCGATCCCGGCATCGACGACGCCATGGCGCTGTTGTTCCTGCACCAGCATCCCGAGATCGATCTGATCGGCATCACCACCGTCTTCGGCAATGCCTCCGTCGAGACGACGACCCGCAACGCGCTGTTTCTCAAGCGCGAATGGAACATCACCGCACCGGTCGCCAGGGGCGACGGCAAGGCCTTCGACCCGATGCGCAACCCGGTCGACTGGCCGGTGATGATCCACGGCCATGACGGCCTCGGCAATATCGACGTGCCGCAGACGATCGACCTGCCCGTCGACCCGCGCCCCGCCCACCGCTTCATCATCGATACCGTGCGGGAAAATCCCGGCGAGGTGACGCTGATCGCCGTCGGCCGCATGTCGAACCTCGCGTTTGCGCTGAAGGAAGACCCGCAGATCGCGGCCCTCGTGAAGCAGGTGATCATCATGGGCGGCGCCTTCGACGTTCCCGGCAACATCACGCCCGCGGCCGAAGCCAACATCCACGGCGATCCGGAGGCGGCCGACGTGGTGATGACCGCCCCCTGGAACGTGACCGTCGTCGGCCTCGACGTGACGATGAAGACGGTGATGACGCGCACGCTGCTGGACGAGATCGTCCGGAAGGGCGGCGCCCGGGCGAAGCTGCTGTCGGACATCTCGCAGCTCTATATCGACTTCTACGGCCGGCACGTGAAGGACGGCATGGTCGTCCACGACAGCTGCGCCTGCATCTATCTCGTCGCGCCCGAGCTCTTCACCACCCGCAGCGGCGCGATCCGCGTCGTCGCCGGCGGCATCGCCGACGGCCAGACCATCCAGAAGCCCGATGGTCGCGCCTTCCCGCCGGGGAACTGGGACGAACTGCCGAGCCAGCACGCCTGCATCGGCATCGACGCGGACGCGGTGCTGGCCCTGCTTGCGGAAACGCTGGCGCGCCCGGCCTGATACCGGCCCCTCGTCCGGCGCTGCGCCCCACCTCTCCCCGCCGGGGAGAAGAGGTCCGGCAGCCTTGGGGCTACTCCGGGTGCTGCGGCAGCGCCCAGTCGATCGGCGGGCGGCCACGGCTCTCCAGGAAGGCGTTCGCCTGGGAGAAATGCCGGCAGCCGAAGAAGCCGTTGTGCGCCGAAAGCGGCGAGGGATGCGGCGCGCGCAGCACCAGATGCTTCGTCCGGTCGACGAACGCCGCCTTCTTCTGCGCGTAGGAGCCCCAGAGCATGAAGACGACCGGCTGGTCGTTGTCGTTGACGGCGCGGATCACCGCATCGGTGAACCGCTCCCACCCCTGCCCCTGATGCGAGGCGGCACGGCCCATCTCCACCGTCAGGACGCTGTTGAGCAGCAGCACGCCCTGTCGCGCCCAGTGCTCGAGGAAGCCGTGCCGCGCCGGCTCGATCCCCAGGTCGGTGGCCATTTCCTTGTAGATGTTGACGAGCGACGGCGGGATGCGCACGCCCGGGCGCACGCTGAAGCAGAGCCCGTGCGCCTGTCCCTCGCCGTGATAGGGGTCCTGACCGAGGATCACGACCTTGACCTCCGAAAGCGGCGTCAGGTCGAGAGCGCGGAAATACTCCGCTCCCTTCGGAAAGATCCGCTTTCCCTGCTCCTTCTCGCGGACGAGAAAGCTCCTCAGCGCCGCCATGTAGGGGCTTGCAAATTCCTCCGAAAGCGGCGCCCGCCAGCTCTCCCCGATCCGCACCTCCGCACCCGCCATGCCGCTCTCCGCCGATGTCTTTCCGTCTGGATAGCGCAGGAAACGCAAAACCGAAACCGGGTTGCCGGCATTTTGGCAGCGGCTCAACCCTTGCCGCCGGTCGCCGAAAACCGCTCCGGCAGGCCCTGCCGCCGGAACGCATCGACGAGGAAGTCGATGAACGCCCGCGTCTTGGCCGGGAGCAGCGTGCGGCTGGCATAGTAGATCGAGACCACGCCGAGATCCGCATGCCATTGCGGAAGCAGCCGGACGAGGCTGCCGGTGTCGAGATAGGGCAGCGCGTCGGGCACCGACATGAGCGTGACGCCGAGGCCTGCAGCGGCCGCCCGACCCATCGCGGCCGGGTCGTTGAAGACGATCGTCTCGGCCAGCTGCGCCGGCATCTCCTCGCCCGCGGCATTGCGCATCGTCCACGCCCGCACCCGGCCGGTCCGGGCCGAGCGCATGACGATGCCTTGCATCGCAGCCAGCGCCTTCGGGGTTTCCGGAGGCGGCCGGCCGATCATGTATTGCGGCGAGGCGACCGCGATCAGGTGGGCCGGCGCCAGGGCGCGCGCGACGACGCCGGAGGACAGTTCGAACCCGCCGCCGATCGCCGCGTCGTATCCCTCTCCGACCAGGTCGACCTGCCGGTTCTCGAAATGCCATTCCGGCCGGATCGCCGGATAGCGGTTCAGGAAGGCCGGCAGCAGCGGCAGGATATGGTCCATGCCGAAGGTCGGGCTGAGACTGACCTTGAGCACGCCCGCCGGCTCCCCCTCCCCGCCGGAGACCGCCGCGATCGCGGCCTGCAGCCCCTCCAGATTGTCACGGATCTGCGTCAGGAACCGCTCGCCGTCCTCGGTCAGCGTCAGCTTGCGCGTGCTGCGCAGGAACAGCCGCGTTCCGAGATTGCGCTCCAGCATCGCCACGTTGCGGCTGACGGCAGCCGGCGTCAGCGCCAGCCGCCGGCCGGCCGCGGAGAAGCTGCCAGTTTCGGCACTGCGCACGAAGCTTTCGAGATTGGCCAGTGTTTCCATTTTCAACGAATGCTTGATAGAAATGACAATCACCTGAGACTAATCATGGGTGAATGAAAGCGCAATATTTGCTCCATCGAAACGCCGGACCCCACCGCCAACCGAAGGAGCAACGACAATGAACCAGGCCTCTCCCCTTTCCGAAACCGCGGCAAAGACGCTCGCATCTCCGCTGGCCGGCAAGGTCGCGCTCGTGACCGGCGGCTCGCGCTCGATCGGCGCCGCCATCGCAGCGCGGCTCGCAGCCGATGGCGCCGCCGTCGCCCTGACCTACAACGGCTCGCCGGAAAAGGCCGCCGCCGTTGTCGCCGGCATCCAGGCAAAGGGTGGCCGCGCGCTGGCCATCGCCGCCGACGCCGGCAGCCCGGAAGCCGTTCGCGCCGCTGTCGGCAAGGTCGTCGAGACCTTCGGCAGCATCGACATTCTCGTCAACAACGCCGGCATTGCGCTCGGCGGCCCGATCGAGGAGATCAGCTTCGACGACTACCAGCGCATGATCGCCGTCAACGTCACCGGCGTCTTCGTGGCGACGCAGGAAGCGGTTCGGCACATGACGGCCGGCGGCCGCGTCATCCACATCGGCTCGTCGATGGTGCGCTACGCCGCTTTCCCGACCGCCTCGCTCTACACGCTGACCAAGGGCGCCGTCGCCGGCTTCAACCGCAGCCTGGTGCGCGACCTCGGGCCGAAGGGCATCACCGTCAACACCGTGCATCCCGGCCCGACCGACACCGACATGAACCCGGACGGCGGCCCCGTCTCAAAGATCGTCGGCCCCGGCATGGCGATCGGCCGCTACGGTAAGGCGCATGAGGTCGCAAGCGTCGTCGCCTATCTCGCCAGCCCCGAAGCGGCCTTCGTCACCGGCGCCGACATCGTCGCCGACGGCGGCTTCACGGCCTGAGGCGCGGGCCGGCCGCCCAACAGCCCGCCTATCGACAGGTGAGCGCGGGAGGCGCAACCGCCTCCCGCCCCTCCCGCCCCACCCGCGCCAATGCGGGCGATGGCTCCGCCCCTCGCTCCACGAAAGGAAGATCCCATGTCCATCGGCATCATCGGCTCCGGCCACATCGGTTCCGCCTTCGCCCGCGCCTTGGCGAAGAACGCCATTCCTGCCGTCATCGCCAACAGCCGCGGTCCGGCCTCGCTTGCAGACATCGAGACGGAACTTGCGCCCTTCGTCACCGCAGCCACGCGCGAGCAGGCGGCAAGCGCCGACCTCGTCCTCGTCGCCGTCCCCTGGTCGAAGCTGCCCGAGGCCCTGGCCGGCCTGCCCGCCTGGAACGGCCGCATCGTCATCGACGCCAACAACCCGATCGAACTGCCGGCCTTTCGCAAGGCGGAATTGCGGGGTCGGCTTTCGAGCGAGGTCTTTGCCGATCTCGTCCCGGGCGCCCGCGTGGTGAAGGCCTTCAACCACCTGCAGCCCCATCTTCTGTCCGGCAACCCGCAGGCCGAAGGCGGCAAGCGCGTGCTCTTCTTTTCGGGCGACGACGCGGCAGCCAGGGCCGACGTCGGCGCCCTGATCGACCGTCTCGGCTTCTTCGGGATCGACCTCGGCCCGATCGCCGTCGGCGGCAAGCTAGTCGAGTTCCCGGGCGGCCCGCTGCCGGCGCTCAACCTCGTGAAGTTCGGCTGAGCGCGTGTTCATCCACGCGGGCCGCAAGGCGAGGTCCGGGCAGCCGGGCCCTGCCCCGGAACATGTCCGCCGCACCGCCGTTTGAGGGCAATGCGATGCCGGCACGGCATCGTCCACACCCCGGAAGGAGACGAACATGCCACGCGGAGACAAGTCGAGCTACACGGACAAGCAGAAGCGCAAGGCCGAGCACATCGCGGACAGCTACGAGGATCGCGGCCTGTCCGAGAAGGAAGCCGAGCGCCGCGCCTGGGCAACGGTCAACAAGGAGGACGGCGGCGGCAACAAGTCCGGCTCCGGCCGCGGCAGGCCCGACACGCATGTCTCTTCCCGAAAGGGCGGGCGGAAGGGTGGCGCGGCCTCCGCCGGCAGAACCGCGGCCGAGCGCTCCGCCTCCGCGAAGAAGGCGGCCGCGACGCGGAAGCGCAACGAGCAGCGCGCCCACTAGGGTCAGATGCCGCAAGAGCGGACTGGCCGCCGCGCCCCTCAGCGGATCAGGATCGCCCGGAAATCGTTGACATTCGTCCCCGTCGGGCCGGTGGTGAAGATGTCGCCGATCGCCTCGAAGGCGGTGTAGGCGTCATGACCGAGCAGCCGCGCGCGCGGATCCTCGCCGGCAGCCCGCATCCGCAGGACCGAGCCGCCATCGGCAAAGGCGCCGGTATTGTGTTCCGAGCCGTCGCGGCCATCGGTGTCGGCGGCAAGCGCATGGACGTCGTCCAGCCCCTCGATCGCATGCGCAAACGACAGCAGGAATTCGCTGTTGCGTCCGCCCTTGCCGTATCCCTCGTCCCCGATCGTCACGGTCGTCTCCCCGCCGGAGAGGATCAGCACCGGGGCGGCGAAGGGGCGGCCGCGCGTGCGCACCTCGCGGGCGATCGCCGCATGCATCAGCCCGATGTCGCGCGCCTCGCCCTCGATGGCATCCGACAGGATCACGGTCTCAACGCCCGCCGCGCGCGCCCTGGCCGCGGCGGCTTCGAGCGAGACGCGGGCCGAGGCGATGACATGGTGCTCGTGGCTGGCGAAGGTCGCGTCCTGCGGGCCGGGCGCTGCGGCTTCGGCGGAGGCCAGGTGCTTCAGCACCCGGTCCGGCAGGTTCATCCGGTACTGGCGGACGATCTCGCGCGCATCCTGCGGCGTCGAACCGTCCGGGACGGTCGGGCCGGAAGCGACATGGGCGGGATTGTCGCCGGGAATGTCGGAGACGATCAGGCTGACCACCCGCGCCGGTCCCGCGGCATGGGCGAGCCGGCCGCCCTTGATCTGCGAGACGTGCTTGCGCACGACGTTCATCGCCGAGATCGGCGCGCCGGAGGCGAGCAGGGCGCGATTGACGGCGATCTCGTCTTCCAGCGTCAGCCCTCCGGCCGGCGCCGGCAGCAGCGCGGAGCCGCCGCCGGAAATCAGCGCGACCACGAGATCGTCCGCCGTCAGCCCCCGCACCGTCTCCAGCAGTCGCGCGGCCGCCGTGAGCCCGGCCGCATCCGGCACCGGGTGGGCGGCCTGCAGCACTGCGATCCTCTCGCAGGCCGCGACCGGCCCGTGCTGGGCGACGACCACGCCCTCCAGCGGGCCGTCCCACAGGCTCTCGAACGCCTTTGCCATCTGGCTTGCCGCCTTGCCGGCGCCGACGACGACAGTGCGGCCTTTCGGCGGCGCCGGCAGATGGGCGCGGATGGCCGAAAGCGGGTCCGCGGCCTTGACGGCTTCGTCGAACAGGGCGGCGAGGAAAGCGCGGGGATCGTCTTGCATGCCTGATCAATCGTCTGTTTCGAGGTCATAGACAAGCACGCCGTTCGCCCCGTCCAGAGCGGCGGCGACGATCTTTGCCCCGACCTTCTGGTGTTCCGCGTCGACGAGATAGGCATCGCGGGCGAAACTGTCGTCGAAATCGACGATGAAGCCGTCGGAAAAGCCCTTGTCCATGCCGGTCTCGGGGCTGACGTTCGTGCCGACATGGACGGCGAGCAGGCCGGCGATGCGTCCCTTCAGGGCTGCGACCTCGTCGAAGATCTCGCTCTTGGCCGCGGCGCTGATCGTCGGCTTGAAGCGGATGAACACACAGTGGCGGATCATGCGAGGCTCCTATCGGATGTCGGCGCGGGCGCGCGCACGGGTATCGTTGCGCTCGTGGGCAAAGATCTGCCGCGGCAGCGGCGGCAGCTCGCGAATGATGTCGGCGCCCTTCTCGCCGACCATGATCGTCGGCGCGTTGGTGTTGCAGGAGGGCACCCGCGGCATCACGGAGCTGTCGCAGACGCGCAGGCCCTCGAGCCCGTGCACCCTGAGGTCGAGCCCGACGACGGCATCCGCCCCCGTTCCCATCTTGCAGGTTCCGACGGGGTGGTGGTCCGTCTTGGCATTGGCGCAACCGTAGTCGAACAGATCCTCGTCGGTGACGTATTTGGGGCCGGGCAGCCGTTCGGCAAGGACGAAGGGCTTCAGCGCCGCCTGCTGCATGATCTCGCGGGCGATCTTCAGCCCCTCGATCGACATCCGGCGGTCGTGCGGATCCTCCCAGTAGTTCGGGTCGATCAGCGGCGCGGCCGCAGGATCGGCCGATGCAAGGCGAACCGTGCCGCGCGAGCGCGGGTGCAGATAGGCGGAGTTCAGCGTCACGCCGGCGTTCTTCAGCCGTTCCACGCCGGCCTCGATGCCCGAGCCGAGGCCCAGGTGGAACTGGATGTCCGGCGACCGCGCATCCGGATCGGCATACCAGAAGCCGCCCGTCTCGAAGAGCGAGGAGGCCACCGGGCCGGAGCGGAACAGCACGTATTGCAGGCCGGCCCAGAGCGTGCGGTGCAGCTTCGCCACGTTGTCATAGGTGTGGTCGCCGGTGCATTCGCAAATGACGAACAGGTCCAGATGGTCCTGCAGGTTGGAGCCGACGCCCGGCAGGTCGTGCTTCACCTCGACGCCGACCGACTTCAGGTGGTCGGCCGGGCCGATGCCGGACTGCAGAAGCAGCTTCGGCGAGCCGATGGCGCCGGAGGAGACGAGAACCTCGCGCTCGGCCCGGATCGTCTCGATGCCGCGTGCGGTGACGACCTCGACGCCTGTGGCCCGCGTACCCTCGAGCAGGATGCGGGCGACGCGGGCGCCGGTGCGGACGGTCAGGTTCTTGCGGTCCTTGATCGGCGAGAGATAGGCGAGCGAGGCCGAGGAGCGGCGGCGGTCGCGTTGCGTCAGCTGGTAGAAGCCGACGCCCGCCTGCTGGCGACCGTTGAAATCGTGGTTGTGCGGAATGCCGAGCTCCTGGCCGGCACGGATATAGGCGTCGCAGATCGGCAGCCCCGAGACCGGCATCGAGACGCCGAGCGGCCCGCCATAGGAATGGTAGTCGTCGGCGAAGCGCTGGTTGTCCTCCGCGCGCTTGAAATAGGGCAGGACGGAGCGGTAGTCCCAGCCCTCGCAGCCGTCCTCGGCGGCCCAGAGGTCGTAATCCACCGCATTGCCGCGGGTATAGAGCTGCGCATTGATCGACGAGCCGCCGCCGATGACCTTGGCCTGGGTGTAGCGCAGCACGCGGCCCTTCATGTGCTTCTGCGGCACGGTTTCCCAGCCCCAGCTGGCGACACCCTTGGTCATCTTGGCAAAGCCCGCCGGCATGTGGAACAGCGGGTTCCAGTCGCCGCCCCCGGCCTCCAGCAGCAGCACCCGCACGGAGGCATCCTCGGAAAGGCGATTGGCGAGCACGCAACCCGCAGGCCCGGCGCCGGTGATGATGTAGTCATATGCCATGCACGTTTCCTCAAGTGTTCATCACCCTCCCCTTGAGGGGGAGGGTCGGACCGTAGGTCCGGGGTGGGGTGACTTCTTTGTCGCCGTGGGCCCCCCCCCCCCCCCGCGGGGGCGCCCCCCCCCCCCCCGGGGGGGGGGGCCCCCACCCCCCCCCCCCCCCCCCCCCCGGCGGAAGCGGCCGG